>NZ_JBITHE010000022.1:0-142743 GCF_044457665.1 Streptomyces sp. NPDC050535
CATGGGTCCACTGGGGGGCCCCCGGGGGGGGGCGGGGGGGCGGCCCCCCCCCCGGGGGGGGGGGGGGGGGGGGGGGGGGGGGGGGGGGGGGGGGGGGGGGGGGGCCGGGGTTTTCGCCCCCTCCGCCCCTTCCCGTCCCTTGTTCCTGGGGCTCCGCCCCAGACCCCGCTCCTCAGACGCCGGAGGGGCTGAAGGCACGCCGGAGGGCTGAGAAGCACTCCGGAGGCTGAGGATCCGCCGCCCGTTACGGCACCACCACGATCTTCCGGCCCACCCCCGACGCGAACTGCTCCAGTGCCTGGGGATAGCTCGTCAGGGGCAGGCGGTCGCTGATGAAGACGTCGGGGTCCAGGACACCGGTCGCGAAGAGTTCCGCCGCTCGTTCGAAGCTGTGCAGGACGGCCATCGAGCCGGTGATGGTGATCTCCTGGTTGTAGATGCGGTACGGGTCGATCGTGACCCGGGTCGCGTAGTCCGCCACTCCGAACTGGAGGAAGGTGCCCGCCTTGGCCACCCGTTCCAGGCCGTCCTGGATCGCCGCGGCGTTGCCGGTCGCGTCGATGACCAGGTCCCAGCCCTGTGGGCGGTCGAGTTCGTCGGCGTTCGTGGCCGAGGCGGAGACGCCCAGCTGCTGGGCCGTCACCAGGCGCCGCTCGTTGAGGTCGACGACGTCCACGCTCGCCGCACCGGTGCGCTTGGCCAGTTCGAGCATCATCAGGCCCATCGTTCCGGAGCCGTAGATGAGGACGTGGGCGCCGAGGCGGGAGTTGAGGACGTCGTAGCCGCGTACCGCGCAGGACAGGGGTTCGACGAGGGCCGCGTCCTGGGTGCGGACGTGCTCGGGGAGCTTCACGCAGTTGGCGACGGGAGCGACGGCGAACTGGGCGGCGCCGCCGGCCGTGGTGACGCCGATGGCGGCCCAGCGTTCGCAGAGGTTGTTGTGGCCCGTACGGCAGTACCGGCACTCGTAGCAGTAGAGGGAGGGGTCCACGGCCACGCGGTCGCCGACCGAGAGTTCGGTGACCTGGGTGCCGACCCCGACCACCGCGCCGGCGAACTCGTGCCCCGGCACGATGGGCAGCTTGGGGGCGAACTCGCCCTGGAGGATGTGCAGGTCGGTGCCGCAGAGGCCGCAGGCGGCGACCTCGACGACGACCTCGCGGGGGCCCGGCGTCGGGTCCGGGACCTCGGCCACCACGGCGCGGCCCACGGACTCGATGACTGCGGCCTTCATTTCACGGCTCCCAACGAGAGGCCCTGGACCAGCTTGTCCTGGGCAGCGAACCCCGCGGCGAGTACCGGCAGGGAGATGACGAGCGACGCGGCGCACACCTTCGCCAGGAACAGGCCCTGGCTGGTGATGAAGCCGGTCAGGAAGACGGGGGCCGTCTCGGCGACCACGCCGGTGAGGACCCTGGCGAAGAGGAGTTCGTTCCAGCTGAAGATGAAGCAGATCAGGGCCGTGGCGGCGATGCCGGGCAGCGCGATGGGGCCCACCACCCGGCCGAGGATCGTCGGCAGCCTCGCGCCGTCGATCTGGGCGGCCTCGATCACCGCCACCGGGACCTCGGCGAGGAAGGACTGCATCATCCACACCGCGATCGGCAGGTTCATGGAGGTGTAGAGGATGACCAGGAGCCAGATGTTGTCGAGCATTCCGGCGTTCTTGGCGAAGAGGTAGATCGGCAGGAGGCCCGCCACCACCGGGAGCATCTTCGTCGACAGGAAGAAGAACAGGACGTTCGTCCACTTCTTCACCGGGCGGATGGACAGCGCGTACGCCGCGGGGAAGGCCAGGAGCAGGACGCAGAGGGTGGAGACCAGCGACGCGACGGTCGAGTTGAGGAGCGCGGGCCAGGGGCTCGCGCCGCCGCCGGTGCCGAAGAACTCGCGGTAGCCGTCGAGGGTGAGGGCCGCCCCGAAGGACGGCGGGTTGGTCGCCGCGTCCGTCTCGGAGTGGAAGGACGTCAGCGCCATCCAGGCGATGGGGAGGAAGAAGACGATGCCTGCCAGCCAGGCGGCCAGGCCGAGGCCCGCTCCCCGGCCTCGGCGAGTGGGACGGGCGGGAACGGCAGGAGCGGTACGTGCGGGTGTCGCTGTGGTGGCCATCAGCGGGACCCCTCCTCGCGGAACAGGGACGAGACCACGCGCAGTGCGAAGGTCGCGATGATGATCGAGCCGATGACGACCAGGACGCCGGCCGCGGAGGCGAGGCCGTTCTCGTGGGCCTGGTAGAAGCTCTGGTAGACGGTGTAGGGGAGGTTCGCGGTGCCCAGGCCGCCCGAGGTGATCGTGAAGACCGCGTCGAAGTTCTGGACGATGTAGATCGAGCCGAGCAGGGCGCCGAGTTCGAGGTAGCGGCGCAGGTGGGGGAGTGTGAGGTAGCGGAAGACCTGCCAGCCGTTCGCGCCGTCCACCTTCGCGGCCTCGATCTGCTGGTGGTCGCGGCTCTGCAGCCCCGCGAGCAGGATCAGCATCATGAACGGGGTCCACTGCCAGACGAGGGACGCCTCGACGGCCAGCAGCGGTGTGTTGGAGATCCAGTCGGGTTCCGGGCCGCCCACATAGTGCAGCAAGCCGTTGAAGAGGCCGTACTCCGGGTTGTAGAGCACGTGTTTCCAGAGCAGGGCCGCGGCGACGGGGACCACCAGGAACGGTGCGATGAGGAGGGTGCGGACGATGCCCCGGCCGCGGAACTTCCGGTCCAGGAGCAGGGCGAGCAGCAGGCCGAGGACCAGGCTGACCAGGACCACGGTCACGGTCAGCAGGATCGTCGTCCAGACCGAGTGGCGCAGGTCGGCGTCGGTCAGTACGTCCGTGTAGTTGCCGAAGCCGGTGAACTCGCGGGCGTCCGGGTAGAGGGCGTTCCAGTCGAAGAAGGAGATCACCAGCGTGGCCACGAAGGGCAGCTGGGTCACCACGACCATGAAGATCAGGGCCGGCAGGAGAGGGGCGCGGGTGGCCCAGGCGCGCAACCGGTCGGAGGGCGGCCTTCGGGTGTCGGGTACCGAAGTGGTGGCCGGGGGTGCTGTCGTCGTGGCGGTCATCGTCCCTCGTACTCCTTCGAGATCTCTTCGGCGAGACTCTGGGACTTCTTCAGGGCCGACTCGACGGACTGGCGTCCGGCGATGGCCGCGCTGATCTCCTGGGAGACCCTGGTGCCGAGGTCGGTGAACTCGGGGATGCCGACGAACTGGATGCCGGGCGCGGGGCGCGGCTGGACTCCGGGGTCGGTGGGCTTGGCGCCCTCGATGGCGTCCTTCGTCATCTCCTGGAAGGCGCCGGCCTCCTTGAGGTAGTCGGCGTTCGTGTAGGTCGAGGCGCGCTTGCCGGCCGGGACGTTGGACCAGCCGATCTCGTCGCCGACCAGTTCCTCGTACTCCTTGCTGGACGCCCAGGAGACGAACTTCCAGGCCTTGTCCGGGTTCCGGGACGCGTCCTGGATGCCCCAGGCCCAGGTGTAGAGCCAGCCTGAGGAGTCGGTCTTCTCCACGGGGGCGGGTACGTAGCCGATCTTGTCCTTGACCGGAGAGTCGGCCGCCTCCAGCGAACCCGCGGCGGAGGTGGCGTCGTACCACATGGCCGTCTTGCCCTGGGTCAGGTTGTTGAGGCACTCGGCGAAGCCGGACTGGGCGGCGCCGGCCTCGCCGTGCTCGCGGACGAGGTCGACGTAGAACTTCGTGGCCGCCTCCCACTCGGGGGAGTCGAGCCGCGCGTTCCAGTCCTTGTCGAACCAGGTGCCGCCGAAGGTGTTCACGACGGTGGTGAGGGGGGCCATGATCTCGCCCCAGCCGGGCAGGCCGCGCAGGCAGATGCCCTTCATGCCGGACTCGGCGCCGTCGACCTCGGCGGCCAGCTCGCCCACCTGCTGCCAGGTGGGGTGCGCGGGCATCGTGAGGCCCTTCTCCGCGAAGACGTCCTTGCGGTACATCAGGAAGGACGACTCGCCGTAGAACGGCTGCCCGTAGAGCTTGCCGTCCTCTGCCGTGAGGGACTGCCGCATCGGCTTGAGGATGTCCTCCTCGTCGTACGCGGAGTCGCCGCGCACGTAGGAGTCCATCTCGTGCAGCCAGCCGTTCTTGGCGTAGATCGGTATCTCGTAGTTGCTGAGGGTGGCGACGTCGTACTGGCCCGCCTGGTTGGCGAAGTCCTGGCTGATCTTGTCGCGGACGTCGTTCTCCGGCAGCACGGTGAAGTTCACCTTGATGCCGGTCTCCTTGGTGAAGTGGGCGGCGGTGAGCTTCTGCAACTCGACCATCTGCGGGTTGTTGACCATCAGTACGTTGATGGAGTTCCCGCCGGAGCCCGCCCCGCCCGCTCCGGTCCAGCAGCCGGAGAGCAGCGGGGTGAGCAGCGTCCCTGCGGCGGCCGCGGCGAGCAGTGCGCGCGGCCTCCGTCGGCTCGGGGTTCGCATGGATCACTCCTGGACATAGACATAAGGGGAGATAAGGGATGTGGAGCGGTGTGCGTGTGCCCTGGGTGGGTGAGTTGGGTTCTCGGACTCGGGTGGGTTGGGTTCTCGGACTCGAGTGAGTCGGGTGAGTCGGGTTTTCAGACGCGGATGACCTGCGGGCCCTGCAGTGAGTACCGGTGTGCCTCGGAGGCCGGCAGCAGCGTGCTGGTGACGATCGCCTCCAGGGAGCTGATGTCGGCGAACCGGCAGAAACTGACCGCGCCGAACTTGGTGTGCACGCCCGCGAAGACCGTGCGCCGGGAGGCCCGGATCGCCTGGGCCTTGACCTCGCTGACCGCCGGGTCGGGGGTGGTGAGGCCGTGTTCGCGGGAGATGCCGTTGGCGCCGATGAACGCCAGGTCGATGACGAAGCCGGCGAGCATCTTCGTCGTCCAGTGGTCCACGGTCGCCAGCGTGCCGGGGCGGACCCGGCCGCCGAGCAGCAGGACGCTCGTGTTGTCGGCCTCGGCGAGCGCGCCCGCGGTGGCCAGGGAGGCGGTGACCACGGTGAGCTGGCGGTCCCTGGGCAGCGCCTCCGCGATGAGCTGCGGAGTGAAGCCCTCGTCGACGAAGACCGTCTCGGCGTCTCCGAGCAGCTCGGCCGCCGCGGCCGCGATCCGGCGCTTCTCGGGCACCTGGCTCGTGGTGCGGAAGGCGAGCGTGGTCTCGAACCCGGCGCTCTCCACGGGATAGGCGCCGCCGTGGGTGCGGCGTACCAGGCCGTGGTCCTCCAGGGTGCGCAGATCGCGCCGTACGGTCTCCTTCGCGACGCCCAGTTCGGCGGCGAGCGCGGTCACGTCGACCGAGCCCGTACGGCGGGCGGCCCGGACGATCTCGCGCTGACGCTCCTCCGCCGTCATGGCTGCCATGGCCGTCACCCGCTCCCTTGCCCGGTGTGCGAGACCGCTCCGGGTGAACGCGACGCCGCGCACTGCCCGTTCGGGCCCGGTGGGTTCTTGTAGGGAAGTTCTACAGCGGGTATCGGCCACTGACCAGGCTTGTTGCATGCCCGATGGTGCCCGGCTGGGCCCGTTTCACGTCACGGGTGCCCGCGGCGGACCAGGGGCGGAGCGGCTGGGGAGGTGGGATCGGGCAGGGGCTGTGCCCGAACACGGGAGCGGGCGGGCCCGTTCGGTGCCCGCCCGCCCTCGGACGTTTCGCCTTGGTGCCGCCGTGGCCTCAGTACGGCCAGATCGGCGGGTGCGTGGTGAAGTGGCCGCCGAGGTGGGCGTGGTCCGGGTTGTCCGGGTCGAGCTCGCCCTGTTCGGCGATGATCTTCTCCGCGTACGGCTCGGAGTCGTCCCGCGGTTCGTAGCCGAGCGCCCGGGCGGTCGAGAGGTCCCACCACAGGCGGGTGTTGGCGGAGGAGCCGTAGACGACCGTGTGCCGTACGTCCTCGGCGGTCAGGGCCGCGTGGAAGAGGCGGGCGCCGTCCTCGGGGCTCATCCAGACGGAGAGCATGCGCACACTCGACGGCTCCGCGAAGCACGAGCCGATGCGGACCGAGACCGTCTCCTGGCCGTGCTTGTCCCAGTAGAACTGGGCCAGGTCCTCGCCGAAGGACTTCGACAGGCCGTAGAAGGTGTCCGGGCGGCGCGGGGTGTCGATGGGGATGAGGGGGTCGTCGCCCCGCGGGCGCGGGGTGTACCCCACCGCGTGGTTGGAGGAGGCGAAGACGATGCGCCGTACGCCCTCCTCGCGGGCCGCCTCGTACAGGTTGTACGTTCCCTCGATATTGGCCTTGAGGATCTTGTCGAAGGAGGCTTCCAGGGAGATGCCCGCGAGGTGGATGATCGCGTCGACGCCCCGTACCGCCTCGCGCAGTGCCGCCCGGTCGGCGAGGTCCGCGGTGATCGCGTCCGGCTCGCCCTCGACGGGGAGCAGGTCGAGGAGGCGCAGCTCGTAGCCGTACTTCGGGAGCAGGCCCCGCATCAGGGTGCCGAGGCCGCCGGCGGCGCCGGTGAGCAGAACGGTTCGGGGAGCGGGCATCCTCGGGTCTCCTTGAATCGGCACCGTAGGTCATGCGCATGTATGTACGAGATTCACATCCATGGACACGCTAGGGATTGTCGACGGTTCACGTCAAGTCTCGCGCGGAGGGGGGAAATCCGCCTCCGTGAAGCGAGTGTGCGCGCTTGACCGGCCCCAAGGTCGCGGCTTAGCGTGGATCCGTTCAGAAATATGGACATGGATCAGAAACGTGCACCGAAAGACGGTCACTGAGATACGTGCGCTGATGAAGAGTGCACCGCATAGGGAGAGTCCGTGACGTCAGCCCCCCTTGCCGCTCGGCTCAGCATCCCCAGCGGGCCGCTGTTCTTCCCCGTCACCGCGTACGGCCCTGACGGCGCCGTCGATCTCGACGTCTACCGGGAGCATGTGCGGCGCGGCGTCGAGGCCGGGGCCGCCGCCGTCTTCGCCTGCTGCGGCACCGGGGAGTTCCACGCGCTCACCCCCGAGGAGTTCGAGGCGTGCGTCGGCGCGGCGGTCGAGGCGGCGGACGGGCGCGTGCCGGTCGTCGCGGGCGCCGGGTACGGCACCGCGCTCGCCGTGCGGTTCGCCCGGCTCGCCGAGACGGCCGGGGCCGACGGACTGCTCGCCATGCCGCCGTATCTCGTCGTGGCCGGGCAGGAGGGGTTGCTGCGGCACTACCGCGAGCTCGCGACGTCGACCTCGCTGCCGGTGATCGTCTATCAGCGCGACAACGCCGTGTTCACACCGGAGACCGTGGTCGAACTGGCCCGCAGCGAGGGGATCATCGGGTTCAAGGACGGGCTCGGGGACCTGGACCTGGTGCAGCGGATCGTGAGCGCGGTGCGCAGTGAGGTCCCGGGTGAGTTCCTCTACTTCAACGGGCTGCCGACGGCCGAGCTGACCGGGCTCGCGTACCGCGGGGTGGGCATCACGTTGTACTCCTCCGCCGTGTTCTGCTTCGCTCCCGAGGTCGCCCTGGCCTTCCACAAGGCGCTCAACACCGGGGACGACGAGGTCGTGAACCGGCTGCTCGACGGTTTCTACCGGCCGTTCGTCGACCTGCGGGCGCAGGGGCGCGGGTACGCCGTCTCGCTGGTCAAGGCGGGAGTACGGCTGCGCGGGCTGGACGTGGGCGAGGTGCGGCCGCCGTTGCACGAGCCTGCCGCGGACCATGTGAAGCGGCTCGCGGAGCTGATCGAGCGCGGCTACGCGCTGATCGAGGAGGGCGCGTGACCGTGCCGCAGCGGATCCCCCGGGAGGGCAAGTGAGATCGTCCGCGTTCGTCTATCCCTGGGACGTCGTCGGAGACCCGGAGGCCGCCGGCCGGATCGCCCATCTCGGCGTACGGCAGGCGACACTCGCCTCCGCGTACCACTCCACCCGCGCGCTGACGCCACGCCACCCCCGGCACCGGATCGTCACCGCCTCGCACGCCGCGGTGCTCTACCCCGTGGGCGAGCGGTGGGAGGGGCGGACGCCGCGGCCGTACGCGGCGGGGGACTGGGCGCCGGGTGACGCGTACGGGGAGGCCGCCGACGCGCTCGCCGGGGCCGGACTCGACGTGCACACCTGGGTGGTGCTCGCGCACAACTCCCGTATGGGGGAGGAGTTTCCGGAGACCTCCGTGGTCAACGCCTACGGGGACCGCTATCCGTGGGCCCCCTGTATCGCCCAGCCCGGCACGCGCGCCTACCTGGTCGACCTGGCCGTCGAGGCGGCGGTGCGGCCCGGGGCCGGCGGTACCGAACTGGAGTCACTCGGCTGGTACGGGCTCGCACACCTGCACGGCCACGACAAGACGGCGGGGGTGGGGCTCGGGGAGGCTGGGCAGTACCTGATGTCGTTGTGCTTCTGCCCCTCGTGCCGGACCGGCTTCGGGCAACAGGGTCTGGATCCGGACGAGTTGGCGGCCTCGGTCCGGCGGGCCCTGGAGCCCGTGTGGCGGGGCGAGACTCCCGGCGGGGGCTGGGAGGCCGTGGAGAAACTGCTCGGCGGCGAGCCCGCGGCGGCCACGCGCGCCTGGCGGGACTCCGTCGCCCGTTCCCTCCAGGCGGAGACCGTCGCCGCGGTGGGCTCGGCCGCCCCCGAGGGGTTCCGGATCCTGCTGCACGCGGACCCGGTCTCCTACCACTGCGGCGCGAACGCCGGCGTGGACCCCGGGCACATCCTGTCCGTCGCCGACGGTGTCGTCGTCCCGTGCGCGGGCGGGCCCGGACTGCTGACTCCCTTTGCCGAGAGGGGTGTTGAGGGAAGCGTGCTCGCGGCGAACTTCACCGTGGTGAGCGGTATGGGGGGCCGTCCGGCGGAGCTCGGCGAGGACGTGGCGGGGGCCGTCGGGCGGGGAGCCACCGAGGTACGGCTGTATCACGCGGGGCTGGCGTCCGACGAGGACCTGTCGCTGGTGACTCAGGCGCTCGCGCGGCTCGGCTGAGACCGCAGCAGGGGCACGACCGTCACCAGTCGCACAAGGCCGAGTACCGCCAACAGCACCTGGTGGTCGATGAGTTCGACCAGGCCCGCGCCCACCGCGAGGCCGGCCGCGTTCGGGGCGAACATCAGGGTGTTGGCGGTGGCTGTCGCCGTGCCCAGCAGTGCGCCCGGGGTCTCGCGCTGGACGGCGGTGAGCGCGGCGATCAGCACACAGGGGAGGCCGGCACCGATCACCGCGGCCGAGGCGAGGGCCACCGCGTCGTACGGGAGGGCGCGCGCCGTGACGGCCAGGGCGGTGAGGGCGATGCCGTATCCCGCGAAACGGCGCTCGCCCAGACGGCGCAGGAGAGGGCCCGCGGCCACCCCGGTCACCACCGAGCCGGTGCCCTGCACGGCGTACAGGAGACCGACGTACGCGGGTGAGTGGCCGAGGCCCTCGGCGACCGCGTAGACCGTCGCGCCGTTGACGCCCGCGAAGAGCATGGTCGTGCCGCCGGCCAGCACGAGCGGGCGCAGCCGGGGGTGCGCCCAGAGGCGGCGGGTGCCCTCGGCGGTCCGCGCGCGCCAGTCCGAGGCGGCCTTGGGCGGCGGTGCCTCATGCGTCCGCAGCAGCGCGTACACACCCGCGGCCAGCGCGAACGTCACGGCGTCCAGGAGCGCCACCCGCGCCCCGCCGTACACGGCGTACAGGCCCGCGCCGGCGAGCGGAGCCAGCAATTTCATCCCCTCGTTGGCCGTCATGCGCAGGCCGTTGAAGTCGCCGAGGAGCGACCTGTCGACGGCCGAGACGATCAGCGCCGACTCCGCCGCGTCATGGACGACGCCCGCGGCGCCGTACACCAGGAGCACCGTGAAGAGGATCCACAGGCGGTCCGGCGCGTCCACGGCGAACAGGACCGGCAGCAGCGCGGCGAGCAGCAGGTTCGTGCCGATGAGGAGCGGCCGCCGGCGGGTGCGGTCCGCGAGGGTGCCCAGGGCGGGGCCGACGAGGGTCGGCGCCCAGAGCGCGAAGACGCAGAGCGCGGCCAGGCCGTCCGAGCCGGTCAGGTCCTTGACCCAGACGCCGGACACCAGCCACAGCGCCGACGAGCCGAAGCCGGAGACCACGACCGCACTCAGACACAGACCCGCGTTCCGGTCCCGTAGGACGCGTGTGACCACCCATGTCGCCATGCCGTCATCGTGCGGCTAAGGACCTGGTCCGGGGATCGGGCAGATGCCCTGTACATCCTCGTCAGACGGTGAGGACGAGCTTCCCCCGCGGGTGGCCCTTCTCCAGGTGCCGGACCGCGTCGGCTGCCTCGGCGAGCGGGTAGGTGCGGTCGATGGCCGGGGTGATCTTCCCCTCCTCGGCAAGGTTCTTGAGGGTCAGGAGGTCCTCGTGGCGGGGGAGGGAGACGAGGTTGCGGAGGTTCTGGCCGACGAAGGGCGAGAGCAGGGACGCCCGGAGTTCGCGGCTCATCCCGCCGAAGAAGGCGCTCCCGCCCTCTCCGCCGACCATGACCAGGGTGCCGCGCGGTGCCAGGACCCGGCGCAGCAGGGGCAACGGTCGCTGCCCCGCGCAGTCCACGATGACGTCGTACCGGTGCGGGCCTGCGGTGATGTCCTCATGGGTGTGGTCGAGGACGTGGGTGGCGCCCAGGGACCGTACGAAATCCGTGCCGGTTGGACCGCAGACGCCGGTCACCACGGCGCCGTACATCGCGGCAAGTTGGACGGCGAAGGACCCGACGCCGCCGGAGGCGCCGATGACGAGCACCTGGTCGCCCGGCGCCGGGCGGGACCTGCCGCTCAGGGCCTGGAGGGCGGTCATGCCGGAGACGGGGAGGGCGGCGGCCTGTTCGAAGGTGAGGCCGGGAGGCTTGAGGACGAGCCGCTTGGCCTTGGCACGCGCGAACTCGGCGAACGAGCCGTCGCAGTTGCCGAACACCTCGTCGCCCGGCTTGAACGCGGTCACCTTCGCGCCGACCGTCTCGACCCGGCCCGCGCCGTCCCAGCCCCGGACGGGATTCCTGGGCCTGCGCACCCCGAAGGCGGCGCGGGCGACCAGCGGCCTGCCCGTCATGAGGTGCCAGACGCTCGGGTCGACCCCCGCGGCGCGCACCTCGACCAGCACCTCGTCGTCCCGGGGCGCGGGCCGGTCGATGTCACGCAGTTCCAGCAGGTCGGCGCTGCCGTAGGCATCCTGGACGATGGCTTTCACGGGGGTTCCCCTTCTCGCGGGCTGTGGCATCGAGCATCCCGGCGGCTCGAACGCCTGACCAGCCTCCGGAGGGCCGTCCTCAGGGCGCGGGCGATGAGTTTTCGTACGTTCGCCGGTCTACCCAGCAGTGGAGACACGTACGAACTCTGAGGAGAAGCGGATGACCGACGGGATGCTCGACCTCGGGCCCCAGACCCGGATCCTCGCGCGGTTGGGGGCGGGAGTGACCGACGGGCAGCTGACGGCCGCGACCCCCTGTCCGGACCTGGCCGTGCACAACATGCTGGGCCACCTGATCGGGCTCGCCACCGCCTTCCGGGACGCCGCGCGCAAGGATCTCGGGCCCACCACGGACACCAGCCCGGAGGCCGCCGTGCCGGACATCGAGCCCGGCTGGCGCGAGGCGCTGCCCAAGGTGATGGACGAGCTGGCGGAAGCCTGGCGCGACCCGGCCGCCTGGACCGGTGACACCCGGGCGGGCGGGGTGTCGCTGCCCGGCGCGGTCGCGGGCGCCGTCGCCGTCGACGAACTGGTCGTACACGGCTGGGACCTGGCCCGTGCCACCGGCCAGCTGTACGAACCCGACCCCGCCGCCCTGCGGATGGCGCACGAGTTCCTGCTCGCCGCGGCCGCGGATCCGGGCCGGGGCGGAGGCATCTTCGGGCCCGTGGTGCCGGTTCCCGACGACGCGCCGCTGCTCGACCGGACGATCGGGCTCAGCGGGCGTGATCCCGGCTGGAAGCCGTAGCGCTCCGACACCCAAGAAGGCGGTGTGACAGGCCGATTGGCCCGTCACACCGCCTTCTTTTGTGAGAAGCGTTGACGAAACAAAGGCGCGCCCCTACTTTCAACGCGTCGTACTTCGTACGTCATATATGAGACGCGATATGTGAGATCCGAGAGATCCGAGAGGCGCGCATGACCTCTGTGCCCACGCCGATTCCGTCCCGCACGCAGTTCGTGCTGGAAGGCATCAAACACCGCATCCTCACCGGGCAGTTGACCCCGGGACAGGCCCTTGTCGAGACCGAGCTCGCCGCGCAGTTCGGGGTGTCCAAGACGCCCGTGCGCGAGGCGCTCAAGACCCTGGCCGGTACCGGGCTCGTCGTGATGAACCAGTACAAGGGCGTCACGGTGCGCATGGTGGACGCGGACATGGCGCGCGAGGTGTACGACGTACGGCTGCTGCTCGAACCGGAGGCGCTGCGCCGGGCCGTCCGCCGGAAGGCCTCGCTGGAGGCCGCGCGCGACGCCCTGACCCGTGCCGACGAGGCCTCCGACACCGCCGAACGCTCCCTGGCCAACCGGGAGTTCCACCGCGCCCTGTACGTGCCCTGCGGCAATCCGCTGCTCGGCCGGATGCTCGACGAGGTGCGGGACCAGGCCGCGCTGGTCTCCGCCGTGGCCTGGGCCGCCGATCCCTCCTGGGAACGCGAGGCCGGCGAGCACCGGGAGATCCTGCGGCTCGCCCTCGACGGAGACGCCGACGGCGCGGCGGCGGCGCTGCACGGCCACATCGCGTCGTTCGTACGACGGGCCTTTCCCCAGTTCCAAGAAGGGGACTTCCCGCAGGGCCGGGACGGGAATCTCCCGCAGGGCCGGGACGAGAACCTGCCGCGGGGCCGGGTCGGAAACCTCCCCCAGGGCCAGGACGCCGCCTTCTCCCAGGGCCCGAGCGAGGACGGACAGGCATGACAGCGTCAGCGACGTACGAGACCCAGCGGGCGGCGCTCGCCGAGGTCGTGGCGATCCCCGTGACTCCGTTCGCGCAGGACGGGACCATCGACCGCGACACCCACCGGGCCCTGCTGCGCCGACTGCTCGACGGAGGGATCACGACCCTCACGCCCAACGGCAATACCGGCGAGTTCTACGCCCTCACACCCCAGGAGCGGCAGCTCGTCACGGAGTTGACCATCGAGGAGTCGGGGGACCGGGCGGTCGTCCTGGCCGGAGTCGGGCACGACGTGCCGACCGCCGTGGCCACCGCACGGCACGCACGTGACCTCGGGGCGCAGATGGTGATGGTCCATCAGCCCATCCACCCGTATGTGTCGGAGAGCGGCTGGGTCGACTACCACCGGGCGATCGCGGAGTCCGTGCCCGAACTGGGAGTCGTGCCCTACATCCGCAATCCGCTGCTCCCCGGCGAGCGGCTCGCCGAGCTCGCCGACGACTGCCCGAACGTCATCGGCGTGAAGTACGCCGTGCCGGACGCCGCCCGCTTCGCCGCCTTCGCCAGGGACGCGGGACTCGAACGGTTCGTGTGGGTCGCGGGTCTCGCCGAGCCGTACGCGCCCTCGTACTTCTCCGCGGGCGCCACCGGCTTCACCTCGGGGCTCGTGAACGTCGCCCCGTCCGTTTCGCTGAACATGATCGAAGCGCTTCGATCGGGCGACTACCCGGCCGCCATGAAGGTCTGGGAGCAGATCCGCCGCTTCGAGGAACTGCGCGCGGCCAACGCCTCCGCCGACAACGTGACCGTGGTCAAGGAAGCCCTGGCCTCCCTGGGCCTGTGCCGCCGCGACGTGCGCGCGCCGAGCAGCCCGCTGCCCGAGGACGCGCGCGCCGAAGTCGCCGAGATCGCCGCGGGGTGGTCCATATGAAGCGCCCCGAGGAGCTCAGAAGCCACCAGTGGTACGGCACCGAGGGGCTCCGCTCGTTCAGCCACCGGGCCCGGACCCGCCAGCTCGGCTATCTGCCCGAGGAGCACCTGGGCAAGCCGGTCATCGCGATCCTCAACACCTGGTCCGACATCAACCCCTGCCATGTGCACCTGCGGGACCGTGCGCAGGCCGTCAAGCGCGGGGTGTGGCAGGCCGGCGGCTTCCCGCTCGAGTTCCCGGTCTCCACGCTCAGCGAGACCTTCCAGAAACCGACCCCGATGCTCTACCGCAACCTGCTCGCGATGGAGACCGAGGAACTGCTGCGGTCCTACCCCGTCGACGGGGCCGTGCTGATGGGCGGCTGCGACAAGTCCACGCCCGCGCTCCTGATGGGGGCCGCCTCCGTCGACCTGCCGGCGGTCTTCGTGCCCGCCGGGCCCATGCTGCCGGGACACTGGCGCAACGAGGTCCTCGGCTCCGGCACCGACATGTGGAAGTACTGGGACGACAAGCGGGCCGGTCTCATCGGGGACTGCGAGATGACCGAACTGGAGAGCGGGCTCGCCAGGTCGCCGGGGCACTGCATGACGATGGGGACGGCGTCCACGCTGACCGCCGCGGCGGAGGCGCTGGGGGTGACGGTGCCGGGCGCGTCCAGTATTCCCGCCGTCGACTCCGGGCACGACCGGATGGCCGCCGCCTCGGGCCTGCGGATCGTCGAACTCGTCCGCGAGGACCGGAAGTTGTCCGAGCTCCTCACCCCGGAGGCCTTCGAGGACGCCGTGACGACCGTCCTCGGGCTCGGCGGTTCGACCAACGCCGTGATCCATCTGATCGCCATGGCCGGCCGCGCGGGTGTCACGCTCACGCTCGACGACTTCGACCGGATCGCGCGGACCGTTCCGGTACTGGCCAACGTCCGCCCCGGCGGCGGCCCTTACCTGATGGAGGACTTCCACTTCGCGGGCGGCCTCCCCGGGTTCCTGTCGCGGATCACCGACCTGCTGCACCTGGACCGGCCGACGGTGTCCCACGACAGCATGCGCGAGCAGCTCTCAACCGCCCTGGTCCACAACGACGATGTCATCCGGACCAGGGAGAACCCCGTCGCCGACGAGGGCGGAGTGGCGGTACTGCGCGGCAACCTCTGCCCCGACGGCGCCGTCATCAAGCACATCGCCGCCGAGCCGCGCCTGCTCAAGCACACCGGCCCCGCCGTCGTCTTCGACGACTACCGGACCATGCAACGCACCATCAACGAACCGGAGCTGGGCATCACGGCGGACAGCGTGCTGGTGCTCCGCAACGCCGGACCCAAGGGCGGTCCCGGCATGCCCGAGTACGGGATGCTGCCCATCCCCGACCACCTCCTCAAGCAGGGCGTACGGGACATGGTGCGGATCTCCGACGCCCGGATGAGCGGCACGAGTTACGGCACCTGTGTGCTGCACGTGGCACCCGAGTCGTACGTAGGCGGACCGCTCGCCCTGGTGCGGACCGGCGACACGATCACCCTCGACGTCGGGGCGCGGTCGCTCCGGCTCAACGTGGACGACGCGGAGCTTGTGCGACGCGGGGCGGAGTGGACGCCGCCCCCCGAGCGGTACGAGCGCGGCTACGGAGCGCTCTACAACGATCAGATCACCCAGGCGGACACCGGCTGCGACTTCGCGTTTCTGGCCCGGCCGGGCAAGGTGCAGGACCCGTACGCAGGCTGAGGGCAACCTGAACCCCACCTTCCTCGGTCGATATGTCGAACGACGTACGTGAAGCGCTTCACCGCGAGGCCGCTTCCATGCACAGGAACGGAGAACAGTCATGGCCCAAGCCGCAGCCGTGGCGAAACAGCCACCGGCGCCACCCCGGCGGCGCCGTGGCTCAGCGACGCCCCGCAGGCTCCCGTACCTGCTGATCGCACCGGCGGCCCTGCTGATGCTGGGCTTCATCGCCTACCCGGTCATCAGCGTCTTCTACTACAGCCTGCAGAACTACAACCCCACCAAGCCGTGGCGCAACGGCTACGCGGGCCTCGACAACTTCGTGCACGCCTTCACCGACGACCCGCAGTTCTGGGACACGCTCACCTTCAGCGCCAAGTGGGTCGTCGTCGAGGTCGGGCTGCAACTCCTCTTCGGCCTCGCCCTCGCGCTGATCGTCAACCAGACCTTCGTGGGCCGCGCCATCGGCCGCGCACTGGTGTTCTCGCCGTGGGCCGTGTCCGGTGTACTGACCTCCGCGATCTGGGTACTGCTCTACAACTCCCAGACGGGCATCACCCGTTACCTCGCCGACGCCGGCATCGGCACCTACGGCACGAGCTGGCTGTCGGACACCTCTACCGTCTTCCCGGCCGCGGTCGTCGCCGATCTGTGGCGCGGAGTCCCCTTCTTCGCGATCCTGATCCTCGCCGACCTCCAGTCCGTCTCCAAGGACTTGTACGAGGCCGCCGAGGTCGACGGCGCCGGCCGGTTCCGGCAGTTCCTGCACATCACGCTGCCGCACCTCAAGGACGCCATCGTGCTGTCCACGCTGCTGCGCGCGGTGTGGGAGTTCAACAACGTCGACCTGCTCTACACCCTGACCGGCGGCGGGCCGGCGGGCGAGACGACCACCCTGCCGCTCTACATCGCCAACACCAGCGTCGACGCGCACAACTTCGGCTACGCGTCCGCCCTGACCACCGTCGCGTTCGTGATCCTGCTGTTCTGCTCGATCGTCTACCTGCGGCTGAGCAAGTTCGGAGGCGGAGACAAGTGATCACCAAGGAGGCCGTCGAGGTCGCGCCCGTCGCCACGCCCCTGACCGCCGAGCCGCAGCGCCCGCGGAAGCACCGCCGGGCCTGGGACGAGGTCCCGCGCTGGCAGATCTACCTCCCGCTCGGCATCTACCTGCTCTTCACCCTCATCCCCTTCTACTGGATCCTCCTCTTCGCCCTCCGCCCGCCCGGCTCGACCTCGCTCCTGCCGTGGCCCATGACCTTCGAGCACTTCGACAAGGTGTGGACCGAGCGCAGCTTCGGGACCTACTTCCAGAACAGCGTCCTCGTCGGCCTCGCCACGCTCGTGATGACCACGGTCGTCGCGCTCGCCGGCGGATACGCCCTGGCCCGCTTCGACTTCAGGATCAAGCGCGCGTTCATGCTGGCGCTGCTCTGCTCCCAGTTCGTGCCGGGCGCGCTGCTTCTCGTGCCCCTCTTCCAGATCTTCGCCGAGCTCCAGATGCTCAACTCGCTCGGCAGCGTCATCATCGCCGAGACGGTCTTCCAGCTCCCGCTGTCGATGATCCTGATCAGCGGCTTCATCAGGAACGTGCCGTACTCCCTGGAGGAGGCCGCCTGGGTCGACGGCTGCAACCGCTTCAGCGCCTTCCGGGTCGTCGTACTGCCTCTGCTGCGGCCCGGGTTGATCGCGGTCGGCTCCTTCGCCTTCGTGCACTCCTGGAACCACTTCCTGTTCGCCCTGATGTTCCTCAGCAACCAGGACAAGCAGACCCTCCCCGTCGGTCTCAACACCCTGATGAGCTCCGACAGCGTCGACCTGGGCGCCCTCGCGGCGGGCGGCATCATCGCCGCCGTACCGGTCGTCATCGTCTTCGCGTTCATCCAGAAGTGGCTGATCACGGGCTTCAGCGCGGGGGCGGTGAAGGGATGAGCACGCTCGACAGGGCGCTTCCGCTGCCGGTCGTGCTGGCCGGGGCCCGCGGTCACGGCCACTGGCATCTGGAGAACATCCGCCGGCTCCAGGACAAGGGGATCGTGCGGCTGGCGGGGATCTGCGAGCTGACCCCGCTGACCCAGGAGGAGCTGGGCCTGGACGAACTCCCGCAGCAGTCAGCCGACTTCGGGGCTCTCCTCGACTCCACCGGCGCCGCGATCGCGGTGATCTGCACGCCCATTCCCACCCACACCGACCTGGCGCTGACGGCCGCCGCGAGGGGCGTACACCTGCTCCTCGAGAAGCCGCCCGCGCCGTCGTACGCGGAGTTCCGCAGGATGGCCGACGGGGTCGCCGCGGCCGGGGTCGTCTGCCAGATCGGCTTCCAGTCTCTCGGATCGCACGCCGTGCCCGCGATCCGGGAGCTGATCGCCGAGGGCACCCTCGGCCCGGTCCTCGGGATCGGCGCGGCCGGGGCCTGGGCGCGGGACGAGGCGTACTACCGCCGGGCGCCGTGGGCGGGCAGGCGGCGCCTGAACGGCGCCGAGGTGATCGACGGGGTGCTGACCAACCCGCTCGCGCACGCCGTCGCCACCGCGCTCGCGCTGAACGGCGCCACCCGCGCCGAGGAGGTCGAGCGGATCGAGACCGAGCTGCTGCGGGCCAACGACATCGAGTCCGACGACACCTCGTGCGTGCGCGTCACCACCGCGACGGGCCGGATCACCGTCGCCGCCACCCTCTGCGCCGAGCGGCCCGGCGAGCCGTACGTCCTGGTGCACGGCGGCAGCGGGCGGATCACCTTCTGGTACAAGCAGGACCGCGTGCTGGTGCAGCGGTCCGGGCGCGGCCCGCAGGAGATCGAGTACGGCAGGACGGACCTGCTGGAGAACCTCGTCGAGCATTTGACGGACGGGGCCGAGCTGCTGGTACCGCCCGACTCGACGGGCGCGTTCATGAGGGTCGTCGAGGCGATCCGCCTGGCGCCGGACCCGGCCGCGCTCCCCAGGGACGCCTGGGACCCGGTCCCCGGTGAGAACCGCCGGGTCGTCCACGGCATCGACGCGCTCGTGACCGCCGCCGCCGAGAACCTCGCCCTCTACTCCGAACTGGGCGCCTCCTGGGCGCTCCCGAACGAGGTGAGCACGCGTTGAACACGTCGAACAGCAACGACTCGCTGGTCCTGCGCATAGGGGAGCGCCCGGTCGGCCGCTACGTCACCCGGCCCGAGCTCTCGCCCCGCCTCTCGCCGCGCCCGTATCTGCACCCCGTCACCACCCTGGCCGGCACGGCTGTCACCGAGCTCAGCCCCGCCGACCACCTCCATCACCTCGGCGTCGGTGTGGCCGTTCCCGACGTCGAGGGGCACAACTTCTGGGGCGGGCGCACCTATGTACGTGAGCAGGGGCCGACCGAGCTCGACAACCACGGCGCCCAGCGGCACACGAGCTTCCAGTTGCGGGACCCCGACGGTTTCGTGGCGGAGCTGCGCTGGGTGGCGGCGGGCGGCGAGCTGCTGCGCGAACGGCGTACGGTCGCGGCCACCGAACTCACCGACACCGCTTGGGCGTTGGACTTCACCTTCTCGCTGACGAACACGACTTCCGGCGCGCTGTCCTTCGGCAGCCCCGCCACGAACGGGCGGCCCGGCGCGGCCTACGGGGGCTTCTTCTGGCGTGCCCGCAAGGAGGCCGAGGCCCCGCTCGTCTTCACCGCCGGTGCCGAGGGCGAGGACGCGGTCCACGGCAGCCGCGCCGACTGGCTCGCGCTCGCGGGCGCCACCTGGACCCTCGTCTTCGCCGGGGCCACCGAACAGACCCGTCGCGACCCGTGGTTCGTGCGCACCGCCGAGTACCCGGGCGTCGGCTCCTCCCTCGCGCACGGCGAACGGCTGCCGGTCGCGCCGGGCGGGACGGTCGTACGGCGGGTCGTCACCGTCGTCGCCGACGGCCGCCTCGGACGGGCCGAGGCCGCCGCGCTCGTACGGAAAGCGGTGAGCCCGTGATGGCGCTGGCCTCCTCCGACCTGGGCGACGGAACCTACCGCAACCCCGTCCTCGACGCCGACTGGTCCGATCCCGACCTGCTGCGGGTCGGCGACGACTTCTACCTCACCGCCTCCAGCTTCGGCCGCGTCCCGGGCCTGCCGCTGCTGCACTCCCGTGACCTGGTCAACTGGACGCTCGTCGGACACGCCCTGCAACGCCTTGAACCCGCGCGGGAGTTCAGGAGGCCGAGGCACGACTGCGGGGTGTGGGCGCCGTCCCTGCGGCACCACGAGGACCGCTTCTGGATCTTCTGGGGCGATCCCGACCAGGGCGTCTTCCAGGTCAACGCCCCCGAGATCCGGGGCCCTTGGACCCGGCCGCATCTCGTCAAGCCGGGCAGGGGACTCATCGACGCCTGCCCGCTGTGGGACGCGGAGACCGGCGAGGCGTACCTCGTGCACGCCTGGGCCAGGTCCCGGTCCGGGATCAAGAACCGGCTCACCGGCCACCGTATGCGGCCCGACGGCACGGGACTGCTCGACGACGGCAAGGTGATCGTCGACGCCGACCGGCTGCCCGGCTGGTTCACCCTCGAAGGGCCCAAGCTCTACCGGCACGACGGCTGGTTCTGGATCTTCGCCCCCGCCGGGGGAGTGGAGACCGGCTGGCAGGGCGCCTTCCGCTCGCGCGACTTCTTCGGGCCGTACGAGGAGCGGGTCGTCCTCGAACAGGGCTCCACCGAGGTCAACGGCCCCCACCAGGGCGGCTGGGTGCGCACCCGGCACGGCGAGGACTGGTTCGCGCACTTCCAGCAGCGCGGCCCGTACGGCAGGGTCGTCCACCTCCAGCCGATGCGCTGGGGCACGGACGGCTGGCCCGTACTGGGCGACGAGGGCACCCCCGTCGCCGTACACAGGAAGCCGGAACTGCCCGCCCAGCCGCCGTCCGCGCCCGCCGTGGACGACGACTTCCCCGGCGGCCGGTTCGGACGTCAGTGGCAGTGGACCGCCAACCCGCAGGACGGCTGGGCCACCCAGCACTCCGGGGACGGACTGCGGCTCACCTGCGTACGGTCGGCCGACGCGCACGATCTGCGAAAGCTGCCGAACGTGCTCACCCAGCGGCTGCCCGGGATCGCCGCCACCGTCGAGGTCGAACTCTCGCTCGGCGGCGAGGGCGTGGGAGCGGGCGCCGGACTCGCCGTGCTCGGGGACGCGTTCAGCTGGATCGGACTCGAGCGGCAGGAGGGCGGATCGGTACTGCTCGTGCACCGGTTCGCGGAGTCCGTGGCCACGGGGGCATCTCCCACGCCTACAGGGCAGTGGGGGAGCGAACGGGACGCGGCCCGTCCGGTCGAGGCGCCCGAAGGACGGGCGCGGCTCTGGATCGAGATCGGCGCGGGTGCCCGCTGCCGTTTCTCCTACGACGTCGGCGGCGGCCGGCAGCCCTCGGGCCAGGTCTTCGCCGCCACCCCCTGGCGCTGGGTCGGCGCCCTGCTCGGGCTCTTCGCGCTCGCACCCGCCGGCAGTGGCCCCGCCGGCGCGGCCACGTTCACGCGGTTCCGGATCTCCGCCCGCACCTGAAGTCACCTCACTCGTAAGCCTGTTGGGAGCCGCAATGACGCACCTCCGTAGCAAGCGCTTGCCAGATCACGCAACCCCGTTGGATCCAGAAGAAGAGAGCCGATCAATGAAGATCACTACGCGAAGTGGCAGCCGAGGCGCGCGACGTGCGGCCGCGGCCGTCGCGGTGGGCGCCGTGCTCGCGCTGACCGCCACCGCCTGCGGTGACGACGGCAGCGGTGCCGGCGGCGACAAGGGCGACGAGGGCTCGGGCAAGGGCGAGATCACCTTCTGGGACAACAACACGGCCGTCCGCCGTGACATCTGGATGGAGATCATCAAGGACTTCGAGAAGAAGTACCCCGACATCAAGGTCAACTACGTCGGGGTGCCCGCCGAGAGCGTCCAGTCCAAGTACGACACCTCCATCCAGGGCGGCGGCCTGCCGGACGTCGGCGGGGTCGGCGCGGCGATGCTCGCCGGGATCGCCGCGCAGAACGCCCTCGACCCGCTCGACGCGCGCCTGGCGAAGAGCTCGCTCGACGGCAAGCTGAACGAGGGCATGGTCGAGTCGGTGACCGCCGCGGGCGGCCAGGAGAAGCTGTTCACGATCCCCACCTCGGCCAGCAACGGCGTGCTGTACTACCGCACCGACCTGTTCGAGGCGGCGGGCCTGGACGCGCCCACCACCTGGAGCAAGTTCTACGAGGCCGCGGACAAGCTGACCGACCGCGACAAGAACGAGTTCGGCTACACCATTCGCGGCGGCGCGGGCTCCATCGCCCAGGCCCTGGACGCGATGTACGGCCAGACCGGGATCACCGAGTTCTGGAGCGGCGACAAGACCACGGTCAACGACCCTAAGAACGTTGCCGCGTTGGAGAAGTACGCCGCGCTCTACAAGAAGGACACCCCCGAGGCGGACGTCAACAACGACTTCACCAAGATGGTCGCGCAGTGGGACAGCGGCACGATCGGCATGCTGAACCACAACCTGGGCTCTTACCAGGACCATGTGAAGGCGCTGGGCACGGACAAGTTCCGGGGGCTGGCGAACCCGACCACGGACGACGGCACGCGCGTCCAGGTCTCCAACCCCGTCGACGGACTCGCCCTGTTCAAGTCCAGCAAGAACAAGACGGCGGCCTGGAAGTTCATCGAGTTCGCCGCCTCGCACGAGTCCAACAGCAAGTGGAACGAGTCGGCGGGCGCGATTCCCGCCAACACCGAGGCCGCGCAGGATCCGTGGATCGGCGAGGCCGAGCCGACGAAGCTCGCGGCCGAGGCGCTGAGCAGTGGCAGCACCAAGATTGTGCAGCTGCCGTACTACCTGCCGGACTGGAACACCATCTCCAAGGCCGACAACGAGCCGAACTTCCAGAAGGTGCTGCTCGGGAAGATGTCGGCGAAGGAGTTCCTGGACACGGTGGCCGAGCAGCTCAACACGGCGCAGGCCGAGTGGAAGCAGCAGCAGGGCTGAACTTCGTAAGGCCGTGGGTCGGTCCGTGGTCCGAACGGTTGTCTTCCGGCCGCGGACCGGCTGTGGCTGGTCGCGCATTTCCCCGCGCCCCTTGAATCGCACCCCCTGTTGAAAGGCACAGCGTCGTGTCCCTCAGCCGCAGACAAATCACCACCGCAGCCCTTGCCGCCGTTCCCCTCACCGTCGCCCCGGAATCCCCCGCGTCGGCACGCCCGAACCGTCGCACCCTCTACATCGCCGGTGACTCCACCGCCGCCCAGAAATACGCCGACGCCGCCCCCGAGACGGGCTGGGGCATGGCCCTCCCCTTCTTCCTCCGTGAGGGCATCGTGGTCGCCAACCACGCGGTGAACGGGCGGAGTTCGAAGAGCTTTGTCGACGAGGGCCGCCTCGACGCGATCCTCGGAGTCATCAGGCCCGGCGACCTCCTGCTCGTCCAGTTCGGGCACAACGACGAGAAGAGCGCCGACCCCGTCCGGTACACCGAGCCCTGGACGACGTACCAGGACCACCTCCGTCTCTACCTGGACGGCGCGCGGGCCCGGGGCGCCCGCCCGGTCCTGGCCACCTCCGTGGAGCGCAGGAAGTTCGACGCGGACGGCAACGCCGTGCCGACCCACGGCGACTACCCGGCGTCGATGCGCGCCCTCGCCGCGGACGAGCGGGTCGCGCTGCTCGACATCCAGGCCCTGTCGCTCGCCCTGTGGCAGCGGCTCGGCGTCGAGGAGACGAAGAGGTACTTCAACTGGACCGCGACCGAGCAGGACAACACGCACTTCAACCCGCCCGGCGCGATCGCCGTGGCCCGGCTCGTCGCGGCAGGGCTGCTGCGCCGGAGGGTGCTCGCGCCCCGGGACGTACGCCGTCTCGGCGAGGTGATCCCCGAGTCGTGGATCACCTGGCCCACCGCCTGACCCCGCCACGCACCGCTACTCGAGCCTGACCCCGCCACCCACCGTCCGAACGCGCTACCCGACGCCGAACGCGCTACCCGACGCCGGACCCGCTACCCGACGCAGGAACCCGCCTCCCGACCCGCTGGAAAGAGAGCCGCACCATGAGCACACGCCGCACGATGAGCACACAGATGTGTCATGCACGCGTCATGGGATCGCTCGTGGGCTGCACCGCCCTGGTGCTGGCCCTCACCGGCACCACCGCCCAGGCCCACACCCGCGACCCCGGCCGGCAGACCCTCGCCGCCGGTGACGGCTGGGCCTCGGAAGGCGCCGGCACCACCGGCGGTTCGGCCGCCGTCGCCGGCAGCGTGTACACCGTCGCCACCTGGGCCGAGTTCAAGGCCGTGCTGGCCGTCGGCGGCACGGCGCCGAGGATCATCAAGGTCAAGGGCACCATCGACCCGGTCGCCGAGGGCTGCGCGGCCTTCCATGCACCGGGATACGACTTCGCCGCCTACCTGGAGAAGTACTCCCCGGAGAGCTGGGGCCTGGACACCGACCTCTCCGGCGAGCCCGCCGACAGCCCCGAGGGACTGCGCGCGGCCTCCGCCGCCAACCAAAACAAGATCATCAAGGCCGACGTCCCCGCCAACACCACCATCATCGGAATCGGCGAGAACGCCGGAATCAGAGGCGGCAGCCTCCAGATCAAGGGCGTCGACAACGTCATCGTCCGCAACCTGACCATCGAGGCGCCCCTCGACTGCTTCCCGCAGTGGGACCCCACCGACACCGAGACCGGCGCCTGGAACTCGGAGTACGACGCGGTCGTCGTCTACGGCTCCAACCATGTCTGGATCGACCACAACACCCTCACCGACGGCCGCTACCCCGACAGCACACTGCCGACGTACTTCGGCGAGGTCTACCAGCAGCACGACGGCCTCCTCGACGTCGTGCGCGGCGCCAACTACGTGACAGCGTCCTGGAATTCCTTCCAGGACCACGACAAGACCCTGCTGATCGGCAACAGCGACAGCGCCGCCTCCACCGACGCCGGCAAGCTCAAGGTCACGCTGCACCACAACCTCTTCGACGGCATCGTGGAGCGTGCGCCACGCGTCCGCTTCGGGCAGGTCGACGTCTACAACAACCACTTCGTGGTCGGCGAGGGCCAGTCGTACTCGTACTCATTCGGCGTCGGCGTCTCCTCCCAGCTCTACGCCGAGAAGAACGCCTTCTCGCTGCCGGACGGCATCAGCCCGGCCAAGACCCTGAAGAAGTGGAGCGAGGCCCCGCTCACCGCCCGGAAGAACTACGTCAACGGCGCACCCATCGACCTGATCGCCGTGCACAACGCGGAGATCCCGGCCGAGACCCTCCAGTCCGGCGCCGGCTGGACACCCACCCTGCGCACGAAGGTCGACTCGCCGCGGGCCGTTCCGGGCGTCGTCGACCACCGTGCGGGCGCCGGAGAGATCTGCTGACCATGGCCGAACCCGGGATCGACAGAAGGACGTTCATCGTCGCGAGCACCGGGGCCGCGCTGGCTCTCGGGCTCGCGGCCCCCGCCGCCCGCGCCAACGACCGCGCCCCCTTCGGGCGTTACGGTTCGCCGTCCGCGCGACTCACCGGACAGACCCTGTACGTCCACCCGGGCGGCCTCGGCGACCACACCACCGTGCAGGCCGCCGTGACCGCCTCGACCGGCGCCGGCCGTACGCTCGTCATCGCGCCCGGCACCTACCGCGAGACCGTCGCAGTCGGCGCCGACCGCACGGAGATGACCTGGATCGGCGCCTCCGAGGACCCCCGCGCGGTCGTCATCGTGTACGACAACGCCAACGGCACCCCCAAGCCCGGCGGCGGCACCTACGGCACGACCGGCTCCGCGACCACGACCGTGCAGGCCGACGGCTTCACCGCCCGCTGGATCACCTTCGCCAACGACTGGCTGCGCGCCGACCACCCGGAGATCACCGGCACGCAGGCCGTCGCCATCAAGGTGCAGGGCGACCGCTCGGCCTTCACGCACTGCCGGTTCCTCGGGCACCAGGACACGCTGTACGCCGACTCCCTGGCGCTCGGCACGATCGCCCGCCAGTACTTCGCGCACTGCTACGTCGAGGGCGACGTCGACTTCGTCTTCGGCCGGGCCACCGCCGTGTACGAGGACTGCAACTTCCACACCCTGAACCGTACGGACCTGGCCGGCGCCCCGTACGGCTTCGTCTTCGCGCCGTCCACCGCCGTCGCCAACCCGCGCGGCTACCTGGTCACCCGGAGCCGCGTCACCAGCGAGGCCCCGGACGGCCACTACAAGCTGGCCCGCCCCTGGGTGCCGGGCTCGGACACCACCGCCCGGCCCATGCTGACCGTCCGGGACTCCCGGCTCGGCGCCGGCATCGACGCGGTGGCGCCCTACACCAACATGTCGGACACCTACCCGTGGCAGAGCCAGCGCTTCGCCGAGTACCGCAACACAGGACCCGGTGCCGAGATCAGCGTCCCGGCCAACCGCCCCCAACTCACAGACCAGCAGGCCGTGTTCGCGACCCGCGAGGAGTACCTCGGCGACTGGACGCCCTGGCGGACACGCGGTCGCACCCTCCATGTCCGGCCCGGGGGCTCGGTCCAGGCCGCCGTGGACGCCGTGAGCGGCAGCGGCTGGACGATCGTCGTGCACCCCGGCACCTACCGCGGGACCGTCAACATCCCGGCCGACAAGCGGGACTTGACGATCCGGGGCGCCCATCACGACCCCCGCGCGACCGTCATCGTGTTCGACAACGCCAACGGGACCCAGCGGCCCGACGGTTCCGGGACCTACGGCACCGCGGGCTCCGCCACCTTCACCTCCGCCGCGCCCGACCTGACCGTGCGCGGGCTGACCATCGCCAACGACTGGCTGCGCGCCGACCACCCGGAGATCACCGGAACGCAGGCCGTCGCCGCGTACGTCACCGGAGACCGCTCGCACTTCTCCGAAGTCCGCCTGCTGGCCCACCAGGACACCCTGTTCGCGGACACGACGGCGCTCACCGCCTTCGACCGGCAGTACTACCGCGACTGCTACATCGAGGGCGATGTCGACTTCGTCTTCGGCCGGGCCACCGCCGTCTTCGACCGCTGCCACTTCCACACCCTCGACCGTGACGTCACCTTCCGGCCCGAGGGAATGGTCTTCGCACCGTCCACGGCGCGCGCGAACCCGCGCGGATTCCTGGTCACGGACGGCCGGATCACCTCCGGCGCCGAGGACGGGGCGTACAAGATCGCACGGCCCTGGGTGCCCTCGTACGAGACGACGGCCCGGCCCTCGCTCGTCGTCCGGGAGACCCGGCTCGGGCCCGGCATCGACGCGGTAGCGCCCTACGTCGACATGCGTGAGGCCTACCCGTGGCAGTCCATGCGCTTTCGCGAGTACCGCAACACCGGCCCCGGCGCGGAGATCACCGTGCCGGAGAACCGTCCCCAACTCACGCGCGCGGAAGCCGAGTCGCACACCCGGGCGACCTACCTCGGTGACTGGCGGCCGTGAACCTCCCGGCGTGAACCCCCGAACCCCCGAACCCCCGAACCCCCGAACCCCCGAACCCCCGAACCCCCGAACCCCCGAACCCCGGCACCCCCGAACCGCCGGACACCGGATCCTTCCGGACCCCGAATCCCCGCATCCCGAAGTCCCCGAATCCCGAATCGACGAAAGGACCCGCACTCCATGTCTCGTCGTACCGCTCTCTCCCTCGGCGCCGCCCTGGCGCTCGGCGCAGGCCTCGCCGCACTTCCCACCCAGGCCCAGGCCGCGACCGTCGTCGTGGACACCACCGCCGAGCTGACCAGCGCGATCTCCGGCGCCTCGGCCGGCACGGTCATCCAGGTGCGTGCCGGCACCTACTACCCCACGGCCACCCTTCAGTCGACGGCCAACGGCACCTCGTCGAGCCCGGTCACCCTCCAGCCGTACGGCTCGGAGACGGTGAAGATCGACGGCTCGTCGCTGCCCGACGGCGACTGGATCTTCAAGCTGACGGCCGACTACTGGAACGTCTCCGGCATCACCTTCCAGAACTCGCCCGACAGCGCCGTCGTCTGCCAGTCCTGCACCGGAACGGTGTGGAGCAACATCAAGACCATCAACGGCGGCGACTCCGGCTTCACGCTCACCGGCGACGGCACCGTCAGCAACACGGTGAGGAACATCGACTCCTACGGCAACTACGACGCCGCCACCCATGGCGAGAACGCGGACGGCGTGGCCGTGAAGTTCGGCTCGGGAAGTGGGAACCTGATCACCGGCGCGCGCCTCTACAACAACTCCGACGACGGCCTCGACTTCTGGTCCTTCTCCTCGCCCGTCACCGTCGAGCACACCTGGGCCTTCGGCAACGGCAGGAACCGCTGGTCCGACTCGGCCTTCGCGGGCGACGGCAACGGCTACAAGCTGGGCGGCGACGGCGAGGTCGTCGCGCACGTCGTCAACAACTCCGCCGCCTGGGACAACGCCGGCAGCGGCTTCACCGAGAACTCCAACACCGGCGCGATCGTCATCAACCGCACCACTGCCTACGCCAACGCCAAGTACGGCTACTACTTCGCCACCGGCGCCGCCAGGCTCGGCAAGAACCTCGCCGTGAGCAACGGCACCGCGGCCGTCTCCAAGGGCTCCTCGGTGACCTCGGCAGGCAACAACTGGGACTCCGGCATCGCCACCCCCGCCTTCGTCTCCACGAACGCGTCCACCACGTACAACGCCCGCCAGTCGGGCGGCACGCTGCCCGCGACCACCTTCCTGACGACGGGCTCCACCACCATCGGAGCCACGATGAACTGAGAGCGAGCACCGGACGCGAGGCTAAAGGTTGCCTATGGATCAGGTATCCATCGGGCAACGAGCCTCGCGTTCGGGCGGGTTACGCGCGTAGAAACCTGTCATGCATAAGCCATTGCGAATAGCGGCCGTCGCCGCCACCTGTGCCGTCGCCGGTGCCGCCCTGTACGGCACGGGTATCGCCACCGCCGGCCAGTCGACGGCGAACAGCACCAAGGAGCCCCACAACATCGGACTCCTGGTGGGGGAGATCGACACCTACTACGGCACCACCCTCGACGCCGACGGCGTGTACCAGGCGTCCAAGAGCAGCCCGTACGCCAAGGACCTGGCGCACATCGAGTCCGACGCGAAGAAGTACATCAAGAAGGTCGCGGACAAGGGCAGGCATCAGGGCGAGAAGCCCGCGGTCGTCTTCGACATCGACGACACGCTGCTGCTCTCCCTCGACTACGAGAAGAAGACCAACTACACCTACAACTCGACCACATGGGCCGAGTACGTGGCCAAGGCGGACCGTCCGGCCGTCTTCGGCACCCCCGAACTCGTCGCGTACGCCGAGTCCAAGGGCGTCGAGGTCTTCTACAACTCGGGCCTCAAGGAGTCGCAGCGCGCCTCCGCGGTCGCGAACCTGAAGAAGGCCGGCGTCGACATCAACCTCGACGCCGGCCACATGTTCCTCAAGGACGCGGCCAACCCGCCGTCCTACCTGAGTGCCTGCGCCACCGCCGCCGCCTGGAACTGCACGACCGTGCAGTACAAGTCCGGCACGCGCAAGCACATCGAGTCCCTCGGGTACGACGTCGTCGCCAACTTCGGAGACCAGTACTCCGACCTGGAGGGCGGCTACGCCGACCGGACGTACAAGTTCCCGAACCCGACGTACTACGTGAGCTAGTCCGTCCGTACGGGCCTGATCGACTCAAGGGTCGGCACCACCGGCTCGATCGTGCCGTCCGCCGCGAACGTCATGCGGTCGATGGTCGTCTCCCGGTTGGTGCCGTCACCGCCCGGCCGGCCGGGGCCGTTCAGGGCGAACCGGTGGTAGACGATGTACCAGTCGTCCGTGCCGGGGGTGTTCACCACGGAGTGGTGGCCGGTGCCCTTGATGCCGTACTCGGGGCGCTTGGAGAGGACGGTGCCCCGCTTGGTCCACGGGCCGAGCGGGGACGGTCCCGTCGCGTAGGCGACGTGGTAGTTCTCGCTGCGGGTGTCGTCCTCGGACCACATGAAGTAGTAGGTGCCCCGGCGCTTCACGACGAAGGATCCCTCGCGGAAGTCCGCCGGGGTGATGTCCTTCACCTGCGAGGCGTCGAACGACACCATGTCGTCGTTCAGCGGCACCACATAGCCGCGCCCGTTGCCCCAGTAGAGATACGACCGGCCGTCGTCGTCCGTGAACACCGCCGGGTCGATCATCTGGCCCGACAACTGCCCCTTCGCCACCAGGGGTTCGCCCAGGGCGTCCTTGAACGGGCCCGCCGGGGAGTCGGCCACCGCCACGCCGATCGACTGCTCGGCGCAGAAGTAGAAGTAGTACTTGCCGTTCCGCGAGGCGATCGCCGGGGCCCAGGCGTTCTTGTCCGCCCACGACACGTCGGGACCGAGGTCGAGGATCACACCGTGGTCCTTCCAGTGCACCAGGTCCTTCGAGGAGAAGGCCTTGAACCGGGTCCCGCTCCAGCCGGGGAAGCCGTCCGTGGTCGGGTAGATCCAGTAACGGCCGTCCAGGTACTGGATGTCGGGGTCGGCGTAGAGGCCCGGCAGGACCGGGCTGCGGGTGGGCACAGCCTCGACCGTCCAGGTGCGGGTGGTGCCGTCGGCCGCCGTCACCCGGTATTTCTGCGGCTTGCGGAAGTCGCGGCGGGTGCCCGACCGCGGGCTCACCGTCGCGCCCTCACCGACCCAGAGCTTCGGCGCGAGCCGCGAGACGTCGGCAGCGGGTTCCATCGGCAGGACGACCTTGGAGGTGTCCTCGCTGACGACCGCGTACCCCTTCTGCCCCTTGGCGGTGGCGTCCACGACCGAGGTGCCGCTCACCGGGTACGCGGCGAGCAGCCGGTCGTACTCTGCCTGCGTCACCGGCATCACCGTGCCGTGGCGCGGGCTCGCGGGCAGTTGGTAGCCCGTGGACATGGTCCAGTCGCCCGAGTCGAGGTCGGTGGTCTCGAAGGGGACATAGCCCCGGCCGCCGTACTCGTCGATGAACAGGTACCACTTGTTCTCGGTGTTGGACTTGAAGACGGTCGGTCCCTCGCCCCGGTCGATGGAGCCGCTGCCGATGCAGTCGGAGACGAAGTCGTACGAGGTGTCGGTGAGCGAGGCCGACTTCTCGCCGGTGATGAACTTCGAGCAGGGGGAGGAGGAGGCAGGGTCGCGCTCGTCCTTGGTGTAGCGGTAGTAAGTGCCCTTGTTCTGTACGACTGTCGAGTCGATCACCGAGTAGCCGGGGTCGTCCCAGACCTTCGGCTCGCTGAAGGTGCGGAAGTCCTTCGTCGTCGCGTAGAGCATCTTGTTGTACGTCGATCCCGTGTGGTCCGGGTCGTCGTCGGCGTACAGCTTCGACGCCCAGAAGACGACGAACTCACCCAGCGACTCGTCCCAGTACGCCTCCGGCGCCCAGGTGTTGCCCGCGGTGTCGGGGGACACCTTGACCAGGCGCTGGTCGGTCCAGTTGACCAGGTCGGTGGACTCCCAGACCATGACGGACTTGCTGCCGTGCCGCTGGACCTGGTCCCAGCTGCCGCTGGAACCGCGGTACATCCGCAGGTCGGTCGCGATCATGTAGAACTTGTCGCCCTTGGGGGAGCGGATCACGAACGGGTCCCGCAGGCCCTTCTCGCCGATGGTGGAGGTGAGGACCGGCTTGCCGGCGTTCAGCTCCCGCCAGTGCAGCGCGTCGTTGCCCCGGCTGAGGGCGTAGCGGATCTGCTCGCCGTCGGCGGTGCCCTCGCCGGTGAAGTAGGCGAAGAGATAGCCGGCGTACTTCTGCTTGGTCACGTGAGGTGCTCCGGGTTGCGCGGCGGGAGTCGGCGGGGCGGCCAACAGGCCCAGCAGGAGGGCGAACAGGGGGAGCAGGAGCGTGCGGGCGGTGCGGCGTCGCATGACACATCCTGTGGGAGTCTGATGGATTCTGTTGAATGAACCGTCTTCGGAGTGTCACCACTTGGGGACGGTGCGTCAATCGGTGCGGACGGGGCGGGCGCGAGCGAAATTTTCGGTCGCTCGAAAATTTCGCTCACTTTCGCGGGAGCTCGGCAACTCTTCGCGGGCCGGCGGCGACCAGGGAACAGAAGCGGGTCGGGGCGGCCCCTCCGGCCCGCTTCGCACCCCCGTTCCCCAGGAAAGGAACCACCCCGTGCGTCAGAGCACCGGACGCCACCGCAGGACCCGCACCCTCTCGATCGCCGCCGCGGTCGCACTCGCCGCGGGGGCGGGCGGCGTCTTCCTCGGCCTCTCCGGCGACGGTGAGGCGCAGGCCGCGGCCACCACGGTCACCGTCTCCAGCACCGCCCAGCTGGAGTCGGCCGTGGCGGGTGCCGCCGCCGGTACGACCATCCAGGTGCGCGCCGGCACCTACACCCCGGCGAACACCCTCAAGTCGACAGCGAACGGCACGAGTTCGGCCCGGATCACGCTCACCGCGTACGGCAGCGAGAAGGTGCGGATCGACGGCTCCGAGCTGGCCGCCGGTTCCTGGCTCGCCGGGATCTACGGCGACTACTGGACCGTCCAGAACATCACCTGGCAGAACTCGCCCGCGCAGGGCTTCGTCGTCACCTCGTCCGTCGGCGGCGTCTTCAGGAACCTCGTCACCGCGAACAACGGCGACTCCGGCTTCACCCTGCGCGGCGACGGAACCACGGACAACCTTGTCCAGAACCTGGACAGTTACGGCAACTACGACGCCGCGGGACACGGGCAGAACGCCGACGGCATCGCCGTGAAGTTCGGGTCGGGCACCGGGAACAGGATCACCGGCGCCCGGCTCTACAACAACTCGGACGACGGCCTCGACCTGTGGCAGTTCTCCTCGCCGGTCACCATCGAGCACTCCTGGTCGTACGGCAACGGCAGGAACCGCTGGAGCGACTCCGCCTTCGAGGGCAACGGCAACGGCTTCAAGCTGGGCGGCGGAGGCGTCACGGTCGCGCACGCGGTGAACAACAACGCGGCCTGGGACAACACCCTGAACGGCTTCACGGAGAACTCCAACACCGGCGCGATCCTGCTGAACCGCAACACGGCGTACGCCAACACCGAGGCCGGCTTCTACTTCGCCACCGGCAAGGCCCGTCTCGCCCGGAACCTCGCCGTGGGCAACAAGGGCGGCCTCGACAAGCTCGGCGCCTCCACCGTCTCCGCGGCCAACAACTGGGACAGCGGCGTCGCGACCCCCTCCTTCAGGTCGACGGACGCGACGACGGCGTACGGCGCCCGTTCGTCGAGCGGCACGCTGCCCGCGACGACCTTCCTCACGACGGGTTCGACGACCATCGGCTCGACAATGAACTGACTTGATCCGTAGGCCTGTTCAGCTTGACCGGCAACCCTGCCGAAGGGGTGAGCCCCCGCCGATCGTCATCGGCGGGGGCTCTTCTGACTGGCCGAGGGGGGCTCAGGCCAGCAGATCATTGTGGTCACTGGTAGAGACGTCGGAAACGAACATCTGGTTGTGTGACCGGTACCGATCAGTGGAGAGAGATCGCGCGGTTCCACGCGTCCTACGAGTCGCCGTCGTCGGTTTCCTGGTTCGCGAAGTCCCCTGCCACGTCCGGCTGTTGATCCTTGGTTTCCGCGCTCGCCGCGTAACTGTCGTCCTTCGCGTCGCGGCCGCCGCGGTCGTGGTCGTACTGGCCCGCGAACACCCACTCGCCCGGCCAGACCGTGCGGCCCGGCTTGAGCACCCAGGTGTAGACGAGGAAGCCGTCCCTCTCCGCGACCGTCGTCGTGAAGTCGTCCTCGGGCGCCGAGCGCCAGGCGCCCGCGTCGGTCACCCCGCCGGTCTGCGCGACCCTCAACTCGACAGTGAGCGAGGTGAGTCGCTCGGAGTTCTTCAGGGTCACATTGCTCTGTGCCCAGAACTCGTTGCTGTGCGGGTCGACCGAGCCGTCGGACCACAGCGGCCCGTCCTCGGTGCCCGCGTCGTGCGAGAGATCCGTGGACGGCGCGGAGGTCCTGCCCGACGGCGTGCCGGCCGGCGACGAACTCGGCGTCTCCGGCGGCTTCGTAATACCGGTACCGGCGGTGGGAGCGGGCGGGAGGGGCGCCCGGCTCGTCGCGTCCGGTGAGGGCTCGGGCGTCGGCGAGACCGCGACCGTCTGCTGCGGCGGGGACTCGTCCTTCACCGCCGAGGCGACCGCGTAGCCGCCCACCGCGAGAACACCGGCGACCGCGGCGGTGGCGCTCACGACCCGCGCCCAGCCGTACACCGGCGGACGCGTCGCGCGCCGCACGGGCCGGGCGTCGTCGCCCGCCATCCCGCGCTCGACCCGGGCCAGGATGCGCGCGCGGTCGGGCTCGTGCGCCTCGGCCGCCTCGCGCAGCCCGGCGCGCAGCTCGTCGTGCACGTCCCGCGCCCTCCTCATCGGTCCATTCCTCCGGCTCCGCCCGAGGGCAGCACCTCCGCGTGCACCCGCATCGGGGCCTCGTCGGTGCCCAGGAGCCGCTTCAATTCGGCCATGCCCTTCGACGTCTGGCTCTTCACCGTACCGACCGAGATGCCGAGGGCGAGCGCGGTGTCCTTCTCCGAGAGGTCGAAAGCATGCCTCAGGACGACACACGCCCGCTTGCGGAACGGCAGTCTGCGCAGGGCGCCCTGGACGTCCACCACCCCGGGTACGTCGGGATTCTCGGTGCTGTCCTCGCGCTGCGACCAGAACAGGGTGATACGCCGACGCTCCCGCACGGCGCTGCGGATCCGGGTGCGGGCCAGGTTGGCGACCACTCCGCGTGCGTACGCCGCCGGATGGTCCGCCGCGCGCACCCGGTCCCAGCGGTGCCACAGCGCGAGCAGCGCGTCGGCCGCGAGATCGTCGGCGGCGTCCGCCTCGCCCGTCAACAGGTAGGCCAGACGGGACAGTTCGGCGTAGTGCCGCTCGAAGAAGGCGTGGAACTCCGCGGCGGCGGCGTCGTCGACGACAGTGCCCACGGGGAACTCTCCTCGCTTCGGCTCTCCGCGCCGTTGAGACGCGTGCGTATACGGCCCCCGTGTCACCCGTGCGCAAGTGGTGTGCCCGTGGGGCGAGATGCGTGAGAGTACCAGCCAGTCGTACAGGGCTTCGAACGGCGTATGGCGGGCCGAACTCCGATTCCGTAACACGGGGAAAACCTGAAAGCGGTTCAACACGTGAACAATCCAGCCATCATCCGCACACCCCAGCACGCAGGTAACGAGGAGTATCGCCATGTCCGATCAGCAGAAGGTGGCCGACCGGCCAAGCGCCGCGCCGCCCCCGGCGAACGGCGTCGACCAGTTCTTCAAGATCACCGCCAGGGGCTCCACCTTCGCCCGTGAGATTCGCGGCGGCTTCGCCACGTTCTTCACGATGGCCTACATCCTTGTCCTGAATCCCATCATCCTGGGCAGCGCCAAGGACAAGTTCGGCCACCAGCTCGACGCCGTCCAACTGACCACCGCCACCGCCCTGGTGGCCGCGGTCATGACGATCATCATGGGCATCGGCGGCAACCTCCCGCTCGCGCTCGCCGCGGGCCTCGGCCTCAACGCGGTCGTCGCCTTCCAGATCGCCCCGCTGATGAGCTGGGACGACGCGATGGGCCTGATCGTCCTCGAAGGCCTGCTGATCTGCGTACTGGTGGTGACCGGGCTGCGGGAAGCCGTCATGCACGCGATACCCCAGCCGATGAAACAGGCGATCAGCGTCGGCATCGGCCTGTTCATCGCCTTCATCGGCTTCGTCGACGCCGGGTTCGCCACCCGCATCCCGGACATCGCCCAGACCACCGTGCCGGTGCAGCTCGGCGGCACGGGCACGCTCGCCGGCTGGCCCGTTCTCGTCTTCTGCCTCGGCGTGCTGCTGACCATCGGGCTGCTCGCACGCAAGGTCAAGGGCGCGATCCTGATCAGCATCGTGACCATGACGATCGTCGCGATCATCATCGACTCCGTCGCGGACATCAAGAGCTGGGGCCTGACCACCCCGAAGGTCCCCGACGACATCGTGGCCTCACCGGACTTCGGACTGCTCGGTCACTTCAGCCTGTTCGGCGCCTTCGGCGAGACCAGCGCGATCACCGTCGTCCTGCTGGTCTTCACGCTGATCCTGTCCGACTTCTTCGACACCATGGGCACGGTCGTCGGCATCACCGCCGAGGCAGGGCTGCTCGACGAGGAGGGCAAGGTGCCCAACCTCGGGCGCGTGCTCCTCATCGACGGCGCCGCGGCGGTGGCGGGCGGCGCGGCCTCGGCGTCCTCCTCGACCTCGTACATCGAGTCGGCGGCCGGCGTCGGCGAGGGATCCCGTACGGGCTTCTCGAACCTGGTCACGGGCGGTCTCTTCGCGCTCGCGCTCTTCCTGACCCCGCTGCTCACCATCGTGCCGCTGCAGGCCGCGGCGCCCGCGCTCGTCGCGGTCGGGTTCCTGATGATGACCCAGGTCAAGCACATCGACTGGGACAAGTACGAGATCGCGATCCCCGCGTTCCTGACCATCGCCGTGATGCCGTTCACCTACTCGATCACCAACGGCATCGGGGCGGGCTTCCTCGCCTACGTGCTGATCAAGGCGGTCCTCGGCAAGGCGAAGGAAGTCCACTGGCTGCTGTGGGGAGCGTCCGCGCTGTTCCTGGTGTACTTCGCGATCGACCCGATCGAGCAGCTGTTCAACGTGAAGTAGCGCGAAGGGCCGCCCTCCAGGGAGGTGAGGGCGGCCCTTGCGTACGGGGTGGCGGCGGCTCAGTCCTTCAGCGCCGCCTGCATCATCGCCTTCGCCACCGGCGCCGCAAGACCGTTGCCGCTGACCTCCGAGCGGGCCGCGTCGGACTGCTCGACCAGCACCGCGACGGCGACCTCCTTGTCGCCGGCGTCGGACTTCGCGTACGACGTGAACCAGGCGTACGGCGTCTGGCTGTTGTTCTCGCCGTGCTGGGCCGTACCGGTCTTGCCGCCCACCGTCGCGCCGGAGATCCGCGCGTTCGTGCCCGTGCCGTCCTCCACGACCGTCTGCATCGCGGACTGGAGCTGCTCGGCGGTGGAGGAGCTGACGATCTCCCTGGTCTCCGTGCTGTCGTCGTAGTCGGTGAGCACATTGCCGTCGGAGTCACTGGTCTGCTCCACCATGTGCGGCGAGACCAGCTTGCCGTCGTTGGCGATGGCGGCCGACACCATGGCCATCTGGAGCGGCGTCGCCGTCACGTCGAACTGGCCGATGCCGGTGAGCGCGGTCGACGACTTGTCCATGTCGGAGGGGTAGACGCTGGTGTACGCCCGCACCGGCACGTCCTGCGACTTGTCGTTGAAGCCGAACTTCTCCGCCTGCGCCCTGAGCTTGTCCTGGCCCAGGTCGACGGCCATCTTCGCGAAGACGTTGTTGCAGGAGTACTGGAGGGCCACCCGGATCGAGGCGTTCTCGCAGGGCGCGGACGCGTTCTCGTTCTCCAGGTCGGTGGTCGTGTCCGGCAGCCTGTACGGGTTCGGGCTGTCCGTCTGCGCGTCGACGTCCGAGTACAGCCCGTCCTCGAGGGCCGCCGCCGCGACGACCAGCTTGAACGTCGAGCCCGGCGGCAGCGGCTGGCGCAGCGCCCGGTTCGTCATCGGCTTGTCCGCGTCCTTGGTCAGCTTCGTCCAGGCGTCCGAGTCGCCGGTGGCGAGCCGCGAAGGGTCGTACGACGGGGTGGAGACGACCGCGAGGATCTTTCCGGTCGCCGGATCGATCGCGACGGCCGCGCCCTTCTTGTCGCCGAGTGCCTCGTACGCCGCCTTCTGCACATCCGGGTCGATGGTGGTGACCACGTCACCCGGGTCGGCGCGCTTGTCGGTGATGGTGTCCAGCGGGGTCTTGAGCTGGGTGTCCGTGCCGTCGAGCAGGTCCTGGTAGATGCCCTCCAGCTGGGTCGCTCCGTACACCTGTGAGCTGTAGCCGGTGACCGCCGCGTACAGACTGCCGTCGGTGTACGTGCGTTTGTACTTGAGGTCGCTGCCCTTCGTCGGCGCGGAACCGGTGATCGCGTCTCCGGCCACGATGATGTTCCCGAGCGGGTTCGCGTACTGCTCCATCGCGTTCCGTCGGTTGTCCTTGTCGTCCGCGAGCGCCTGGCCTTCGTAGAACTGCACCCACGTCGCCCTGACCAGCAGGGCGAGCACGAGCAGCAGTGTGAAGACGGCGGAGCGCCTGATCGTCTTGTTCATCCCGCTCAGAAAGACGAGCGGACGGGAGGGAATCGTTCCCTTCCGCCCGCTTTTCTCATGCGTCGTTCATGAAGCCCGCCGCCCGCGAGCGGGTTCCGGGTCACAGCCTCCGCGTCGCCAGCGTCAGCCGGTCCCGGGCGTCGAACAGGGCGTCCTTGACCATCTGCTCGTGCGCGGGAGTCAGCCGCGCCACGGGCACCGAGCAGCTGATCGCGTCGCGGGCGGGCGTGCGGTACGGGATCGCGACGCCGAAACAGCGCAGGCCCAGCGTGTTCTCCTCGCGGTCCACGGCGAAGCCCTGCTCCCGGACCTGGTGCAGCTCCCCGATGAGCTTCTCCCGGTCGGTGATCGTGTGCTCGGTCAGCGCCGGGAGCGTCTCGGGAAGCAGTTTGCGGACCTGCTCGTCCGTGTGGGTGGCGAGCAGCGCCTTGCCCAGCGAGGTCGAGTGCGCGGGGAGACGGCGCCCGACCCGGGTGAAGGGGCGCAGGTAGTGCTGCGACTGCCGGGTCGCGAGGTAGACGACGTTCGTGCCGTCCAGACGCGCCAGGTGGATGGTCTCCGTCGTGTCGTCGGAGAGGCGGTCCAGCGTCGGGCGGGCCGAGGCGACCACCTCGTCGCCGTCGATGTACGACGTGCCGACGAGCAGGGCCCGCACGCCGATGCCGTACCGCGTGCCCGTCGCGTCCGTCTCGACCCAGCCGAGCTCGACGAGCGTGCGCAGCAGCATGTAGAGGCTGGACTTGGGGTAGCCGACGGCTTCCTGCACGGAGGCGAGGGAGTGCATACCGGGCCGGCCCGCGAAGTACTCGAGCAATTCCACGGTCCGCACCGCGGACTTGACCTGCGCCCCGCCGCCTGTCTCGACTGCCGACATCGCCCTTGACCCCTTCGTTGGACGGGAAATAGTCTCCAACAGCATATTCACCATCAGAAACAGCGTTCAGCATATCGAACGCCCCTGGTGAGTGACACAGAACTGCGGCATCACATCTTGGAGGGACCCGCGGTGGCAGCAGCACCAGTCTGGAGTGTCGACCCCCGAACCGGGAAGCAGCGGGAGCAGGTCGCGGTGGAGGCCACGGCCCAGGAGGTGGGCGAGGCCGTCCGCGCCGCGCACGCCGCGCGCCCGGCCCTCGCCGACCGCACCGTGCGCGCGGCCTTCCTGCGCACCGCCGCCGACCTGCTCGAAGCCGCCAAGGAGCACCTCGTCGAGGCCGCGGACGCGGAGAGCGCGCTCGGCCCGGTCCGGCTCACCGGTGAACTCGCCCGCACCTGCTACCAGTTGCGCGCCTTCGCCTCCATCGTCGACGAGGGCGCCTTCCTCGACGTCGTGATCAACCACCCCGACGACACGGCCACCCCGCCGATCCCGGACCTGCGCCGCTACAAGGTGCCGCTGGGCGTCGTCGCCGTCTACTCCGCCTCGAACTTCCCCTTCGCCTTCTCGGTCGCCGGCGGCGACACCGCGAGCGCGCTGGCGGCGGGCTGCCCGGTCGTGGTCAAGGCCCACCCGGACCACCCGGGGCTCTCCGAGGTGGTCGCGGACGCGCTGCGCCGGGCCGCCGCCCGGCACGACATCCCGGCGGGCGTCGTGGGCCTGGTCCACGGCTTCGAGGCGGGCGTCGAGCTCGTCAGGCACCCGCTGGTCTCGGCGGCCGGTTTCACCGGCTCGATCCGCGGCGGCCGTGCCCTCTTCGACGCGGCGGCCGCGCGTCCCGTACCGATCCCGTTCCACGGCGAGCTGGGCTCCCTGAACCCCGTCGTCGTCACCGAGGCCGCGGCGGCCGAGCGGGCCGAGGCGATCGGCGCCGGGCTCGCGGGCTCGATGACGCTGGGCGTCGGCCAGTTCTGCGTGAAGCCCGGCCTGGTCCTCGCCCCGGCGGGCGCGGCGGGCGACCGGTTCGTCAAGTCGCTCACGGACGCCGTCAGCGACACCGACGCGGGCGTCCTGCTCGACCACCGCATGCGCGACAACTTCATCGCCGGGGTCGCCGAGCGCGCCGGGCTCCCGGACGTGGAGGCCCCGGTGACACCGGGCGCGGGCAGCGAGCACACGGTGAGCCCCGGCTTCCTGACCGTCCCGGCGCAGCGGCTGACCAGTGCGGGCGAGCACGATCTGCTCCTGGAGGAGTGCTTCGGCCCGCTCACGGTGATCGCCCGCTACGAGGACGACTCCGAGGCCAGCGCGGTCCTCGCCCGGCTCCCCGGCAACCTCACCGCGACCGTGCAGCTCTCCACCGAGGAGGCGGCCGGCGAGGGACGCGGCGCCGAGATCCTCGCCGAGCTGACCCCGCTCGCGGGCCGTGTCCTGGTCAACGGCTGGCCGACCGGCGTCGCGGTCGCCCCCGCCCAGCACCACGGCGGCCCCTACCCGGCGACGACGTCCACCTCGACGTCCGTCGGCGGCACGGCCATCGAACGCTGGCTGCGCCCGGTGGCGTACCAGAACACGCCGGAGGCACTGCTGCCGCCGGAACTGCGGGACGACAACCCGCTGGGGCTGCCGCGCCGCTACGACGGCGTGCTGGAACGCTGAGTGGGAGCCGCCCGGGACATGCCAGGGACGACCTGAGAGACTCGGCGGATGGACGTCGAACTCCCCGAACTCCCGTTCCGGCTCCGTACCTACGGGCCCGACGGTCACTGGTCGTACGAGGACGGGGTGCTCACCGGCTGGGCGGGCGCCCGGCAGGACCGCTTCGTGCCGCCCACCGGTGAGGGTCTGGACGCCGCCTCCGACGCGCCCCGGCTGCTGGGCGCGCCGGAGGACGACTTCCAGCTGATCGCCAGGGTCACGGTCGGCTTCGCGGGCTCCTTCGACGCGGGTGTCCTCTACGTCCACGTGGGGGAGCGGGCCTGGGCGAAGCTCTGCCTGGAGTACTCCCCGGATGTCCCCACCGTCTGCACGGTGGTCACCCGGGGGCACTCCGACGACGCCAACTCCTTCACCGTCGAAGGCAGTTCCGTCTGGCTCCGGGTCAGCCGCACCGGCCGAGCCTTCGCCTTCCACGCCTCCCGCGACGGCGTCCGCTGGACCTTCATCCGCCTCTTCACCCTGGGCGACGAGAAGGAGACCTCGGCCGCCCTGGTCGGCTTCATGACGCAGTCCCCGATGGGAGAGGGCTGCGTGGTGACGTACGACGGCATCGAGTTCCGCCCGAACTGGCCGCGGGACCTGCGGGATGGCAGCTGATCTCGCTCCCTCCGCCCAGACCCCGCTCCTCAAGCGCCGGAGAGGCTATTTCCAGCCTGTCCGGCGTTTGAGGACGAGCGCGTCAGCGCGAAGCGGGGGTCCGGGGGCGGCAGCCCCCGGAAACGGGACGGGAAGGGGCGGAGGGGGCGGAAAACCCTTCGGCGTCCGGCAGCCGGCACCCGCCGCGGAACCACACCCCCGCCGACCCCGTCCTCCCCTGCGTGATCAGAACCCACCGCCCCGCCGGCCCCCTGCTGATCAGGACCGCCCTGCCCAGCGAGGCCCCCACCATCGCCGGACTGCACGCCAGGGCCCGCGCCACCTACTACCCCGACGGCCTGCCGCAGGACGGCTTCGACTGGCCCGCGCTCTGGCGCGGCACCATCGAGCGCCCGGACGCCCACGTCCTGTGCGCGGTCCGCGACGGCACCCTCGTGGGCATCGCCTCCTTCCGCACCGCCGAGGCCGCCCCCGCCGACACGGTCACCCTCTTCCAGTTCCACGTCGACCCCGGCCACTGGCGGACCGGAATCGGCGTCGACCTGCACGAGGCCTGCGTCGAGCAATGGCGGGCCGACCGGAAACGGACCGCCGCACTGGACGTCCATGTCGACAACCGGCGTGCGCGGGCCTTCTACGCCCGCCAGGGCTGGACCCAGGACCGGGAACCTGAGGCGGACGAGCACCATGTGACCCTCCGGTTCGCCGTCCGGGCCGGCGCCTGGGAATGAGCAGGCCCGCTTGAACGTTCACGTACCGAGCGGAGGGTGCCTTCGCGGACGTACGACCTGGAGAGAGCCGAAGACATGCGCGTCGAGATCTGGAGCGACATCGCCTGCCCCTGGTGCTACGTGGGCAAGGCCCGCTTCGAGAAGGCGCTCGACGCCTTCCCGCACCGTGACGAGGTCGAGGTGGTGCACCGTTCCTTCGAACTCGACCCGGACCGGACCAAGGGCGACGTCCAGCCCGTGCTGACCATGCTGACCAAGAAGTACGGCATGAGCGAGGCGCAGGCGCGGGCCGGTGAGGAGAACCTGGGCACGCAGGCCGCCGCCGAGGGCCTGGAGTACCGCACCCGGGACCGCGACCACGGCAACACCTTCGACATGCACCGCCTGCTGCACCTCGCCAAGGCGCAGGGCAGGCAGGACGAGCTGATCGGCGCCCTCTACCGGGCGAACTTCGCCGAGGAACGGTCCGTCTTCGGGGACGACGAGCGGCTCGTGGAGCTGGCCGTCGCCGCCGGGCTCGACAAGGACGCCGCCCGCGAGGTGCTCGCCGACCCGTCCGCGTACGCCGACGACGTCCGCGCCGACGAGCGCGAGGCCGCCGAGCTGGGCGCGAACGGCGTCCCCTTCTTCGTCCTCGACCGCAAGTACGGCGTCTCCGGCGCCCAGCCCGCCGAGGTCTTCGCCCAGGCCCTGACGCAGGCCTGGGGCGAGCGCCCGCCGCTGAAGCTGATCCAGGACGACTCCGCCGGCTCCGAGGTCTGCGGACCGGACGGGTGCGCCGTACCGCAGAGCTGAAAAAGCGCAGCTCAGCGGGCATCCATAAGCGGACCTTGGCAGATCTGCGAAGAAATCGGCAATGGACGGGGAGTTCCCGGGGCCGCAGAGTGGTCACATGGAGACCTTCGAGACTCTCGTACGTGCGGAGTTCGCCCCGAAGAACACCTACCTGAACACCGCGAGCACCGGGCTGCTCCCGGCCCGCGCGGTCGACGCCATGCGGGCCGGCGTCGAGTCCGTGGCGGCCGGGCAGCCGCAGGACATGTTCGCGGACGTGGAGGCGGCCAGAGCCGCCTTCGCGCGGCTGGCCGGCGTCCCGGACCGCCGGGTCGCGGCCGGTGCCTCGGTCGCCGTCTACACCGGCCTGATCGCCGCCTCGCTTCCCGTCGGCGCCGAAGTCCTCACCGCCGAGGCCGACTTCACCTCCGTCGTGAACCCGTTCCACATGCGCGGCGACCTCAAGGTCCGCACGGTGCCGCTGGAGCGGATGGCCGAGTCGGTACGCCCGGGCACGGCGCTCGTCGCGGTCAGCGCCGCGCAGTCCGCCGACGGCCGCATCGCCGACCTGCCGGCGATCCGCACGGCCGCCCGCGAGCACGGCGCCCGTACGTACGTGGACGCCTCCCAGGCCGCCGGCTGGCTGCCGATCGACGCGGACGCGTACGACTACGTCTCCTCCGTCGCCTTCAAGTGGCTCGTCTGCCCGCGAGGCGTGGCCTTCCTGGTCGTTCCGGAGGACCTCGGCGGGCTCGTTCCGGTCTTCGCGGGCTGGGTCGCGGGCGAGCACCCCTGGGACAGCTGCTACGGCCCCGTCGAGGAACTCGCCCACTCCGCCCGCCGGTTCGACGAGAGCCCCAGCCTCTTCTCCTACGCGGGCGCCCGGCACTCCCTGGAACTGATCGAGGAACTGGGCGTCGACACCGTACGCGCCCACGACCTCGCCCTCGCCGACCGCTTCCGCACCGGGCTGCACGGTCTGGGCCACGAACCTGTCCCCGCCCCCGGCTCGGCGATCGTCTCGGTGCCCGGACTCGGCTCTCGGCAGCCGGAGTTGAGCCGGGCCGGTGTGGAGGTCTCCGACCGGGCAGGGAACCTGAGGGCGGCCTTTCACCTGTACAACACCCCCGCCGACGTCGACCGGCTGCTCGACGTACTGTCCGGCTGAGCCCCGTCGCGCCCACTGGCGCGGGGTGCCCCAGGACGCTAGGAAGGGCACCACGAGGTGGTGGTGCAGGTGGAACCGACGCTCGTGGACGCCGAGTTGCAGCGGCGGCTGGTGTACGGGGACGAGTCCGCGCTCGGCGAGGTGTACGCCGCGTACGGCGAACTCGTGCGACGGGTGGCCGTCCGGGTCACCCGCAGCCCGGCCGCCGCCGAGGACGTCGCACAGGAGGTCTTCGCCCAGCTCTGGAGCAGACCGTACGCCTACGACGCGCGCCGCGGCTCGCTGCGCACCTGGCTGTCCATGCTCGCCCACCGGCGGGCCGTGGACTGGGTGCGCGGCGAGGCCCGGCACCGCAAGGACCCCCGGGCCGACGACTCCGCGCTGCACGCGATCCCCGACGCCGCGCCCGGCCCCGACGAGACGGTCGTCGACCGCGAACGCGCGCTGCTCCTGCACAGCGCCCTGGCCGAACTCCCCGGCCCCCAGCGCGAGGTGATCCACCTCGCCTACTTCGCCGGCCGCACCTACCGGGAGGCCGCGCTGGAACTCGGCATCCCGGAAGGCACCGCCAAGACCCGGCTGCGCTCGGCCCTGCGCAAGCTCGCGGAGTCGCTGGCCGATCCGCCGGACCCGGCACTCGAAAAGGGGGCGTGATGGCGGCGCTGGTTCCGGCAGGGCCCGCCGTGCGTATGGTGGCAGCGGGGCGAGGTGCGGCCGTCAGGCCGCGCGGGGCCCGGAAGGGCGGCATGCGATGAGCACCGAGCACGAGGACGTACGGGACCTGCTGGCGGCCTGGGCCTTCGACGCGCTGCCGCCCGCCGAACGCCAGAGCGTCTCCGCGCACCTTGCCGACTGCGAGTCCTGCGCGGCGGAGGCACGGCGGCTGCGGGAGACGGTACGGCTCCTGGACGGGCCCCTCGGAGAGGCCCACGCGGGGCTTCCCGACGAGGCCGACGCCGGGCTTCCGGGAGCGGCCGGCAGCGGTGAACGGTCCGAGAGCACGCTCGCCCTCGCCCTGCGCAGCCGCCGTGCGGCGCCCCCGGTGGCCGCGCACGCCGCCCCCTATGCCGCCGCCGTCTCCGGACTCCGGGCGCTGCTGCGGGAGTTGGACGGCCGCGGGCCCTGGGGCACGCCGGTCGTGCACGACTGGGACGTGCACAGCACCGTCGCCCATCTGATCGCCGCCGACGAACCGCTGGCCGTCACGCTCGGCCTCGACGCACACCTGCCCGCGCCGGGACCCGTACCGGACGGGACATGGTGGCAGGACGCCTGGGCCGCGCGGACCGCCGAGGTGATCGCCCACGAGTTGGGGCGCACGCCCGAGGAGACCGTCGCCGCGTGGAGCGACCGGGCCGCGGCACTGCTGGCCACGCCCGAGGCGAGGAACCCCGAACCGGCGTCCCTCGCCCCGACGTTGATGGGCGCACGGCTGCCCGTCGCGGACCACTTCGTCGTGCGGGCCTTCGAGGCGTGGATCCACACCGACGACATCGGGCGCGCCCTCGGCATCGCCGTACCCCCGCCGCCCGATCCGCACCTGTGGCAGCTCGTCCGCCTCGCCGTCCGCGTCCTCGGCAGGGCACTGGGGGCCACGGCGCCCCCGGTGCTGTTCACGGTGGCCGGGACAGGCGGGGAAGGCCAGTGGGTGCTGGGCTCCGAGGACGAGCCCGTACGCGCCGAACTCGTCCTGGACCCCGTCGACCTGTGTCTGCTGATGGGCGGGCGGCTGGCCCCCGCGGACGTGCCGCGGGGCGCGGCCGGCGACGACGCCGCCATCGACAACGTACTGACGAGGGCGGCGTCGCTGGCGTGGCTGTAGCGCCGAATACTTCACCGGCGGCCGTAGCGCCGGTTACCTCACCGGCGTGAAGTCGCGCGCTCCGATGCTGTGTTTGACCGCGGCTTCGCCGCTGGTCGGCTCCGCCGACCGGGAAAGCGTCAGCGCACCGGCGTGAAGTCGCGCGCTCCGATGAACTCGGGTCGCCGCACCGGCGCCGCGAACGGCTCGACCGCCGCGTTCTCCACGCTGTTGAAGACGATGAAGACGTTGCTGCGCGGGAACGGGGTGATGTTGTCGCCCGAGCCGTGCATGCAGTTGCAGTCGAACCAGGTCGCCGAACCCGCCTTGCCCGTGAAGAGCTTGATGCCGTGGCGGGTGGCGAAGGAGGTGAGCGCCTCGTCGGACGGCGTGCCGGCGTCCTGCATCTGGAGGGACTTCTTGTAGTTGTCCGTCGGCGTTTCCCCCGAGCAGCCCAGGAACGTCTTGTGCGACCCCGGCATGATCATGAGGCCGCCGTTGGTGTCGAGGTTCTCGGTCAGCGCGATCGACACGGACACGGTCCGCATGTTCGGCAGACCGTCCTCGGCGTGCCAGGTCTCGAAGTCCGAGTGCCAGTAGAAGCCGCTCGCCCCGAAGCCGGGCTTGACGTTGATCCGCGACTGGTGGACGTACACGTCGGAGCCGAGGATCTGCCGGGCCCGGCCGACGACCCGCTCGTCGCGCACCAGACGGGCGAAGACCTCGCTGATCCGGTGCACCTCGAAGACCGACCGGATCTCCCGCGACTGCGGCTCGACGACGGAGCGTTCGTCGGCGCGGATCGCCGGATCGGTGACGAGCCGCCGCAACTCGCTCTGGTAGACGCCGACTTCGTCCGGGCGGATGAGCTCCTCGACCGGGAGGAAGCCGTCACGTTCGTACGCCTGGAGTTCGGACACCGCGATCGGCCCCGGCGTGCCGGGGGCGCCCCAGACGACCGGGTCCTGGCGGGGCGCGGACACCTCGGTGGCGCCGCGGCTGGGGTACAGGTCGGTGATCGTGCTCATGGCTCAGACCTCCTCGGGTTCGGTGAGCAGCGGGTATACGCCGTTCTCGTCGTGGTCCTCCCGTCCGGTGACGGGCGGGTTGAAGACGCAGACGCACCGGAAGTCGGTCCTGGGACGCATGGTGTGGCGCTCATGGCCGTTCAGCAGGTACATCGTCCCCGGCGCGATCCAGTGCGTCTCGCCGGTCTCGTCGTTGGTCAGTTCGGCCTCGCCCTCGACGCAGAGGACGGCCTCGATGTGGTTCGCGTACCACATCGACGTCTCGGTACCCGCGTACAGCGTCGTCTCGTGCAGGGAGAAGCCGACCTTCTCCTTGGCGAGCACGATGCGCTTGCTCTCCCAGGTACCGGTTGCCGCCTTCACATGCCGGTCGGTGCCTTCGATGTCCTTGAACGAACGGACTATCACGGTGACTTACCGCCTTTCCGCTGGAGTGAGTGTGCTGGTGTGGGTGCCGGCGCGGTACGAGGTCAGGCGACCGTCTCGCGGACGGCGCGGGCGAGGATACGCAGCCCCTCGTCCAGCTCCTCGGGTGTGATCGTCAGTGCCGGAAGCAGCTTGACGACCTCGCTCTCGGGGCCGGAGGTCTCGATGAGGAGCCCGAGTTCGAAGGCGCGGTGCGCGATGCGACCGGCGCGCTCCTTGTCCTTGAACTCCAGGCCCCAGACGAGGCCCCGGCCGCGGTACTCCCTGATGTCGGCGAGGTTCTCCTCGGTGATGGAGATCAGCGCCTGCTCGACCTGTTCGCCGCGGGCGCGGGTCTGCTTCTCCATCGCGGACCCGTCGGTCCAGTACGTCTCCAGCGCGGCGGAGGCGGTGACGAACGCCGGGTTGTTGCCGCGGAAGGTGCCGTTGTGCTCGCCCGGCTCCCAGATGTCCAGCTCGGGCTTGAACAGGCACAGCGACATGGGCAGTCCGTACCCGGAGATCGACTTGGACAGGGTGACGATGTCGGGCACGATGCCCGCCTCCTCGAAGGAGAAGAACGCCCCTGTACGGCCGCAGCCCATCTGGATGTCGTCGACGATCAGCAGCATGTCCTGCCGCTCGCACAGCGCGGCCAGCGCCCGCAGCCACTCCGGGCGCGCGGCGTTGATGCCGCCCTCGCCCTGCACGGTCTCCACGATCACGGCGGCGGGCTTGTTGAGCCCGGAGCCGTTGTCCTCCAGGAGCCGCTCGAACCACAGGAAGTCCGGGACCTGGCCCTCGAAGTAGTTGTCGAACGGCATCGGGGTGCCGTGCACCAGCGGGATGCCGGCGCCGGCCCGCTTGAACGCGTTGCCGGTCACGGCGAGCGAGCCCAGCGACATCCCGTGAAAGGCGTTGGTGAAGGACACGATCGCCTCGCGGCCCTTCACCTTGCGGGCCAGCTTCAGCGCGGACTCGACGGCGTTGGTGCCCGTCGGACCTGGGAACATGACCTTGTACGGCAGGTCGCGCGGCCGCAGGATCACCTTCTGGAAGGACTCCAGGAAGGCGCGTTTGGCGGTCGTCGACATATCGAGACCGTGGGTGACACCGTCCCGTTCCAGATAGTCGATCAACGCCCGTTTGAGTACCGGGTTGTTGTGCCCGTAGTTGAGTGAGCCGGCGCCCGCGAAGAAGTCGAGGTACTCGTGGCCGTCCTCGTCGTACATGCGGCTGCCCCGCGCACGGTCGAAGACGGTGGGCCAGCTGCGGCAGTAACTGCGCACCTCCGACTCCAGGGTCTCGAAGACGCTCAGGTCGGGCTGGGTGATGGTCACAGTGGATCTCCTCCCGGGAGACAGAAGTCGTGGGGGCAGGGAAGTCGTGGGGTTCAGAAAGTCATGGGGCTCAGAACGCAAGGGGCCCGATGCGGTACAGCACCTCGGGGTCGTGCGAACCGTCCGGGAACTGCCCCGCCGCGAACAGCACCTCACGCTCGACGCCCGCGCCGTGGCGACGCGCGAACGAGGTGAACAGCCGCTCGGAAGCGGTGTTGCCCGGCGTGATGGTGGTCTCGACGGCGGTCGTCCCCTGCTCCGCGGCGACTCGCGCGGTCAGCCCGTCCAGCAGCGCGGCGGCCAGCCCGCGCCCGCGGTACGCGTTGTCGACGGCCACCTGCCACACGAGCAGCGTGCCGGGCCGCTCGGGCCGTACGTATCCGGTGACGAAACCGACGGGCGCGCCCGCCGCGTCCCGTGCCACCGCTGACGTACCGGCGAAGTCACGGCACCACAGCAGGTAGCTGTACGAGGAGTTCAGGTCGAGGGTCCGGGAGTCCTTGGCGATGCGCCAGAGGGCGGCCCCGTCGGCCACCTCCGGGCGGTCGATCCGTAGGCCCTCCGGCATTTCCAGGAATTGCGCTTGCGGTTCTGCGTGTGCGGCGGTCATGCGGATTGAATTTACCCAGGGGAATTCAAAATTGCATCGCCGAGAGAGGTTACACGCGAAGGGGTCTTGTGTTATCACGCGAGCGCGCATGTCCGCGCGGCCTGCCTCCGTTTAGTACATTTTTGCCCGGAAAATTAGGCAGAAAAGGGACGTCTTGTGGAGTGTGTCACAGCCACGTAATCACCACATGATGTGCTCGAATTGCGAGGTCGGTGTTCGCGAAATCTTGGCGTTTACGCCCGAAAAAATCGGGCAGGAGAATGCTGTATTGAAATAATGGCGGGGCGGCTTTATAAGTGATGCGAGTCGCTGTATTCAGCCCGTCCGGAATTCGGGGGCGAGCGCGCCGACGCGATGCCGGGGGTGCGGGAGCCCGGCCCACGCCCAGGCGTCGGCCTCACGCCCAGGCGTCGGCCACCGCCCGCCGCGCCGCCTCGAGGTCGACACTCCGCCCCGTCTCGGCCAGCGCGGCACCGAGCGCCGCGAGGCTGGAGTGGACGACTCCCCGCGTCGCGTCCGGACCGTAGTGGTTCACCCGGATCATCTCCTTGGCGAGCGCGCCCCCGCCCGCGGCCAACGGCAGCACCGGATCCGCGGCCAGGGCCTTGGCGACCAGCCCGGACGCGTCGACGCCCGGCGGGGTCCGCAGCGTCGTGGCGACGGGCGCCGCGTCGGCGGCCTCGTACACATACGGCTCAAGCCCTCCGCCCAGGGCCAGCGCCCCCGCCCGGGTGGCCGCCGCGGCCGACGCGTGCCGTGCCATCACCGCGTCCAGCCCCTCGCCCTCGATCCGCTCCACACACGCCTCGAGAGCCAGCATCTCCAGCTGTGCGGGCGCCTGCAGCAACGCCTTGCGGCCGCCGTCGATCCACCGCTGCTTCCAGTCGAGGAGCGAGAGGTAGGACCGGCGCGGCGCCAGCGGGTTCGCGGCCATCCGTGCCCACGCCCGCTCGCTCACCGACACGGCCGACACCCCGGCGGGCCCGCCCATCGCCTTCTGCGCCCCGATCACGCACAGGTCGACACCCCAGGCGTCCGGCAGCACCGGCTCGGCCCCGATCGAGGCGACGGCGTCCAGGTAGAAGAGGGCACCGTGCTCCCGTACGACCTCGCCGATCTCCGCGACGGGGTTCGTGTTCCCCGTCGCCGCCTCCGCGTGCACCAGCGACACGAAGTCGATCGAGGGATGCCCGGCGAACGCGCTTCTCACCTGCTCGGCGGTGACCGCCGTGTGGAACGGCACCGCCAGGTCGATCACCGTCGCCCCGCAGTCCCGCAGCCAGTCCCCGAAGGTCTGCCCGTACGGTCCGGTGATCACGTTGAGCGCGGTCGTGCCGGGTCCGGCCGTCCCGCGGATGGCCCCCTCCAGCGGCAGCAGCGCCTCGCCCTGCATGATCACGACGTCCTGCTCGGTGGAGAGCAGCCGCGCCACCCGGTCCTCGATCGCCGCGAAGTGCGCCGCGCCGAGCGGGGCCAGGTCCAGGAAGGGGTGGGTCACGACGGTGCTCTCTTCGCTCACGGGGTCTAACGGGGCCCACGAGGGGCAATGAATCGGATGGGTCAGAGCGTAACCGCCCCTGCCGCACAGCCCTGGACGGGCGATTTCCGAGGCCGGACAGCTCAGTGACCATCGGATTGGTTTGAGAGACTCAAACCTTTCCTTATAATCAGACGCCCACAGTCCCCCCACAGGAGGTCCCCCGTGAACCCGGTCCTCGGACGCCGATCCCGCTTTCTGGCCGCCACCACCGCGACGGCCGGGCTGCTGCTCGTGGCCGGCTGCTCCTCGGACGACGGGGGCGGCTCGACCACCGTCAAGGGCGTCAAGCTCGTCAAGGGCGGACAGCTCACCACCTGCACCCACCTCCCGTACCCGCCCTTCCAGTCGGAGATCGACGGCAAGGTGCAGGGCTTCGACGTCTCGCTGATCGACCTGGTCGCCAAGGACCTCGGCGTGAAGCAGGAGTTCATCGACACGCCCTTCGAGAACTTCAAGACCGGCGCGTTCCTCAACTCCGGCGAGTGCGACCTCGCCGCGGCCGGCATGACGATCACCGAGGAGCGCAAGAAGAACGTCGACTTCTCGGACCCCTACTTCGAGGCGACGCAGGCCGTCCTGGTCGACAGGAAGAGCGGCATCACCTCCGCCACGGACCTCAAGGGCAAGAAGGTCGGCACCCAGGCGCAGACGACCGGCGAGGACTACGCCAAGAGCCAGGGCATCGACCCCGTCTCCTTCGAGTCCTCCGACGCCGTCCTCAACGGCCTGCGCACCGGCCAGGTCCAGGCCGTCGTCATCGACTACCCGGTCGTCCAGGGCTGGCTGAAGGACAAGGCCAACGCGGACGCCTTCGAGGTCGCCGACAACATCAACACCGGTGAGGAGTACGGCTTCACGGTGAAGAAGGGCAACACCGCGCTCCTCGCCGCCGTCAACAAGGCGATCACGGACGCGAAGGCCGACGGCACGTACAAGACGCTGTACGAGAAGTGGATCGGCCCCTACGACGAGTCCGCGGCCTCCGCCTCCCCGTCGGCCTCGGCGTCCCCCTCGCCGTCCGGCTCGGCCGCCTCCACCCCGTCGGACTCCGCCACCCCGACAGACGCCGCCTCGGCCTCCGTATCCGCCTCATGAGTGGTACCGACACCCGACTCCAGCCCCGCAGAAGCGGCCTGACCCGGCGTCAGAAGCGGGCGCTGTCACGCGGTGTGCAGTACGTCGTGTTCGTCGCGGCCGTGATGGCCTTCGCGTTCACGGCCGACTGGGGACGGCTGAAGAACCAGTTCGCGCAGTGGGACCTGGTCACGCAGATGTTCCCGGACGTCATCACACTGGCGCTCAAGAACACCGTGCTCTACACGATGTCCGGCTTCGTCTTCGGCCTCGTGCTCGGCATGGTCGTCGCCCTGATGCGGCTGTCCTCGGTGGGCCCCTACCGCTGGGTCGCCGGCATCTACATCGAGATCTTCCGGGGCCTGCCCGCCCTGCTGATCTTCGTCTTCGTGGGCGTCGCCGTGCCGCTCGCCTTCCCGGGCACCGAGATTCCCGGCGGCACCTACGGCAAGGTGGCGCTGGCTCTCGGCCTCGTCTCGGCCGCGTACATGGCCGAGACGATCCGCGCGGGTATCCAGGCGGTGCCCAAGGGACAGATGGAGGCGGCCCGTTCACTGGGCTTCTCGCACGGCCGGGCCATGGTCTCGATCATCATCCCGCAGGCGTTCCGCGTCGTGATCCCGCCGCTCACCAACGAACTCGTCCTCCTCTTCAAGGACTCCTCGCTGGTGCTGTTCCTCGGCGTCACGCTGGAGGAGCGCGAACTCACCAAGTTCGGGCGCGACCTGGCGAGCCAGACCGCCAACTCCACGCCGATCCTGGTCGCGGGCCTGTGCTACCTGCTGGTCACGATCCCGCTCGGCTTCGTCGTACGCCGCCTCGAGGCGAAGGCCGGGGAGGCCACCAAGTGAGCAGCACTCCAGAGATCCAGGTCAAGGGCCTGCACAAGTCCTTCGGCGACAACGAGGTACTGCGCGGCATCGACCTGGAGATCGGCTCCGGCGAGGTCGTCTGCGTGATCGGCCCGTCAGGCTCCGGCAAGTCCACGCTGCTGCGCTGCGTGAACCTCCTTGAGGAGCCCACCAGGGGTGAGGTCTTCGTCGGCGGTACGGAGGTCACGCACCCCGACGTCGACATCGACGCCGTACGCCGCCGTATCGGCATGGTCTTCCAGCAGTTCAACCTCTTCCCGCACCTGTCGGTGACCGACAACCTCACGCTGCCGCAGCGCCGGGTACTGAAGCGGGACAAGGCGGAGGCCGGCCGGATCGCCGCGGAGAACCTGCGCCGCGTGGGCCTCTCCGAGAAGGCCGAGGCGTACCCCTCCTCCCTCTCCGGCGGCCAGCAGCAGCGCGTCGCGATCGCCCGCGCCCTGGCCATGGGCCCCGAGGTGATGCTCTTCGACGAGCCGACCTCGGCCCTGGACCCCGAACTCGTCGGCGACGTCCTCGCGGTCATGCGGATGCTCGCCGACGAGGGCATGACGATGATGGTCGTCACCCATGAGATGAGCTTCGCGCGCGAGGTCGCCGACCGGGTCGTCTTCATGGACGACGGTGTGATCGTCGAGGAGGGCGCCCCCGCACAGGTCATCGGCGCCCCGAGCCACGAACGCACCCGCCACTTCCTGTCCCGCCTCCTCGACCCCGCCATGGCGGACGTGCAGGAAGCGGACGCGCGGGACGAGAGCACGGACCGGCCGGGCAAGGGGGAGCAGGGCCCCAACTAAGGTGCGTTCCATGAGCGATCCCACGGTGCTGCACGTGAAGGGCCGGGTGCTGGCCGGCCCCGGCGACGTCCGCGACGAGCTGTGGGTCGTCGGTGGCCGGATCTCCTACGAGCGCCCCGCCGGCGCCCGCGAGATCCGCACCGTCGAGGGCTGGGCGCTGCCCGGCCTCGTCGACGCGCACTGCCACGTCGGCCTCGGCACCCACGGCCCCGTCCCCGAGGACGTCGCGGAGAAGCAGGCGCTGACCGACCGCGAGGCGGGCACCCTGCTGCTCCGGGACGCCGGTTCGCCCTCCGACACCCGCTGGACCGACGACCGCGAGGACCTCCCGAAGATCATCCGCGCGGGCCGCCACATCGCGCGCACCCGCCGCTACCTACGCGACTTCGCGCACGAGATCGAACCCGAGGAGCTCGTCGCGTACGTCGCCCAGGAGGCCCGGCGCGGCGACGGCTGGGTCAAGCTGGTGGGCGACTGGATCGACCGCGGCACCGGCGACCTGAGCGCCTGCTGGCCGCGCGACGCCGTCGAGGCCGCGATCGCCGAGGCCCACCGCCTCGGCGCCCGCGTCACCGCGCACTGCTTCGCCGAGGACTCCCTGCGGGACCTCGTCGAAGCCGGCATCGACTGCGTCGAGCACGCGACGGGCCTGACCGAGGACACCATCCCGCTCTTCGCCGCGCACGGAGTCGCGATCGTCCCGACCCTGGTGAACATCGCGACCTTCCCGCGGCTCGCCGACGGCGGCGAGGCGAAGTTCCCCCAATGGTCCGCGCACATGCGCCGGTTGCACGAACGCCGCTACGACACCGTGCGCGCCGCCTACGACGCCGGGATCCCTGTATACGTCGGCACCGACGCGGGCGGCTCGCTGGCGCACGGGCTGGTGGCGGGCGAGGTGGCCGAACTCGTCCTGGCGGGTATCCCGCCGGTCGAGGCGCTGTCCGCCACGACGTGGGGTGCGCGGCGCTGGCTCGGCCGGCCCGGTCTCGACGAGGGGGCACCCGCGGACCTCGTGGTGTACGAGGAGGACCCGCGGGCGGACGTACGGGTGCTCGCCGATCCCCGCCGGGTGGTGCTGAACGGGCGGATCGTCTCCTGAGGAGCGATGTTGACAGGGCGTGACGTGACGGCTCGCCGTCTCGTTGTCCACCTTCACCGAGCGCGCCCGGCGGCGGCCGGCGCGCCGGGTGAGGTGGGGCTGTGCGAGTGACAGCGTGGAACACCCGTGCCTGGCGATTCGAATGCGCTGACGAAATTGCCACGTTGGAGTGAAGTCACGCAGGATCGCGCACGGTTCACTCTCTGTGCGTAATCCTGACCGGGTCCCAAGCATGTCTCTTACGAGGGGTCCCCCACCTTGAACAGCAACAACTTCCGCATGCCCGCACGCCGTTGCGCCGTCGCCGCGGTCACCGTCCTCGCCGCCGGTCCCGCGGCGCTGGCCGGAGCGGTGTCCGCGCACGCGACCGACGACACGGCCGGGCAGGGCCGTGCGAGCGCCGTCGTCCTGCGCACCGGGCTGGACGTGTCCCTGCTCAACAAGACGGTGAACGTCCCGCTCGCCGTCTCGCTCAACGAGGTTCAGGCGCCGCGGTCCGCCGAGAAAGCCACGCTCACCGCCCGGCTGGACGGCGTCGACGGCGGAAAGCCGTTCAGTGTGCTCGGGGCGGAGGTCGCCACCGCGAAGGCGACGGTGTCCCCGACGAAGGCCGAGGGGTACACGAACCTCGCGCACGCGAAGGTCCACGTCCCCGGGCTTCCGCTGCTCTCCCTCATCGAGGTCGAGTCGGTCACCTCGAAGGCGACCTGCGAGGCTGGCAAGAAGCCCGTCGCCGACTCCCATGTGCTTGGCGCGGTCACGGTGCTCGGCAAGAAGGTGACGCTGTCCGCCGGAGGGCCGACCGTGGTGAACGTGCCCGCCGTCGGAGAGGTCCGGCTCGATCTCTCCAGGACGGAGACCACCTCTCGCACGGCGGCCGCGTCCGCGCTCGAACTCAAGGTCTCCATCAACCCGTTGAAGCTGAACGTGGCCGAGGTGGAGGGCACGCTGACCCTGGCGGGCGCGACCTGCGAGGCGCCGCCGGCTCCCGCCGCCGCCAGTCCTGAGGCGCCGGTGACGGAGGTCGAGCCACAGGGCGCCCCCGCGGAGGCCGAACTCGCCGAGACCGGGGGCGGGTCGATGACACCGTACGTGGTGGGCGGGGCGGCAGTCCTGCTGGTGGCGGGCGGGGGAGCGGTGGTACGGGGCCGCCGCAACCGGACCTGAGGATGTCTTCCAGCCCGTCCGGCGTTTGAGGACGAGCGCGAAGCGCGAAAGAGGGGGGCTGGGGGCGCAGCCCTCAGGAACGGGACGGGAAGGGGCGGAGGGGGCGAAAACCCTCACCCCCCGACCCCCGTCACCGCCCGATCCAGCGCCTGCAAGAACCGATTGACAGTCACCCGGTCCCGGACAGCGATCCGCACCCACTCCTCGTCGAGCCCGGGAAACGTGTCCCCGCGCCGTACCGCGAACCCCAGCCCACGCAGCTGCCGCCGCACGGCAGCCCCCTGTCTGAGCCGCACCAGCACGAACGGCCCCTCCGCCGGCTCGACCAACCGCAGCCCGTCCGACTCGAACTCCCTGAGCCCGGCCACCAGATGGGCCCGGTCCGCCGCGACCCGGTGAGCCGCGTGGGCCGCCTCCGCGAGAGCCCGCGGGGACATGCACGCGGACGCCGCGGCGAGTGCGGGCGTGGACACCGGCCACAGCGGCTGGGCCCGTTCCAACTCGGCGACCGTGTCGGGGGACGCGAGGACATAGCCGATGCGCAGCCCGGCCAGCCCCCACGTCTTGGTGAGGCTGCGCAGCACGACGAGACCGGGCACGTCCGTCCGCCCGGCGAGGGACTCCCGCTCGTCCGGCACGGCGTCCATGAACGCCTCGTCGACGACCAACGTCCGCCATGGCCGGGCGAGTTCGGCGAGCAGGTCGGCCCGATGGAGCACGGACGTCGGGTTGGTCGGATTCCCGATCACGACGAGTTCGGCGTCCTCGGGAACGGCCTCCGGGTCGAGCCGGAAACCGTTCTCCTCACGGAGCAGGACACGGGCGACCGAGTGCCCGGCGTCCCGCAGCGCCGCCTCCGGCTCGGTGAACTGCGGGTGCACGACGACGGGTCTGCGCACCTTCAGGGCGCGCGCCAGCAGCACGAAGGCCTCGGCGGCCCCCGCCGTGAGCAGCACCCGCTCGACGGGCAGCCCGTGCCGGCCCGCCACCGCGGCCCGCGCCTCCCGCCCGTCGGGATAGGCGGCAAGTCCGGTCAGCGACGCGGCGATCCGCTCGCGCAGCCACGGCGGAGGCGTGTCCGCGCGGACGTTGACGGCGAGGTCGGTGAGCTCCGCACCGTCGTCCCGGACCTCGGCGTCCCCGTGGTGGCGCAGATCGTGTCCGTCGCCCCCGGACGCGCCCTCAGTGTGCGTGGGAGTGGGCATGGCCGTCATGGTGGTGTCCGTGGGGGTGGTCACCGTCGTCGTCCGGATGGAAGTGCGGCTGCTGGGGCAGGCCGACCTTGTCCTCGAAGCCGGGCAGGGCGATGCGGTAGACGCAGGAGTCGCAGTTCATCCGCAGGTCCCCCCGCACGGCCTCGTCGTAGCGTTCCATGACCAGGTCGAGCAACTCCGGCTCGGGGCCGATGACATCGGCGGAGCGCACCTCGACCCCGGGGTGCGCGGCGGCCCAGCCCTCGGTCTGCTGGCGCACCCGGTTCGGCAGGATGCCGGTGAAGAGGAAGTAGGGGAGGACGACGATCCGGCGCGCGCCCAGCTTCACGCAGCGGTCGAGCCCGGACGGCACGTCGGGCGCGGCCAGCGACACGAACGCCGTCTCGACACCCGCGTAGCCCCGGCCCTCCCACAGCAGCCGCGCCGCCTTCAGTACCTCGGCGTTGGCGTCCGGATCGGTGGAGCCGCGGCCCACCAGCAGCACGGTGACCTCGGCCCGGTCCTGGGGGGTGCGGACGGTGGAGCCGAGGGCCTCGTCCAGCCGCCGTTCAAGGACGGCGAGGAGCGACGGATGCGGGCCCAGCGGACGCCCGTAGGTGTACGAGATCCCGGGGTGCCGCTCCTTCTCGCGGGACAGCGCCGCCGGGATGTCCCCCTTGGCGTGCCCGGCGGAGACCAGCATCAGCGGTACGGCGGCGAAACGCCGTACGCCCTGCTCGACCAGCTCGGTCACGGCGTCACCCAGCGGTGGCGAGGACAGCTCGATGAAGCCGCCCGCGACGGGCAGCCCGGGGTGCCGGAACCCCAACTCCCGTACGAAGTCACGGAAGGCATCGGCTCCGGCCTCGTCCCGGGTACCGTGTCCGGCGATGAGCAGGGCGGGGGGCGGGGTGGTCACGATTTCTCCTCAGACGGAACAGGAACAGAAACAGGCTGGTACAGCAGGGCGTTGAGCGCCGCCGCGGCGACCGCGGAGCCGCCCTTCTCGGACAGGTTGCTGACCGCGGGAAGCCCGCTCTCGCGCAACGCGGCCTTGGACTCGGCCGCGCCGACGAAACCGACGGGCAGGCCGATGACGAGCGCCGGATCGGCGTCCAGGGTCAGCAGTTCCTCCAGGGCGGTCGGCGCGCAGCCGATCACCCAGAGCGCGCCGGGCCCGACCTCCTGGTACGCGAGCCGGATCGCGTGCGCCGAACGGGTCAGCCCCGGACCGGACCTGGCGTCCCTGAGGCGGCAGACCGTGTCGCGGCGGGTGATGCCCGCGGCGACCATCTCGACGTCGACGACGACGGGCGCCCCGGCGTGCAGCGCGGCGTGCGCGCGCTCCAGGGTGCGTTCGTCGGTGACGAGATCGTCCGCGTACTCCAGGTCGGCCGCGGAGTGGACGACCCGTTCCACGACCGCCCGGGTGAGCGGCGGGAAGTGCGAGGTGTCCAGGCGCGTGCGCAGCCGCCGGAAGGACTCCTGCTCGATGGGGTGCACCACACGGGTCACCCCGGTCGTAGCGCTCACTTGGCCTCCTCCTGCCAGCGGTAGCCGCGCGGCGTCACCATACGGCCGGCGATCTCACGGGTCGCCGTGTTGCCCACGGTCACCACGGTCATCATGTCCACCGTCGCCGGGTCGAGTCCCGAGAGGGTGGTGAGACGGCTGGACTCGTCGGAGCGGGAGGCGTTCCGGACGACACCCACCGGCGTCGTCGGCTCCCGGTGCCCGGCGAGGATCGTCAGCGCCTTCGGGAGCTGCCAGTCGCGGCCCCGGCTGCGCGGGTTGTAGAACGTCACGACGATGTCGGCCTCGGCCGCCGCCCGTACCCGCCGCTCGATGACCTCCCACGGCGTGTGCAGATCGGAGAGGCTGATCGACACGTGGTCGTGCCCGAGCGGCGCGCCCAGGATCGCGGACGCCGCGAGCGCGGCGGTCACGCCCGGCACCCCGACCACGTCGATGTCGTCGGACGCCTCGGCCAGCGCGGGCGACGCCATCGCGTACACACCCGCGTCCCCGCTGCCGATCAGCGCGACGGCCTGTCCCCGCCTGGCCTCCGCGACCGCCGTGCGCGCCCGTTCCTCCTCGGCGCCGAGCCCCGACTCCAGGACGCGGGTGCCAGGGCGCAGCAGGTCGCGGATCTGGTCGACGTACTGGTCGAGCCCGACGAGCACGGACGCCCGCCGCAACTCCGCCTTCGCGCGCGGCGTCAGCAGATCACGCGCGCCGGGGCCGAGCCCGACCACCGCGAGCCGGCCGCGCGCGACCCGTCGTACGACCGCACAGGTCGCCATCGCCGGCTGCCCGTCGGCACGGGCCGACTTCCGCTTGGGGACGAGGAGTTCACCGCCGCGCACCAGCGCCGCGGCCTCCGCGACGGAGGGAGTGCCGACCGCGGCGAGCGGCGCGTCGGACGGGTTCGGCACGTCGACCTTCGCCAACTCCTCGGCGCTGTACGTCGCCACGGGCACCCCGAGCCGCTCGGCGGCCCCGACGATGCCGGGTTCGGCCGCCTTGACGTCGACGGTGGCGAGCTCGGCGACGGACTTCACGGACAGCCCGGCGTCCCGGAGGGCGGCCTCGACGAGCCCGAGGACCTCCTCGACGGGGGCGCCCCTGGACGCGCCGACCCCGACGACCAGGGAAGGCGGACGCAGTACCACGTTCCGGTCGGCGGGCGGGACGAGCCGGTCGGTGACCCGGATCGCGTGCACGCCCTCCCGCCCGACCGGCAGTGGCGGCAGCGGCCATGCCAACTCCGCGTGCAGAGCGACGGGTTCACCGTCGAGCAGGGCCCGGGTGACGCCGGCGACATCCCCCTCCACGGGGAATCCGAGGGTGTCGAGACCCGGCAGCCCCACCGCGTCGGTCGCCGTGGTCACCACCGGCTCGGCGCCGAGCAAGTCACCGACCTCCCGGGCGAGTTCATTGGCGCCCCCGGCGTGGCCCCCGACCAGCGACACCGCGAACCGCCCCGCCTCGTCGACGCACACGACCCCCGGATCGGACGCCTTGCCGTCGAGCAGCGGCGCGACCAGCCGCACCACCGCCCCCGTCGCGAGGAAACACACCAGCTGGTCGCACTCGGCGAACGCCCGCCGCACGGCGTCCCCCACGGGCCCCTCGTACACCCGCACGCGCGCGGGCCAGGCCGCGGCCAGCCGGTCACGGGCAGCCGCGCCCGCCGCCGTGGCGGAAATCAGGCCGATCACTGGGGGACTCCTTCGGTACGTGCCGGAGGCCGGACGCCCCACAGCAGGAAGACGGGATTGGTGGCCGAGAGCCGGTCGACACCACCGGGCAGCGGCGCGAAGCGGGACGACTGGAGCAGCACACCCTCGCAGTCGAACCCGGCACCGGTCAGAGCGTCCCGCGCCGCGGGCACCCGGTCGAGCGCGGCCATGGCGACCACGACGGCCCGCCGGGCCCGCCGCGCGCAGGCCGTGACGATGGCGGGCAGTTCGCGCCCGCCGCCGCCGATGAAGACCGCGTCCGGATCGTCCAGATCGGACAGCACGGTGGGCGCGGCCCCGTGCACCACGCGTACGTCCACGCCGTGCGCCTCGGCGTTGGCGCGGACGCGCGCGCAGCCGTCCAGCGTCTTCTCGACGGCGATGACGGCGGCGCCGAACCGCGCGCACTCGACGGCGACGGACCCGGAGCCCGCCCCGACGTCCCAGACCAGCTCGCCGAGCCGCGGCCCGATCCGGGCCAGCGCGAGCGCTCGCACCTCGAACTTGCTGATCATCGAGTCGCGGTGGGCGAACTCCCGCTCGTCCAGGGCCCATTGAGCAGGCCCGGCGGAGGGCCCGGCGACGGTCCGCGCGGGGGACACGGCACCTGATTCGTCCAGGCAGAGGACGACGCTCACCGCCGTGCCCCAGTCACGGGCCGCGGCCTCGGCGGGCGTGACCCGCTCCACGCGCTCCTGTCCGTCGTCGCCCAGGGCGCTCGCGACGACGAGGACGCGCTCCCGGGCGCGGTAGGCGAGCGCGGCGCCCAGCTCGGCCGGTCCCGCGCCGGGACCGGTCAGCACCGCCACCTTCGGCTGGGACAGACAGACGTTGACGGCCGTACGCAGCTCACGGCCGTGCGCGCTGACCACCACCGCGTCGTCCCAGGGCAGCCCGATCCGCGCGAAGGCGGTGGCGACGGAGGAGACACCGGGCCGGACGTCCAGCCGCTCGGTGCCGAAACGTTTGGCCAGCGCCCGCACGATCCCGAAGAACCCCGGATCACCGGAGGCGAGCACGACGACCCGGCCCCGCTTGTCCACATACCGTTCGATCACGTCGAGCGCGGGTGCCAGCGCACCGAGCACGACCTGCTCCGCGCCCTCCGGCAGCCGCACCCGCGCCAGATGCCGCCGGGCGCCGACGACCAGCCCGGCCTCGGCGACGGCGGACATCGCCTCGGGGGGCAACGGCGCCCCCGTACCCGTACCGACGACAGTGATCACCCCCGCGCCCGCGGCGGTGACCGCCTCGGTTCCCGCGCCGGTCGTCACGACGGACTGTCCTGCCGCGCCGCCCGGCGCTCCGCGCGCAGCTCGGCCCGCGCCCGCGGGTCGGCCTTGCGGAACTCGTGGAAGTGACCGGGGTGGTAGAGGTGCGAGCGGGTGCCGCTCGCGTCCAGCGCCGGGCCGACCAGGAAGAGGGTGTGCTTCCAGAGCTTGTGCTCCTTGACGGTCTCCTCCAGCGTCTCGATCGTGCACCGCACGAGCAGTTCCTCCGGCCAGGTCACCTGGTACGCCACCACGACCGGCGTGGACGTCGGATAGCCGCCCTCGAGGAGCTCGCGCACCAGCTGACCGCTGCGCGCCGCCGACAGGAACAGCGCCATCGTCGTCCCGTGCCGGGCGAACTCCCGTACCTCCTCGCCCGGCGGCATCGGCGTCTTGCCGCCGCCGAGCCGGGTGAGGATCACGGACTGCGCGACCTCGGGAATCGTCAGCTCGCGCTGCGCGAGCGCCGCCACCGCCGAGAAGGACGAGACGCCGGGGATGATCTCCGTCTCGACCCCGATGTCCGCACACCGGTCGAGCTGCTCCTGTGTGCCGCCCCACAGCGCCGGGTCGCCGGAGTGGATCCGGGCCACCTTCAGCCCTTCCGCGGCGGCCCGCTCGTACACGGCCACCACGTCCTCGAGCGACATCGTCGCCGAGTCCAGGATCTCCGCGCCCTCCCGCGCGTGGCCGAGGACCTCCGCCTGCACCAGGCTGGCCGCCCAGATCACCACGTCGGCCTCGGCGATGGCGCGCGCGGCGCGGAACGTCAGCAGGTCGGCGGCACCGGGGCCGGCACCGACGATCGTCACCTTGCCGGCGGGGGCATCGGCCATGGGATGGGGTCCTCTCCTACGGAACACGCGAGTCATGCGGAACAGGCGGGTCATGCGGACATATGAAACATGCGGAACGTGCGGAACATCAGTGCGTACGAGGGGTGCGTGCGCTCGGACGCGTCGGGCGGGTGCGACGAAACTTCAGGACGTACACGCGGACACGGGGCCGCGGAGGTGCGTGAACGGCGGTCGATCGGATAGCAAGGGCCTATGGCGGTCCTCGTAGCGCTCGGCGCGTTCCTGATGACGCTGGCCGGCGGCTGGACGGCACAGCGGGTGACCGACCGTCGTCATCTGGTCCTCGGCCTGGCCGGCGGCCTGATGCTCGGGGTGGTCGGCCTGGATCTGCTGCCGGAGGCGCTGCACGCGGCGGGCCAGGAGGTCTTCGGCGTACCGGCCGCGTTGCTGCTGTTCGTGGCCGGGTTCCTGCTGGCCCACCTGGTCGAACGCCTGCTGGCCGCACGGCAGGCGGCGCACGGCGGCGAGGAGAGCGACGGCCGGGCGCCCGAGGTGGGCCTGACGGCCGCCGGAGCGATGGTCGGCCACAGCGCGATGGACGGCGTGGCGATCGGCGCGGCCTTCCAGGTCGGCGGCGGAATGGGCCTGGCCGTGGCCCTCGCGGTCATCGCCCACGACTTCGCCGACGGCTTCAACACGTACACGATCACGAGCCTGTACGGGAACGACCGCCGCAAGGCGATCATGATGCTCGTCGCCGACGCGGCGGCCCCCGTGGCCGGCGCCGCCTCGACGCTCTTCGTCACCATCCCGGAGCGACTGCTCGGCTGCTATCTCGGCCTCTTCGGCGGCGTGCTCCTCTATCTCGCGGCCGCCGAGATCCTCCCCGAGGCACACCACGAACACCCCGCCCGTTCGACCGTTCTGTGCACGGTCGCGGGCGCGGCCTTCATCTGGCTGGTGGTGGGCCTCGCGGGCTGACGCCCCGGGGTCCGGCACGCCGGGTTTCACAGCTTCCCGCCGCGCCCGCCCTCGCGCCGCGGGGGCGCGATGAGCGTGGAGAGGTACGGCAGCGGCCCGCCGTCGAGGTCCGCCGCGGGCCGGATCGACTCGCTCTCGAGACCGAGCGCGGAGCCCCACACGGCGTCGTCGAGCCGCCCGGTCTCGCGCAACGCCTCGGCCACCTCCACGGCCTGCCGCCCGAACTTGTACGCCACGACGGTGCCCGGCCCGTTCAGGGCGTCCTTGAGGACCGCCGCCCCGGCCGTCACCGGCACGAGGGTGAGCGGCTCGGTCCCCTCCGTGAGTACGGCTCCCGACCGCGCGGCGAGATCCTGCATGGCGGTGATACCGGGCACGCTCTCGACGACGGTCCCCGGCACGAGCTCCGCGACGGTCTGCGCGAGATACGTGAAGGTGGAGTACACGTTGGGGTCGCCGATGGTGGCGAAGGCGACGACGTCGTGCGCGCGCAGCAGCCCGGCCACCCGCTCCCCGGCCGCGTTCCAGGCCGCCTCCCGCCGCCCCCGGTCGGTCCGCTCGTTCAGCGCGAACACGATCCGTACGATCTTCTCCCCGGGCACGTAGTGCAGGACGGTCGCCTCGGCCCGGCCCGGCTCCCCGCCGTCGGTTCCGTCGGACGCGGCCATCACGGGGACGACGACGACCTCGGCGGCACGCAGCGCGTTGACACCCTTGACGGTCACCAGCTCCGGGTCACCCGGCCCGACCCCGACTCCGATCAGCTTGCTGCTCATGACGTCAGGCACCTCTCCACGAACCGACGGGCGACACCGGGCTCGGACGCCCAGTGCGTGTGCAGATAACTCGCGTGCACACCGTCCTGTACGAAACCTTCGACCCGCTTGCGAGGGACGCGCACGCCCCAGGCGGGAGCCGCCCCGGCGCCGGGCTCGACGACGGTGCGGTGGAACTCGTGTCCGCGCATCCGGGTCCCGGTCACCGCGAGCACACTGTCCGACAGAGCGACGGCGTCCCGGTATCCGAGGGTCAGGCCTTCGTCCATCCGGGCCTTGGCGTCGATGACCCCGCACATGGGCTTCCCGTCCAGCTCACGCGAGAGATACAGCAGCCCCGCGCACTCGGCGGCGACCGGCGCACCGCCCTCGACGAGCGCGGCGACCGCCTTCCGCAACGGCTCGTTGGCCGACAGCTCGGGCGCGTACACCTCGGGAAACCCGCCCCCGATGACCAGCCCGCCCACACCTGGGGGCAGTCGCTCATCGCGAAGAGGATCAAAGACGACGACCTCGGCCCCGGCGGCGCCGAGCAACTCGGCATGCTCGGCGTACGAGAAGGTGAACGCGGCCCCCCCGGCAACGGCGACACGTTTCAGCCCGTCCGGCGTTTGAGGACGAGCCCTTCGGGCGACCGGGAGTTCGGGGGCGGAGCCCTCGAGGACGGGAACGGGAAGGGGCGGAGAGGGCGAAGAACCCACAGCCTCGGCCGCGTCCCAAGCGGCACCCGACAACGCGGGAGCACTCCGCGCCAGCGCGAGAAGCGCCTCCAGGTCACACCCCTCCCGCACCTGCGAGGCCATCGCCGCAACCGCCTCGACGGCATCCGCCCGCCGCTCGGCGACCGGCACAAGACCCAGATGCCGCGAAGGCGTGTCCACCTGCGGAGCCCGCCGCAGCACCCCGAGCACGGGCACCCCCGACTCGTCGAGAGCCTCCCGCAGCAGGCCCTCGTGCCGTACGGACCCCACCTTGTTGAGGATCACCCCGGCCACCCGCACCTCGGGATCCCAGGAGACGAACCCGTGCACCAGCGCGGCCACGGACCGGGACTGTGACGAGGCGTCGACCACGAGTACCACCGGCGCCCGCAGCAACTTCGCCACCTGAGCCGTGGAGGCCAGCTCCCCCTCCCCGGCGGCCCCGTCGTACAGCCCCATCACCCCCTCGACGACAGCGAGTTCGCACCCCCGGGCCCCGTGCCCGAACAACGGCGCGATCAGCTCCGTCCCGCACAGATACGCGTCCAGATTCCGTCCCACCCGCCCGGTGGCGAGCGCGTGATACCCGGGATCGATGTAGTCGGGCCCCACCTTGTGCGCGGACACGGCGAGCCCCCGCGCGGCGAACGCGGCCATCAACCCCGTGGCAACGGTGGTCTTGCCGCTGCCCGACGAAGGCGCGGCGACGACCAGCCGAGGAACAGAAATCACCACTCGATGCCCCTCTGGCCCTTCTGCCCGGCGTCCATCGGATGCTTGACCTTGGACATGTCGGTCACCAGATCGGCCAACTCCACAAGCTTCTCAGGCGCGTTGCGCCCGGTGATCACCACATGCTGGGTGCCGGGCCGATCCCGCAGCACGGCGACGACCTCATCGACATCGACCCACCCCCAGTGCATGGGATAGGCGAACTCGTCCAGCACGTACAGCTGGTACGTCTCGGCGGCCAGGTCCCGCTTGACCTGCTCCCACCCCTCGCGGGCCTTCTCCTCGTTGTCCATCTGGGAGTCGCGCTGCACCCAGGACCAGCCCTCGCCCATCTTGTGCCAGTCGACGGACCCGCCCTCGGCACTGGCGCCGAGCACCCGCAGCGCGTTCTCCTCGCCGACCTTCCACTTCGCCGACTTGACGAACTGGAACACCCCGATGGGCCACCCCTGGTTCCAGGCGCGCAGGGCGAGCCCGAACGCGGCCGTCGACTTGCCCTTGCCGACTCCCGTGTGCACGACGACAAGTGGCCGGTTCCGCCGCTGACGCGTCGTCAGTCCGTCGTCCGGTACGACACTCGGCTGTCCCTGCGGCACTACGCGGCCCTCCTGTTGTCGCCCTGCACGTCCCTGACCAGACCGGCGATGGAATCGGCCCGCAACTCCTGAAGGGTCACCGCGGTGCCCCCGAGCTCCACCGCGAGCTGCCCGGCCAGACCCAGCCGCACCGCCCCCGCCTCGCAGTCCACGACCACGGACGCGACCGAGTCGGCCGCGAACAGCCGCGCCGCCCGCCCGGCCAGCGCCACCGGCTCGGGACCACCGGTGGCCCGCCCGTCCGTTACCACCACGACCAGCGGTCGCCGCGCGGCATCCCGCAGCCGCTCGACCCGCAGGACGTCACGCGCCTTCAGCAAGCCCGCCGCGAGCGGTGTCCGCCCACCCGTGGGCAGCGATTCGAGGCGCGCCGCGGCGGCGTCCACCGAGGAGGTGGGAGGCAGCGCGACCTCGGCCGCCGACCCGCGGAAGGTCACCAGACCCACCTTGTCCCGCCGCTGGTACGCGTCGAGCAGCAGCGACAGCACCGCACCCTTCACGGCACTCATCCGCTGCCGCGCCGCCATCGACCCGGAGGCGTCCACCACGAACAGCACGAGGTTGCCCTCACGCCCCTCCCGGGTGGCCTGCCGCAGATCGTCCCGCCGCACGACAAGACCGCGCCCCGAACGCCCGCGGGCCCGCTGATGCGGCGCCGCCGCCTGCACGGTCGCCGCCAGGTGGAGCTTGGTGAGAGCCCCCTGGGGCCGCCGCGATCCGGTCGTCCGCCCGTGCTGGGTCCGCGCCCGCGAACGCCGCCCGGCCGCACCCTCCCCGAGCCCGGGCACGCTCAGCACCTTCGTACGGAAGGGCTCCGCGGCCCGTGCGGGGGACTGCTCGCCGCCGCCCTGCGCGCCCGGTGCCCGGCCCTCCTCCGAGGGCTCGCCCTGCGCCGGAACCTCACCGGCGGGGGAGTCGTCGGCGGGAGAGTCACCGTCCGGCCCGTCCTGCGGAGGCTGCCCGCCGCCACCGGGCCCGTCCGGATCCGGATCGTCGTCCTCGCCGCCCCCTTCGCCGCCGTCCTGCCCGCCGAACTCCTCCAGCGTCTCGTCGAGCTTGTCCTCGTCGATCCCCGGAGCGTCGAAGGGATTACGCCGCCTGCGGTGCGGCAGGGCGAGCAGCGCCGCCTGCCGCACGTCCTCCGCGAGCACCTCGGTGCGCCCCGCCCACGCGGCCAGCGCGGTCGCCGTCCGTGCCATCACGATGTCGGCGCGCATGCCGTCCACCTCGAAGGCCGCGCAGGTCGCCGCGATCTGCCGCAGCGCCCCGTCCCCGAGCCGCACCGAGGGCAACAGCGCACGCGCCGCCACGATCCGCGCCCGTACGGCGGACTCCTCGTCCGCCCACCGCGCCGCGAAGCCCTCAGGATCGTCGTCGTACGCGAGCCTCCTGCGCACCACCTCGACCCGCTGGTCGGGCTCCCGGGACGCGGCGACCTCGACGGTCAGCCCGAACCGGTCGAGCAACTGCGGCCGCAGCTCCCCCTCTTCGGGGTTCATGGTCCCCACGAGCAGGAAACGGGCGGCATGCCGTACGGAGACACCCTCGCGCTCGACGTAGGAGGCGCCCATCGCCGCCGCGTCCAGCAACAGGTCGACCAGGTGGTCGTGCAGCAGGTTGACCTCGTCGACGTACAGGATCCCGCGGTGCGCGTCGGCCAGCAGCCCCGGCTCGAAGGCCTTCACGCCCTCCGCGAGCGCCCGCTCGATGTCGAGGGCACCCACCAGCCGGTCCTCGGAGGCACCGACGGGCAGCTCGACCATCCTCGCCGGGCGCTTCGTACCGGGACCGACCTCGTGCGGCCCGTCCGGGCAGGCGGGATCGGGGGCAGCCGGCGCGCACGAGAACCGGCACCCGGCGACCACGTCCACCTCCGGGACGAGAGCCGAAAGGGCGCGTACGGCGGTGGACTTGGCCGTCCCCTTCTCGCCGCGCACCAGCACACCGCCCACGGCGGGCGACACGGCGTTCAGCAGCAGCGCGAGCCGCAGGTCGTCCTGGCCGACAACGGCCGTGAACGGAAAGGGAGTACTCACTGGTCGTCGCCCTCCAAGTCGCCTTCGAGCTCCAGATAGGTGGCACGCAGCCGCTCCAGCGTCTCCGCGTCCGGCTCGGCCCACAGCCCCCGGTCGGCGGCCTCCAGGAGCCGTTCGGTGATCCCGCGCAGTGCCCAGGGGTTGGACTTCTTCATGAAGTCCTGGTTCTCCGGGTCGAAGACGTACTCCGCGCTGAGCTTCTCGTACATCCAGTCGTCCACGACCCCGGCCGTCGCGTCGTACCCGAAGAGGTAGTCGACGGTCGCCGCCATCTCGAAGGCACCCTTGTAGCCGTGCCGCCGCATCGCCGCCATCCAGCGGGGGTTGACGACCCGGGCGCGGAACACCCGGTGCGTCTCCTCGCCCAGCGTCCGCGTCTTCACCTGGTCCGGTACGGCGGAGTCCCCGACGTACGCCTCCGGGCTGGTGCCCGTCAGATGGCGCACCATGGCGACCATCCCACCGTGGTACTGGAAGTAGTCGTCCGCGTCGACGAGGTCGTGCTCGCGGGTGTCGACGTTCTTGGCGGCGACGGCGATCCGCCTGAACGCGGTCTCCATGTCCCCGCGCGCCGCCCGCCCGTCGAGCCCGCGCCCGTACGCGTAACCGCCCCACACCGCGTACACCTCGGCCAGGTCGGCGTCCGAGCGCCAGTTCCGCGCGTCGATCAGCGGCAGCAGCCCGGCCCCGTACGCACCCGGCTTCGACCCGAAGATACGAGCCGTCGCGCGGCGCCGGTCACCGTGCTCGGCGGTGTCCTCGTCGGCGTGCCTGCGCACGTAGTTGGACTCGGCGGGCTCGTCCAGCTCCGCCACCGCCCGCACGGCGTCGTCGATGAGACCGACCACGTGCGGGAACGCGTCCCGGAAGAACCCGGAGATACGGACCGTGACGTCGATGCGCGGCCGGCCCAGTTCCTCCAGGCCCACGATCTCGAAGCCGGTGACGCGCCTCGACGCGTCGTCCCACACCGGGCGGCAGCCCAGCAGCGCCAGGATCTCCGCGATGTCGTCGCCCTGGGTGCGCATGGCGGAGGTGCCCCAGACCGTCAGACCGACGGACGTCGGGTACGCGCCGGTGTCGGTCAGATAGCGCTGGATCAGCGAGTCCGCGAGCGCCTGTCCGACCTCCCAACTCAGCCTGGACGGGATGGCCTTGGGGTCGACGGAGTAGAAGTTGCGGCCGGTCGGCAGGACGTTGACCAGCCCGCGCGTCGGCGATCCGGACGGGCCCGCCGGGACGAAACCGCCGTCAAGTGCCTTCAGGATGTGGTCGATCTCGTCAGTGGTCCTCGCCAGTCGCGGCACGACCTCGTCGCACGCGAACTCCACCACCGCGATGGCGTCCGGGAGTTCGACGCCGAGGACCTCACGTACGAGCGCGGTGCTCTCGGCCGACACCCAGCCGCGCTCCTCCATGCCCTCCGCGATCCGGCGGCACAGCTGCTCAAGGAGGTCGATGGCGTCGGCGCCGGTCCGCGCGGGCCCGTCGACGAGGTCCGTCAGTTCCACCGGCACCTTCACCGGCGCGCCGGGCTCGCCGAGCAACTCCTTCTCGACCAGGCCGAAATGCTCGGCGAGACAGGCCCGCAGACCGGGCAGCGCGTTCGCCTTGCCGCCCCACACCTGCGAGGCCCGCAGCACCGCCAGCACGAGGTTCACCCGCGGCTCGGCCTCCGGACCGCCACCGAGAATGTGCAGGCCGTCCCGGATCTGCACGTCCTTGATCTCGCACAGATAGCCGTCGATGTGCATGACGAACGAGTCGAAGTCGCCGTCGTCCGGCTGGTCGTCGACATGCAGGTCGTGGTGCAGCTCGGCCGCCTTGACCAGCGTCCAGATCTGCGCGCGCACGGCCGGGGCCTTCGTCGGGTCCAGGTCGGACACGAGCGCGTACTCGTCGAGAAGCTGCTCCAGCTTCGCCAGATCGCCGTAGGTGTCCGCGCGCGCCATCGGCGGCACGAGGTGGTCGACCACCGTGGCGTGCCCGCGCCGCTTGGCCTGCGTGCCCTCGCCTGGGTCGTTGACGATGAAGGGGTAGATGAGGGGGAGTTCGCCGAGCACGGCGTCGGGCGCGCAGCCGCCGCTGAGCCCGAGTCCCTTGCCGGGCAGCCATTCCATCGTGCCGTGCTTGCCCATGTGCACGACGGCGTCGGCGCCGAACCCTGCTTGAGAAGATGCAGTCTCCAGCCACCGGTACGCCGCCATGTAGTGGTGCGACGGCGGCATGTCCGGGTCGTGGTAGATCGCGATCGGATTCTCGCCGAAGCCGCGCGGCGGCTGGATCATCACGACGACGTTCCCGAACTGGAGGGAGGCCAGCACGATGTCGTCCCCGTCGAGGTACAGGTTGCCCGGCGGCTCGCCCCACGCCTCCACCATCCCGCCGCGCAGCTCGGGGTCGAGCTTGTCGAACCAGGCCCGGTAGTCGGCCAACGGCACGCGCGCGGGAGCGGAGGCGAGCTGTTCCTCGGTCAGCCACTCGACATCATGGCCGCCGGCCGCGATGAGGCGGTGGATCAACTCGTCGCCGTTGTCCGGGTATTCGGTCAGCGCGTACCCGGCGCCCCGCAGCGCGTCGAGCACCCGCACCGCCGAGGCGGGCGTGTCGAGACCCACCGCGTTCCCGACCCGGGAGTGCTTGGTCGGGTAGGCGGTGAAGACCAGCGCGAGCTTCTTGTCGGCGTTCGGCTTGTGCTTCAACCGGGCGTGGCGCACGGCGATCCCGGCGACGCGCGCGGCCCGCTCGGGGTTGGCGACATAGACCGGAACGTCGTCGGGGCCCTGCTCCTTGAAGGAGAACGGCACGGTGATGAGCCGCCCGTCGAACTCCGGGATCGCGACCTGCATCGCCGCGTCCATGGGGGACAGGGCGGCGTCCGAGGCCTCCCACGCGGCATGCGAGGAGGTGAGGCAGAGCCCTTGCAGCACCGGGATGTCGAGATCGGCGAGCGCCCCGATGTCCCAGGCCTCCTCGTCACCGCCGGCGGAGGCCTCCGAGGCGTGGGTGCCGCCGGCCGCGAGCACGGTGGCGACCAGCGTGTCGGCCCTGGCGAGGATCTCGTACAGTCCCGCGTCGGCGTCGCGCAGCGAACCGCAGTACACGGGAAGGGCGTTGGCCTCCCGCGCCTCGATCGCGTCGCACAGCGTGTCCACGAAGGCGGTGTTGCCGGACAGTTCGTGCGCCCGGTAGAAGAGCACGCCGATCGTCGGGCGCCCCTCGACGAACGCGCGCTCGCCGTGCACGCCGTACGCGGCCATCAGCCGCGGCTCCTCGAAGCCCTCGCCGGTGAGCAGCACGGTGTCGGAGAGGAAACGGGCCAGCTCGGTCAGGTTCTCCGGGCCGCCCTCCACGAGATAGCGCAGCGCCTCGGCGACCACACCGGCGGGCACGGACGACTCGGCCATCAACTCCGCGTCGGGAACGGCCTCCCCGCCGAGCAGCACGGTCGGAACGCCGGACGCCTTCAGGAAGGCGAGCCCGTCCTCCCAGGCACGCTTCCCGCCCAGCAGCCGTACGACGGCGACGTCCGCGCCCGCGACCAGCGCGGGGAGTTCGGCGGCGACATCCACCCGGGTCGGATTGCCGATCCGGTACGCGGCGCCGGAGGCCCGGGCCGCCAGCAGATCCGTGTCGGCGGTCGACAACAACAAAACTGTGCTCATGCGGGCGCTCCCGGTGGAATGAAAGGCAGTCCTGACGGCGCGCCCGACTCGATGAGCCGCCACAGCGCGTCCGTATCCGCGTGTTCCTCGATCAGATCGCCGAGCAGGTCCAACTGCGCCTCGCGCAGCGCCGCGAACGACGTGTCGGCGGCCGGTACGAAACGACGGCCCGCGGCGGCCGCCACCTCGCGCAGGAACGCGCGCCTGAACCCGTCCGACTCCAGCGAGCCGTGCCAGTGCGTGCCCCAGACCGCGCCGACCCGGCAGCCGTCCAAGAAGGCCTCGCCGCCGGTGACTCGGGCGATGCCGTGATGGATCTCGTATCCCTCGACAGGCTCGCCGAGCGCCTCGCCGACGGGCCGTGCGAGCGTCTTCTCCCGCGCGAACCGCACCCGTACGGGCAGCAGTCCGAGCCCGTCGACGTGCCCGGCCCGTGACTCGACCTCGTCCTCGATGTGCTCGCCGAGGAGCTGGAAGCCGCCGCAGATGCCGAGCACGGGCCGTCCCTCGGCGGCCCGTCGCGCGATCGCGTCCGCGAGGCCGCGCTCCCGCAGCCACTCCAGCGCCTTCACCGTCCCCCGGGTCCCGGGGACGACGACGAGGTCCGCGTCGGTCAGTTCCTCGGCGCGGTCCACGAACCGCACGACGACACCCGGTTCGGCGGCCAGCGCGTCCACGTCCGTGAAGTTGGACATCAGGGGGACGGCGCAGACGGCGACCCGGAGGATGTCCTGGCCGACGGGGGCGGCCACCACCGACTCCCGGACCGTGCCCCTCAGCGAGACCCGCAGCCCGTCCTCCTCGTCGATCCCGAGCCCGTGCCGGAAGGGCAGCACACCGTAACTGGGCCGCCCGGTGAGCCCCTTGAGCATGTCGAGGCCCGGCTCCAGCAGGGAGACGTCCCCGCGGAACTTGTTCACCAGGAACCCGGCGACGAGTTCCTGGTCCTCGCGGGAGAGCAGCGCGACGGTCCCGAAGAAGGACGCGAAGACGCCGCCACGGTCGATGTCACCGACGACGAGCACGGGCAGCCGCGCGTTCCGCGCGATCCCCATGTTCACGATGTCGGTCCGCCGAAGATTGATCTCGGCGGGACTGCCCGCCCCCTCGCAGATCACCGCGTCATACGTGCCCCGCAGTTCGGCGAGACACTCCAGCACGGTCCCGAGCAACGACTCCTGCCGGCCGCCGTGATAGCCGCGGGCGCTCATCTCGCCCACGGGCCTGCCCATGAGCACGACCTGACTGCTCCGGTCGCCGCCCGGCTTGAGCAGCACGGGGTTCATCAGCACGCTGGGCTCCACCCGGGCGGCCTGCGCCTGCATGGCCTGCGCCCGCCCGATCTCGGCACCCTCCCGCGTCACGAACGAGTTCAGCGACATGTTCTGCGCCTTGAAGGGCGCCACCTTGACACCCTGGCGCACCAGCCACCGGCAGATCCCGGCGGTCACCACGCTCTTGCCGGCGTCGGAGGTGGTTCCGGCGACCAGCAGCCCGCCGCTCATGAACCGCCTCCCCGCCGCTTCGGCAGCAGGCCCGCGGCACACACGCCGAACGCGAGCCAGCTCACACGCCGGGACAGCCGCACGGCGCGCTCGATGTCGCCGACCGCGACGGCCCGGCCCTCCCCGTTCAGTACGGGCCGGTGCTCGACCCTTCCCCCGTACGCGAGGGTCCCGCCGAGCCGCACCCCGAGCGCCCCCGCGAACGAGGCCTCCACGGGACCGGCGTTGGGGCTCGGATGCCTCCCCGCGTCAGCGCGCCAGGCGCGCACGGCGCCCCGCGGGTCGCTTCCGGCGGCGGCGGCGAGTACCGCGGTGAGCCGCGCGCCCGGCCAGCCCGCGACGTCGTCGAGCCGTGCGGAGGCCCAGCCGTAGCGCCGGTACCTGGAGGACTTGTGCCCGACCATCGCGTCCAGGGTGTTGACGGCACGGAACCCGACAAGACCGGGCACGCCGGCCACCGCACCCCACACCAGAGCCCCCACCACGGCGTCGGAGGTGTTCTCGGCGACGGACTCGACGACGGCCCGGGCGATCCCGTCCGCGTCGAGAGCCTGCGGATCCCGCCCGCACAGACGCGGCAGCCGCTCCCGGGCCACCTCGACGTCGCCGGCCGCGAGCGCGCCGCCGATCGCCCGGGCCTCCCGGCCGAGGGAGGTGCCGCCGACGACGGCCCAAGTGGCGGCCGCGGTCAGTGCGATGGAGGCGGTACGGGAATCACGTACGGAACGGGCGGCGAGCGCCGCGAGCCCGGCGGCACCGCCGGCGCACACGGCCGTGTGCAGCGCGCCCCAGCCGCGGTGGTCCCGCCAGAGCGTCCGTTCCACGGCACCCGCGGCCCGCCCGAAAGCGGCGACCGGATGTCCACGGCGGGGATCGCCGAGCAGCAGGTCACCGAGAAGGCCGGCGGCGGCGCCGTACGCGAAGACGCGATCGGCACGCACCGGCTCAGCCGGCCGTCAGGTCAGGCACAGCCGTCGTTCGCAGGGCACTTGGGCAGCCGCGCATGGCGATATGTCCTCACTCAGGGTGTCCACGCCCTGGTTCGAAGAGACCGGCGGTGAGAGTTCCTGGCTCCCGGGGAATTCCTTCCCCGATGACAGTGGCGGGACCGCGCCGGACTCACACCGGCTTCCTCTCTTGCCGCCGTACTTGGCCCCGGCAGTCCACCACGGGGTTGGAAGACCCGTCAACTTGCTGTTGACCTGCGACGGAGGAGTGTGCTGAGGCCCACACGGGGCCGGTTTTCCTCTAGGCCGACAAAAAGACCTTTCATAGACTCGAATACGACAATCGGGGAGCGGTCCGAGGGCGGTTGCCTCCGTGTGGTGACGTGGTGGGGCTCCTCTCGGCGGCCCTCTGGGCCGACCAAGATCACGGCGCTATCGTGACTCGGCATGGGGGAAAGAGACGGACACGCGTCGGGGGACGCCGGCTCTTGGGCAGCAGGAGGTAGGCGTGTCCTATGAGAACTCGTCCGAGCGGTTCTGGCACAAGAGCAGCTTCAGCGGGGCCGATTACGACTGTGTCGAGGTGGCGTTCGTCGGAGACGGCGTGATCGTCCGTGACTCGCAGAACCCGTCGGGGCCGTATGTCGTCCTGTCCGCCGAGCGGTGGCGGACTTTTCTGACGGCTTTCGCCGGCTCAGGGGGAGGGGGAGAGACGTGACGGATCATCATCTCGCCGAGATGCGGCACGCGGTGAACGGACTGCGCGGGGGGCCGCGGAGGATCTCGGTGTCGCTCGGGACCGTGCTGATGTGCGCGGTGCTCGGCGCGATGGCCGCGCTGACCGGCGCGGCAGCCGCACTGCTGGTGGACGGCATGGCCGCGCGGCTTACCGCCTGGGTGCTGGTGGCCGCGGTGACAGCCGTGGCCGCGGGACTGTGGTGGGGCTTGGCGGAGTTCAGGAGGAATCGTCCGCCGACTGCCTGTCCGCCGGCAGCTCGGACTGCCGCTGAGCCGGGACCACGGCCCGGCGGTCGTCGCTGAGGGCGGGTTCCGTCGAACCGGTCTGCGCGATCACCTTGGCCAGCTGACGGCTCATAGCGACCACCGGGGTCATCACGACGCCGGTCACGGTACCCATCAGCCATGGGTTGGTCAGTCCGAAGGCCGCCATGGCGCCGAGCAGTCCGGCGAGGCCCGCCACCAGCACGAGGATGCAGCTGGTGCAGTAGACGATCTTCGTGGTGAAGACCCGGAGATGGTCGTCCGTGCGATGACGGTCCAGGGTGTCCATCCGGTCGGCACGGTCCTGGTCCGCCATCGCGTCCCGCACGAGCTGGTTGTAGGAGAGGTCGGCGACGGGGGTCTGCCACCGAGCCGAGTCGGCGGAGGGGATGTCGTCGGCGTCCGCGTCGCCGCTCCCGCCGTCGTCGCCGTCGGAAGGGTCACCGGCGTGAGCGGCGGTGGCTCCAGCGGGCGCTTGGGCACCGGTGGCTCCACCGGCCCCTTGGGCACCGTCCGCACCGCCGGTACGCCAGGGTGCCCGCCCGATGGCAGTGAAGACCTCCCGCCACCACTCATTCCACGCGGCTGGCAGCATATGAGGCCTCCTCGCTTCTCCCGGGCTGCTGGGGCCCGGCAGATCAGCTGCTGTCGATACCGTCCCTGATCCGGCTGATCAGTTCGATGGCCTGCTCTCCGCCGAGGGCGACCTCACGGAGATATTCGAAACACTCCTGGTGGCGCACGATCAGTTCGTGGTCGTCACGGGTGGACTGGTTTCCCTGGACCTCGAGATAGAGCAGGTCCTCGTCGTCGAGAAAGCCCAGCAGGATGAAGCTGCCGCGGGTGGAGTAGTGGGCGCCCGCGGCGAAGGGGAGCACCTGGAGGGACACCTGGGGGCGCTTCGAGGTGTCGATGAGGTGCTGCAACTGGGCGCGCTGCACCCTCGGTCCGCCGACCTGCCGGTGCAGTGCCGCCTCGTCGACGACGAAGAAGGTCAACGGCGGGTCCTCGCCCTCCATCGTGCGTTCCTGGCGCGCGGTGCGCAGCTCCACGATTCGCCGGGCCCGCGCCTCATCGACCCGGGGGGTGAGCAGGGCCATCGCGTAGTCGTCGGTCTGGAGAAAGCCGGGCACCACGATCGGGTTGTAGGTACGGATCGACGCGGCGGCGCTCTCGTAGCCCAGGTACTGACCGAACCCCGGTCCCAGGATGTCGTTGTACTGGGCCCACCAGCTCGCGCCCTTCGAACCGCGCGCGGCTTCCTCCAACTCCGTGACGAGTTCGAGTTCCGCCACCTCGTACTGCTGGAGCAGGGCGCGCAGATCGGTGACCGAGAGGCTGACCGTGCCCTGCTCGATTCGCATGATCTTGGAGAGTGACCAGTCGAGGGCGTGGGCGGCCTGCCCCTGTGACTGCCCCGTGGCCTCGCGGGCCTTGCGGAGCGCGAGCCGCAGTCTGCGGCGGTTCAGGCTCGGATCGACATCCCTCGGCATGGTGGCTCCTCGCTGTCGTCGTGACGGCTCCATGAATGGCATATGTCAGGGAGCCGTATGGTCGGTCGACGCTATCAGAGAGCTTGGTGCCAGTATGACATATGTCGCTTCGCCGCATCGCGTACGCTCGATCGAGTGAGTCGCCTGAGGTCAACGGGCAGAAAAAAGCCGGGTGGGGCGCACTTTGACGTGCGCCCCACCCGGCTTCGGTCGTCGAGGCGGGCCGTCGGACCGCGGCCCGGGCGGGCCTTCGGGCCGCGGTCGGGAGGGCTGCCGGATCGTGGCCGGATGGAGCGTCAGGCCACGATCAGATAGATGCCGTACGCCACCGCCGCCGCGCACGCCGCGAAGCAGGCGTACGCGCCGGTGACCGCGAGGGCGGCGCTGCCGCCCCCGGCCGGTGCCGACTCGCGCTTGGAGAGGCCGACGATGCCCAGGGTGAAGAGGCCTACGAGGCCCACGGTGGCCACCAGGCTGACTCCGAACACGGAGCCGAGCGCTGCCCAGTCGATGTGCATGCTGTTCGTTCCTTACACCGGGGCCGGAGCGGTGGGCTCCGCGTCCGGGGACGGGATGGTGGCCTTGAGGTCACCGGGGAGCGGGCCCGCGGGAGGCGGAGTGACCGCGGCGATCGCGTTGGTGACGACGCCGGAGGGCCCGGCGTCGGTCTCGTTGACGTTGTCGATGGTCACCGGCTGACGGCGCGACAGGTTCCAGATGACACCCGCGCCGGTCACCAGGAGGCCGCCCGTCAGGACGATGCCCCAGGTGCCCTGCTTGGTGAGGAACTCCGCGCCGGCACCGACCAGGCCCGCCGCCGGGAGCGTGAGGCCCCAGGCGATGAACATCCGGGTCGCGGTCGACCAGCGGACGACACCGCCCTTGCGGCCGAGACCCGAGCCCATCACGGCGCCGGAGCAGGACTGCGTGGTGGAGAGCGAGAAGCCCAGGTGGGAGGAGGCCAGGATGACCGTGGCGGCACTGGTCTGGGCGGCGAAGCCCTGCGGCGGCGCGAGGTCGGTGAGGCCCTTGCCCATCGTGCGGATGATGCGCCAGCCGCCCAGGTAGGTGCCAAGCGCGATCGCCATACCGGCCGAGATGATGACCCAGGTCGGAGGGTTCGAATCCGGCGCGATCACACCGCCGGTGACCAGCGCGAGGGTGATGATGCCCATCGTCTTCTGCGCGTCGTTCGTACCGTGGGCCAGCGAGACGAGCCCCGCCGAGGCGATCTGGCCGGCGCGGTATCCCTTGGCGGTCGCCTTTTCGTCGGCACGGCTGCCGATCCGGTACGTCAGCCGGGTGGCCAGCATCGCGGCGAGTCCGGCCACCAGGGGCGCGGCGATCGCGGGAAGCAGCACCTTGGTGACCACGGTCGAACCGTTCACCGACGACCAGCCGGCCGACATGACCGCGGCGCCGATGAGGCCGCCGAAGAGTGCGTGGGAGGAACTGGAGGGCAGGCCCAGAAGCCAGGTCAGCAGATTCCAGAGGATGGCGCCGACGAGCGCCGCGAAGATCACTTCGGTGCGGATGCCCTCTTCGTTGATGATGCCGCCGGAGATCGTCTTGGCGACCTCCACGGAGAGGAACGCACCGACGAGATTCAGCACGGCGGACATGGCCACCGCCGTCTTCGGTCTCAGGGCACCGGTCGAAATGGTCGTCGCCATCGCATTGGCGGTGTCGTGGAAACCGTTCGTGAAATCGAACACGAGAGCGGTAACGATCACGATTCCGAGGAGGAGCGTGATGTGTTCCATTAACCCAGACTTCTATTGGACGTCAGTGGCAGGTGGACCGTAAGCAACCTGAATGAACGGAAGATGAACTTGGGGGGCATTGAAAGTGTCGCATGCGTCGAGCAAGCCCTTCGATGGTGCGAAAGGGGTGGTTCGTCGCTGATTCGGCACGAGTCCGACACCTGTTCCGACGTCTCGAACGCAGGCGGAACAAGGGATTCCGCCGCTTGCGCTATCCCTCGGCGAGCTTCTGGAGCTGAGCCGTGGATCCGTTGAAGAGATTCTGGTCACCCGGCAGGCTGCCGCTGTTGTCGTACTGCCAGAAGGTCCAGAGGGACCAGCCCGCCGGCAGGGCGCCCGCGGTCGCGGAGTCGTAGCGCGCGAGCCACAGGGCGTGGTTCGCGCCGAAGGCCCGGCTGCTGCCGGTGCAGGTGTTCCACCAGTGCGTGGTCGTGTAGATCACCGGACGGCGCCCGGTCCGGCGCCTGACCTCGTCGCTGAACGCCTTGATCCAGGTCACCATCCCGGCCTTGGTCAGGCCGTAGCACTTGTTCCTGCCGTACGGGTTGTACTCGACGTCGAGCGCGGGCGGCAGCGTCCAGCCGTCCGCACGCCAGGCGCCTCCGTTGCGTACGAAGTGCGCGGCCTGGGCGGTGCCGGACGACCTGTCCGGCAGGGCGAAGTGGTAGGCGCCGTGCAGGATGCCCACCTCGCGCGCCCCGTTGTACTGCTGGTCGAAGTACGGATTGCGGTAGGTGTGGGACTCGGTCGCCTTGACGTAGACGAACCGTGCGCCTTTCGTCCTGGCGCTCTGCCAGTCGACGTTCTTCTGGTGCGAGGAGACGTCGTGCCCCTTGGGCTTGCCGGCCGCGGAGGCCGACGCCTCGGCGAGAGCGGACCCTCCGACGGTGAGGGCGGCGACGGTGGCCGCGATGACGCGGGCGCGATGGCGGGACAGTCTGTGATCACGGGCCATGTTTCCCCCCGGAATGGCGACGTACGCGACAAATCCACCCAGAGGTTACTGGAAGATCGTCGAAAGCTCGGCAAGCTCCGGCCAACTGCTCACAAGCGGGCGACACATGCCTATATGTGGTCTTACGGATGCCTGGGTTCCGCCCTGAAATGCCTTCGCCGTCGTCGTGTCGAAGCCGGCGCCTGGCAGGATCGCGGGATGGCTGAGCAGCGGCGGGACGCACGGGGCGATCGGGGCGGGCGCGAGGGTGCACAGGGGGCGCGTGAGCGGCACGCGCCCGACGCGCGGGGCGCGGAGGAACGGGCGTGGGACGAACTCGTCGCGACGGCCCGCCGCACGGTGGCCGACGGGCTGGTCGTCGGCACCTCGGGCAACGTCTCCGTACGCGTCGGGGACACCGTCCTGGTCACGCCGACGGGAGTTCCCTACGACAGGCTGACGCCCGGTGACGCGGTGGGTGTCGACCTCGACGGCCGGCAGGTGCGGGGTTCGCTCCTTCCGACGAGCGAACTGCCCATGCACCTCGCCGTCTACCGCGCCACCGACGCGCGCGCCGTCGTCCACACCCACGCCCCGCACGCGACGGCCGTCTCGACACTCGTCGCCGAGCTCCCCCTGATCCACTACATGGCGGGTGACCTCGGCGGCCCGGTCCGCGTCGCCCCCTATGCGACCTACGGCACCCCGGAGCTGGCCGAGAACATGCGCCTGGCCCTCAGCCGACGCACCGCCTGCCTCCTCCAGAACCACGGCACGATCGCCCACGGTGCTTCGCTCTCCCAGGCCTACGACCGCACAGCCCAGCTCGAGTGGATGTGCCGCGTCTGGCTGACCGCGTCCTCGGTACCCGGCCTGTCCCCCTCACTGCTGACACGCGAGCAGGTGGACGAGGCGGGGGAGCGGCTGCGGGGGTACGGGCAGCGGGGGTAGCCCACCCCCCGGTCGCGGGCGGAACGCCTGCCCGGCTGCCGGTCCGCCCGGCATCCGTTCGCGTTCCGCTTACGGCCCCGACGGTCCGCTTTCCTCAACCGGGACGCGGCTCACGGCCGTGCCGGACACCGGCCACTTCCCGCACGAAGCCCGCCCTCGCCCGTCTGGGCGCACCGTCCGTCCCGCCGTCCCGGAACCGCCGAACCCCGTACGCCATGGAAGGCGCCGGTTTCGCCCTCGCCGGGAGGCGTGAGTCCGAGCCCTGCCTCCACCGGAGAGCTCACCCCGCTGGCCGGAAACCGGCACCCCCAGGAGACTGGACGCGTGCGCACTGTCAAAGCGGCGGCCGCTGCCGTCACCGTAGCCATCGCCGCGGGCGCGGCCTCCGTTCTGGCGGGCCGGTTCGCCAGTGACGCCGCGCTGAAGGCGCCGTCGGGGAGGCCGCTGCCCACCGAGCCCCGGCTCACCGTGCACGCCACGACAGCGGGCGGGATCACGCTCACCCGGGATCTGGCCTCGCTGCGCCCCGGCACGTACGGGCTGGCCGGCGACGGCTCCCACGCGGTTGTCGGCCCGGTCGTGGAGAGCGAGCCACACCCCGTCGACACGGTCGTACGGCGCCTGGAACGCGTCACCCACGGCACCCTGGAGCCCGGCGACAAGGTGTGGTTCACCCCGAACGTGCACATCGGCAACCCGGGCTCCGCCCTCGGCCTCGACCACGCCGACATCGACGTCCCCGGCGAACTCGGCGCCCTGCCCGCCTGGTTCGTGCCCGGCGTCCGCGACACCTGGGTGATCACCGTGCACGGCCTGGGCACCACGCGCGAACACCCGATGAACGTGATGGAGTTCCTGAACCGCCACCAGTTCCCCGTCCTCGACCTCGCCTACCGCGGCGACCTCGGCGCACCCCGCTCCCCGGACGGCCTGCACCACCTCGGCGAGACCGAGTGGCGCGACCTCGACGCGGCGATCCGCTACGCGGTGCGCTACGGCGCCGACCGGATCGTCCTGTTCGGCTGGTCCACCGGCGCCACCATGGCCCTGCGCGCCGCCGCGCACTCCTCGCTGCGCGACCGGATCTGCGGCCTCGTGCTGGATTCGCCCGTCCTCAGCTGGGAGACCACGCTGCGCGCCCTCGCCACCGCCCGGCACACCCCCAGCGCCCTGCTGCCGCTCGCGGTGCGCGCCGCCCAGGGCCGCACGGGCCTGCACGGCGACCGCACCGAGAACGCCGCACGCCCCGACCGTCTCAAGGTGCCGGCCCTGCTGCTGCACGGCCCGGACGACACCATCGCCCCCTGGGGCCCCTCCCGCCGGCTCGCCGAGCGGCGGCCGGAGCTGGTCACCCTGCACACGGTCCCGGACGCCCCGCACGGTGCCATGTGGAACGCCGACCCGGCAGGCTACGAAGAGGCCCTGCGCCGCTTCCTCACCCCGCTGATGTAGGAGCGGCGGAGGGGCTGTTTTCAGCCGGTCCGCCGTGCGGGGACAGCCCCGTTTCCGGGCGCGCGCGGGCCCGCGGGCGGTGTCCGCGGAAGGGCAAAGGCTCATTCCGTTTGGGTTTTCGGACGGTCAACCGGAAGACTGCACCCGTGACGTCCCGTAACCCGCGCGACTCCAGGCTCCGACTCGTCCGCCCGCGGCCCCTTGCCGCCGCTCCCCGAGCGGTGACCCAACGCCGCTCGCAGCGCCCCGCACCGCGCCCGCCCGAGGGCACTCCGCCGCCCGGGGAACTGGCCCGCATGGCACGCACCTGCCTCTCCGACGCGGCCCGCGTGGCCCGCTGGGCGGACGCCGCGCTCGGCCCCGGCCGCAACGGCGCGACACCCGACAACGCGACCCCCGACGGCAAGGGCACTCTCTCCGACGCCTCCGCCGAACGGGCCGCCGCCGACCTGGGACTGACCCCGGCTCAGATCCGCGCGGACTGGGACACCGCACGTCTGGCCGGCCTCGTCGAGGTGCACGGCGGCAGCGCCCGCCCCGGCTGGCGGCTGCGCGCCTGGAACCGCGACGACAGCGCCGTACTGCGCGGCTGGGTCGCCCTCTTCGACGCCTGGTCGCTCGCCCACCCGGAGCCCGCGGACCGGGAGCCGTCCGCCGTCGCCGAGGTCGTCTCCGCGATGCCCCAGGTGCTCTCCTTCCTCCAGCTCTCCGCGGGACCCGTCCCGGTGGAGCAACTCCTGGACCTCCTCGAACAGCGCGTCACGGAACTGCGCACCGAGCGCTGCGAGATCCCCTACGGCCCTCAGCCCGAGCCGGTCGACCAGGCCGCCGCCGAGGACACCCCGCTCGCCCCTCTCCTCGACTGGGCCCTGCACGCCCTGGCCTCCGTGGACGCGCTCACCTGCGCCGACGGCCAGGCCACCCTCACCCCGCTCGGCAACTGGGCGGTCTGGGTCAAGCTGGAGCAGATCTGCGTGGCCGCGCAGAGCCCCGCCGGGAACATCGAGCACTCCGCCGAGGACATGCTCCGCGGCTGCGCCCAGCTCCGCCCGAACGCGGCCCGCGCCGAATACCGCGCCTGGCTCGCCGCCCGCCCCGTCGGCAGCGCCATCACCGAGCTCCTCGACGCCGCTCGCGGCGAGGACGCCCTCAGCCGCGGCCTCGCCTTCGAGGCGCTGCGCGTGGTCGGCGCCCCCGCGGAACCCGACGTACGCGCCGCGGCCGAGGAGACCTCGCTGCGCCCCTACGCCCTGCTGTGGCTCGCCGAGCACGACGGACACGACCCCGAGGACGCCCACAAGGTGCTCACCCGCGCGGAGGCCACCTGGCTCTGGGTCGACACCGCCGCCGCCGTCGCCGACCACGGGGAGGCGCCGCTGCTCGTGCGCCACCTGGAGTCGGCCGTGCAGCCCACCGTGCCGAAGCTCCTCGACGAGGTGCGTGCCGTCGGGCATCCCCGCACGGTGCAGGTCCTGGTCGCGCTCGCCGCCGCCCACCCGGACCCGGCGCTGGCCAAGGCCGTCCGCCGGGCCGCCTTCCAGGTGCACACCTGGGGGAGCTGACCAGCCACTCGGTTCCCGGCGCCGGGGAGGGACGGGCCTCCAAGCCCATGTGCCGGGGGCCACGCCGCGATGTCGGAGACCTACGCCGCTATCTCGGGGGCGTACGTCCCGAAGCTCCAGATGTTGCCCTCGATGTCCCGGGCCATGTAGTCCCGTGAGCCGTAGTCCTGGTCCGTCGGGGGCATCAGGATCTCCGCGCCGTGGTCCACGGCCTGCTGATGGTGGGTGTCGACGTCGTCCACGACGACATACACCCCCACCGGCCCGGCGCCCTTCATCGCGTTGTCGAAGACTCCGCCGCGGCCCTTGGAGCCGAGCATCACCGCGCCGTTCCCCTGCGTCAGCTCGGCGTGCATCACCGCGCCGTCCTCGCCCTCGTACACCGAGAGCTCGGTGAAGCCGAAGGCCTCCGTGAGCTGCCTGATCGCCGCTTTCGCGTCCGCGTACAACAGTGTCGGGTAGATGCTCGGGCGCCCGCTGTCGATGACTGCCATGCCGATCACTCCCTCTCGTCCCGCCGCCGGAATCCGATCTGTGCCCAGTCTGGCACCGGGCACTGACAACGCCCTGCCGAGCGACCGCGAGAGGTCGGCCAAAGGTCAGCGGAAGGTGTTGCACCGGGCCATGTCGCCGGTGCGGTAACCCTGGTTGAACCACTGCTGCCGCTGCCCGGCCGAGCCGTGGGTCCAGGTCTCCGGGGTCACCCGGCCCTGGAACCTCTCCTGGATCCGGTCGTCCCCGACGGCCGCCGCCGCGTCCAGGCCGTCCCGGATGTCGGCGTCCGTGAGGCTGGTCAGCAGCGGCCTACCCGTGGACGGGTTCTTCGTGGTCGTCGCGTGGTGCGCCCACACCCCGGCGTAGCAGTCGGCCTGGAGCTCGACCTTCACGGCGTTGCTGTTCGCGCCGGTCGCACCGTCCTGCGCCCTGCCCAGGGTCCCCATCAGGTCCTGCACATGGTGCCCGTACTCGTGCGCCACCACGTACGCCTGCGCGAACGGACCGCCGCTGGAGCCGAACTTGGTGCGCAGCTCGTCGAAGAAGTCCAGGTCCAGATAGACCTTGCGGTCGCCCGGGCAGTAGAAGGGCCCGACCGCTGAGGTCGCGGTGCCGCACGCCGTGCCGACGCGACTGCTGAAGAACACCGTGGGAGAGCCTGTATAGGTGCTGTCGCGGCGCGTGAACTCCTGCGTCCAGTAGGTCTGCACGCTGTTGACGACCGCCACGATGCGGCAGTCGTCCTTGGTGTTCGCGTCCTGTCCGGTCCGGCAGGTCTCCTGGACCTGCGCGAGGGAGGAGGCGGTCGCCGCGGGCTGGTCGTCACCGGACGAGAGCCCCAGCTGGTCGGGCCCCACCCCGAAGAACAGGCCGAGGAGGAGGGCGATGATTCCGGCGAGGCCGCCTCCCACGGTCGCCCTGCCGCCGGGGATTCGACTGCCGCGCACATCCTGCACCTGGGAGGTGTCCAGGTTGGCGTCGTCGTCGAACTGCATGGGCACTCCACCCTCTGCCGTACATCCGTCGATCTCTGGCGTCGGTCTCTGGCGTCATCCTCGTACGCCCCCAGGACCCCGGCTCCGGGCGGAGGTCCGAACGGGGGACGCCTCCTCGCCCACCCGCCGTGTCCCGACGACTACCCCTCCGGCCCGCGCCTACGCTCTGCGCCTGATCCGAGGACCGAGTGGGCGAGAGACCGAGTGGGCGTAGAGGGGGAAAGGTGGTCGTTCTACCCGTCGAGCTACCGGTCGAGGTGACCGCACCGGCACCGTGTCCGGCCCCAGCCCCAGCACCCACGCCTCCGCACCCGCACCCGCCGGAGTCACGGCGCCACGCCCTCCGCCGCCTCCTCCCACCAGCTCTCGCCCTCCTCCTCGCGGCCCCCGTCCTCGTCGCGGCCCAGCAGGCGCGACCCACCCCCTACGGGGACCAGATCACCGTCCACGCGCGCGTGGACAGTGACGCGCGTCCCTCGCTGCGTACGACGAAGGACGCGGTCGAGGCGTACGACGGGACGACCGGGCGCCCTCGCTGGAGCTACGCGCGGGAGGGGCGTCGTCCGCTGGCCGTGGTCCACGCGCGCGGGGAGGCCTTCGCGCTCTGGGACGACGGGCTGGTCACCGACACCGCGCTCGGCGGCGCGGTGCGCTGGCACCGGGGCCTTCCCGGGGCCGCCCGGTGGCTCGCGGCGAACGGGGGGAGCGGCGTACTGCGGCCCCTCGGCGCCCGCATGCTCGCCGTCGTCACCCCGCGGCGCATCGCCGCCTACCGCGTCGCGGACGGCGATCTGCGCTGGGTACTGCCCGCCCGGCAGGGATGTGAGTTCGCGCCCACGCGCGCGTTGCGCCACGGCACGGTGCTCCTGATCGCACAGCCCTGCCCCGCCGGTGACGCCGTGGACTCCTGGACCGACGAGATCATCGCGGTGGACGACCTCGGCAGGATCACCCCGGACCGGACGCCGCTGGGCAACGAGCGTCACAGTCCCGAACGCCCCAACGCAGAAAAAGTGGTTGCACCGCCCCGTTAGACTGGGCCCATGGCCATTCTCCTCGCGCACTAGACGGCGGGAACGTCCTCAGCCGTCCACCCCGTCAATCACCCTGCCCTGGAGTCTGTCCGTGATCTCCGCCTCCGGAATCGAGCTGCGCGCCGGCGCCCGCCTCCTCATCGAGTCCGCCACCTTCCGTATCGCCAAGGGCGACCGCATCGGTCTGGTCGGCCGCAACGGCGCGGGCAAGACCACACTCACCAAGGTCCTCGCAGGTGAGGGCACCCCCGCCGCGGGCAACGTCACCCGCTCGGGCGAGGTCGGTTACCTCCCGCAGGACCCGCGCACCGGCGATCTCGACATGCTCGCCGGCGACCGTATCCTCTCGGCCCGCGGCCTGGACACCCTGATCCGCAAGATGCGTGAGAACGAACAGCGCATCGCCAGCGGAGCGGGCGCCACCCGCGAGAAGGCGATGCGGCAGTACGAGCGCCAGGAGACCGAGTTCCTCACCAAGGGCGGGTACTCCGCCGAGGCCGAGGCCGCCACCATCGCCGCCGCGCTCAACCTGCCCGACCGCGTGCTCGGCCAGCCCCTGCACACGCTCTCCGGCGGTCAGCGCCGCCGTATCGAGCTGGCCCGCATCCTCTTCTCGGACGCCGACACACTCCTCCTCGACGAGCCGACGAACCACCTCGACGCCGACTCGATCGTCTGGCTGCGCGACTACCTCAAGACGTACCGCGGCGGCTTCATCGTGATCTCCCACGACGTCGACCTCGTCGAGACGGTCGTCAACAAGGTCTTCTACCTGGACGCCAACCGCGCCCAGATCGACGTCTACAACATGGGCTGGAAGCTCTACCAGCAGCAGCGCGAGGCCGACGAGAAGCGCCGCAAGCGCGAGCGGCAGAACGCCGAGAAGAAGGCCGCCGTACTGCACTCGCAGGCCGACAAGATGCGCGCCAAGGCCACCAAGACGGTCGCCGCGCAGAACATGGCCAAGCGGGCCGACCGGCTGCTCGCCGGACTCGACGCCGTGCGGGTCTCCGACAAGGTCGCCAAGCTGCGCTTCCCCGAGCCGGCGCCCTGCGGCAAGACCCCGCTGATGGCCGAGGGACTGTCGAAGTCGTACGGCTCCCTGGAGATCTTCACCGACGTCGACCTGGCCATCGACAAGGGCTCACGCGTCGTGATCCTCGGCCTGAACGGCGCGGGCAAGACGACCCTGCTCCGCCTGCTCGGCGGCGTCGAGACCCCCGACACCGGCTCGGTGGTCGAGGGCCACGGCCTCAAGCTCGGCTACTACGCGCAGGAGCACGAGACCCTCGATCCGGAGCGCACGGTCCTGGAGAACATGCGCACCGCGGCCCCCGACCTGGACCTCGTCGAGGTGCGGAAGACGCTCGGCTCGTTCCTGTTCTCCGGGGACGACGTCGAAAAGCCGGCCGGTGTCCTCTCCGGCGGCGAGAAGACCCGGCTGGCCCTGGCCACCCTCGTGGTCTCCTCCGCGAACGTCCTGCTCCTGGACGAGCCGACCAACAACCTCGACCCGGCCAGCCGCGAGGAGATCCTCGGCGCCCTGCAGACCTACAAGGGCGCCGTCGTCCTCGTCACCCACGACGAGGGCGCGGTCGAGGCGCTCCAGCCGGAGCGCATCATCCTGCTGCCCGACGGTGTCGAGGACCTATGGGGCGCGGACTACGCGGACCTGGTGGCCCTCGCCTGAGCCCCCGGCGGTCGGTCACCGCCGCTTGATCGAACGACTGATCCACTGCGTATGGATCATTCGGCCGATCCGTGATCCATCAATGGTGTGAGATCTCCTCGTACCGAGGTGTGTCCTACACCGATTTTCCGGCCGAGCCCTTCGTTCCCAGGGGCTCGGCCGTCTCGCGTCCCTGACCTGGCACTTCGCGGATGAACCCGTTCGGCCGTACGGAGAACGACAGCCGGAATGCCTGGTTCCACTCGTGGGGACGGGCTCCTGTCGTCAAAACCTTGTCTCACCGACCTTGCCGAATGGGTGGCCATGAAGCCCGGGAGGGGTGATCATGAGAGTCCAGAGCGCACTTCCCACGAGGAGGCACGGGTGGCCGAGACTCTGAAGAAGGGCAGCCGGGTAACCGGCGCCGCGCGCGACAAGCTCGCGGCAGACCTGAAGAAGAAGTACGACTCCGGTGCGAGCATCCGAGCGCTGGCCGAAGAAACCGGCCGCTCGTATGGCTTCGTGCACCGGATGCTCAGCGAATCGGGCGTCACCCTTCGTGGGCGTGGCGGAGCGACGCGGGGCAAGAAGGCCGCCTCGGCCTGAGGCCGGGCGTCCCCATCGGCTTCGGTGGTGACCACCCGGTCGGTCCCGTGATCGACCGGGTGGTTACTGTGCAGTCACTTACGGATGTCCAGGTACGGCATCCACCCTGACCGCACGCATCGGAGGCGTCCATGGCTTCTCTCGACCCGGTATTCGACAAGGACGGCGTACGGCTCACCATCGACGACTCCGTCGCCACGGTGACACTGACCAACGCGCCCAAGCGCAACGCCCAGAGTCCCGCGCTGTGGCGGGCGTTGACGCAGGCCGGTCAGTCGCTGCCGGGCACCGTCCGGGTGGTGGTGCTGCGCGCCGAGGGCAAGTCCTTCTCCGCGGGGCTCGACAGGCAGGCGTTCACGCCCGAGGGCTTCGACGGCGAACCGTCGTTCATCGACCTCGCGCGAGGCTCCGACGCCGAGCTCGACGCGACCATCGCCGAGTACCAGGACGCGTTCACCTGGTGGCGGCGCAACGACATCGTGTCCATCGCCGCCGTGCAGGGACACGCCATCGGTGCGGGGTTCCAGCTCGCCCTCGCCTGTGACCTGCGCGTCGTCGCGGACGACGTGCAGTTCGCCATGCGCGAGACCAGCCTGGGCCTGGTGCCCGACCTCACCGGTACGCATCCGCTGGTCGGCCTGGTGGGCTATGCCCGTGCGCTGGAGATCTGCGCCACCGGGCGTTTCGTGACGGCCGAGGAGGCCGAGCGCACCGGGCTCGCCAACCTCGCGGTGCCCGCCGACCAGCTCGACGACGCGGTACGGGACCTGGTGGGCGCCCTGGTGGCCGCGCCGCGCGACGCCGTCATCGAGACGAAGGCGCTGCTGCGCGGGGTGCAGGGACGGACGTACGAGGAACAGCGCGGCGCCGAGCGCGCCGCCCAGGCCCGTCGCCTGCGCGACCTCGCCGGAGTGGGCGACTGAGCCCGTCGCCCGGCCACGAGCACGAGGGACGGCCCGGTCAGCCGCGAAGGCCCGTCGACCGTGCCTTGCCGGGGTCGGTGATCGAGCCCGTCGCCGGGCCCGGGGCGCGTGGAGTCACCCGTTCAGCGGACCGCCGTCACCAGGACCGCCACCGACGGGCTGCCCGGCAGCGCGTTCGTGACCGCTTTCCCGACCTCCCGCGCCACCTCGGATGCGCGCCCCGAGACCGCCAGCTCCACCCGGACGTGACGGCGGGGCAGAGCGCCCTCTCCGGCACGGCCGTCCTCGATGTGCACCGAACGGCCCAAGGTGTCCGTCAGATGGGTGACACCCGGGACGGACAGCGCGGCCGTGGCCACCCGTGCCTCGTCGGCACCGGCCGGCTCGGCGGCAGGTCGTACGTCATCGGGGCGTACGGCGGCGGGTTCCTGGTCCTCCGCCGGCAACCCCGTCACCCGCAGGTCCACTTCCGTGACCGCCAGGCCGAGCAGTTCCGTGGCCGCCGTGGCCAGGGCCAGACGCAGCCGGGCAGCCGTCATCGGCAGCGGTTCCGCGTCGGGGGCGGTGGGATCCGCCGAGGCCGTGAACTCCGCGCTGACGCGCAGGGGGCCGGGCGGCAGCGCGCTGGGCGGCGGGGGCACCGCCGGGTCCAGCGACCGGTCGGGGTCCGCGAGGGCGATCCGTAGCGTGCCGAGGCGGACCCCGCGCACGGGAGCCGCCGCCCGCCGCAGCACGGACTCGGCGGCCACCTCCGTGATCCACGCGCCGTCGCCCGGGACACCGAGGGACAGCAGCCTGCCGAGCCCGAGCCGATGTCGTACCTCTTGCGCCCACGAGTCCGCCGTCATTGCTCCAGCCTGCCGCATCCCCGGCGCGCGAGCGCGCGACCCGACTTACTGTGGGCGAAGGACGACGACCGAAAGGGATGTACGGCGATGACCGACATGACAGAGCGGAAGCGGCCGGAGACCCCCGAGGGCGAGCGGGAGCCGCTGGGCACACGCAAGCCCTCCAAGCGCGGCGGCGGTGATCCCGCGACCCGGGGACGCACCACCATCGCCGACGGGGTCGTGGAGAAGATCGCCGGGCTTGCCGCCCGCGACGTACTCGGCGTGCACGCGATGGGCAGCGGGCTGAGCCGGACCTTCGGGGCCGTACGGGACCGGGTTCCCGGCGGTACGAAGTCCGTCTCGCGGGGCGTCAAGGCCGAGGTCGGTGAGCTTCAGACCGCGCTCGACCTGGAGATCGTCGTCGAATACGGCGTGTCGATCGCGGACGTGGCCCGCGCGGTGCGGGAGAACGTCATCGCGGCCGTCGAGCGCATGACCGGACTCGAGGTCGTCGAGGTCAACATCGCCGTCAGCGACGTGAAGCTGCCGGACGAAGAGGACGAGGAGCCGGAGTCGCGGCTCCAGTGACACGCTGGGCCCCGATCCGCCCGACGCAGCAACCGAATCGCTGAGGAGCGCACCATGAGCTTGGCCGTGATCGGCATGATCGCCGGAATGGCGCTGGGCTTCGCCGGGTACTTCGGGGGTTTCGGGGCCTTCCTTCTGGTGGCCGCCCTCGGTGCCGTCGGCTTCGTCGTCGGGCGGTTCCTCGAAGGGGACCTGGAGCTCGGTGACTTCTTCCGTTCCCGCGACGACCGGCGGCGGTGACGCGTGACCACTCAGCCCGGCCGGCTCGGTGACACACGGCGGCCCGTGACGGACATCGAGCCGGCCGAGCGGGGCGCGACCCGGATCACCGACCGGGTGGTGGCGAAGATCGCCGGCCAGGCGGCACGCGAGGCACTGGCGGCGCTGCCGCCGGACGCCGTGCCCCCGCACGCCACGGTCGTCGTGCACCAGAACACCGCCCGCATCCGTGTCAGCCTCGAACTCCAATATCCCTCCGACATCGGCGCGCAGTGCGGTGCGGTGCGTTGTCATGTCGTTGAGCGGGTAGGCGCGTTGGCGGGGATGGAAGTACCGGAGGTGGCCGTCCAGGTGGAGCGGCTGCATCTGGCACAGGCGCCGGGCGCACACGGGAGGACGCAGTGAGCGAGTCCCAGGGAACCGAGGGCACCACCCAACGGCTGCCCGTACTGGAGAAGGCCGCAGAGGAGGAACCGCTGCCCGTCCTCGACGAGGGGGGCGGGGGATCGGGCCGCTTCTGGTCGGCCCGCCGCGTCCCCGCGGGGATTCTCGCGGTACTGGTCCTCGTCGGCGCGGGCGCCTTCCTGTACGACGTCGCGGCGGTGCGCGCCGACCGGCCCGCCATGCACTGGCGCAGGTCGCTGGCCCGGCAGCTCGCCGAACGCCCTCTGGACGACACCTGGGTGCTCGTCGGCTCCGGAGTGGCCGCGGCCCTCGGGCTCTGGCTGATCGTCCTCGCGGTGACACCGGGGCTGCGCGACATCCTGCCGATGCGCCGCCCGCACGCCGACGTACGGGCCGGGCTGCACCGGGGCGCCGCCGCGACCGCGCTGCGCGACCGGGCCATGGAGGTCGCCGGAGTGCAGTCGGTCCGCGTCCGGATGGGCCGGGCGAAGGCCGACGTCCGGGCGGTCGCCCACTTCCGTGAACTCGACGACGTACGAACCGACTTGGACGCCACGCTCGCCGACGGCATCAGGGGACTCGGCCTCACCCGGCCGCCCGCCCTGTCGGTCAGCGTCGGACGCCCGGGCCGGAAGGGGTGAGCCGGATGCTGCGGATCGTCAACCGTGTACTGCTGGGAGTCGTCGGCCTGGCGCTGGTCGTCCTCGGCGGCTCCGTGCTCGCCGTGGGACTCGGGGTGAACCCGCCCTCGTGGTGGATCCACGACGGGCGGCACGACGTGCTGGTCAGCGACGCCGACCGGGCGCGGTGGCGGGATGAGGGCTGGTGGTGGCCGGTCGTCATCGCCGCCCTCGCGGTGCTCGTCCTGCTCGCGCTGTGGTGGCTGGCGGCCGTACTGCGCCGGCGCCGCCTCGCGGAAGTCATCGTCGACACCGGCGGCGGCGAGGGCGCCCTGCTGCGCGGGCGGGCCCTGGAGGGCGTACTGGCTGACGAGGCCGGGCAGTTGGACGGCGTCCAGCGGGCGCAGGTCCAGCTGACCGGACGGCGCGGCGGCCCCGAGGCGCGTGTGCAGCTCCTGTTGGAGCCCCATGTGGACCCCGGGCAAGCACTGCACTCACTGACCACCGAGGCGCTCGCGCACGCACGCGACTCGGCGGGCCTCGCCGCGCTCCCCGCCGAGGTACGCCTCCGCGGGGTCAAGCACCGCGCCGAGCGGGTGAGTTGAGTCACCCGGAGGCCCCGCAAGCCGCGGAACCTCCGGGAAGGCCCTAGAACCCGCTCCGCATGCCGCCGTCCACCGGCAGCATGATGCCCGTCAGGTAGGACGCCGCCGGGGAGAGCAGGAACGCGGCCGTGCGCCCGAACTCGTCCGGAGTGCCGTAGCGGCGCAGCGGAATGCGGGACTCGTTGGCGGCGCGGGCGGCTTCCGGGTCCGGGGAGAGGCCGTCCAGCTCGCGGACCCGGTCCGTGTCGATGCGGGACGGGAGCAGTCCGACGACCCGGACCCCGCGCGGGCCCAGCTCGTCCGCGAGGGACTTGGCGAAGCCCGCGAGGCCGGGGCGGAGCCCGTTGGAGATGGTCAGACCCGGGATCGGCTCGTACACGGAGCCGGAGAGCACGAAGCCGATGACACCGCCCTCGCCGAGTTCCGCGGCGGCGGTGCGGGCCAGCCGCACCGCGCCCAGGAAGACCGACTCGAAGGCGGCCGTCCACTGCTCGTCGGTGTTGTCCGCGACGAACCCGGGCGCCGGGCCGCCGACGCTGATCAGGATCCCGTCGAAGCGGCCGAAGTGCTGCCGCGCCGCCTCGACGAGCCGCTCGGCCGCCGCGGGGTCGGCGTTGTCGGCGGCGACCCCGAACGCGTTGGGGCCGAGCGCGGTCGCCGCGGCGGTGACGGTCTCCTCGTCGCGTCCGGTGACGATCACCTTCGCGCCGTCGGCGACGAGTTCACGCGCGGCGGCGTTGCCCAGACCACGGGTGGCGCCCGTGACGACGTACACACGGTCCTTCAGTCCAAGATCCATGGTCCTATTCTGTCCTCTTGCCCCCGAACAGGACGAGGGCGGTGTTCACCAGGCCGATATGGCTGAACGCCTGCGGGAAGTTCCCGAGCTGGCGGCCGGCCAGCGGGTCGTACTCCTCGGCGAGCAGACCCACGTCGTTGGCCAGCGCCACCAGCCGTTCGAACAGTTCGCGTGCCTCCCGCGTACGGCCCGTCAGATGCAGTGCCTCCGCGAGCCAGAACGAGCAGGCCAGGAAGGTGCCCTCGCTGCCCGGCAAGCCGTCGACGCCGCCCTGTTCGCTGTCGAAATCAGTCTCCCCGACGCTGTAGCGGCGCAGGAAACCGCTGTGGCCCAGCTCGTCGCGGATCGCGTCGATGGTGCCGACCACCCGTGGATCGTCGGGGGGCAGGAAGCCGACGCGGGGGATGAGCAGCAGCGAGGCGTCCAGTTCCCGGGATCCGTAGGACTGCGTGAAGGTGTTCCGTTCGGCGTCGTAGCCGCGCTCGCACACCTCCTGGTGCACCTCGTCCCGCATCCCGCGCCATACGGCCAGGTCGCCGTCGAGCCGCGGGTCGGCCTCCAGGGCGCGGACGGCGCGGTCGGCGGCCACCCAGGCCATCACCTTCGAGTACACGAAGTGCCGGCGCGGGCCGCGCACCTCCCAGATCCCCTCGTCCGGCTGCCGCCACGCCGTCCGCAGGAACTGCATCAGCGCGACCTGCACGCGCCACATGTGAGGTTTGACGGGCAGGCCCGAACTCCGGGCCAGCGACAGCGAGTCGATGACCTCGCCGTACACGTCCAGCTGCAACTGCTTGACGGCGTTGTTGCCGACGCGGACCGGGCTCGAGTGGGCGAAGCCGGGCAGCCACGGGATCTCGTACTCGGTCAGCCGGCGCTCGCCGGACAGGCCGTACATGATCTGGAGGTCCGCCGGGTCGCCCGCCGCGGCGCGCAGCAGCCAGTCGCGCCAGGCCTCGGCCTCCTCGTGGTAGCCCGCCGATAGGAGCGCGCCGAAGGTCAGGGTGGAGTCGCGCAGCCAGCAGTAGCGGTAGTCCCAGTTGCGTACGCCGCCGAGCTCCTCGGGCAGGGAGGTGGTGGGGGCGGCCACGATGCCGCCGGTCGGCGCATAGGTGAGGGCCTTGAGGGTGAGCAGTGACCGCATCACGATGTCCCGGTGCGGACCGTCGTACCGGCAGCGCGCCGACCACGCCTGCCACTCCTCGACGCTGGTGGCCAACGCCTCGTACGGGTCGCACAGCGGCGGGCGTGGCTGGTGCGAGGGGTACCAGGTCAGGACGAAGGCGACCTTCTCGCCCTCGGCGACCGTGAACTCCGTGTGCGTACGGAAGTCCTTGCCCCAGGTGCGCACGGTCGGTTCGCTGCGCAGCGCCACCGCGTCCGGGCCCGCGACCGCAACGTGGTGGCCGTCCGCCCGGCGCATCCACGGCACGACCAGCCCGTAGTCGAAGCGCAGCCCGAGCAGGCCGCGCATCGTCACCCGGCCGCTGAGCCCTTCGACGATGCGTACGAGATCGGGGGCGCCCTCGCGCTGCGGCATCAGGTCGGTCACCCGGACCGAGCCCTCGGGCGTGTCCCACTCGGTGTCGAGCACGAGGGTGTCGGGGCGGTAGGCGCGCCGGGTGCAGTCGCCCGCCCCCTTGGGCGCGAGCCGCCAGTTGCCGTGCCTGTCGTCGCCGAGCAGCGCGGCGAAGCAGGCCGCGGAATCGAACCGCGGCAGACACAGCCAGTCGACGGAACCGTCCCGTCCCACCAAGGCGGCGGTCTGTTCGTCCCCGATGAGCGCGTAGTCCTCGATGCGTCGGTGCACGTCTGCGGGGTTCCCGCCGGGGACGAACGGCAATCCGCGAGGGAGCCGACCGGGTGACGGCGCGGCGGGAGCCGGGGGTGAGGTCCTACACGGTCGCCGGGGTCGCTTCCGGGGTGCTCGCGGCCGTGGCCGCCGCCTCCGCCCGGTCGCGGCGTTCGCGGCGGACCAGGACCACCCAGCCGACGGGGACGCCCGCGGAGAAGAGCCACCACTGGACGGCGTACGCCATGTGGGGTCCGATGTCGCCGTGTTCGGGGTCGGGGATCAGCTCGGGGGAGTCGCCCTTGGGCTCCGGGGCGGTCTGTTCGATGTAGCCGCCGAGGACCTGCTCGCCGAGCCGCTTCGACTCCTGCTCGCTGTTGATCAGCATGACCATGCGGTCGGGCAGGCCCTGGACGTTCTTGATGCCGCTGTCGGCGGTCGTCTCGTCGCCCTTCAGCCTGCCGGTGACGGTGATCTCGCCCTTCGCGGGCGCCGGGATCCTCGGGAACGCGCTCTGTGAGGCGTCCGCCGCGATCCAGCCCCGGTTGACGATGAGGACCCGGCCGTCGTCCAGGACGAACGGCGTCAGGACGTGGTAGCCGACCGCGCCGTCGGAGTCGGTGCGACGGCGTACGACCTCCTCGCGCGCGGTGTCGAAGTGGCCCTTGGCGGTCACCCGGCGGTAGAGGTCGTCGTGCTTGATGCCCTTGCCCGGGGCGGTGAGCGACTCGGCGGACACCGGCGTGGCGGCGAGCGAGTCGGCGATCACCGTGTTCAGCGCCACCTTGTGCTCGTGGCGGTGCAGCTGCCAGTAGCCCAGCTTGATCATCGTGGGGATGAGGGCGAGGGCCACGAGGGTGAGAATCACCCACTGCCGGGTCAACAGGAAGCGGTACACCCCACGACCGTACAACTCGGTCGTGGGGTGCATCGAAGGGGGTGCGGATCGAAGCGGGCGCGGGGCCCGGCCGCCGGGAGGGGCTCAGACGTTGTCGATGATCCCCACCTTCCCCTCCGCGCGGGCGCAGTGCGCGCCGCAGAACCAGCGTCCCTCGACCTCGACCCCCTGGCCGATGATCTGGACGCGACAGTGCTCGCAGATGGGGGCCATCCGGTGGATCGCGCAGGAGAAGCAGTCGAAGACGTGCACCGCGCCCTGCGCGTGGACCTCGAACGACATGCCGTAGTCATTGCCGCAAACTTCACATCTCGCCATGCGCCACAGGGTGGGGCGCCGACGGGACGGGGGCGAGCGGACGCCGGGCGAGTCGTCCCGCAATCACCCGTCTGACGTCCACCCGGTCACGGTCGCGTGGCCGGTTCCACATCCCGCAGGAGCTGTCCGAACGCCGCCTCGTCGATCACCGGTGTCCCGAACTGCCTGGCCTTGGCCACCTTGGACGTACGGGAGTCCGGGTCGTTGGTGACGAGCAGGCTGGTGAGCCGGGACAGGCTCGTCGCGACATGCAGCCCGGCCTCGACGGCACGGTCCTCCAGCAGCTCACGGTCGACGGACGTGTCCCCGGAGAAGGCGACCCGCATGCCCTGCCTGAGCGGCCTGTCCGCCACGTAGCGGCCGGGGTTGGGGTAGGGGCAGGCGGGTCGCTTGCGCGAGGGGCGCCAACTCCCGGACGGGTAACCGCCGCCCTGCCGCCCGATCGAGGGGCCGGAGGACCACTCCGTGAGCGGCCGGCACTCGAGGAGGGGCAGCCGGACTCCGTCCCGCGCGGCGGCCCGCAGGCTCGGCCTGAACGCCTCGGCCAGTACTCGCGCGTCGTCCAGCGCGTGGTGCGCCCGCTGCTGTACGACGCCGAAATGCGCGGCCAGTGACGCCAGCTTGTGGTTGGGCAGCGGAAGCCCCAGCTCCTTGGAGAGCGCGATGGTGCACAGCCGCTGACGCACCGGAGCCTCGCGCTCCGCGCGCGCGTACTCCCGGGCGATCATCGACCAGTCGAAGACCGCGTTGTGCGCGACGAGCACGCGGTCGGCGAGCCGGGCGGCGAACTCCTCGGCGATCTCCTGGAAGAGCGGGGCGCCTTCGAGCACGTCGCTCGTCAGGCCGTGGATCCACACCGGGCCCGGGTCCCGCTCCGGGTTGACCATCGTGTACCAGTGGTCCTCGACCTCACCGCGCGCGTCCAGCCGGTAGACGGCGGCCGAGATTATCCGGTCGTCCCGGGCCAGGCCTGTGGTCTCGACGTCGACGACCGCGTACCCCTGTGGATACGCGGCCGGCCAGGAGACGGGGGACGCTGCGGTCGTCAGGTCTTCGAGCATGGTCACTGAGAATACGGGTCGCGACTGACAGTCCGTCCCCAAACTCCGCACTCTCCGGAGGGTCCGTCAGACGCCAGTGCCACGGGCGGCCCGTGCGGCGAGCGCGGGGAGTTGCGCGGGTTTCTCCAGGGCCGGCCCGGGCGGGAGCGGCGCGAAGCCCGACGCGCACGGCTATGGACCTTTGGCCCGCCTGGTGCCAACGTGCTGCGCGCCCGGTGGACGACGGCCTGCGAAGGGCGGTACGAGACATGGCACGAGTGAGGTACGGCGCGCGTACAGAGGCGGAGATCGCCGCCGCGCGCACCGCGAGCTCGAAACTCCCCGACATCTGGTCCACCGGTGTGGTGGCCCTCTGGGAGAGCGACCCGGACGCGGTCGCGGCGGTCCTGCCGCCTCCGCTCAAACCCACCGGGCGACCCCTGGTGCGGGTGAACATCAGCAGGGTCGACCTGGCCGGATACCCGCTGGGCGCCGGTTCGTTCGCCGTCGCCGCCGCGCACGACGGCGTCGAGGGCTGGTATCCGCTCGTCATGCCGATGACCCACGAACGGGCCCTCATCGGCGGGCGTGAGGTCTTCGGGGAGCCCAAGAAGCTCGGTGAGGTGACTCTCGAACGCGACGGTCTCGTCGTACACGCCTCACTCGCCCGGCACGGCATCGCGTTCGTAGAAGTACGCGGCGCCGTCAGCGGTGACCTGCCGCTGCCGGGGCCCGTCCAGAAGACCGACTTCTACTTCAAGTTCCTTCCCGCGGTGGACGGTTCGGGCTTCGACGCCGAGCCCGTCCTCGTGCACTGCCTGCGCGAGGAGAAGGTGCGCAGGCTGGAGCGGGTCACCGGGGACGTCGTCCTGCGCGAGTCGATGTACGACCCGGTCGCCGACCTCCCCGTCCGGCGGCTCCTCGAGATCACCCTCGGCGAGAAGACCACCGACCAGCGCGGCAGGGTCGTCGAACGCGTCAGCGCCCAGGCCCTGTTGCCGTACATCCACCAGCGCTACGACGATCCGCGGCAGATCCTCGACGGGCCGCCCGAGGGGAGCGTCTGATGGAGCTGCGGGAAGGGCAGGTCGCCGTCGTCACCGGGGCGGCGAGCGGCGTCGGGCTCGCGATGGCACGGCGGTTCGCCGCCGACGGCCTGAAGGTGGTCCTCGCGGACGTCGAGGAGGCGGCACTGGAGAACGCCGCCTCCGGGCTGCGGGAGGACGGGGCCGAGGTGCACGCGCGCGTGGTGGACGTCGGGGAGCGCGCGGAGGTCCTGGCGCTCGCCGAGGACGTGTACGAGACGTACGGCGCGGTGCATGTGCTGTGCAACAACGCCGGTGTCGGCTCGGGCGCCGAGGGCCGGATGTGGGAGCACGACCCGAACGACTGGAAGTGGGCGTTCGCCGTCAACGTCTGGGGCGTGTTCCACGGCGTCCAGGCCTTCGTGCCGCGGATGATCGCCTCGGGGGAGCCCGGTCACGTCGTCAACACCTCGTCCGGTGACGGCGGGATCGCCCCGCTGCCCACGGCCTCCGTGTACGCCGTCACCAAGGCGGCCGTCGTGACGATGACCGAGTCCCTGTACGCCCATCTCAAGGCGGAGCACGCGCGCGTGGGCGCCTCCGTGCTCTTCCCCGGGCCCCACATGCTCCGTACGGGCCTGTGGGAGTCGCACCGCAACCGGCCGTCGCGGTACGCGAAACAGAGGCCCAGGAAGACGCCGTACCGCAGCCTCGGACAGTGGGAGGCCGCGATGAAGGAGGCGGGCCAGGAGGTGCGGTTCACGCCGGTCGAGCAGGTCGCCGACCTGGTGGCCGACGGCATCCGGGCGGACCGCTTCTGGCTGCTGCCCGAGAGCGAGCACAGCGACCGGCAGATCCGGGCGAGGTCGCGGTCGATGCTGGACCGGGCCGAGCCGTCGTACTTGGAAGACTTCATCCTGGACTGAGGGGGCCCAATGACCGACCAGGACCCGTACCTGATCATCTCCTCCGACTGCCATGCCGGGCTCCCCACCGAGGAGTACCGGCCCTATCTGGACGCCCGGTTCCACCGGGACTTCGACGACTTCCTCGCCGGGCGTGAGGCGCGCCGCGAGGAGATGACGCGGCTCGGAATCCGCAACGAGGCGTTCGCCGACAAGTGGTTCCACGACAACGAGGAGGGCCTGAAGGGCGGTTGGGACAGCGCGCAGCGGCTCAAGGAGCTCGACGGTGACGGGGTGGCCGCGGAGGTGGTCTTCCCCGACGCGGACGCGGTGGACAGCCGGACGGCGGCCCCCTTCGGCGTGGGTCTCGGCCTCTCCGGCGACCAGGACCCGGAACTGGGCATGGCGGGCGCGCAGGCACACAACCGCTGGCTCGCCGAGTTCGTGGCGCACAACCCCGAACGGCACTGCGGGGTAGCCCTGTTGCCCATCACCGGCGAGGTCGCCCGTGTCGTGGCCGAGGTGCACCGCGCCAAGGAGTCCGGGCTCGGCGCCCTGATGATCCCCGCCATGTGGGTCGACAAGGCGCCCTACCACGACCGCCGTTACGACCCGGTGTGGGCGGCGGCGGCCGAGTGCGGGATGCCGCTGGTGACCCACTCCGGGGCGGCGCCGCGCCATGAGTACGGCGACCATCTCGGCATCTACGTCAGCGAGGTGACCTGGTGGCCCGCCCGTCCGCTGTGGTTCCTGCTCTGGGCGGGGGTCTTCGAGCGTCACCCCGGTCTCAGATTCGGGGTGGCGGAGTCGGGTTGCTGGTGGCTGCCGAACCTCCTCTGGTTCATGGACCGTCTCTACCTGGGCGCGCACGGCGGCAAGAAACTTTCGCCCTTCGCCGAGCTGAAGCGGCCCCCGCACGAGTATCTGGACCGCCAGGTCTTCATCTGCGCGACGAACACCAAACGCCGCGAACTGGCCCAGCGCTACGAGATCGGCGTCGACAACATCCTCTGGGGCAGCGACTTCCCGCACCCCGAAGGCACCTGGCCCGACACGCGCGCGTGGCTGTCGAAGACCTTCCACGACATCCCGGTCGAGGAGACCCGCCGCATGCTCGGTCTCGCGGCGGCGGAGGTCTTCGGCTTCGACACGGGGAAGCTGGCCCCGTTCGCCCGGCGCATCGGTCCGACACCTGCCGAACTGGGCCAGCCGGACGACCAGTTCGCCGTCGAGGCGTCCTGGGCCCGCTCGCGCGAGGTGGGCCGCCACTGGCTGACGGACCACGACTTCCCGACCCTTGGGGTGAGCCCATGACCGGCGACCGCTACACGGTGATCTCCGCGGACTGCCACGCGGGCGCCGATCTCCTCGACTACCGGCCCTACTTGGCCAGGGAGCACCACGAGGACTTCGACGACTGGGCGGCCACCTACGTCAACCCCTACGAGGACCTGCTGGCCGACACGGCCGACAGGAACTGGAACTCCGAGCGGCGCCTGGCGGAGCTGGAGACGGACGGGATCGTCGCCGAGGTCGTCTTCCCGAACACGATTCCGCCGTTCTTCCCGTCGGCCTCCCTGATGGCTCCGGCGCCCACGGCGGCGGAGTTCGAGCAGCGGTGGGCCGGGCTGCGGGCCCACAACCGCTGGCTCGCGGACTTCTGCGCGGCCGCGCCCGGCCGTCGCGCGGGCGTCTTCCAGATCCTCCTGAACGACGTGGACGAGGCGGTGAAGGAGATCCGGTGGGCCGCGGGCGCCGGTCTCAGGGGCGGCTTGTTGCTGCCCGGCACCCCTCCGGGTTCCGGCCTGCCCGAGCTCTACTCAGCGGCGTACGACCCGATCTGGGCGGTCTGCGCGGAGCTGGGCGTGCCGGTGAACCATCACGCAGGCTCCGCGTCGCCGCCGCTGGGGGACGAGCCCGCCGCGCGTGCGGTCTTCATGGTGGAGACGACCTGGTTCTCCCACCGGGCCCTGTGGCACCTGGTGTTCGGGGGCGCGTTCCGCCGTCACCCGGAGCTGCGGCTCGTCCTGACCGAGCAGGGCTCGGGCTGGATTCCGGGTGTGCTCGACATGCTGGACTACTACCACGGCCGGCTGGTCGCCGCGGCGACCAGGTCGTCCACCGCGGAGTCCAGGTTCGGCGTGGGCCTTGCGGCTTCGATGGGCAAGGGGCCCTCGCAGGTCTGGCGCGACAACTGCTGGGTCGGCGCCAGCTTCATGCGCCCGCACGAGGTGCCGCTGCGGGACCGCATCGGCCTCGACAAGATCATGTGGGGGAGCGACTACCCGCACGACGAGGGCACCCACCCCTACTCCCGGGAGGGCCTGCGGATCGCGTACGCGGGTCTGCCGCGGGACGAGATCGCGGCGATGGTGGGCGGCAACGCGGCCCGGGTGTACGGCTTCGACCTCGGCCTCCTCGACCCGGTCGCGGCGAAGGTGGGACCGACCGTGGAGGAACTGGCGGAGCCGCTCGGAGAGCCGCCGGCGGACGCGACGAGCCCGGTGTTCGCGAAGGGAGGCTCGGTACGCGTGTGGTGACGCGTGGGTACGCGGGTGGGTGACGCGGGTGGTGACGGGTCGGTACGCCGACGGCGGCACCCGGGGTGCGATCCTCCCCACGTGACGGAACCCACGCACGACGAAGCCCACGGCGGGACCCTCGGTTCGCGGCTGAACTGGCTGCGGGCCGCCGTCCTGGGCGCCAATGACGGCATCGTCTCCACCGCGGGCATCGTGGTCGGCGTGGCGGGCGCCACCAGCGACCGCTCCGCGCTGTTCACGGCGGGGCTCGCGGGACTGCTGGCCGGGTCCATGTCCATGGCCGCGGGCGAGTACGTCTCGGTGTCCACCCAGCTGGACTCGGAGAAGGCCGCGCTGGCGATGGAGAAGCGGGAGCTGCGGGACCGGCCGGAGGCCGAACTCGAGGAGCTGACCGAGCTCCTGCGGGAGCGGGGCCTGACCCGGAAGGTGGCCCGCGAGGCGGCCGAGCAGCTCACCGAGCGGGACGCGCTGAGGGCGCACGCGCGCGTGGAGCTCGGCATCGACCCCGACGACCTCACGAACCCGTGGCACGCGGCCTGGGCGAGCTTCCTGTCGTTCACGGTCGGCGCGCTCCTGCCGCTGCTCGCCATCGTCCTCCCGCCGAGCGACTGGCGGCTGCTCGTCACGGTGGTCTCGGTTCTCGCCGCCCTGGTCGTCACCGGGTGGGTGAGCGCGGGCCTTGGGGCGGCGGACGTGCGGCGGGCGCTGCTGCGGAACGTGGGCGGCGGCGCGGTGGCGATGGCGGTGACCTACGCGGCGGGGGCCCTGCTGGGCGCGACGGGGATCTGAGTGCGCCGCCTGGGCCCCCGCCCGAGGCAGTGCTGTCCGTGGCCGAAGGATCGGCGTACCTGTTGGCGGAGACCGCCAAGAAGCAAGCGCGTACCACCGGTAATACTTGTCGGTAACAACCCCTAGCCGCAGGCCACCAGCGGTTCTACGGTTCACCCATGCCGAACCTGCCCGATGTCGTGCTGTGGTCGATACCCGCCTTCGTGCTGCTCACCGTGATCGAGGTGGTGAGTGTCAGGATCCATCCCGATGAGGATGACGCGGGGTACGAGGCGAAGGACGCCGCGACGAGCGTCGGCATGGGGCTCGGCAGCCTCGCCTTCGACTTCCTGTGGAAGATCCCGATCGTCGCCCTCTACACGGCGGTCTACGAACTGACGCCCCTCCGGGTGCCCGTCCTGTGGTGGACCGTCCCGCTGATGCTGCTCGGGCAGGACTTCTTCTACTACTGGTCGCACCGCGGACACCACGTCATCCGCATCCTCTGGGCCTGCCACGTCGTCCACCACTCCAGCCGGAGGTTCAACCTCACCACCGCCCTGCGCCAGCCCTGGACGACCTGGACTGTCTGGCCCTTCTACGTCCCGCTCATCGCCCTCGGCGTGCATCCGGCGGCGCTGGCGTTCTGCTCGTCCGTGAACCTCGTCTACCAGTTCTGGATCCACACCGAACGCATCGACAAGCTGCCCCGGGCCATCGAGTCCGTCTTCAACACCCCCTCCCACCACCGGGTGCACCACGCCTCCCAGGGCGGCTATCTGGACCGTAACTTCGGAGGCATCCTCATCGTCTGGGACCGGCTCTTCGGCTCGTTCGTCGCGGAGACCGAGCGGCCCGTCTACGGACTCACCAAGAACATCTCCACGTACAACCCGCTGCGCGTCGCCACCCATGAGTACGCCGCCATCGGCAGGGACCTGAGAGCGGCGGGGAACTGGCGCGAGCGGGCGGGGCGGGTCTTCGGCGGGCCGGGCTGGCAGCCGAAACCGACCGCGGCTCCCAAGGCGCCGGTCACCGAGCCCGTCGCGTGAGCCCACGCCTCGCGCGCGTGCTCCTCGTCTCCTTCGGCGCGGCGGCGGCCGTGGACCTCGTCTCGGTGGCCGCCGGCTTCGACCCGGGGCACACGCTCGCCAAGCCCCTCCTGATGCCCCTGCTCGCCGCTCACGTGGCCGCGTGCGGCGGCCCCCGGCTGCTCGTCGCCGCGCTGCTCTTCGGCTGGGGCGGCGACACCTTGCTGCTGTCCGACGCCGACCCCGCCTTCCTCGCGGGGATGGCCTCCTTCGCGGCCGGGCACGCGTGTTACCTCGCGCTCTTCGCACGCGCTCCACGCGCGCGTGGAACGTGGCTCGTCGCCGCGTACGCCGTCGCCCTGATCGCCACCGTCGCCCTCCTGTGGCCCGGCCTTCCCGCCGGACTGCGTGTCCCCGTCGCCGGGTACAGCCTGCTGCTGACCGCGATGGCGTACGGCGCGACCCGGCTCGGGCCGGTGGGGGGACTCGGCGGCGCCCTCTTCATGCTCTCCGACACGCTCATCGCGACCGGGGTGGCCGACTGGCCTCAGCTCCCCAGGCCGGACTTCTGGATCATGCTCACCTACATTGCCGCCCAGTTCCTTCTGGTCAAAGGCGTGCTGGGCACTCTCGGAGCGCGTCCCGCGACGACGGCGGCGTACGGCGGGACGCCCTCGGCCACCCCCTGAGCGCATCCACCGACACCCCGTACGAGAAGAACCGTCGCCGTGCGCGGGGGCTACGAGGCGACGGACGAGCGCACGGCACTCAAGGCGCTCGTCACCACCTGATCGGCAGCGGCAGGGCCGTCAGCACCCCCGACACCACGACGACCACGCCCAGTGCCACGAGCTCCGCCCGCGCGGGGGAGCAGGCACTGAGCGGGTCCGTGGCCCGGCGCAGCCGCAGCCGCGCGGACACGGCCAGCCCGGCCACGGCGGCCACCAGCAGCAACTTGGCCAGCAAGGTGCGGCCGTACGCCGTCGACGTCAGCTGGTCCAGGACCGTCGACGGCGGCATCCGGCGCAGCGCGCTCCAGGTGCCCGTCGCGGTGAGCGCCGCGAACAGGACGGCCGCCACGCGCGCGTAGAGGCCCAACAACGCGGCTCCCGGCTCCGAAGGACCCCATTTCCGCAGCATCCGCAGGACGTGCAGCAGACCGCCGGTCCACAGTGCCGCGCAGATCACGTGCACGAGCGTCAGACCGGAGCCGACCAGCGGGCTGTACTCCGTCGTGGGGTGGGCGCGCAGCGCCTCCGCTACGGCCACCGCGGCCAGCGGCCACAGCTGGAGGGCGGGGCGCCGGTTGAGGGCGCAGAGGCCGGCCACCGCGAAGGCGTTGACCTCCAGGAGCGCGAGCTTGCCCTCCCGTGACTGGTAGAGCCCGCCGAGGTCCATGTCGGAGAGCTGGTCGGGCAGCAGGTTCCCGGTGGCCACGACCGAGGCAAGACCGAGCGCGGCCACGAACCCCGCGCCCGCGGCGAAGGGCGCCCAACTGCGCGGCGCGTCCGCCAGGGGCGCGCCCGGCACTCGCCGGGCCAGCCGGGCCGCGAACAGTTCCCCCACGGGGACGCACAGCGCCGCGAACAGCACCCCGCGCAGCAGGGCGATGCCACCGGCGCCGGGGGCCGCGGCCTCTCCGGTGCCGTCCAGCGCGGCGCGCGGGCCGAGCAGAGGTATCAGGGCCGCCACCGCCAGCAGGGCCAGCAGGGCGACGGCCCTTCCGATGGCCGGGCGCCGCGCAGGCCCGTTCGCGTCGGTCACCTCGGCGGGCGGTCTGGTCAACGTCACCTCAAGATCTTCACCAGTCGTCACAGATCCGGGCAAGTCCAGGGAAACAACTGGCGGAACGGCGTTCCGCCGACAGGTACGTTCGCGGCCGGCCCATGGCTCAGGACCAGCGTGCCGGATCGGTGCCCCAGACCCCCGGTGGCCGTGCCCAGTCGTCCGGCCCGCCCGCGAAGGACACCGGCGGCCGGGCGTACCGCAGCCGCCCCAGGTCGCTGTCGGTCCCGGCGAGCCGGGCGCCCGGCTCGTACGAGCCCCGCGCGGGCTCAGGAGCGATCCCGTTCACCAGCCACGCCGCCGTCCGTGCCAGGGCCAGCCGTACGAGGCGGGTGCCGCCCTCCCGCGTCCGCTCGGTCAGCGAACGGAGCACCGCCGCCGCCAGCAGATATCCCGTGCCGTGGTCGAGGGCCTGCGCGGGCAGCGCGCCCGGCCGGTCCGCCGAACCCTCCGTCTCCGCGATCCCGGTGGCGGCCTGCACCAGGCTGTCGAAGCCGCGCCGCCCGGCCCACGGCCCGTCCGCGCCCCACGCCGACAACCGCGCCACCACCAGTCCGGGCCGCCGCCCGGCCAGCGCCTCGGGGGCGAGCCCGAACCGGTCCAGGGCGCCGGGCCGGTATCCGGTGACCACGACGTCGGCTCCGCCGAGCAGTTCCTCGAAGGTCCGCCGGTCCGTGGCGCGGTCGAGGTCGAGAGTGGCGGACCGTTTGCCGAAGCCCGTGTCGGCGTGCTGGTCGGGGAGTTCGGGCAGCCGCGGCGAGTCCACCCGCAGCACGTCGGCGCCGAGGAGGGCGAGGGTGCGGGTCGCGACCGGGCCCGCGATGACCCGTGTGAGGTCCAGGACGCGTACGCCCGCCGCGGGGAGCAGGGGCGCACCGGCGGGAGCTCCGGCGAGGGGCGCGAGCGCGCGTACGGGCGCGTCGCCCAGCCGCTCCCGGCTCAGCAGCGGCCCGCGCGACACCGCCGCGCCCTGCTCGTGTGCCGCCCACTCCTTCGCCGAACGCAGCGCGACGGCGAGACCTCCCGCCGCGTACACCGTGTCCTCCACGTCCACGGCGGACCGCCCGGCGAGGTGCGCCTCGACGGTGTCCGCCGTCGCGTCCGCGGGCAGTCCGAGCGCGGACAGCAGCCGCGCCCGATGGTGCGGATAGTTCGCGTGGGTCCGCACCCAGCCGTCCGAGGTCCGCCAGAACCGGGACAGCGGCGCGAAGTTGACCGGCGCCCGTCCGTCGATCAGCAGATGCCGCTCACTCACGAACGCCGCGGCGACGGCACCGTCGTCGACCCGCACCTCGGGCACGTCCGGGAGCCCGGCCCGTAGCGCCCCCAGCTCGGCAGCGGCGAGAGCGCACACCCCCACACATGCCCGCGCCAACTCCCGTACGGGCAGCCGCGCTTCCAGCACCGCGCCCCGTTCGACGTTCGAGATCCGCCGCAGCAGGGCGGGATCGCCGCCCAGGGCCGACCAGACGAACCCGATGTCCTCAGCAGTCATGGAGGCACTATGCCGGGTGTACTGGATCAACATGTCGACCCGGGGGGAAAGCAAGGGGCCGGGCGGCGCGCTGCCGCCCGGCCCGTCCGGACTCCGTACGGGTCCGGTCGCTCGCTACTCGCCTACTTCGTCACCGCGTCCAGCGCGTCCGCGATGCCCCAGCCGTAGAAGCCGTTGCGGTTCTTGGAGCCCTCGCACACCGCGTCGACCTTGCCGTCGCCGTCGATGTCGTACGGGTCGGTGCACGGCGTGGCGTCGGCCTCCGCGTACAGCAGCGCCTTCACCAGGGCCGGCGTGGCGTGCGGGTGCGTCGACTTGATGAGGGCGGCGACGCCCGCGACGTGCGGGGACGCCATCGACGTACCGGCCATGTAGCCCCAGCCGCCACCGGGCAGCGGGCCCAGGATCAGGCCGCTCGTGGCGGGCGGGGCCGGGGTCTGGTAGCGCGTCGAGTCGCCGCCGGGCGCGGCGATGTCGACGACGCCCAGGCCGTGGTTGGAGAAGGACGACTTGATGCCCTTCGCGCCGGTCGAGGCGACCGTGACGACACCCGGCAACTGGGTAGGAATGTCGAGGCACTTGGACGGGTCGATCACCCGGTCCGAGGCCGTCGCGTCGTTCGGGGAGACCGGGTCGGTGATCGAGTCGGCCGCCAGGTCGTAGTTCTCGTTGCCCGCCGCGGCGACGTTGACGGTGCCCTTCCTCTCGGCGTACTGCGAAGCGCGGGTGATCGCGTCGACGAGGGCCCGCTGGTCCGGGTCGCCCTTGCAGTTGAAGTACCAGGGGTCCGTGTAATAGCTGTTGTTGGTGACATCCACGCCGTGCTCGGCGGCCCACACGAAGCCACAGACGACGGCCTCGGTGTAGAAGTAACCTTCCGTGGTCGACACCTTGATGCCGGCGACCTTCACACCGGGCGCGACGCCGGTGATGCCGACGCCGTTCTTGGCAGCCGCGATCTCGCCCGCCACGTGCGTGCCGTGCGGGCTCTCGGCCGCGCTCGGCCGCCACGCGCCGTCGGCCGTGTCCGGCTTGCCCGTCACGCAGTTGACCGACGCGGCGCGGTCGAAGTTGGGCGCGATGTCGGGGTGGGTGTCGTCGACGCCGGTGTCGATGACGGCGACCGTCACCTTGCGGCTGCCGAGCGACTTCTCGTGCGCCTTGTCCGCCTTGATGGCGGGCAGGTCCCACTGCAACGGCTCCAACGGGTCCTGCCCGGCGACGGCCTGAGCGTCCGTCACCTCGGTTATCTCATCGGCGGTGAGCGCCTTCGGCGTGCCCACGTCGGTGGTCGACTGGGCGGGCAGCGGCGCGTTGCGCGTGTTGCCGGCCGACTGCACACCCCGTACGCCACGGATCGTCTTGGCGAAGTCGGCGTTCGAGGAGTGGACGACGATCACGCCGATCTGCTTGTACGTCGTCACGATCGTGCCGCCCGCCGCGGTGATGGCCTTCTTCACGGTGGAGGAAGGCGCGTGCCCGGGGCGGACGTTGACGACATAGCTGAGCGCGGTCGCGTCGGCGGCGGCCTGCTGGGGTGCCTGAGGCACAGCCGCCGAAGCGCTGACGTTCGGCAGGAAGGCGAGGGCGGTCACCGTGGCCATCCCCAGCGGGATGGCCATGGCGCGGCGGGAGCGCGTGAGAGGCGCTGTCATGGGTGTCTCCAGTTCGTTCGCGGTACGAGCCGTACGAGCCGTGCGGAAGCTCGATCGGCGGTCGGTCGTGGATATTTGCCGGCGGCGTGCTACTTGACCGCCCGCAGTGCGTTGACGATCCCGGCCCCGTAGAAGCCGTTCAGGCGCTTGCCACCCACGCAGGTGGCGTCGACGACACCGTCGCCGTCCCAGTCGTACGGGTCGGTCGGGCAACCAGGGTTGCTCGCCTGGGCCTTGAGGAGCGCCTGGAGCTGGGCCGGTGTCGCCCTGGGGTACTTGGACTTCAGCAGCGCGGCCACGCCCGCGGCGTGCGGCGACGCCATCGAGGTGCCCTGGAGGAAGGCGTACTGGTTGTTGGGCATCGTGGAGAGGATGCGGCCGTTCTTCGACGGCGTGTCCGGGATCTGGTAGCGGTCGCCGCCCGGCGCCGCGACGTCGACGACACCGTAGCCGTAGCTGGAGTAGTACGACTTGGCGCTGTTGACGCCGGTCGAGCTCACCGTGACGACACCCGGCAGCTGGGTCGGGATGTCGAAGCACTCGTGCGGGTCGACCGTACGGGGCACCGGGGTCGAGTCGTCGGGGCTGGACTCGTCGACGAGGGCGTCCGCGTCGAGGTCGTCGCCGGAGTTGCCCGCCGCGGCCACGTTGAGGGTGCCCTTCTTCTGGGCGTACAGCTGGGCCCGGTTCACCGCGTCGACGATCGCCCGCTGGTCGGGGTCGTCGAGGCAGTTGTAGAGCCACGGGTCCACGTAGTAGCTGTTGTTGGTGATCTCGACGCCGTGGTCGGCGGCGAACACGAACGCGCAGACGACGCTCTCCGGGAAGAAGAGCTGCCCGGCGTCCGGCTCGGCCACCGTGATGCCCGCGACCTTCACCCCGGGCGCGACCCCCGCCACACCGATGTCGTTGCGGGCGGCGGCGATCTCACCGGCGACATGCGTGCCGTGATAGTGCTCGGCGTCCACCGGACGCCAGGAGCCGTACGTCGTGTCCGGCTTGCCGCCCACACAGTTCGCGGACTGCGAGGCGGAGAAGTTCGGGGCGAGATCCGGGTGGGTGTCGTCGACGCCGGTGTCGATCACGGCGACCGTCACGTTCCTGCTGCCCGGGTTGATCTTCGCGGCCTTGTCGGCGCCGATCGCACGGAGGTCCCACTGGTCGGCCTCCAGCGGCTCCGAGCCCGCCGGGGCACTCCGCGCGAGCTCGGCGGCGTCCGCGGCCGACAGCGGTTGCGCCGCGCCCTCCTGGGTGGTTCCGGCGGCGGTCAGCGGCGCCGTCCGGGTGGCGCCCGCGGACTGCACTCCGCGCGCCGCGCGGATCTGCTCGCCGAAAGCCGGGTTCGCCGAATGAACGACGATCACACCGATCTTCTCGTACGCGATGACGACGGTGCCGCCGGCCCTGGCGATGGCCTTCTTCACCGACTCGACCGTGCGGTGGTCGGCCTTGGTGTTGACGACATAGGGCAGAACCGGACCGTCCGCACTCGTCGCCGCGGCCGCCGTGAGCGGGGCGGCCGACGCGACACCCGGCAGGAAGCCGAGCGAGGCGGTGAGTGACAGCGCGACCGGTATCGCGAGTGCGAGCCGGTGTCTTGAACGCAGATGAGCCATGGGATCTCCACATCATCCGAGAAACGTGCTGCCCGAACACAGGTTGGTGCTCGGGCAGGTACATGACGGAGTGGTGCAGGGTGAAGCTATCTCCCGCCCGACCTGGGCAGCAATGACTTCCGGCGATGACTTCCGAAAGAAGGGCGGCGAGTTGAACCTGCCCACGCGCGGCGCCGTGACGTTGAACAGGGAGCCCGAGCACGATCGGGCCCCCTGCTGGATCACGCCCGTGGGCACCCGACAGAGCCGTCGGGACCACGTGATCCACGTATTCGTGAGGTCAGAAACAGCCATGTCCGTGCCCAGCCCGTCCGAGAGCCCCGGCTCGCCCCCGTCCACCGTCGCAACCGCACCCGCAACGCGAGGAGACTTCGTGGCCACCGACGCACCACCCCCCTCGAAGACAGATCCCCAGCTCCCCTCGACCGAGAAGTTCGTCGAGATGCAGGAGAGTGCGGAGTTCGGTGAACTGCGCCGCTCCTACCGCTCCTTCGCCTTCCCGGTGACCATCGGCTTCATCGCCTGGTACCTGCTGTACGTCCTGCTCTCCAACTACGCGGGCGGCTTCATGGGCACCAAGGTGCTCGGCAACATCAACGTCGCCCTGCTCCTGGGCCTCGCCCAGTTCCTCACCACGTTCCTCATCGCCTGGTGGTACGCGCGATACTCCGCCGCGAACCTCGACCCCAAGGGCGAAGCCATCAAGTCCCGGATGGAGGGCGGCGAATGAGCCCCCAGTTCGTTCTCGCCGCCGGTGAAGCCAGCGAGCACCGGCCGCTGATCGTCTCCCTGTTCGCCGTCTTCGTCGTGGCGACCCTCGTCATCACCGTCTGGGCGGGCCGCCAGACCAAGGACGCGGCCGACTTCTACGCGGGCGGGCGCCAGTTCAGCGCCTTCCAGAACGGGCTCGCCGTCTCCGGCGACTACATGTCCGCCGCGTCCTTCCTCGGTATCGCCGGCGCGATCGCCCTCTTCGGGTACGACGGCTTCCTCTACTCCATCGGCTTCCTGGTCGCCTGGCTGGTGGCGCTGCTCCTGGTCGCCGAACCGCTGCGGAACTCCGGCAAGTACACGATGGGCGACGTCCTCGCGTACCGCATGCGCCAGCGGCCGGTCCGTACCGCCGCCGGCACCTCCACGATCGTCGTGTCGATCTTCTACCTGCTCGCGCAGATGGCGGGCGCGGGCGTCCTGGTCTCGCTGCTGCTCGGCATCACCAGCGACGCGGGCAAGGTCGCCATCGTCGCGCTCGTCGGCCTGCTGATGATCGTGTACGTGACGATCGGCGGCATGAAGGGCACCACCTGGGTCCAGATGGTCAAGGCCGTCCTGCTCATCAGCGGCACCCTGCTCATCACCTTCCTGGTGCTGCTCAAGTTCAACTTCAACATCTCCGACCTGCTCGGCTCGGCCGCCAGCAACAGCGGCAAGGGCTCGGCCTTCCTGGAACCGGGCCTCAAGTACGGTCTGACGACCACCTCGAAGATCGACTTCATCTCGCTGGGCATCGCGCTGGTGCTCGGCACCGCCGGCCTGCCGCACATCCTGATCCGCTTCTACACGGTCCCGAACGCCAAGGCCGCGCGGAAGTCCGTGAACTGGGCGATCGGCATCATCGGCGGCTTCTACCTGATGACCATCGCGCTCGGCTTCGGAGCGGCCGCTCTCATCTCGCAGGACGAGATCGTCGCCTCCAACAAGGCGGGCAACACGGCGGCCCCACTGCTCGCGCTCCATCTCGGCGGCGTCGACTCGGCCTGGGGTGCGATCCTGCTCGCCACCATCTCGGCGGTCGCCTTCGCCACGATCCTCGCGGTCGTCGCCGGCCTGACCCTCGCCTCGTCCTCCTCGTTCGCGCACGACATCTACGCGAACGTCATCAAGAAGGGCACGGCCACCGAGAAGGAAGAGGTCAGGGCCGCCCGCTATGCCACGGTCGCCATCGGTGTCGTCTCCATCGGCCTCGGTGCCCTCGCCCGCGACCTGAACGTCGCCGGTCTGGTCGCCCTCGCCTTCGCGGTCGCCGCCTCCGCCAACCTGCCGACGATCCTCTACAGCCTCTTCTGGAAGAAGTTCACCACCCAGGGCGCGCTCTGGTCGATCTACGGCGGTCTCACCACGGCCGTCGGCCTGGTGCTGTTCTCGCCGGTCGTCTCGGGCAAGGCCACCTCGATGTTCCCGGACGTCGACTTCCACTGGTTCCCGCTGGAGAACCCCGGCATCATCTCGATCCCGGTCGGCTTCCTGCTGGGCTGGCTCGGCACGGTCCTCTCCAAGGAGCAGCCGGACACCGGCAAGTACGCCGAGCTCGAGGTGCGGTCCCTCACGGGCACCGGAGCGCACTGAGCACTTCCTGGTGACGGCCGCGTCGTAGATCTCTACGACGCGGCCGCGCCGTGTCTCGTGGGATCGGGCCTCAGCCGATGTCAGTCCTGTCACGTAGGCTCGCTGGTGTCTGGAGAAAATGATCCGCATCGAGGGTAGGGGGCCCACGTGCTCATCGACACCTACGGCCGGGTGGCCACCGACCTGAGAGTCTCGCTGACCGACCGCTGCAATCTGCGCTGCACCTACTGCATGCCCGAAGAGGGCCTTCAGTGGCTGGCGAAGCCCGACCTGCTCACCGACGACGAGATCGTCCGCCTCATCGGCATAGCGGTCACCCGCCTCGGCATCACCGAGGTCCGCTTCACCGGCGGTGAGCCCCTGCTGCGCCCCGGCCTCGTCGGCATCGTCGAGCGCGTCGCCGCCCTGGAGCCCCGCCCCCAGATGTCCCTCACCACCAACGGCATCGGCCTCAAGCGCACCGCCGAGGCCCTGAAGTCGGCGGGCCTCGACCGGGTGAACGTATCGCTGGACACCCTGCGCCCCGACGTCTTCAAGACCCTCACCCGCAGGGACCGCCACAAGGACGTCATCGAGGGACTCGAAGCCGCCCACGAGGCCGGCCTGACCCCGGTCAAGATCAACTCGGTCCTGATGCCGGGCCTGAACGAGACCGAGGCCCCGGACCTGCTGGCCTGGGCCGTCGAGCACGACTACGAACTGCGGTTCATCGAGCAGATGCCCCTGGACGCCCAGCACGGCTGGAAGCGCGACGGCATGGTCACCGCCGGTGACATCCTTACCTCGCTGCGCACCCGCTTCGAGCTGACCGAGGAGGGATCCGCCGAGCGGGGCTCCGCGCCCGCCGAGCGCTGGCTCGTCGACGGCGGCCCGCACCGCGTCGGCGTGATCGCCTCGGTCACCCGCCCGTTCTGCTCGGCCTGCGACCGCACCCGTCTCACGGCCGACGGCCAGGTCCGCACCTGCCTGTTCGCCTCCGAGGAGACCGACCTGCGCGCCGCTCTGCGTTCGGACGCTCCCGACGAGGAGATCGCCCGCGTCTGGCGGGTCGCGATGTGGGGCAAGAAGGCGGGGTCCGGCCTGGACGACCCCTCGTTCCTCCAGCCGGACCGGCCGATGTCGGCGATCGGCGGCTGACCGGCCGACGGCCGGCGTACCCCTACGGCCGGCGGGCTTCCTCGGACTCCCACCCCGCCAGGGGCACCACGTCCTTCAGGAATCCGCGCACACCGAGGAACTTGGACAGGTGTTCGCGATGCTCCTCGCACGCGAGCCACGTCTTGCGTCGCTCCGGAGTGTGCAGCTTCGGGTTGTTCCACGCGAGCACCCACTCCGCGTCCGCACGGCAGGCCTTGGCCGAGCACTGGGGAGTGGAGGGAGCGGCATCGGGGAAGAGCGGGAAGGTCACGCACCCACCCTAATCCGCTCCGGAAACGGCTCCGGAAACCGCTCCGAAAAGGCGACGCCGAGCAGCCACGGGGGGAGCTGCCCGGCGTCGGTCCGTCGCTCCGACGGGGGATGCGGAGCGCGTACGAAGTATGTCACGGGGGACCCGGTGCCTGGCACCTGAACAACATGATTGATCTGAGCTTTTCTTGAGCTTGGAGCACACTTGGATTCCGTTTTCGGGGGATCCTCCGTGGTCGGCTCGGGGCGGCGCCGGGGTCAGCCCGGCTCGTACGGTTCGGCCCGCAGCCGTGCCCCCGGGTCGCCCGTGACGTCCTCCGCCACGGGCTCCGCGAAGCCCTCCTGTCGCGGCGGCGCGATCATCGGACGGGTGGGGGCGGCGATGAACGTCGAGGGCAGCGACGGCACGTTCTCACGGCCCGCGTTGGCGATCACCACGGAGACGTACGGGAGAAGTACGCCCAGTACCAGGGCGACGACGGCGACATGACGCTCGACGTTCCAGAGGACGGCGGTGAGGATCACGGCGACCGTGCGAACGGACATCGAGATGACATAGCGACGCTGCCTGCGGCGTACGTCCTCGTCGAGCCCCTGCCTGGCCCCGGTGATCCGGTAGACCTGGCTGTTGCCCCGCTTCCGCGGCACCTTCCACCACCCGCCCGTGTCGGACTCTCCCCGGCCCGTACCCAGTCCGGACCCGGTCAGGGAGTCGGGCCCGAACGGCGTCCACGTTACGCCGTGGCTGCGTCGTCTTCGAGACCGGGGCCTGTCCTGCCGGGCCGAACCCGATGCGTCGTACCGCGTATGGCTCCGCCCGACATGCGCCGTATGGCGGACGGTCCGACACTGGGCGAAACGCTCGCGTAGAGCCGTACTAGGAGGCAGTCATGGGCTGGTTGTGGGCGATCATCGTCGGGTTTGTGCTGGGCCTGCTGGCCAAGGCCATCCTTCCGGGCAAACAGCACAGCCCGCTCTGGCTGACCACCGTCTTCGGCATCATCGGTGCCGTCGTCGGCAACGCGATCGCCCGGGCCATGGGGATCGACGAGACGAGCGGCATCGACTGGGGCCGGCACGCGCTTCAGCTGGTGGCGGCTCTCGTCATCGTCTTCCTGGGCGACATGGCCTACATGGCGGTGCGCGGCAACAAACAGCGGGCCTGAGCGTCCGTACCACGCGGCGAAGGGGCGGACCTTCCACAGGTCCGCCCCTTCGCCGTACGTACGACCTTCAGCTCCCCGTGACCTCCACGGCCGCCAGGTTCTTCTTGCCCCGGCGCAGGACCAGCCAGCGCCCGTGCAGCAGGTCCTCCCTGGCGGGGACCGCGTCCTCGGCGGGGACCTTCTTGTTGTTCACGTAGGCGCCGCCCTCCTTGACCGTGCGGCGCGCGGCCGACTTGCTGGCCACGAGGCCGACCTCGGCGAAGAGGTCCACCACGAGTCCCGGCTCGGCGACCTGGATGTGCGGCACCTCGGAGAGGGCCGCGGTCAGCGTCCGCTCGTCGAGCTCGGCCAGCTCGCCCTGCCCGAAGAGGGCCTTGGACGCGGCGACCACGGCGGACGTCTGGCCGGCGCCGTGCACCAGCGTCGTCAGCTCCTCCGCGAGCGCGCGCTGGGCCGCGCGGGCCTGCGGGCGCTCCTCGGTCTGCTTCTCCAGCTCTTCGATCTCCTCGTGGGACCTGAAGCTGAAGATGCGCAGGAACTTGGAGACGTCCCGGTCGTCCGCGTTCAGCCAGAACTGGTAGAACGCGTACGGCGTGGTCATCCCGGCGTCCAGCCAGATCGTGCCGGACTCCGTCTTGCCGAACTTGGTGCCGTCCGCCTTGGTGATCAGCGGCGTGCCAAGCGCGTGCACCACGGCCTCCGGCTCGACCCGGTGGATCAGGTCGGTGCCCGAGGTGAGGTTGCCCCACTGGTCGCTGCCGCCGGTCTGCAGTGTGCAGCCGTGCCTGCGGTACAGCTCCAGAAAGTCCATGCCCTGCAGGATCTGGTAGCTGAACTCCGTGTAGCTGATGCCCGCGTCGGAGTTGAGCCGCCGGGAGACGGCCTCCTTCGCGATCATCTTGTTGACCCGGAAGTGCTTGCCGATGTCCCGGAGGAACTCGATGGCCGAGAGGCCCTGGGTCCAGTCCAGGTTGTTGACCATCACCGCGGCGTTCGGACCCTCGAAGTCCAGCAGCGGTGCGATCTGCGCACGCAGCCGGCCCACCCACTCGGCGACGACCTCGGGGGAGTTCAGTGTGCGCTCGGAGTTCGGCTTCGGGTCACCGATCAGGCCGGTGGCGCCTCCGACCAGACCCAGCGGGCGATTGCCCGCCTGCTGGATCCGGCGCATCGTGAGGATCTGCACGAGGTTGCCGAGATGCAGGCTCGGCGCGGTCGGGTCGAAGCCGCAATAGAACGTGACGGGACCGTCCGCGAACGCCTTGCGCAATGCGTCCTCGTCAGTGGAGAGGGCGATCAGCCCCCGCCACTGCAGTTCGTCGACGATGTCCGTCACGGTTCCCGGTCTCCTTCGAAGGTCTGGTGGTCAATTCCCGTACGAGGTTATACGCCCTGACTGACAGAGCTCATATTGAAGTCCGGTACCCGCAGGGCCGGCATCGCGGCCCTGGTGAACCAGTCGCCCCATTCCCTGGGCAGCGTCTTCTCCGTGCGCCCCGCCTCCGTCGCCCGGCCCAGCAGGCCCACCGGCGACTCGTTGAACCGGAAGTTGTTCACCTCGCCGACGACCTCGCCGTTCTCCACGAGGTAGACGCCGTCCCGGGTCAGCCCCGTCAGCAGCAGGGTCGCCGGGTCGACCTCGCGGATGTACCAGAGGCAGGTCAGCAGCAGGCCGCGCTCGGTGGCGGCGACCATCTCGTCCAGGGAGCGGTCGTCACCGCCGTCCAGGATCAGGTTGCTGATCGACGGCGCCACCGGGAGTCCGGTCACGCCGGCGCTGTGCCGGGTGGTGGTCAGGTGCTTCAGCTCGCCGGCGCCGACCCAGTCGGTCGCCTTGAGGGGCAGCCCGTTGTCGAACACCGACGCGTCGTCGCCGGAGGAGTGCGTGAGGACGAACGGCGCGGTCTCGAGCCCCGGCTCGTGCGGGTCGCTGCGCAGTGTCAGCGGCAGGTCCGTGAGCCGGTCGCCGACGCGGGTGCCGCCACCGGGCTTGCTGAACACCGTCCGGCCCTCGGCCGCGTCCCGGGCGGACGCCGACCACAGCTGGTAGATCAGCAGGTCCGCGACGGCGGTCGGCGGCAACAGCGTCTCGTACCGCCCGGCGGGCAGTTCGATACGCCGCTCCGCCCATCCCAGCCGTACGGCCAGCTCGGCGTCCAGCGCCGCCGGGTCGACGTCCTTGAAGTCCCGGGTCGCCCGACCCGCCCACGCCGAACGCGTACGGTCCGGCGACTTGGCGTTGAGCTCCAGCGTCCCCTTGGGCTGGTCGTGCCGCAGGCGCAGCCCCGTCGACGTACCGAGGTAGCTGGACACCAGCTCGTGGTACGCGAACCCGTATAGCTCGCGTCCGCCCTCACGCGCGCGGGCGAACGACTCACCGAGCGCCGGCGCGAAGTCCCCGAACACGGCGGAGGACGTCTCGGCGGGCCCGTCCGTGAAGTCGGGGGACTCCGGCACGCCGGAGACGAGGGGCTGGGCGTCCTCGGCCGGACCCGCGCTCCGCGCCGCCGCCTCCGCGGCCCGCACCAGGGGCTCCAGCTCGTCGGCGGTCACGGCCGAGCGCGAGACGACCCCCGACGCCGTTCCCTCACGGCCGTCGACGGTGGCGATCACGGTGAGCGTGCGCCCGCGCGTCACGCCGTTCGTGGTCAGCGCGTTGCCCGCCCAGCGCAGGTTCGCGGTCGACTCCTCGTCGGCGATCACCACGCAGCCGTCGGCGCGGGAGAGTCCGAGGGCGCGCTCGACGACCTCGTGCGGCTTGTTCGTACGAGACGTCGTGCTCATCGACCGGCCTCCTGCGTGGTGTTGAGAATGTTGACGCCCTTGAAGAGGGCCGACGGGCAGCCGTGCGAGACCGCCGCTACCTGGCCCGGCTGGGCCTTGCCGCAGTTGAAGGCACCGCCCAGTACGTACGTCTGCGGTCCGCCGACGGCCGCCATCGATCCCCAGAAGTCGGTGGTCGTCGCCTGGTACGCGACATCGCGCAGCTGGCCCGTGATCCGGCCGTTCTCGATCCTGAAGAAGCGCTGCCCGGTGAACTGGAAGTTGTAGCGCTGCATGTCGATGCTCCAGGACCGGTCGCCGACGACGTAGATGCCCCGGTCGACGCTTCCGATCAGGTCCTCGGTCGAGAGCCCCGCGGGATCCGGCCGGAGCGACACGTTCGCCATCCGCTGCACCGGCACATGGCCGGGGGAGTCGGCGTACGCGCACCCGTTGGACCGCTCGAACCCGGTCAGCCGCGCGATCCGCCGGTCCAGCTGGTACCCGACCAGCGTGCCGTCCTTCACCAGGTCCCAGGACTGTCCTGCGACACCCTCGTCGTCGTAGCCGACGGACGCGAGGCCGTGCTCGGCGGTGCGGTCGCCGGTGACGTTCATCAGCTCGGAGCCGTACCTCAGCTTGCCGAGCTGGTCGAAGGTGGCGAAGGAGGTGCCGGCGTACGCGGCCTCGTAGCCCAGCGCCCGGTCCAGTTCGGTGGCGTGGCCGATGGACTCGTGGATGGTCAGCCACAGGTTCGACGGGTCGACGACCAGGTCGTACAGCCCCGCGTCGACGCTCGGGGCGCGCATCTTCTCGGCGAGCAACTCCGGAATCCGCTCCAGCTCGGACTCCCAGTCCCAGCCGGTGCCCGTCAGGTACTCCCAGCCGCGCCCGGCCGGCGGCGCGATGGTCCGCATCGAGTCGAACTCGCCGCTGGACTCGTCGACGGCGACGGCGTTCAGCTGCGGGTGCAGCCGTACGCGCTGCTGCGTGGTCACGGTCCCCGCGGTGTCGGCGTAGAACTTGTTCTCGTGCACGGTCAGCAGTGAGGCGTCGACATGGCTGACGCCGTCGGCCGCCAGCAGCCGCGCGCTCCACTCCGCCAGCAGCCCGGCCTTCTCCTCGGCCGGTACGGAGAAGGGGTCGATGTCGTACGCCGAGACCCATGTCCGCTCGGCGTGCACCGGCTCGTCCGCCAGCTCGACGCGCTCGTCGGATCCGGCGGCCTTGATCACCTGGGCCGACAGCTTCGCCATCGCGACGGCCTGCGACGCGACCTTCGCGGCCGCGTCCATCGTCAGATCCACCCCGGACGCGAACCCCCAGGTCCCGCCGTGCACCACCCGCACCGCGTACCCGAGGTCCGTGGTGTCCGAGGACCCGGCGGGCTTGGCGTCCCGCAGCCGCCAGGCCGCGCTGCGCACCCGCTCGAACCGGAAGTCGGCGTGGTCGGCGCCGAGAGCCCGGGCCCGCGCGAGCGCGGCGTCGGCCAGGGCGCGCAGCGGTAGGGCCGTGAAGGCTTCGTCGATGGAATGAGGCACGGAGGTCTCCCTGCTGTCGTGGCCTGTCGGTCCGATCATGTCGCGCGGGCGGGGTCGGAGGCCATGTCTTTCCGTTGACCTGCGGCATCTTTCGGGCGGCCGGGCTCTTTTCCACCCGGCGGACCACGGGGCTTCGGCCCGGCGGGGCACGGCTTTCCGTCCGGCCGGCCACGGCTTTCTGTAGAGACCCGACAGGTCGCGGAGTGAGCCACTGTCGGTGCTCGATTCTCCGCAAGCCGGGCGGGACCGATAGGTTTTCGAGTAAGGCGCCTGTCCCGCAGGGGCTTCGGACCGTTATCGAAAGGGTGATCTGTTGAGCCGCTCGGTTCTCGTCACCGGAGGCAACCGGGGCATCGGCCTCGCCATCGCCCGCGCGTTCGCCGAGACCGGCGACAAGGTCGCGATCACATACCGCTCCGGTGAGCCGCCGGCCGCGCTCGTCGAACTGGGCTGCCTCGCGGTGAAGTGCGACATCACCGACACCGAGCAGGTGGAGCAGGCCTACAAGGAGATCGAGGCCGAGCACGGTCCGGTCGAGGTGCTGATCGCCAACGCCGGCATCACCAAGGACCAGCTCCTGATGCGCATGTCCGAGGAGGACTTCGCCTCCGTCGTCGACACCAACCTCACGGGCACCTTCCGCGTGGTGAAGCGGGCCAACCGGGCCATGCTGCGCGCCAAGAAGGGCCGCGTCGTGCTGATCTCCTCGGTCGTGGGGCTGCTCGGCTCCGCGGGGCAGGCGAACTACGCCGCCTCCAAGGCCGGCCTGGTCGGGTTCGCTCGCTCGCTCGCCCGTGAACTCGGCTCGCGCAACATCACCTTCAACGTCGTCGCCCCCGGTTTCGTCGACACCGACATGACCAAGGTGCTCACCGACGAGCAGCGCGCGGGCATCGTGAAGCAGGTGCCGCTGGGCCGGTACGCGCGACCGGAGGAGATCGCCGCGACGGTGCGGTTCCTCGCCTCGGACGACGCCTCGTACATCACTGGAGCCGTCATTCCCGTAGACGGCGGATTGGGCATGGGTCACTGATCACCATGAGCGGAATTCTCGAGGGCAAGCGCGTCCTGATCAGCGGTGTGCTGATGGAGTCCTCCATCGCCTTCCACACCGCCAGGCTGGCCCAGGAGCAGGGCGCCGAGATCATCCTGACCGCGTTCCCGCGGCCCACGCTGACCGAGCGCATCGCCAGGAAGCTTCCCAAGCCCACCAAGGTCATCGAGCTCGACGTCAGCAACGACGAGCACCTGGCCCGGCTGGCCGACCTGGTCGGCGAGGAGCTCGGCGGTCTCGACGGCGTCGTCCACTCCATCGGCTTCGCCCCGCAGGACGCCCTCGGCGGCAACTTCCTCAACACCCCGTTCGAGTCGGTCGCCACGGCCATGCACGTCTCCGCCTTCTCCCTGAAGTCGCTGACGATGGCCTGTCTGCCGCTGATGCAGAACGGCGGCTCGGTCGTCGGTCTCACCTTCGACGCGCAGTACGCCTGGCCGCAGTACGACTGGATGGGCCCGGCCAAGGCCGCCCTGGAGGCCACCAGCCGCTACATGGCACGCGACCTGGGCAAGCAGAACATCCGCTGCAACCTCATCTCCGCGGGCCCGATCGGCTCCATGGCAGCCAAGTCCATCCCGGGCTTCGGCGAGCTCGCCGCCGTCTGGGACTCCCGCGCCCCGCTGGAGTGGGACCTCAAGGACCCGGAGCCGGCCGGCCGCGGTGTCGTCGCCCTGCTGAGCGACTGGTTCCCGAAGACCACCGGCGAGATCATCCACGTGGACGGCGGTCTGCACGCCATCGGTGCGTGACAAAGCGCGGCGCTACGTCGACGACGCCCCGTTTCCCGCAGCGCGCGGGGAGCGGGGCGTCACCCGTTAGGCCCTGTCGGCCGGGCGGACGGGGCCGGTAACCGCACACCCTGGAGTACGCGTTCCCCTCCCCAGCATGGCCGAGGAGGTCTCCCTTGTGCGCCTGTCACACCGTTTCGCCCCGGTGCCGGCCGCCCTGGCACTTCTTGTCGCGATGCCCTTCGACGCGGCCTCCCGTCCCACGGGAACGACCGCCCACGCGCGCGTGGACGACGCAAGGCCCTTCGGCGCCGCCTGCCGCACCGCCGTCGACGGTTCGCGGGTGACCGTGTACTGCCACAACCCGTATCCGGAGACCGACCGGGTCGGCCTGCACGTCGAGTGCGAGCGCTGGTGGGACATCGACAGCGACGGCGTCCCGGTCGGCGCGGGGCCCGCGGAGACCGTACGCCTGACCGGCCGGTGCTGGAAGGAAGTGCGCTCGGTCTGGGTCAGCCACCAGAAGTGACGCCCGGCTCGCTCGCGGATCCGCCGTGTCGGTTACCGGAGGCGACGCCCGGCCCGCTCACGGGCCGAGCCGCCCCGGACGGCACAGGAACGGATAGCCCGCGGCCTCCGTGGCGGCCGCCTCCGCGTCACCGACGCGGATCGCGTCCACCAGCCGGGCGTGGTCCATGTACGTCTCCGGCGTCAGCTCCTCGCCGATGTCCTCGCGCAGCCAGTCGCGCAGCACCTCGCCCAGGTCCGCGTACATCGCCGTCATGACGTCGTTGTGGGACGCGGCCACCACCGCCAGGTGGAAGGTCGCGTCGACGGCCACGAAGGCCTCCGCGTCGCCGGACTCCCAGGCCTCCTCACGACTTACGAGCAGGCCGTCCAGCTGCTTGAGATCGCGCTCGGTGCGCCGCTCGGCGGCCAGCTTCGCGGCGCTCGACTCCAGCGTGGAACGCAGCTCGGCGATGTGCCGCGGATCGGCGTCCGCGAAGCGGCGGTGCATCACACCCGCCAGTTCACTGGTGGCCAGCACGTAGGTTCCCGAGCCCTGGCGGATGTCGAGCAGACCGTTGTGCGCGAGGGCGCGGACGGCCTCGCGGACCGTGTTGCGGGCGACGCCCAGCAGCTCGACCAGCTCCTGTTCGGTCGGGATGCGAGAGCCCACCGGCCACTCGGCCGAGGTGATCTGGTTCCGGAGTTCGGCGATGACCTGCTCGGACAGTGCCGAACGGCGGGGGTGGCTCAGCGGCATGACGGTCCTTCGTACGGGGCCGGAGGCTCCGGAGACTAACGCAGGGGGATTGGACAGCCAATCATCCCATGATTCTATGATGGGTGACATGGCGAGCGAGGAGACCCGGACGATGCCGTCCACACCCACACCCATACGCAGTTCCGCGGGCACCGGGACGGAGTCCGAGGCCCCGACGCCCCCCACGCGCGCGTGGATGACACGTCTGGTGGTCGTCGGGATCGTTCTCGCCGCCCTCAACCTGCGCCCCGCGATCACGAGCCTCGGCGCCCTGCTGGAAGAGGTACGCGACGGGCTCGGCATGAGCGGCAGCGTCGCCGGGCTGCTCACCTCCGTGCCGCCGCTCTGCTTCGCCGCCTTCGGGGTCATGGCACCACGGCTCGCCCGCCGCTTCGGGCCGGGTGCCGTCGTCTGCGCCGGCATGGTCGCCATCGCGGCGGGCCTGGCGATCCGGCCGTACGCCGGGAACACGGCCGGCTTCCTGGCCGCCACCGCGCTCGCGCTGATGGGCATCGCCGTCAGCAACGTGCTGATGCCGGTGATCGTCAAGCGCTGGTTCCCCGACCGGGTCGGCTCCATGACCGGCCTGTACTCGATGGCCCTGGCCCTCGGCACCTCGGCCGCGGCGGCGGTCACCGTGCCCATGACCGACGCCCTGGGCGGCAGTTGGCGATCCGGGCTCGTGGTGTGGGCGGGGCTGGCGGCCGTGGCCGTACTGCCGTGGATACCGCTCGCGCGCGTGCGGGGGGCCGTTTCCGAGGGCTCCGGGCGGCGGGGGCGTGCCGGCGGCTCCGGCTCCCGGGGGACCGCCACCGGCACCGGCACCGCCCGGCCCGTGACCGATGACCTCCGGATCACCCGGAGCCGTACCGCCTGGGCGCTCGCCGTGTTCTTCGGGCTTCAGGCCACCGCCGCCTACATCACGATGGGCTGGATGGCGCAGATCTTCCGCGACGCGGGAGTCTCCGCGGGCACCGCGGGCCTGCTCCTCGCCGTCACGATGGTGATGGGCGTGCCGCTGGCGTTCGTCATCCCGCGCCTGGCCACCCGGCTGCCGCACCAGGGGCCGATCGTCGTCGCGCTCGGCGTCTGCGGCCTCGCCGGGTACGCGGGTCTCTACCTCGCCCCGGCGGGCGGCGCCTGGGCCTGGGCCGTGCTGCTCGGTGTCTCCAACTGCGCCTTCCCGCTGGCCCTCACGATGGTCGGCATGCGGGCGAGGACCGGAGCGGGCGTGGCCAAGCTGTCGGCCTTCGCCCAGAGCGCCGGCTATCTGCTGTCCATCCCCGGACCGCTCCTGGTGGGCGTGCTCTACCAGCACAGCGGCGGCTGGGGGCTGCCCCTCGCGCTCATGGCGGGGCTGATGGTTCCGCAGATCGCCGTGGGCGTCCTCGCGGGCCGGGACCGCACCGTGGAGGACGAGGCCGCGCGCCGGACGCAGCCGTGAGGGCGCGCCCCTCGGGGTGGCGACCCCACCCGTGAGGGTGTGGGCGAAGAGTGGGACACTGGGCGGTATGCCAGTGCTCGATCCGAACCCCCAGAACGGCCAGAAGAAGATGCTGCTCGTCTTCGGCACGTTCCTCGCCATCACCGTGATCATCGGCATCATCGCGACGATCGCCTCACCCTGACCGGCGTGCTGTCGCGGTGTCCGGCGGCCCTTCAGGGGCACGCCCGGCGTCCATGGTGGTGCTAGCCCCACCATCCCCTAGGGGGTGAGTGTCAGGGTCAAGTGGGTGGATCACCGGATGGGTTGAGGGCTCCGGTTTCCGTAACTTCGAGTTGTGGCCGCGAGGACGCGACCCACGGAGCGCTCGAGGACCCACGGAGGCGGCATGTCGGCCCCTACGCACACCCGGCACCACCCGGCTACCAAGGGCCGCATCGAGATCCACCTGCCCTGGTGGGCCCTCGCGCTGCCGACGCTCGCGTTCGTCACGCTGCTGCTCCTGATACTCAATCCGGCGGACGCGCACGCGGCGGGCACCCCCGCGATCACCGACGTCTTCGAGCAGGTCCAGCGGACGGTTCTGCACCAGACGCCGTGATCCAGGCGCCCTCGGCCCTCTCTTTCCCCTGCCCTAGGGCCCTCGTCACCCCTCCCGGGGCAGCGACCCAACTCCCTGCGCCCCATGGCGTGTTTCATGCGAAGCTGGGACACATGAGCGTCGCAGAACCCCGCAGGATTGTCCTTTTCCGGCATGCGAAAGCCGACTGGCCACAGGTGTCCGACCACGAGAGGCCGCTCGCCGACCGGGGCCGCATGGACGCGGCGACCGCCGGACGCAAGCTGGCCGACACCGGCATCCCCTTCGATCTGGCCCTCTGCTCCACCTCGGCCCGGACCCGCGAGACGTGGAAGCTCGCCGTCCATGAGCTCGCGCACCGGCCGAAGACGGTCTACGAGGAGCGGCTCTACGAAGCCTCGCCCGGCGAGTTGATCACCGTACTCAACGAAACCCCCGACGAGGCGCAGGACGTGGTCCTGATCGGCCACAACCCAGGAGTGCAGGGCCTCGCCGACATCCTGGCCGGACAGGCCGAGGGCGACGCCCGCACCCGGATGAGCGGCCGGGGGTTCCCCGCCGCCGCCTTCGCGGTGCTCTCCTTCGACGGCTCCTGGAAATCCCTGGAGCCCGGAGTGGCCACGCTGACCGACTACTGGGCGCCCAGCGACTAGTCCGACCCAGCCGAAGCACAGGAGCCCGGCACCGTCACGGTGCCGGGCCCCTGTCGCTCAGTGGTCGTCCAGATGCATGTCCGCCGCCTCGACCTCTTCGCGCGTGACACCCAGCAGATACAGGACGGTGTCCAGGAACGGGAAGTTCACGGCGGTGTGCGCGGCCTCGCGTACGACCGGCTTGGCGTTGAACGCGACGCCGAGACCGGCCGCGTTGAGCATGTCGAGGTCGTTGGCCCCGTCGCCGATCGCCACCGTCTGGGCGAGCGGCACACCCGCCTCGGCGGCGAACCGGCGCAGCAGACGCGCCTTGCCCGCGCGGTCCACGATCTCGCCGGTGACCCTGCCGGTCAGCTTCCCGTCGGCGATCTCCAGGGTGTTGGCCTGCGCGAAGTCCAGCCCGAGCCGCTCCTTGAGGTCATCGGTGACCTGCGTGAACCCGCCGGAGACGACGCCGACTTGGAAGCCGAGCCGCTTCAGCGTACGGATCAGCGTGCGCGCGCCCGGCGTCAGCCGGACCTCCTCGCGCACCTTGTTCACCACCGAGGCGTCCAGCCCCTTCAGCAGCGCCACGCGCGCGTGCAGCGACTGCTCGAAGTCCAGCTCGCCGCGCATCGCGGCAGCCGTCACCTCGGCGACCTCCACCTCGCAGCCGGCGTGCGCGGCGAAGAGCTCGATCACCTCGTCCTGGATGAGCGTCGAGTCCACATCCATGACGACCAGCCGCTGGGCCCTGCGGTGCAGCCCGGCCGCGACCACCGCGATATCGACGCCGAGCCCCGCGGCCTCGGGTGCCAGAGCGGTGCGGAGCGTCGCGGTCTCCGTACCCGACACCGCGAACTCGACCGCTGTGACCGGGTACTTGGCGAGCCGGAAGATCCGGTCGATGTTGCCGCCGGTCTTCGTGATCCGGGCGGCGATCGAGGCCGTCGACTCCGCCGTGAGCGGGTGCCCGAGCACGGTGACGAGCGAGCGCCCGAGCCCGCGCGGCCGGTTGTCACCGAGGCCGGAGATGATCTCCGCCTGCATCTTCATCGACTCCGCCCAGCTGTGGACGGTGGCCCGCAGATCGCCCTCGAGGCCGCCGGGCGGCTCGGTCACGAGCGCGCACAGCACCATCCGGCCACGGGTGACGACCTGCTCGATGTCGACGACGTCGACGGAGTAGGCGGCGAGAGTGTCGAAGAGCCCGGCGGTGATGCCCGGCCGGTCCTTGCCGAAGATCTTGACGAGAAGTGTGGGGACATCAGAGGTCTGCGATGCGCTCATGGTGGTATCCACCGTATCGGGCACCCTGTGGCTTCCGCCCCCGAGGTCCGCCCTGCGGACAGGAAACACTGGGTGTCCGCTTTGTGGCGCGGGCGTTTCCCGGCGGTGACGAGAACACCGCTCAACGGTCGTTCCGGGCACCGGTCATTCCGGGCACCGGTCGTTTCGAGCCCGGGGGTCAGTCCCGGCGCCGGGACCTCCCCGGCGGCGGTGGCGGCGGCCCCTCCCCGGGCGGTGGCGGCGGCGGGGGAGGCATGCCCCCCGGCCGCCGCTTCGACGGTCCGGGCGGCGGCGTGTACGGCCCGATCACCGTCGGCGCGCCGTACACGTCGGGAGGCCGCCCCCGCTCAGGAGGCCGCCCCTGCTCGGGAGGCCGTCGCCGGTCGGCGGGCCGGCTGTTCTCCGGCGCCCGCAGTTCGTCGGGCAGCACCAGATACGGATTGGTGTCGGGGTTCGGCGCCCGGTGCGGCGCACCCGGGCTGTACGGTCCCGGCTGCCCGGCGGGGAGTTCCGTGGACCCCTGCGCGACCGGAGCCGTGACGGCACCCCGTGCCAGCGGCGCGGCCCGGTGCCCCGCCGCCCCGCTCGCGTACGCCAGCAGTGCTCCCGCCGCGCCCGTGCCGGCGCCCCACAGCGCGCCGAGCAGCAGCGCCATGCCCAACTGCCCGTGCAGTTCGATCCCAGCGCCGAAGGCGTCGAAGCCGAGTACCGACAGCGAGGCGTCCACGGACACCTCCGTCAGCCACATCAGCAGGGGCAGCGCGAGTGCCGTCGCCACCCCGAGCCGAAGAGCGCAGCGCCCCGCGAACCCGAGGGCACCCTGTCCTCGTACAACTGTGGCAGCCGGTACTCCGGCGACGGCGGCATCCCGGGCCCGTACGAATGGCGTACGGGCGGCGGCCAGTACCCCCGCGAACAGCATCGTCATCGCCGCCGCGACCCCCAACAGCCAGACGCGGCCGTCCAGTTCGGCGAGCCGGCCGAGGGTGACCGGCTGGTCGGAGTCGATGCTGAGGAGCTTGTCCACGGGGTCCGGCAGCAGTTTGGCGAGTTCTCCCGTGGCCTGGCCGTCCACCGGCACCAGGAGGCCGATCGGGATGCCGAGCCACACACCGTTGGGTGCGCCGAGCAGGGCCGCGCCCGCGATCCGCTTGGGGTTGTCGTCGCCGATCGCCGCGTACGCCGCCGCCGCGAACCCCGCGAGGACCGCCACCAGCAACACCGTGACCAGCGCGGACACGGCCGGCCGTACCACCCGGTGCACGCCGTCCCAGCCACGCGGCAGTGGCGTACGCCGGGAGGCGAGCAGCGCGATCAGCAGGATCCCGGCGACCCAGGCCGCACCGCCGAGCAGCGTCGGCACGGTGTCGACGGTGAAGCCCACGGCCGCCTTCGCGTCCACGAGGTCGCCGACCTGGTCGGGCAGCAGCCCTCCGATGTCCCCGATGTCCCCGAGCCCGCCGGGGAGCTGGTCGGTGATGTCGCCCAGTCCGCCGCCGCCCGGCACCTGGTCGAGCCCGAGCTTGCTCCCGTCGATGGTGATGATGTCGTGTCCGGCCCAGGCGAGCCCGCCGAGCATCGCCACGAAGAGGGCGACGACCGAGCCCGCGCGCGTGAGGAGCTCGGACGCCGCGATGACGGCTCCCGCTCCGCGCAGGGACCGTAAGAAGAACCAGGAGAGCAGGAGCGCGCCCACGAGGCCCACACCCAGTGGCGTGATCTGTATGGCCGTGGTCGCCTCCGCCCCTTTCAGGCCGAAGGCGGACACATCGCCGGACGGCGTGACCGAACCACCCGCCCCGAGCGCCACAACGGCAGCGGTCATCGGCCCCAGGGAGCTGGCCGTGTCCGCGCCGAGCAGATGCAGACCCAGTGCGGCGGTGCCGGCCATGCCGATCAACGCCCAGCTCACGGCGGCGACCGCGGACAGTAATACGTCTCCCCACGGCATGCCCCTGCCGTGCCCAGTGGTCCCGATGCTCATGATCAGCCCCCCGATCCGCGCCGCGGCGAACCACCGCGCATGTCCCCCTCGCGTGGGATTACCACTCTCCGGGCCGGTTTCAACCCCGTCAACGGAAACGGGCAACCCGCCCGTACTCACCCTTCACAAGGCCCGACTTTCGGTCAGGGGCCTCCAACTGAAATAGTTCCCCACGATGTTCGACATCCCTAGACTCCCTGTGATGGGGCAACTTCGGGGGACAACTCAGTGGGGCATGGAGTGCCGGAACTCGTACTTGAATTGAATGGACGGACCTGGACGCTCGACGCGGCCAGGCCATACACCCTCGGACGTGATCCGCAGGGCGACATCGTGCTCGACGACGCCAGGGTGTCCTGGCGGCACGGCACGATCAGTTGGGACGGTCGTAGCTGGGTCATCGAGGACCACGGCAGCACCAACGGCACGTTCGTGCAGGGGCAGCGGATCCATCAGATGGAGATCGGCCCCGGTTCGGCCGTGCACCTCGGCAACGCGACCGACGGCCCGCGTCTGAAACTGTCCGGAGCCGCGGCCTCCGTCGCACAGCCGCAGCAGCAGCCGTTCGCCGCGCAGGGCGCCAACCCCGGCTGGGCTCAGCAGCCGCAGCAGACGCCGGAGGAGAGCTGGCAGCGGCCGCGGCAGGCCGCGAACATCCCGCCGCAGCAGGGATCGGGCGGAGTCGCGGGGGCGCCGCCGGTCTACGGCGACCGCAGCCCGACCACGTTCCACCAGTTCTCGCTCGGGCGCGTCATGCGCATCGGCCGTGCCCTGGAGAACGAACTGGTCGTCTCGGACCTCCAGGTCTCGCGCAACCACGCCGAGTTCCACGCGACGCCCGACGGGCGTCACGAGATCCGTGACCTCGGCTCGCACAACGGCACCTACGTCAACGGTATGCCGATCGCCAAGGGCGGCTCGGCGCCGCTCGGCCCGAACGACATCGTGGGCGTCGGCCACTCGACGTTCCGCCTCGTCGGCGACCGCCTCGAGGAGTTCGTCGACACCGGTGAGATCTCCTTCTCGGCCCGCCACCTGACCGTGACGGTCGACGGCGGCAAGCAGATCCTCAAGGACGTCTCCTTCGGCGTACCCGAGAAGTCGCTCGTCGCGGTCATCGGCCCCTCGGGCTCCGGCAAGTCGACGCTCCTCAAGGCGCTCACGGGCTACCGCCCCGCCAACGAGGGCGACGTCCTCTACGACAACCGAAACCTGTACAAGCAGTTCGCCGAGCTGCGCCAGCGCATCGGACTGGTCCCGCAGGACGACATCCTGCACAAGGAACTGACCGTCAAGAAGGCCCTCAAGTACGCGGCCAAGCTCCGCTTCCCCGCGGACACCACGGGGCAGGAGCGCGACGCCCGGATAGACGAGGTACTGCGCGAGCTGAAGCTGGACATCCACAAGGAGAAGAAGGTCACCTCCCTCTCCGGTGGCCAGCGCAAGCGGGTCTCCGTCGCCCTGGAGCTGCTCACCAAGCCGTCGCTGATCTTCCTGGACGAGCCGACCTCCGGCCTCGACCCGGGCATGGACCGCGACGTCATGCAGCTGCTGCGCGGCCTCGCCGACGACGGCCGTACGGTCCTCGTCGTCACGCACTCGGTGGCCGAGCTCGCCATCTGCGACAAGCTGCTGGTGATGGCGCCGGGCGGCGCGGTGGCGTACTTCGGTCCGCCCGAGGAGGCGCTCAACTTCTTCGGCTACGAGACCTGGGCCGACGTCTTCTCCTCCTTCGAGAACTACCGCGACTACGACTGGGCGAACCGCTGGAAGGGCTCGCAGCACTACCAGATGTACGCGGCGGACATCGACGCCGTCGCCGCGCAGTCGGTGCACATGCCGCCGCCGCAGGCGATGCGCCCACCGAAGCCGCAGGGCTGGTTCTCCCAGCTGGGCACGCTGATCAGACGGTATGTATCGGTGATCGCCTCGGACAAGGGCTTCCTGGCACTGACGGTGATCCTGCCGCTCGTCCTCGGCTCGGTCAGCATCCTCATCGACCAGGGCGACAACCTGTTGCCCCGCCTCAACAAGTCCGGCGTGAACCAGGGCAACGCCACCGCCCAGACGGTCCTGCTGATCCTCGCCGTCGGCGCCTGCTTCGCCGGTGCCGCCAACTCCGTCCGAGAGCTCATCAAGGAACGGGTGATCTACGAGCGGGAGCGTGCGACGGGCCTGTCCCGTTCGGCGTACCTGATGTCCAAGGTGGTCGTGCTCGGCGTGGTCACCATCCTTCAGGGCGGTCTGGTCGGAGCCATCGGCTTCGCCACCCGTGAGGTCCCGAAGGAAGGTCTGTTCCTCGGCAGCATGACGAAGCTGGAACTCACCATCCCGATCATGGCGCTGGGCTTCACCTCGATGATGTTCGGACTGGTCATCTCCTCGCTGGTGAAGACGGCCGAGAAGACCATGCCGCTGCTGGTCATGTTCGCGATCATCCAGGTCGTGTTCACGGGCTGCCTGTTCGCGTTGAACGGCGCACCCGGCGTCAACCAGTTCTCGTACCTGATGCCGTCGCGCTGGGCGGTCGCCGCGTCGGGCGCCACGCTGGACTTCAACCTGCTCAGCCCGAACAAGGACGACCTGAGCAAGACGGACCCGTTGTGGGAGCACAGCCTCGGGACCTGGACCCTCGACATGGCCATGCTGATCGTTCTCGCCGTGGCCTGTGGCTTCATGGTGGCCCGCTTCCTGCGCCGCCACGAGCCCGAGGTCATGCGCAAGTAGGCGCGCGGGCACGACTGAAGGGTGGCACCCCCGCGGGGGTGCCACCCTTCGGCGTACGTGTCAGAGCTCCGCGCCCGGCCTCAGTACGCGCTGTTGACGTTATCGATCGAGCCGTACTTGTCGGCCGCGTAGTTGGCGGCGGCGGTGATGTTGGCGACCGGGTCGTACTGGCTCCAGGCCGTGCCGGCGACGTGGTAGGCGTCGAAGGTCGGCTTGATGACCTGGAGCAGGCCGATCGACGGGATGCCGTTCTGGGCGTTGATGTCCCAGCCGTTGATGGCGTTCGGATTGCCCGTCGACTCCCGCATGATGTTGCGGTACAGACCGTTGTACGAACCCGGTATGCCCTTGTTCGCCATGATGTCGAGGGACTGGCGGATCCAGCCGTCGAGGTTGTTGGCGTACGTCTTCGCGGCGACGGTCTCGACCTGGGTGCGCACGGTGGAGCGGCTCGCGGCCTTCTCCTTGGCGCGGGATTCCGTGGCCTTCTTCTTCGCGGCGGCCTCGGCCGCCGCCTTCTTCTTGGCCGCCGCGTCGGCGGCCTTCTTCTTGGCGGCGTCGGCGACGGCCTTCTTCTTCGCCGCGATGTCCTGGGCCTTCAGGTCGGCGCCGGCCAGCTGGTCGGTGACGCTGGCCTTCACGTCCTTGATCTGCTTGTCGCTGTAGGCGACCTTGGCCGAGGAGACGGAGGCGTCGGTCGTGGTGGTGCCGGAGTTGCCCGGTACCAGCGAGAACGCGAGGGCGGCGGCGCCGAGGGTCGCGACACCGGCGATCGAGAGCTTGTGGGCCTTGGTCAGCTTGGGACTATGACCAGGAGCGGTGGTGTTCTTGGGCATGACTGATGGACCTCTTCGAATAGCGCGGAGGTCGCTCCCGGTCCGGTGGGGACAGTGTGTTTCCGGAACTGGCGCCGCGGGGCGGAACCCGCGGCGCTGAGCGACGGAGGCCATTCTTAGCGGCCGCAAAAACCTGTGGCAAAGGTGTGACGTACGAAGCCGGATAGTGGACCCGGGATGGGCAAATCGGGACAGACTGTCACGCCTTTCCCGCTCACGCAGGTCCCCTTTATCTCCTATGCCCCTTCGTACGTGATGTGCGCCCTATGTGCGGCGTCACATCGGGCGCCTGCCGGTCTCACCTGTAGTTGCGGGAGCAATGCCCAGAGTGAGGGTCCTCCTCCGGGAGGATGAGGTGCACGTCCCCGAACTCGTGCCAGAGGTAGAGCCCGCTCAGCGCCGCGTCGTAGCTGCGGTCCACGGCAGCCCCTCCGGCGATCGCCTCCAGCATCAGCAGATGCGAGGCCTCCGGCTCGTGCAGCCCCGTGAGCAGCCCGTCGACCACCCGTACGCCCCTCTCCGGGGTCACCACGAGGTCCGTCCAGCCCTTCCGTGCCCGGACCACCCCGTCGGCGCCCGCGGCGGACTCGACGGCGCGTACGGCCGTCGTACCGACCGCGACGACCCGGCCGTCGCCCGCCTGCGCCGCGTTGATCAGCCGCGCCGACGCCCCCGGCACCTCGTACCTCTCCGGATACGGCGGCTCGTGCGCCTCCGCCGACGCGACCCCGGTGTGCAGTGCGACCGGCGCGAACTGCACGCCCCGGCTCACCAGCTCCGTCACCAGGCGCGCGGTGAAGGGCCGCGCGGCACTCGGCATCTCCGCACTGCCCGAGCCGTCGGCGGACGGCAGCGCGAACACCGTCTGGTAGACGGACAGCGGCTGGTCCCGCTCCGTATAGGAGTATCGAATGGGGCGCCCGTGCCGCCGCAGCAGCCCGAGGACGTCCGCGTCCGGCACCCGCCCCCACCACAACCGCGCGCCGTGCGCGGACAGCGGCTCCTCCAGTACGAGGCGTACGCCCCCGGGGAGGCGCACCTCCGTCCCGGCGGGCCCGCCCGCACGCGCACGCGTGGTGCCCCTTCCGTCGGGATCCCGCAGCTCGACGGCCCACCGTCCGTCGTCCCCGCGCGTGGAGAAATGCACCACCACGCGCGCGTGTCCGACGCGCCCGTCGACGGCCGAGGCCAGCGTCGGGGAGGTGTTGACGACGAGCAGGTCCCCGGCCCGCAGCTGCCCGGGCAGCTCCGCGAACTCGTGGTGCGAGACCTCGGTCCCCCGGGAGACGAGCAGCCGCACCGCGTCCCGGTCGAGTCCCGGCCCCCGCTGCTCGGCCGGCACCCGCGCCGAGGGCACCCCCGTACTGGTCGTCATCGCGCCTCCAGCAGGGCGGACGCACCGTAACGGCCACTGACCGGACGCTGGTCCAGCAGCCGGAGAAAGGCCGGAACCACGTCGGCCGGCGCCGGCCGCGGATCGTCGTCGTCCGGTACGGCCGCCGCGTACAGGTCCGTTCCCATGTCGCCCGGATCGACCGCCCAGACGCGCAGCCCGGGCTCCTCCTCGGCCAGCACCGCCGACAGATGGTCGAGCGCGGCCTTCGACGCCCCGTACCCGCCCCACGTCTCGTACGCCTCGGCGGCCGCGTCCGAACTGATGTCGATCACCGAGCCCGCCCGCGCGACCCGCAACAGGGGCAGCGCCTCCTGGATCAGGCCCAGCGCGGCCACCACGTTGACCTCGAGGGCCCGCCGCAGCCCGTCCAGCGACAGCCCTTCCAGACGTACGAGCGGTTCGGCGCCCAGCGCGCTCGCGTTGTTCACCAGGAGGTCGACGCCCCCCAGCTTCCCGGCCGCCGCCACCAGCCCGGCCCGGTGCCCGGCGTCCGTGACATCCCCGGGCAGGGCCTCCACCCGCGTCCCGAACGCGGACAGCGCCACCGCCGTCTCCTCCAGCACCCCCGCGGTCCTCGCGTCGAGCACCAGATCCCAGCCGCGCTCGGCCAGCGCCGCGCCGAGCGCCCTTCCCAGTCCTTTCGAAGCCCCCGTGATGATCGCTACCGGCATGACACACACGTCCCCTCGTCCATGACCGCCATCCGTCGGCGGTGCCCCCAACGTAGGAACCGCGCCGCCCCCGCCGCCTCGGACGCGGGCCGCAGGGACCAGGGGCCCTTTGCCCTAGGCCCAACGGACCGGACGACGGCGGCCACAGGTCGGATACGGGTTGTCACACCCCGCCGGTACGTTGGGGTCATGAGCGAAGGCCCCAGGTCCGGTCTGTACGCGGTGAGCTCCGCGTTGCTGGCCATGAGCAGGCACCTCGAGGTGCGCGACGTCCTGAAGACGATCGTCGCCTCGGCCCGCGAGCTGCTCGACGCCCAGTACGCGGCGCTCGGGGTCCCCGACGACCACGGAGGCTTCGCCCAGTTCGTCGTCGACGGCATCAGCGACGCCCAGTGGAAGGCCATCGGCCCGCTCCCGCGCCAGCACGGCATCCTCGCCGCGATGCTCCACGAGGCCCGCCCGGAGCGCCTCGCCGACGTCCGCGAGGACCCCCGCTTCGAGGGATGGCCCGGCGCCCACCCCGACATGTCCGACTTCCTGGGCCTGCCGATCCGCGACGGCGACGAGACCATCGGCGCCCTGTTCCTCGCCAACAAGCTGTGTCCTTCCGGGGAACACCCCCCAGACCCCCGGAGCCCGAAGCCGGACGGAGGCTGCGGCTTCACCGAGGAGGACGAGGAACTCCTGACGATCCTCGCCCAGCACGCGGCGATCGCCCTGACGAACGCCCGCCTCTACGAGCGCAGCCGCGAGCTCACCATCGCCGAGGAGCGCTCCCGGCTCGCCCACGAACTGCACGACGCCGTCAGCCAGAAGCTCTTCTCCCTGCGCCTCACCGCACAGGCCGCCGCGGCCCTCGTCGACCGCGACCCCACGCGCGCCAAGGGCGAACTCCAGCAGGTGGCCTCCCTCGCCGCGGAGGCGGCCGACGAACTGCGCGCCGCCGTCGTCGAACTGCGCCCCACCGCCCTCGACGAGGACGGGCTGGTCGCCACCCTGCGCACCCACATCCAGGTCCTCGACCGCGCCCACACCGCGCGGGTGACCTTCAGCAGCCGGGGGGTACGAGCGCTGCCCGCCGCCCAGGAGGAGGCCATGCTGCGCGTCGCCCAGGAGGCCCTGCACAACGCCCTGCGGCATTCCGGCGCGGCCCGGGTCGACGTCACCCTGGAGCGGCACGGCCAGGGCGCCGTCCTGTGCGTCACCGACAACGGCAGCGGCTTCGAACCGACCGCGGTACGCCGTGCGGGACGCCACCTGGGCCTGGTGTCCATGCGTGACCGGTCGAGCGGGGCCGGCGGCACGCTCACCGTGAAATCGGCGCCCGGCATGGGCACCACGATCGAGATGGAGGTCCCTGGTGGCTGACGCAATCAAGGTGCTGCTCGTCGACGACCACCAGGTCGTCCGCCGGGGCCTGCGCACGTTCCTCGAGATCCAGGACGACATCGAGGTGGTGGGAGAGGCGTCGGACGGCGCCGAAGGGGTGGCCCGTGCCGAGGAGCTGAAGCCCGACGTGGTCCTCATGGACGTCAGGATGCCGGGCATGGACGGCATCGACGCGCTGCGCAAGCTCCGCGAACTGACCAACCCCGCGCGCGTGTTGATCGTCACCAGCTTCACCGAGAAGCGCACGGTCGTGCCGGCCCTCCGCGCGGGCGCCGCCGGGTACGTGTACAAGGACGTCGACCCCGACGCGCTCGCCGGCGCCATCCGCTCCGTGCACGCCGGGCACATCCTGCTCCAGCCCGAGGTGGCGGGAGTGCTGTTGTCCCAGGACGAGGTGAACTCGGGCCAGGGGAGAGGCGGTTCGCTCACCGAGCGGGAGCGCGAGGTACTCGGCCTGATCGCGGACGGCCGCTCCAACCGCGAGATCGCCCGCGCGCTCGTCCTCTCCGAGAAGACCGTCAAGACGCATGTCTCGAACATCCTGATGAAACTCGACCTGTCCGACCGCACCCAGGCCGCGCTGTGGGCCGTACGGCATGGTGCGGCGGGGTGAGCGGCAATTCGGAAGGTCCCACTCCGGGCTGAGATTCATACCGTCGTGTGTATGTCCCCCAGATGGCGCAACCTCTGTGGATCTCAGCCGTTCTCCATTGCGTGCTGCGGCGAACTGCCGCAGTGATCGCGAGGAGGGCTTAGAAGTGAAGAACCTGAAGAAGGCCGCTGCTGTCACGATGGTGGCGGGTGGCCTCGTCGCCGCCGGTGCCGGTTTCGCCTCCGCGACGGACGGTGGCTCGCAAGCGGACGGCAAGGCCGTGGGCTCGCCGGGCGTCATCTCGGGCAACGCCATCCAGGCCCCGATCCACATTCCCGTGAACGCGGTCGGCAACAGCGTGAACGTCATCGGCGTTCTCAACCCGGCCTTCGGCAACCTCGGTCTCAACCGCTGAGGTCCGTACCGGACGGATCATGACCACCGGCCTCCCGGGTGCCCCCGGGAGGCCGGTCGGGTTGTCCGCTCGTCCGCCCAATGGACCGAACGGGCAGTTCACTGAAGTCCCCCGTGCCGTAACGGCTGTTCCAGGCGTTGCTCAGCGTACGACCCGCGGCCGGGTCGGATCCGCAAACGCAGGAGGAACGCTTCTCATGAACATCACCAAGAAGGCCGCTGTGGCCCTCACCGTCGCCGGTATCGCCGCTGGTGCCTCCGCCGGTGCCGCTGTCGCCGACGCGGGTGCCGAGGCCGCGGCCGTGAAGTCCCCGGGCGTCGCCTCGGGCAACGCCGTCCAGCTCCCCATCCACGTTCCCGTGAACGCGGTCGGCAACAGCGTGAACGTCATCGGCCTGCTGAACCCGGCGTTCGGCAACACGGGCGTGAACGACTGACGTCCGCACCACCAGACAAGAGCCCCGCGACCGAAGCCGGTCGACGGGGCTCTCGTCGCTTTCAGACCGCCCGGGGGCGATCTTTCAGCCCGTCCGGCGTTTGAGGACGAGCGCGAAGCGCGACAGGGGAGTCTGGGGGCGCAGCCCCCAGAGACAAGGGACGGGCAGGGGCGGAGGAGGCGAAAACCCCCGCAGGGCCCACCCCCGTCAGCGAACCCCCCGCTCCCGCTCCTCCACGAACGCGTTGTACGCCGCCACCTGCGCCCGCCGCCCCGTCCGCTCCACCGGCCGCAAGGCCTCCGCCCGAGCCGCAATCTCCGACGCGCTCACCGCCCCGCCGTGCCCGTTCTCGTACGCGACGGAGACCAGCAGCCCCACCCGCTGGGCAAGCTCCAACACCCGCACCGCACGCGGCGGATACCCCGGAGCCAGCACCTCCCGCCCCCGCTCGGCCCGAGCCCGGTACGCCTCGACCGCCGCCTCGGCGACCGGCCCCGACCCGGCCACATCGAGCCGCGACAACACCTCCGTGGCGTCCCGCAACGCCTCCGCCAGCTCCCGCTCCGCCTCCCCGAGGGACGGCACGTCGGCCGGCGGCGCCTCCCGCACGGCGAGGCAGTGCCAGACGACCTCGACATGGACATCGCCGTCGGGCCCGGCCTCGTACACCTCGGGAACGAGTCCGAGCGCCACCCCGTGGCAGACGACAGCCTCCTCGGCGTCGAGGGCGCGCGCGTTGAAGTCCGGCGGCCCGCTGAGCCCGAGCGGATGCCCCGGCGCGGGCAGCGCGACCCGCAGCCCGGTCACCCCGAGCGCGCGCAGCCGGCCGAGAGCGAGCGTGAGGCCGACCGGCCCCGCCTCGCCCGGCAGCCCCTCGACCCGGTGCACCGCGTCCTCGCCGACGATGGCGAGGACCGCGTCATCCGGCGAAACAAGTCCGGCCAAAAGGGCGTTTCCCCATGAGGCCAGCCGTCCTGAGCGTGGTTCCGAAAGCATGCCCCCACCCTAAGGACCGGCCGATGGGATGGAGCGGCCGACCGGTGGCGTAGGTTTTCCCTGGGGGCTGCGTCCACAGACGTAAGCGACGGCCGAGACTGCAATGGGAGACAACGCGCTCATGAGCGATGTACTGGAGCTGGAGGACGTATCCGTGGTCCGGGAGGGCCGGGCTCTGGTGGACCAGGTCTCCTGGTCGGTCAAGGAAGGTGAGCGCTGGGTCATCCTCGGCCCCAACGGCGCCGGGAAGACGACCCTCCTGAACCTCGCTTCCAGCTACCTCTTCCCCAGCCAGGGCACCGCCACCATCCTCGGTGAGACCCTCGGCAAGGTCGACGTCTTCGAGCTGCGCCCGCGCATCGGCGTGGCCGGTGTGGCCATGGCCGACAAGCTCCCCAAGCGCCAGACCGTCCTGCAGACCGTGCTCACCGCCGCGTACGGCATGACCGCCGGCTGGCACGAGGACTACGAGGACATCGACGAGCAGCGCGCCCGCGCATTCCTCGACCGCCTCGGCATGAGCGACTACCTGGACCGCAGGTTCGGCACGCTCTCCGAGGGCGAGCGCAAGCGCACCCTCATCGCGCGCGCCCTGATGACCGACCCCGAGCTGCTGCTCCTCGACGAGCCCGCCGCGGGTCTCGACCTCGGTGGCCGCGAGGACCTCGTCCGCCGCCTCGGCCGTCTCGCCCGCGACCCGATCGCCCCCTCCATGATCATGGTCACGCACCACGTCGAGGAGATCGCCCCGGGCTTCACCCACGTCCTGATGATCCGTCAGGGCAAGGTGCTCGCCGCGGGACCCCTGGAACTCGAACTCACCTCGCGCAACCTCTCCCTCTGCTTCGGCCTCCCGCTCGTCGTCGAGCAGGTCGGCGAGCGCTGGACCGCGCAGGGCCTGCCCATGTCCTGACCGCGCAAACGTGCGCAAGTCCCCGCTAAGAAGCGTGTTCCAACCTGATCGGCGCCCTGTCCGCCAGGGGACCCGCGGTCCTACGATGACCACGTGGACGACATCAACGCATGGGTGTGGTGGCTGATCGCCGCCGCCGGGCTCGGTATTCCGCTCGTCGTGACCGCCATGCCGGAGTTCGGGATGCTGGCGGTGGGGGCCGTCGCGGGCTCGGTCACGGCGGCACTCGGGGGCGGTGTCGTACTCCAAGTCGTCGTCTTCGCCGCCGTGTCGGTCGCACTGCTCGCCGTCGTACGCCCCATCGCGACCCGGCACCGCTCACAGCGGCCCCAACTCGCCACGGGCATAGAGGCGTTGAAGGGCAAGCAAGCCGTGGTGCTGGAGCGCGTCGATGCCTCGGGCGGCGGCCGGATCAAGCTCGCCGGAGAGATCTGGTCGGCCCGCTCCCTCGACGGCGGACAGGCCTACGAGGTGGGCCAAGAGGTGGACGTCGTGGATATCGAGGGGGCCACGGCGATCGTCATGTGACCTCGCACGACGCAAGTGAACCGAACGCCCCACAGCACAGACGACTGTCTGTCACACTCGTCCAGCAAGATCTTCAACAACCATAAGATCTTCAGGAATTACCGAGCGGAGAAGGGTACGGGGAGCATCGATGGAACCGATCATCATCGTCCTGATCATTCTGGTGGTGTTGGTCTTCATCGCCCTGATCAAGACCATCCAGGTGATCCCACAGGCCAGTGCGGCCATCGTCGAGCGTTTCGGCCGCTACACGCGGACGCTGAACGCCGGACTGAACATCGTCGTCCCGTTCATCGACTCGATCCGCAACCGCATCGACCTGCGTGAACAGGTCGTGCCGTTCCCGCCGCAGCCGGTGATCACCCAGGACAACCTGGTCGTCAACATCGACACCGTCATCTACTACCAGGTGACCGACGCCCGCGCCGCGACGTACGAGGTCGCCAGCTACATCCAGGCGATCGAGCAGCTCACCGTCACCACCCTGCGCAACATCATTGGTGGCATGGACCTGGAGCGGACCCTCACCTCCCGCGAGGAGATCAACGCGGCGCTGCGCGGTGTCCTCGACGAGGCCACCGGCAAGTGGGGCATCCGCGTCAACCGCGTCGAGCTCAAGGCGATCGAGCCGCCGACCTCCATCCAGGACTCGATGGAGAAGCAGATGCGCGCCGACCGCGACAAGCGCGCCGCGATCCTCACCGCCGAAGGTATCCGGCAGTCCGCGATCCTGACCGCCGAGGGTGAGAAGCAGTCCGCGATCCTGCGCGCCGAAGGTGAGGCCAAGGCGGCCGCCCTGCGCGCCGAGGGCGAGGCCCAGGCCATCCGCACGGTCTTCGAGTCCATCCACGCCGGCGACGCCGACCAGAAGCTCCTCGCCTACCAGTACCTCCAGATGCTCCCGAAGATCGCCGAAGGCGACGCCAACAAGCTCTGGATCGTGCCCAGCGAGATCGGCGACGCGCTCAAGGGACTGAGCGGCGCCATGGGCAACTTCGGCCCGATGGGCGGCAATTCGGGCGGCGGCACCGAGCGCCGCGAGAAGCCGTCCGTCACCGACTGACGAACGCGTGTGTACGTGACTGGGGCCCGCCTTCCGACGAAGGCGGGCCCCAGTCACGTACGACGGACTACGCGGCCGGCTGCACCAGCCACTCGGGCAGCGCGGCGAAGTCGTCCCGGCCAAGGGCCAGCAGCATCGCGTCCGCGGGCGTCGGCTCGAACGGCTGCCTCAGCAGCGGCATACCCGCCTGCTCCGGCGTACGAGCGGCCTTGCGGTGGTTGTCCTCCGAGCAGGAGGCGACCGTGTTCAGCCAGGAGTCCCGACCGCCCTGCGCCCGCGGCACCACGTGGTCCACGGTCGTCGCCCGCCTTCCGCAGTACGCGCACCTGTGCCGGTCGCGGATCAGCACACCGCGCCTGGACCACGGGGCTTGTCTTCGGAACGGCACCCTCACGTAACGGCACAGCCTGATCACCCGGGGCACGGGTATGTCGAGTGCGGCTCCGCGCATACGGAGTTCGGGGTGGGCCTGCTCCACGACAGCCTTGTCCTGGAGCACCAGAACGACGGCACGGTTCAACGTCACCGTCGACAGCGGCTCAAAGCTCGCGTTCAGCACCAGCGTGTCCCGCATCCAGCCCACCTCCTGTGCGCACCGGCCCACCCCGTGGCGAGCTTGGATCAACTCTGGCCGGGCACGCCGAGATGGACAACGCAATAAAAAACTGCCCGCCCCTGATCAATTCCAAGACCAGGGGCGGGCAAACGTTCAGTGAACCCTCAGCTGTCCGCGGGTGCCGCGTACTCAGCGATCAGCTGGGCTCGTGCCAGGGTGTGGAACCGCAGATTGAAGCCCACCACAGCGGGCGACGCATCCGCGTCGGGACCGAGCTTCTCCTCGTCCACGGCGTACACCGTGAAGACGTACCGGTGCGCCGGATCGCCGGGCGGCGGCGCGGCGCCACCGAAGTCCCTCGACCCGTAGTCGTTGCGCACCTGGACGGCTCCCTCGGGCAGCCCTTCGAACTTTCCGGTGCCCGCACCCGTCGGCAGCTCGGTGACCGACACCGGAATGTCGAACACCGTCCAGTGCCAGAACCCGCTGCCGGTGGGCGCGTCCGGGTCGTAGCAGGTCACGGCGAAGCTCTTGGTCTCCGGCGGGAAGCCCTCCCAGCGCAGCTGCGGCGAGGTGTTCCCGGCCGCGTAGACCTGAGCGTCCTTGAGCGTCGCACCCGGCTCGACCTCGTCACTCGTGACCGCGAAAGCAGGCACGGGCGGATGGAAGTCGTGGGGGAGTGGCCGCCGCTTGAGCTCGGTCACCTCGGTACCTCCTGATCAGTGGTGACGGTTCCCGGCCGAGCCTAGAACCAGCTGCGCTTGCTGCCGACCTCCGACAGCCACTGGTTCAGGTACGCGGCCCAGTCCGTGCCCTGGTAGTCGTGCAGCCCGACCTGGAAGGAGCGGAACGAGTCACTGCCCTCACTGAAGAGGCCCGGCTTCTTGTCCATCTCCAGGATGACGTCCATCTCGCGGTCGTCCGCGACGAAGCTCAGTTCGACCTGGTTCAGCCCGCGGTACTGCGACGGCGGGAAGAACTCGATCTCCTGGTAGAAGGGCAGCTTCTGCCGCGTACCCCGAATGTGGCCGCGCTCCAGGTCCGCGTTCTTGAAGCGGAAGCCCAGCTGGATGAACGCGTTCAGGAGCGCCTGCTGCGCCGGCAGCGGATGCACGCTGATCGGGTCCAGGTCGCCCGAGTCGATGGCGCGGGCGATCTGCAGCTCCGTGGTCACGCCGATGTTCATTCCGCGCAGTGCCTGACCGTCGATCATGGTGATCGGCGTCTCCCACGGGATCTCGAGCCCGAACGGCACCGAGTGCACGCCGCCCGCCTGAAGCTCGAAGGCCCCACCGAGCCGCAGCTTGGTGAACTCGACGTCCTGCTTGTACTCCTGGTCCTGGCCCTCGACCTCGACCTTGGCCTGAAGACCGACCGAGAGACCCTCGATCGCCTGGGCGACGGATCCTCCCTGGATCCGCACCTCTCCCTGGACCACGCCGCCCGGAACGGTGTTGACCTCGGTCAGTACCGTCTCGACCGAAGCCCCACCGGCTCCCAGGCTCGCAAGCAGCCGCTTGAACCCCATGTCACTTCCTCCCCAGGCAACGCAACGCCTGTGCTGTCTGTGTCCGCATGTCTGTCCGGATCCCTTGATCCCTACAAACGCGATCCGGCGCCAGCCGGTTCCGCGCCCTCACCCTTCCAAGGGGGACGCCCCCTGACCACCCCGCGACGCGCACCCGTCTGGACTACGCTCGGACGCCATGATCACGGCCCCTGACCGTACGCCTCTCACACGTGAGTTCTTCGACCGCCCTGTACTGGAAGTCGCCCCCGACCTCCTGGGGCGCATCCTCGTACGCGGCACACCGGACGGTCCGATCGAGCTCCGCCTCACGGAGGTCGAGGCCTACGACGGCCCGAACGACCCCGGCTCCCACGCCTATCGAGGACGGACACCCCGCAACGACGTGATGTTCGGTCCGCCCGGACACGTGTACGTCTACTTCACCTACGGCATGTGGCACTGCATGAACCTGGTGTGCGGTCCCGAGGGCGAGCCCTGCGGGGTTCTGCTCCGCGCCGGCGAGGTCACCGAGGGAGCCGAACTCGCCCGCAAACGTCGACTCTCGGCCCGAAATGACAAGGAACTGGCCAAAGGACCCGCCCGCCTGGCCACGGCCCTGGACGTCGACCGCACCCTCGACGGCGTCGATGCCTGTGCCCCCGAGGGCGCCCCGCTAACCCTCCTGACGGGCACCGCGGTCCACGCCGACCAGGTACGCAGCGGTCCCCGCACGGGCGTGGCCGGCGCCGGGGGTGTACACCCATGGCGTTTTTGGATCGCCAACGACCCGACGGTGAGCCCTTATCGGGCCCATACCCCTCGCCGTCCCCGAACTTGACTCGCTCCTGAGGGCTCCGTAATGTAGTCCGAGCCGCTTGAACCGGTTACGGCGTTCAGCCAGCAGCCGAGAGTGGCCAACCCACTACCTACGACTCCCCTCGACGGGGGCGAATTTCGGCGTGCCTGCATGCCTGAATTCGAACTCGCGGAACTCGATTATGAGTTGCGGAGGGGATCGGTTAACGTAGTGAATGTCGAAAGGCCGCGACGCGAAAGCGATCAAAAGCTAAAGGCAAATCCCGCCGACAGGGAATCGGACACGAAAGAGTCTGATAGAGTCGGAAACGCAAGACCGAAGGGAAAATGCCCGGAGGAAAGCCTGAGAGAGTCTCTCGGGTGAGTACAAAGGAAGCGTCCGTTCC
>NZ_JBITHE010000023.1:0-126296 GCF_044457665.1 Streptomyces sp. NPDC050535
GGGGGGGGGGGGGTGGGGGGGGCGCCCGGCGGGGGGGGGGGGCGGGGGCCGGGGGGGGGGGGGGGCTGCCGCGGGGGGGGGGGGGGGGGCCGGGGGCCGGTACATCCGCCCGTCGCCGCCGGATCAGACGTCGGGCGAGAGGGGGCGGGTCCGGTGACGCGGGCGTACGCGACGGGCATGTGATGTACCGGCCCCCGGCCCCTCCCGCCGGTGGGCGTCAACCGGGCCGTTCGGCGTCCTGCCATCCAACGGTGGGGACGTGGCGCGCCTTGGCTCCGGTGCGGGCCGCCCCTCGACCCGTCTGGCGGTGGCGATCCGGGTGGTGCCGTCCCGTGCCGATCCCCTCCCCACCCCATGGGGGCCGGGATCTTTCAGCCCGTCCGGCGTTTGAGGACGAGCCCTTCGGGCGTTCGGGGGGCTGGGGGCGGAGCCCTCAGGTACGGGTTGGGTAGGGGCGGAGGGGGCGGAAGAAGCGACTGTTTGTCGGGCCCCGGGGGCTAGCTCGTGGTCAGGCGGATGGGGTCGATGCCTGCGAGGAGGGTGTGGAGGGCGGTGTCGATGTCGGGGCCCAGGAACCAGTCGCCGGTGTGGTCGAGGGCGTAGACGCGGCCCTCGGCGTCGATGGCGAGGAGGGCGCGGTTGTCGGACTCCTCACCGAGGGGGCAGACCTCGGTGTCGAGGGCGCGGCCGAGGTCGCCGAGGGTACGGGCGAGGTGGAGCCCGTGAAGGGGGTCGAAGTGGAGCGCGGCCGGGGCGATCTGACGGCCCGGCCCGGGCGAGGTGACGCGCAGCCCGCCGAACTCGGCCCACGCCTCGACGGCCGCCGGAAACACCGCGTGCTGATGCCCGGCGGGCGACTCGTGCCCGCGCAGCGCGTCGGCCCAGTACTCGGCCTGCTTTATGTCCCAGCGCCCGGGCTGCCAGCCGGCGGTACGCAGCGCGGCGTCCACGGGTACGGGGAAGCGTGTGGTGGAGGTGCGGTCGGCGTACATCTGCCCTTCGTTCGTCGAGTGTCGGGTGGGCGTGGGGTGGGGTGGGCGTGGAGTGGGCGTGAGTGGTCCGTCTCCGGTGGGGACGGGTGTCATCGCCGTTGTACGTACGCGGGGGTGGGGGAGTTCAGACGCCGGACGGTGTCGGGTCGACGATGCGGACGCCGAAGTGGTCGCTGAGCGCGGTGCAGGCGCGGCAGGGCTCGGCGAAGCTGCCGTGCAGCGGGTCACCGTCCTCGCGGATGCGGCGGGCGGTGAGCTTGGCCTGCTTGAGGGCCTTGCGGGCCTCGCCGTTGGTGATCGGCTTGCGTCCGGCGCGCTTGGTGCGGGCGTTGTCGATGGCGGCGATGTGCCGGGAGATGAGGATCGCCTCGGCGCAGCGGCCGGTGAAACGGTCGCGCTGCACGTTGGTGAGGGTGTCGAGGAAATCCTGTACCAGCGGGTGGAGAGTGGGCGGCTGGTCGCCGCGGGCGGCGGTGCCGGTGAGGGTTTCGCCGCGTACGGAGAGGGCGGCGGCGACGTTGGGGAGTATGCCGTCGCGCCGGTGCAGGAGGGCGGGGACGTGCTGCGTATCGGCGCTGCTCCAGCCGACTCTGGGGTCCCCGGACGTGTCCGGTTGTGCCCCTGTATGCGTGGCGCTCATGATCGTTTTTTCCTCCCGTGCATCCCCCGGTGCGGAGACAGACTGCCAAATGGCGTGGCGGGTGGGGAAGCTGGGGCGGTGCGACACGCCCGGTCTTCGTCGCACCGTCACGGCAGGGTGACGGCAGGTCACGGAACCGGAGGCCCGGTGACCGGGGTCGTACAACCGCATAGGCTGTCGACATCCGCGATCCATACCGCTATTGACAACGCCGCAGGGGGCAACCGCCATGACGACAGGTCGGCTCGGGCAGCAAGCCGCGCCGCCGAACGCGGCCTACGCCGGGCAGGTCGTACATTTCCCGGATCCGGTCCGGGCGGCCCGCCACCCCAGGGGTGTGCGGATCGATGAGTACGGCTATCCCGACTTCTCGGCGTACGCGCGTGCCGCCGCGGAGATCGCCGAACCCCCGGAGGGCTTCGGCGTGGACGAACTGCGGCTCACGGACTACGTGTCCGCGAACGCCGTGCTCGCCGCCACCGGCCATGACCTGTGGGACACGATCCCCGCGGTGGCGACTCCGCACGGCTGGACCTGGCACCACGTGCCGGGGACCCGGCGCCTCGAACTCGTCCCTGTCGATGTGAAGGCGTTGCTGCGGCACCACGGCGGGCTCGCGACGGCGCCGGTGGATCACGAGAAGCGCGGCACGCGGCCGTTGCAGGAGACGTGGCCCGCGCACTTCGGACTGCCGAAGTCGTCGGTCGCGGTGACCGAGCAGCAGGTGCAGGGGGTCGAGGAGGAACTCGGCTACCGGCTGCCGGGTGCCTACCGGTCCTTCCTGAAGGCGGCGGGTGGCTGTGCGCCGGTGGGTGCCGCGCTCGACGCCGAGCTGGGTCTCCTGGTGGACCAGCCGTTCTTCACGGTGCGTGACGAGGCGACGCTCAATGACCTCGTCTACATCAACAAGTGCCTCCGTGACCATCTGACCAAGGACTACCTGTGCGTCGCCTTCGTGCAGGGCGGTCTGCTCGCCGTGAAGGTGAAGGGCGAGGGGATCGGGTCGGTCTGGTTCTGCGCTTACGACGATGTCCGCGACCAGGATGCCTGGCCGCCCGCGGAGCGGGTGCGGCGGCTCCTGCTGCCCTGCGGTGATGACTTCGACGAGTTCCTGTCCCGGCTCGCGGGTAATCCGCCGGAGTTGGAGACGGTGGCGAACCTGATGGTGGACGGCGGCTTCGCGCACGCTGTTCCTGTCTCCGTGGGGGCTTCCGCGGCCCCCGCGTCTTCGGTGGGGGAGTGAGCGTTCGATGGTGACCTTCGCGCAGGCGCAGGAGCGTGCGGAACAGTGGATCAACGGGGATGTGGTCGCGTACCAGCACCGTGAGGTGCGGGTACGGGAGTTCGAACTCGGGTTCGTGGTGTGGGCCGAGGACCGTCCCGACGGTCCGCGTTCCGACGGGGGCGCGCAGCGGCTCGTCATCGCCCGGGACAGCGGGGAGGCCACGTTGTGGCCCTCGTTGCCGGTGGGCGAGGTGATCCGCCGGTACGAGGAGCAGTACGGGGTGTCGGACGCGGCTCCGGAGGCGGCGCCGGCTCCTCAGGCTCGTGTCGATCTGAATCAGACGTCCTTCTTGTTGAGTCCCCCCGAGTGGTTGCAGGAGGCCGCGGACAAGCTGGGGATCCAGGACCGGCGGGTCGGGGCGACGGGTGCGCCGTCGGACGGGGCCGGGTCCCGTCCGGCCGCGGCGGCGTCTGCGTCCGGGGCCGGGGGTTCGGGCGCGCCTCCGTCGCCGGCCGACGCTCCTCCGGCGCACTTCGCGCCGGGTGCCCCCGGCGGCGGTGGGGGCACTGCGTGGCCTCCGGCCGGTGGCGGGCAGGGTTCGGGGGCGCCCGTTGTGCCCGCCGACGCGACTCCGTGGGCGGGGACCGACACCAACGCCGACGCCGGTGAGGATCGTTCCGTACCGCTGCCGGCGACCGTGTTCGCGCCGCCGCTGACCGATGCCGACCGCGACGGTACTCCGCCGCCGAGCGCCAAGACCGCCCTGATGTCCGGGGGCAGCCAGCTTCCGCGTACGACGACGGCTCCGGCGGTCGATGACCCCAACTCGCCGCAGGGCCCGGGCACTCCCCGGAATCCCACCCCGCCGGTCGCGCCCTCCTACGGCTATCCGCAGGGTCCTCCCGGCGGTCCGCAGGGCACGCCCCCTCCGGGCCCGCCTTCGTACGGCTATCCGCAGGGACCGGGTGCGGTTCCGAGTACGCCGCCGCCCGCCGCTCCGGCTCCGGCTCCGGCCGCCTACGGGTTTCCGCAGGGGCCGGGTGGAGTGCCTAGTACGCCGCCGCCCGGTGCGCCGCCGGTTCCGGGTGCTCATGGTGTCCCGGGTGTTCCTGGTACGCCGCCCGCCGCGCCTCCGCGGCCCAATGCCAGTGACATCGCCGACGCCGCGACCAGTAAGGCGCAGCCCCCGAAGGGCGCGCGGGGTCCGGCGAGCGCTCCTCCTCCGCCGAGTGCGCCGGGTGTACCGGGCGCGCGGCCCGGGAGTGTGCCTCCGCCGCCCGTGCCCGGTGCGCCGAGTGCTCCCGGCGCTCCCGGCGGCGGGTATGTGCCGACGCAGCTTGTCTCGCAGTTCGGTCCGGACGGGCCCGCGGGGTCTCAGAATCCCTCGGGGCCGCGGGTGCCCGGCGCGCCCGCGGCCCCTGGGGCTCCGGGTGCGCCCGGTGGTCCGGGTGGTCCCGGCGGTGTTCATCACGCCGCGACGATGTTGTCCGGTCCGCCGGTCGGCGGCCCCGGCGCGCCCCAGCCGCCGGGTGCCCCGGGCGGTCCCAAGCCGCCGGGTGCGCCTGGCGTACCCGGCGCGCCGCAGCCCCCCGGTGGCACACCCCCCGGCGGTGTCCACCACGCCGCGACCATGCTCTCGGGCCCGCCGGTCGGAGGCCCCGGCGCACCGCCGGCCCCGTACACCCCTGGCGCGCCCCAGCCCCTGCCGGGCCAGCCGATGCCGGGCCAGTCCCTGCCCGGCCGGCCCGGTCAGCAACCCCCGGCGCCCCCGGCGTACGGCTATCCGCAGACGGGTCAGCCGACCGTCGGGCCGGGCTATCAGGCCGTGCTGCGTTATCGCGCGCAGGACGGTTCCGAGCAGCAGCTGATCCGGCGTTCCGCGCCGGGTACGGCGCACCCGGAGTGGCAGATGCTGCACGAGCTGCGGGCGATGAACGTGCCGCCGCAGCAGGTGCTGGAGCTGCACACGGAGCTGGAGTCCTGTGAGCTGCCGGGCGCGTACTGCGCGCGGATGATCAGGGAGACCTGGCCGCAGGCGCGGATCACGAGCATCGCCCCGTACGGCACGGATCACGCGAGCCGTCAGCAGGGGATGAGTCAACTCCTCGCGCACCAGGGGGAGTTGCACCAGGTGGCGGACGGACCCGCGCGGCTCGCGCCGGTGCGGGCGCCGATTCCGCCGGTGCAGCCCGCGCCGCCGATTCCGCCGGAGGTGATCGGGCAGGAGCTGGCGGCGGCGTTCGGGCCGGGGGTGTTCCGGTTCGACCAGGTGGCGGTGTCGCGGCAGGGTGTGCCGAACATCGTGGCGCACACGCTCGTGGTGGCCGGGCTGCCGGCCGACATGGGCCCGTTCTTCTGGGCGCAGGCCCAGCCGGGCCGTCCGGTGCCGACGCTGGCGGAGCTGGCGGCGGAGCGCGGGGTGCAGCCGTCCTCGGACGCGGGCTCCTACCTCGTGATGGGCAGTGACTTCGGCAAGGCGATCTGCGTCCAGTACGGCACGGCGCACATCGTGGCCGTGCCGGTGGAGGCGGGTCCGGGCGGTGCCCCGGTGCCGCCGCAGTTCGTGAACACGGGGCTGCCCGAGTTCGCGCGCTGCCTGGCCCTGCTCGGCCGGATGTGGCGGCTGCGCTTCGGGCTGAACCAGGAGCAGGCGGGCCGCTGGACCGTCGACTTCCAGGCGCAGCTCGCCGCCCTGGACCCGGCGGCCCTCGGGTCGCCGGAGAGCTGGTGGTCGGTGCTGCTGGAAGAGATGTGGGACGGGTTGCTGTAGGCCCGCCCGTATACGTACGAACGAGGCGCTCGACCCGCGCGACGGGTCGGGCGCCTCGTCCGTATGTCCGGGCGCGGGCCGGGACGACCGTTCCGGTGGGGGCGGAGGCCTCCGCCGAGGAGGTCGGTGATTGTCGTCGAGTGGGACGGCGCGAAGGCCGAACAGCCCTTCTCCGCGCTGCGCGCCGACACCGCGATTCCGGCCGACGACCGCGAATGACACGTCTCTGACTGAGCCGGTGGGCGGAGTGTCGCGTTATGAACACTTCCGTCTGATCCATCAAGATGTGCGCGAAATCGTCATTCGAAATTTCGGCATTTCGGCATTCCGGCGTCGTCGTTTCGTGGGTGTCCGCGGAGAGGGGTTCAAGGATGAGCAGCGCATCGGTGCCGCCGCACGGCTTCATGGCCGTACGGGGGCGTGGTTACCGTCCCGAGCAGGTCGACGCCTACGCCGCGGGGCTCTCCGCGGACCGCGACGCCGCGTGGGAACGGGCGGCCCGGCTGACCGTGCTGGCCAAGGAGATGGACGCGGAGGCGGCGCGGCTGCGGGAGGTCGTCGCGGGGCTCGCTCCGCAGACGTACGAGACCCTCGGGGAGCGTGCCGGGCGGCTCTTCGCCCTCGGCGAGGAGGAGGCCGCGGCGGTACGGGACACCGCGCGCCGGGACGCCCAGCGGATCGTCGACGAGGCCGAGGCGGCGGGCCGGCGGGTGCGGGAGGCCGCGGCGGAGTACGCCGACGAGGTGCGCGGCGAGGCCGAGGAACGCGCCCGGCAGCGGCTCCTCGCCGCCCGTGCCGAGGCCGACGAGACGCGGATCTCCGCCCGGCGCGAGATCAAGGAGAACCGCGGTGAGGCGCTGGCCGGGCTGCGGGAGGTTAGACAGCGGACCCAGGTGCTGCTCGCCGAGCAGGAGAAGGAGCACGCCGAGCGCTGGGAGGAGGCCGGCCGCGCCGCCGCCGGCCGGGAGGCCGCCCTCGACGCGCACCACGCGCGGCAGGTCGAGCGGGCCGAGGCCGCGCTGTCCGAGGCCGAACGTGCCCTCGCCGAGGCCGAGGAGTCGGCCCGGCACGGGCAGGAGGACGCGGAGGGCCGGGCCGCCGAGGTGCTGGCGGAGGCCAGGGTGCGAGAAGACCGGATCGCCCGGGAGACCGAGCGGGTACTGCGCGAGCACGGGGAGCGGTGGGACGACGTACGGGCCCACATGGACCACGTCCAGTCGAGTCTCACCGCTCTGACCGGGCGCGCCCCCGCGGAGTAGCCGCGTCTTCGCCGGGCCCCGCCGTCACTCGTCTCCGCGCGTCCCACCCGCCAGGATCCACCCCTCCACCGCCTCGTACTGCTTGCGCTGTTCCTCCGCCTTCCTTCTCCCGGAGGCCACGGTGCCGAGCCACCCGTACGCGAAGCCGAGGGGGATCGACACGAGGCCGGTCGTGGTGAACGGGAACCAGTTGAAGTCGGAGTCGGGGAAGGCGGCGCCGGGGGAGCCGGAGACGAGGTTGGTGCCGGGCATCAGGAGGAGGACGGTGAGGGTGCCGCCGATGAGGGTGGCGAGGAGGCCGGTGCGGGTGTAGCGGCGCCAGAACAGGGTGTAGACCAGGGCGGGGGCGAGGGCGGAGGCGCCCAGGCAGAGGGACAGGGTGATCAGGGGCTGGAGGCCGCGGTGCTGGACGAGGGTGGCCAGCAGGATCGCGACGGCGCCGACCGCCAGGGCGGAGACGCGGGCCAGCAGCATCTCGCGGCGCGGGGAGAGCTCGTCGGTGCGGCGGCGGTTGCCGCGGAACACTCTCGCGTGAGCGAACAGGTCGTGGGCCAGGGAGTTGGCGCAGGCCAGGATCATGCCGGCGACCGAGGCGAGCAGGGTCAGGAAGATCGCCGTGGTGACGGTGGTGAAGAGCAGGGTCTCGGCGGTCGAGACGTCCGTGCCGAACGCGGCGCGTGAGCCCAGCAGGTAGGCGGTGTTGCCCTGCGGGTCGGCGGCCGTGATCGTCGCGCGGCCGATCAGGGCGGTGGCGCCGAGGCCGATGACCGAGATGATCAGGACGAACAGCGCGACGCAGGGCACCGCCCAGGACATCGAGCGGCGTACCTGCCGGGCGCTCCTCGCGGTGTACATGCGCATGGTGACGTGCGGCAGGCACGCGCCGCCGAGGACCACCGTCAGTTCCGAACTGATCATGTCCAGACGGGGGTTGGAGCCGCCGGAGAACTGCAGGCCGGACTGGAGGAACGCCTCGCCCGCCCCGCTGCCCCGCGCCGCCCCGTCCAGCAGCGCTCCCGGGTTCCAGTCGAATCGGTGCAGGATGAGCAGGGCGATCACGACGCCCGAGCCGAGCAGCATCACGATCTTCATGATCTGGATGAGTGCGGTGCCCTTCATGCCGCCGATGGCCGCGTAGCTGATCATCAGGGCGCCCAGTCCGATGACGCAGCCCGTCTTCACCGAGTCGCCGGAGAAACCGAGGATGTAGGCCAACAGGTCGCCGGAGCCCGCCAGTTGGACAAGCATCAGCGGCAGCAGCGCGATGAGGGTGGTGGCACACGCGGTGATGCGCACGGCGCGTCCGGGCATCCGGCGGGCGAGCGCGTCCCCCATGGTGAACCGGCCCGCGTTGCGCAGCGGTTCGGCCAGCAGGAACATCAGCAGCACGAGGGACAGGGCGGTGCTCAGGGCGAGGACGATGCCGTCGTACCCGGCCAGCGCGATGATGCCGCCGGTGGCCAGGACCGTCGCCGCTGAGATGTAGTCCCCGGCTATGGCGAGGCCGTTGCGCATCGGCGACAGCGACCGGTACCCCGTGTAGAACTCGTCCAGGTCGTCCCGGTCCGGCCCCGTCAGCACGCACAGCAGAAGCGTGACCGTGGCCACCGCCGTGAACGCCACCAGCGACATCGCCTGCGCCGAACTGCTGAACCCGGTCACCGTGCCGCCTCCCGTCTGGCGTTCAGCTCGGTCTGCCGGCGGATCCGGGCCGCCATCGGGTCGACACTGCGGCGCGCCGTGTACTCGTACAGCCCGATCGCCAGGCACAGCACCGGCAGTTGCAGCAGACCGAGCAGCAGCCCGGTGGACAGTCCGCCGGACACCTCGCTCGTCATCAGGCCCGGCGCGAACGCGGACAGCAGGAGGAAGAGGACGAAGTAGCCGAGCGCCGTGAGCGTCGCCACCCGGCGCAGTCTGCGGTAGGCGGTTCGCAGCAGCCGGATGTCGCTGTGCCGGCCCATCGCGCGGTGGCGCGGCAGTCGCTTCCGCGGGGGTTCCGGGGGTGGCGGCTGCCAGGGGTAAGTGAAGGAGGAGGGCGGCGAGTTGGGCTGGTTAGGGGGTAAGTGTGACTTCTTGTATGGATCTGGGCGTGGGTGCGGCTGTTGGGGCTCCGGGGGCGGGTGTGGGGACGAGGACGCGTCTGACATCCCGTTTCTCCTTGCGCGACTAGGGTCCGGAGCGGACCGCAGGGAGCTGGGGTGTGGGCGACGCACCTTACTCGCAGGTGGCGGGGTGTGTGCGGCTTTCGGCGAACTGGGTGGTCGGTGAGTATCCGGTACCCGGGTGGGCTTCGGGCACGCGCCCTCAGTCCTCCGGGCTCTTGATCACCGGGAATCTTCGCGGTGCGATCAACAGCAGTACCAGGAAGGCGAGTCCGGCCGCGCAGGCCGCGCCGAAGTAGACGGAGTGGACCGCCGCCGCGACCGCGCGGCGCAACTCCTCGGAGGCGCCGCCGGGTTCGTCCAGGGCGCGGGTCACCGCGTCCAGGTTGCCCGCGCCGCCGAGCCGGGCGGCCAGCACGCCGTTGGCGACCGCGCCGAACAGTGCGGCGCCCAGGGTCTGGCCGGTCTGCCGGCAGAAGAGGACGGACGCGGTGGTGGTGCCGCGTTCGGCCCAGCCGACGGTCGACTGGACGCCGATGAGCAGGGGGAGTTGGAAGAGGCCGAGCGCACCGCCGAGCAGGAGCATGAGGAGAGCCGGCTGCCAGGGCTCGCCCGGGTAGGGGAGGAAGGGGAAGGCCAGCAGGATGACGGCCGCCGTGCCGATGCCGATCATCGCGGTGTTGCGGAAACCGATGCGGCGGTACACGTGCTGGCTGAGCGCCGCCGACAGCGGCCAGCTCAACGTCCATACGGAGAGCACGAATCCGGCGGCGATCGGGCCGAGGCCCAGGACCGCCTGGGCGTAGGTGGGGAGGAAGACCGTCGGCGCGACCATGAGCAGTCCGAGCGCACCGCAGGCCAGGTTCACCGCGGCGATGGTGCGCCGCCGCCACACCCAGCCGGGGATGATCGGCTCGGCGGCCCGCCGCTCGATGACCACGACGGCCACGATCAGCGCGACTCCCGTACCGAGCAGGGCTGTTGAGGGCGGGGACAGCCAGTCCCAGGCGACCCCGCCCTGCACCAGCGCGGTCAGCAGGACGCCGCCGCAGGCGAAGACGGCGAGCGCGCCCGCCCAGTCGACGCGGGGTCTGGGTACCGGTTCGCGCCGCGGCTCGTGCAGATGGCGGACGATCAGCCACAGCGCGAGCGCGCCGATCGGCAGGTTGATGAGGAAGATCCACCGCCAGTCGGCGTACGCCGCGAGGACACCGCCGAGCGCGGGGCCCGCGATCGCCGAAGTCGCCCACACGGTGGACAGTTTGGCCTGGATCTTCGGGCGTTCCTTGAGCGGGTAGAGGTCGGCGGCGAGGGTCTGGACCGTGCCCTGGAGGGCGCCGCCGCCCAGCCCCTGGACGACGCGGAAGGCGATGAGCGCGGCCATGTTCCAGGCGGTGGCGCAGAGCAGGGAGCCGGCCATGAAGAGGATCGAGCCCGCGATCAGCACCGGTTTGCGGCCGAAGGTGTCGGAGAGCTTGCCGTAGACGGGGAGCATGACCGTCACGGCCAGCAGATAGCCCGAGAACAGCCAGGAGAAGACCGAGAAGCCGCCCAGGTCGCCGACGATCTGCGGCACGGCCGTCGACACGATGGTGGCGTCGAGGGCCGCCAGCGCCATGGAGAGCATCAGGGCGGCGACGACGGCGCCGCGTCTGTCCGTGCCGGCGGCGGGGTCCTGGGCGGCGTCGCGTACGGCGGGTCGGGTACGGCCCACTGGATTCCTTCCCCCTGCAACGATCTGCCGGGAACACTCTGCCACTTGACCCTCGCGTCGCGGCAGGGTGGACGCTGGAGCGGTCCGGGGGTGGAGGCAACCCTGAGGAGGACTCCGCCTCAGGGTGGACGGCCCCTAGGGGTATCTCCGCATCAGAGGCAGGGGCGGGGTCGTACCGACGGAGGACGAGATGGCCGAAGGCCGTCCTTAACCTGGCTTTATGCCGCTGGGAGCTGTGCGACGGCACGGCTCGCGGCGGTGGACCGCACCTTCGGGGGTGGGGTTTTCCCCAGCACAAGACGGGTCCGGGCACCAGCGCGCCGGACACCCTCCGGCCAGCAGACTCATCCACGTAACCAGTTAGCGCGAATCATCCACGCACCACCTGACGCGGGTCATCCGCTGACCGACTTAGGAGACATACCGTGACTTCGGCTGTAACCATTCCCAGGCACGGGGGCACTGGAGGGCGTACGGCCGTTGCCGCACGAGCGCGGCAGGTCGTGAAGGCGTACGGGTCCGGTGAGACCCGCGTCGTCGCCCTCGACCACATCGACGTGGACATCGCGCGGGGCCAGTTCACCGCGATCATGGGCCCCTCGGGGTCCGGCAAGTCCACGCTGATGCACTGCCTCGCCGGGCTCGACACGGTGTCGAGCGGACAGATCTTCCTGGACGAGACCGAGATCACCGGGCTCAAGGACAAGAAGCTCACGCAGCTTCGCCGGGACCGGGTCGGCTTCATCTTCCAGGCGTACAACCTGCTGCCGACGCTGAACGCGATCGAGAACATCACGCTCCCGATGGACATCGCCGGCCGCAAGCCCGACAAGGGCTGGCTCGCCCAGGTCGTGGAGACGGTCGGTCTCAAGGACCGCCTCAAGCACCGCCCCAGCCAGCTCTCCGGCGGACAGCAGCAACGCGTCGCCGTGGCCCGCGCGCTGGCCGCCCGGCCCGAGATCATCTTCGGTGACGAGCCGACCGGAAACCTGGACTCCCGCGCGGGCGCCGAGGTCCTGGGCTTCCTGCGCCGCAGCGTCGACGAGCTCGGCCAGACCATCGTGATCGTCACGCACGACCCGGTGGCCGCCTCGTACTCGGACCGCGTGCTGTATCTCGCGGACGGCCGGATCGTCGACGAGATGTACCAGCCGACCGCCGATCAGGTCCTGGACCGCATGAAGGACTTCGACGCCCGGGGACGTACGTCATGACTGTCATGAAGACCTCCAGGCGCAACTTCTTCGCGCACAAGGGGCGGATGGCCCTGTCGGCCGTGGCCGTCATGCTGTCGGTGGCGTTCGTGTGCGGCACCCTCGTCTTCACCGACACGATGAACACGACGTTCGACAAGCTGTTCGCGGCGACCTCCTCCGACGTGACCGTCAGCGCCAAGGACGCCTCGGACAGCGGCGAGACCCAGTCCGACAACGGCAAGCCGCCGGTCATCCCCGCCTCCGTGCTCAGCGAGGTCCGGAAGGCCGACGGCGTCAAGTCGGCCGAGGGCACCGTCTTCTCGACCTCGGTGACCGTGGTCGACGCCGACAAGGACAGCCTGTCGCCCACCAGCGGCGCGCCGACCATCGTCGGCAGCTGGAACAGCAACGAAGCCCGCACCATGAAGATCACCTCCGGGGCGGAGCCCGAGGGCGCCGACCAGGTCATGATCGACGCCGACACCGCCGACAAGCACCACCTCGCGCTGGGTGACGAGATCGGCGTCATCAGCGCCGTCGGCACCCACCTCGCGAAGATCTCCGGCATCGCCGACTTCACCGTCACCAACCCTGGTGCCGCGATCTTCTACCTGGACACGAAGACCGCCCAGCAGACCCTGGTCGGGCAGACCGGCGTCTACACGAACGTCAACGTCACCGCCGCCTCCGGCGTCACCGACGCGCAGCTCAAGAAGAACGTGGTGGCCGAACTCGGCGGCGGCTACCAGGTGCAGACCGCCAAGGAGGTCTCCGACGCGAACGCCGGCGACGTCGAGAGCCTCCTGAACGTGATGCGGTACGCGATGCTCGGCTTCGCCGGGATCGCCTTCCTCGTCGGCATCTTCCTGATCATCAACACCTTCTCGATGCTGGTCGCCCAGCGCACCCGCGAGATCGGCCTGATGCGTGCCATCGGCTCCTCCCGCAGGCAGGTCAACCTCTCGGTGCTCGTCGAGGCCCTGCTGCTCGGCTTCTTCGGCTCGGTGCTCGGGGTCGGCGCGGGTGTCGGCATCGCCGTCGGGCTGATGAAGCTCATGGGCCAGATGGGCATGCACCTGTCGACGTCCGACCTGACCGTCGCCTGGACGACCCCGGTGATCGGGCTGGTGCTCGGCGTGCTGGTCACGGTGTTCGCGGCGTACGTGCCGGCCCGGCGGGCCGGCAAGGTCTCGCCGATGGCCGCGCTGCGCGACGCCGGTACGCCGGCGGACGGCAAGGCAGGTCTCGTCCGCGGTCTGATCGGCCTGGTCCTCACCGGCGCCGGAACCGCCGCGCTCTACGCGGCGGCCACGGCCGACAAGGCGACCGAGGGCTCGCTCGTCCTCGGTGCCGGTGTGGTGCTGACCCTCATCGGGTTCGTCATCATCGGCCCGCTGCTCGCCTCCGTGGTGGTCCGGGGCCTCAGCGTGGTCGTGCTGCGGGCCTTCGGGCCGGTCGGGCGGCTGGCCGAGCGCAACGCGCTGCGCAACCCGCGCCGCACCGGCGCCACCGGAGCGGCCCTGATGATCGGCCTCGCGCTGGTCGCCTGCCTCTCCGTGGTCGGCTCCTCGATGGTGGCCTCCGCCACCGACCAGCTCGACAAGACCGTCGGCACCGACTTCATCATCCAGTCCGACAGCGGCCAACTCATCACCCCGCAGGCGGTACAGGCCGTCAAGGACACCGAGGGGCTCACGCGGGTCACCGAGTACAAGTGGACCGAGGCCGACTTCACCACCCCCGACGGCAAGACGCTCAAGGACACGGCGGTCACGGCGGCCGACCCGACGTACGCCCAGGACCTGGTCACCAAGACGGTCGCGGGCAACCTCACGGACGCCTACAAGCCGGACTCGATGTCCGTCCACGAGCAGTTCGCCAAGGACCACGGCATCACCCTCGGCTCCAAGATCGGCGTCGGCTTCAAGGACGGCTCCGAGGCCCGGCTCACGGTCCGTGCGATCACCAGCAGCGACGTCGTGATCGACGCGGGTGCGATGTACATGTCGATCGACACCCTCGCCAAGTACGTGCCCGCCGACAGGATGCCCCTCGACGAGATGGTCTTCGCCTCGGCGAAGGACGGCCAGGAGGCAGCCGCCTACACGTCGCTGAAGTCGGCGCTGCACGACTATCCGCAGTACACGGTCCGTGACCAGACCGACTACAAGGAATCGCTCAAGGACCAGATCGGCCAGCTCCTCAACATGATCTACGGCCTGCTGGCCCTGGCGATCATCGTCGCGGTCCTGGGTGTCGTGAACACCCTGGCCCTGTCGGTGGTGGAGCGGACCCGCGAGATCGGCCTCATGAGGGCCGTCGGTCTCTCGCGGCGCCAGCTGCGCCGCATGATCCGCCTGGAGTCGGTCGTCATCGCCCTCTTCGGCGCCCTGCTCGGCCTCGGCCTGGGCATGGGCTGGGGCGCGACGGCCCAGAAGCTGCTGGCCCTGGAGGGCCTGAAGGTTCTGGAGATCCCCTGGCCGACGATCATCGCCGTCTTCATCGGCTCCGCGTTCGTGGGCCTGTTCGCCGCGCTGGTCCCGGCCTTCCGGGCGGGCCGGATGAACGTCCTGAACGCGATCGCCACCGAATAGCCACCGCGCACGGGGGTCGCGGGGAACGGGCCCGGTGGCCGGAGGGGATGCCCTCCGGCCACCGGGCCCGAGCGCGTGTGGGAGATCTTTCAGCCCGTCCGGCGTTTGAGGACGAGCGCGTCAGCGCGAAGCGGGGGGTCGGGGGGCGGCAGCCCCCGGGGACGCCCACACCCGTGCCGGGTATCGCACGACCCCACGGCGAGCGCGACGCCGACGTACGCTGGAGGCCCCCGGCCCGGAACACGTGTCGGGCCCTTCGCGTTGCCCTCTCCCCGGGATGGAAGCCCTTCATGAGCCTGCACGGTCTGCTCGACGCCGTCGTCAAGGACGCCGCCCTCAAGGAAGCGGTGCGGGCGGCCGCCGACGGCAACCGGATGCACGTCGACCTGGTCGGCCCGCCCGCCGCCCGCCCCTTCGCGGTGGCGGCGCTGGCCCGCGAGGCCGGTCGCACGGTGCTGGCGGTGACCGCGACGGGCCGCGAGGCCGAGGACCTGGCCGCCGCGCTGCGCTCCCTCCTCCCCTCGGAGGGAGTAGTGGAGTACCCCTCCTGGGAGACGCTCCCGCACGAGCGGCTCTCCCCCCGCTCGGACACCGTCGGCCGCCGCCTCGCCGTGCTGCGCCGCCTGGCGCATCCGCGCCCCGACGACCCGGAGACCGGCCCGGTCTCGGTCGTCGTCGCGCCGATCCGCTCCGTGCTCCAGCCGCAGGTCAAGGGCCTGGGCGACCTGGAGCCCGTCGCCCTGCGCACCGGCCAGAGCGCCGACCTGGGCGAGATCGTCGAAGCGCTCGCGGCGGCCGCGTACTCCCGCGTCGAGCTCGTCGAGAGGCGCGGCGAGTTCGCGGTCCGCGGCGGCATCCTCGACGTCTTCCCGCCCACCGAGGAGCACCCCCTGCGGGTGGAGTTCTGGGGCGACGACGTCGAGGAGATCCGCTACTTCAAGGTCGCCGACCAGCGGTCCCTGGAGGTCGCCGCGCACGGGCTGTGGGCCGCGCCCTGCCGTGAACTGCTGCTCACGGACGACGTACGGGAGCGGGCCGCGCGGCTGGCGGAGGAGCACCCCGAGCTGGGCGAGCTGCTCGGCAAGATCGCCGAGGGCATCGCCGTGGAGGGCATGGAATCGCTGGCTCCGGTCCTGGTGGACGAGATGGAGCTGCTGATCGACGTACTGCCCGAGGACTCGATGACCCTCGTGTGCGACCCGGAGCGGGTGCGGACGCGGGCCTCCGACCTGGTGGCGACCTCGCAGGAGTTCCTCCAGGCGTCCTGGGCGGCGACCGCGGGCGGCGGCGAGGCGCCCATCGACGTCGACGCGGCGTCCCTGTGGTCCATCGCGGACGTACGGGACCGGGCGCGCGAGCTGGACATGATGTGGTGGTCGGTCTCACCCTTCGCCGCCGACGACGAACTCACGGACACATTCGCCACTGACGCGGGCGACACGCTGAAGCTCGGCATGCACGCCCCCGAGACCTACCGCGGCGACACCGCGAGGGCGCTGGCCGACACCAAGGGCTGGCTGGCCGACGGCTGGCGCACGGTGTTCGTCACCGAGGCGCACGGTCCGGCCGCCCGCACCGTCGAGGTGCTCGGCGGCGAGGGCATCGCGGCCCGTCTCGACACGGATGTCGCGGACATCAGCCCCTCGGTCGTGCACGTCTCCTGCGGCTCGATCGACTACGGCTTCATCGACCCGGTGCTCAAGCTCGCCGTCCTGACGGAGACCGACCTCACCGGCCAGAAGGCGGCCGGCAAGGACGGCGCCCGGATGCCGGCCCGCCGCCGCAAGACCATCGACCCGCTGACCCTGGAGACCGGCGACTACATCGTGCACGAGCAGCACGGTGTGGGCCGCTACATCGAGATGGTGCAGCGCACCGTCCAGAGCGCGACCCGCGAGTACCTGGTCGTCGAGTACGCCCCCGCCAAGCGCGGCCAGCCCGGCGACCGCCTCTACATCCCCACCGACCAGCTCGAGCAGATCACCAAGTACGTCGGCGGCGAGTCACCGACCCTGCACCGTCTCGGCGGCGCCGACTGGACCAAGACCAAGGCGCGGGCGAAGAAGGCGGTCAAGGAGATCGCCGCGGACCTCATCAAGCTGTACTCGGCCCGCATGGCGGCACCCGGGCACGCGTTCGGCCCCGACACCCCCTGGCAGCGCGAGCTGGAGGACGCCTTCCCGTACGCGGAGACCCCCGACCAGCTCACCACCATCGCCGAGGTCAAGGAAGACATGGAGAAGACGGTCCCCATGGACCGTCTGGTCTGCGGCGACGTCGGCTACGGCAAGACCGAGATCGCGGTCCGCGCCGCCTTCAAGGCCGTACAGGACGGCAAACAGGTCGCGGTGCTCGTGCCCACCACCCTGCTGGTGCAGCAGCACTTCGGGACCTTCTCCGAGCGCTACTCCCAATTCCCGGTGAACGTACGGGCGTTGTCCCGCTTCCAGACCGACACGGAGGCCAAGGCGGTCATCGAGGGCCTGCGCGAGGGCTCCGTCGACCTCGTCATCGGCACCCACCGGCTCTTCTCCGCCGAGACCAGGTTCAAGGACCTGGGCCTGGTCATCGTCGACGAGGAACAGCGCTTCGGCGTCGAGCACAAGGAGCAGTTGAAGAAGCTCCGCGCCAACGTCGACGTACTGACCATGTCCGCCACCCCGATTCCCCGCACCCTGGAAATGGCCGTGACGGGCATCCGCGAGATGTCCACGATCACGACCCCGCCGGAGGAGCGGCACCCCGTCCTGACCTTCGTCGGCCCGTACGAGGAGAAGCAGATCGGCGCCGCGATCCGCCGCGAACTGCTGCGCGAGGGCCAGGTCTTCTACATCCACAACCGGGTGGAGTCCATCGACCGGGCGGCGGCCAGGCTGCGGGAGATCGTCCCGGAGGCGCGCATCGCGACCGCCCACGGCCAGATGTCCGAACAGGCGCTGGAACAGGTGGTCGTCGACTTCTGGGAGAACAAGTTCGACGTCCTGGTGTCCACCACGATCGTCGAGTCGGGCATCGACATCTCCAACGCGAACACACTGATCGTGGAGCGCGGCGACAACTTCGGCCTCTCACAGCTGCACCAGCTGCGCGGCCGGGTCGGCCGTGGCCGCGAGCGCGGTTACGCGTACTTCCTGTACCCGCCGGAGAAGCCCCTCACCGAGACCGCCCACGAGCGGCTCGCGACCATCGCCCAGCACACCGAGATGGGCGCGGGCATGTACGTCGCCATGAAGGACCTGGAGATCCGCGGCGCGGGAAACCTGCTCGGCGGCGAGCAGTCGGGCCACATCGCGGGCGTCGGCTTCGACCTGTACGTACGGATGGTCGGAGAGGCGGTGGCGGACTACCGGGCCTCGCTGGACGGCGGGGTGCAGGAGGAGCCGCCCCTGGAGGTCAGGATCGAGCTCCCGGTCGACGCGCACGTCCCGCACGACTACGCGCCGGGCGAGCGGCTCCGTCTCCAGGCCTACCGCGCCATCGCCTCCGCCAACACGGAGGAGGACGTCAAGGCCGTACGCGAGGAACTCGTCGACCGCTACGGCAAGTTGCCGGAGCCGGTGGAGAACCTGCTGCTCGTGGCGGGCCTGCGGATGCTCGCCCGTGCCTGCGGAGTCGGCGACATCGTCCTCCAGGGCAACAACATCCGCTTCGCACCGGTGGAGTTGAGGGAGTCGCAGGAGCTGCGGCTGAAGCGGCTCTACCCGGGGACCGTCATCAAGCCGACCGCGCACCAGCTCCTTGTGCCGCGCCCCAAGACGGCGAAGGTCGGCGGAAAGCCGTTGGTGGGAAGGGAGTTGCTGGGGTGGACGGGGGAGTTCCTGGCCACGGTTCTCGGGTCGTGAGCCCGGCACGGTCGCCGCTCAGGAGGGTTTGACCGGCCGGGCAGGGGAGAGAAGGACAGCGGCCCAGAAGGCGCCCGTAGCGGGCGCGTCCGGCCGGACAAGTGGACTGGGTGAAGGGGAGGGGCGTCGTGGTGCGTCTGAGGGGTGGGGGCGTCGGGCCCGCGCTGGCGGTGTTCGTCGTCGGTGTGAGTCTCGGTGTCAGCGGCTGCAAGATCGAGGCCGACGAGGGTGCGGCGGGTCCGCAGGAGACGGGGGCGGGCGGCCCCGCCCTCACGGCCGTGGACTCACTGACCGTCAAGGGGCGCGCGCCCAAGACGGGTTACGACAGGGAGAAGTTCGGCACGGCCTGGGCCGACACGGACTCCAACAGCTGCGACACCCGCGACGACATCCTCAAACGGGACCTGGACGACGTGAAGTTCAGCGACGGCGACTGCAAGGTGTCCTCCGGGGAGCTCAACCCGGACCACTACACCGGCAAGGACGTCACGTTCACCCGCGGTCGCAGCCTGGTCGACATCGACCACGTCGTCGCCCTCTCGGACGCCTGGCAGAAGGGCGCCAAGTACTGGGACGAGAGCAAGCGGATAGCTCTCGCCAACGACCCGCTCAACCTCCGAGCCGTCGACTCGAGCACCAACCGCAGCAAGGGCGACGCCGACACGGCGTCCTGGCTCCCGCCCAACAAGGCGTACCGCTGCACGTATGTCGCCGCCCAGGTGGCCGTCAAGAAGAAGTACGAGCTGTGGGTCACCAGCGCTGAGAAGGCCGCGATGAAGAAGGTGCTCGCGAGCTGTCCCGACCAGCGGATCCCCTCCGGCGGCAACCCGACGGACGCGCCGGCCCGCTTCCACTCGGGCTGAGGGCCGCGGGCGCGAACCCGTTTCCTCGCGGCGCCGGTCCCTCTAGCCTGACCCGCATGCGGCTGAAACTGTCGAGTCTCGCCGAGCGCCCGCAGATGCTCCGCCAGGTGGTGGAGATGGCGGACAGCTGGCCGGAGTTCGTGCGCCACGACCCGGTCGGGAACGCGCACTACGGCCGGATCGCCACCGAACTCCCGGAGTACGTGCTGTTCGCCGAGGACGAGCGCGGAGAGGTGGTCGCGCACGCGTACAGCGTGCCGTTCGCGCTCGCCGGGGACGAGGACCGGCACGAGGACCGGCACGACGGGTCCGGGGAACTCCCCGCGCGGGGCTGGGACGACGTGCTGGCCCGCGCCTTCGCCGGCCGGCGGCACGGCACACCCCCCGACACGGTGAGCGCCATCTCGATCGTGGTCGCCCCGCAGGCCCAGGGCGGCGGTCTGTCCGCCCGGATGCTCTCCGCGATGCGGGACAACGCCCTCGCGCACGGCTTCGGCGAGGTCGTCGCCCCGGTCCGCCCCAGCGCCAAGCACCTGGAACCGCGGACGCCGATGACCGAGTACGCCTTCCGCACCCGTGCCGACGGACTGCCGCACGACCCGTGGCTGCGCGTCCACGTCCGCGCGGGCGGCGTCATCGAGAAGGTGGCACCGGCGTCGATGACCGTGGCGGCCTCGCTGGAGGAGTGGCGCGACTGGACGGGGCTGCCCTTCGACACCCCGGGACTCGTCGAGGTGCCCGGCGCGCTGGTGCCCGTGCACTGCGAACCGACGCGGGGATACGCCGTGTACGTCGAGCCCAACGTGTGGGTGCGGCACACTCTTTGACGCCGCTGTCGTGGCCGACTCGACGTCGTTGTCATGACCGACTTGATACCGGTGTCGTGGCCGGCGTCATTGTCGACAGCCGGCCGGGCGAGCACCCGTCCCGGCCCCGAGAAGCACGTAAGGTGATCGGCCCGGCAACGGTTCGGTACAACCCGGGACCGGTTGTCCTCGGCGGCCTATACGCTCGGACCTCGAACTCGTCAGTCCGTCCTCATCAGGTCACCGGGAGAAGTCATGTACGGCCACGGCGCTGCGCCGCCCTCCCGCAGTTCGGGCACCGTCATCTTCCTCCGTGTGCTGGTCGCCGCCGCCGGTTTCCTCACCTGCGGCATGCTCTCGTGCCTCCCGCTGTTCAGGGTCGCCGTGCTGCGCGGCAAGTGGTACGACTGGGCGCTGGCCTGGGTGAGCATCCCGCTCGCGATCGGCGGTCTCATGGTGATCGGCGCGCTGCCCGAATCGGACCCCAGGACCGATCTCGCGCTGACCGTCATTCTCCTGCTCGGCGCGTTCAGCTCGGTGCACTTCCTGATCGCCGACATCCAGCACCACCGTGAGCAGCCCCCGTTCCCCGGCTACATACCCCAGCCGCCGCCCCGCACCGGTTACGGCTACCCGCAGGCCGCTTCCCCGTACGCCGTCACACACCCGCAGACGCCGATACCCCAGAGGCCGGTCCAGCAGGCTCCCGTGCCGCAGAACCCCGTTCCGCCCCCCGCGCCCCCGCAGCGTCCCGCGCCCGCCCGGATCGATCAGGTGCGCGCCGAACTCGACGAGCTCAGCGACTACCTGCGCAAGCGCGAGGGCAACGAAGGGGACGGCCGGTGAGCGTGGCGGCGAAGCGGATGGTCGCCGACCGCTACGAACTGTCCACGATCATCGGCCAGGGCGGCATGGGCCAGGTGTGGACGGCCTACGACCAGCGCCTGGACCGACGGGTCGCGGTCAAACTGCTGCGCCCCGACAAGGTCGCGGGCCAGGAGGCCGACGAACTGCGCCGCCGCTTCGTGCGTGAGTGCCGGGTCACCGCGCAGGTCGACCACCCCGGCCTGGTCACGGTCCACGACGCGGGCAGCGAGGGCGAGGAACTGTTCCTCGTCATGCAGTACGTCGACGGCGCCGACCTCGCCGACCACCTCACCGAACACACCCCCTACCCGTGGGAGTGGGCGGTGTCGGTGGCCGCGCAACTGTGCGCCGTGCTGAGCGCCGTGCACGCCGTCCCGATCGTCCACCGCGACCTGAAGCCGCGGAACGTGATGATCAAGCAGGACGGCACGGTCACCGTCCTCGACCTCGGCGTCGCCTCCGTCATGGACACCGACACCACCCGCCTGACCCACACCGGCTCACCCATCGGCAGCCCCGCCTACATGGCGCCCGAGCAGGCGATGGGCGGTGCCGTCGGCCCGTACACGGACCTGTACGCACTGGGCGTACTCCTCCATGAACTCCTCAGCGGAGACGTGCCGTTCAGCGGCTCGACCGCCCTCGGCGTCCTGCACCGCCACCTCTACGAGCCCCCGGTCCCGGTCCGCCAACTGCGCCCCGAGGTCCCGCCCGCCCTGGAGGATCTCGTCCTGCGCCTGCTCGCCAAGGACCCGCAGCACCGGCCGGGGTCCGCGCAGGAGACGTACGAGCAACTGCTCCCGCTGCTGCCGGGGCGCGGTATGCCCACCAGCGCCCCGCTCGACCCCACCCGCCCCTTCCTGCGCCCGCACGCCCCCTGGCCGGACCGGGCGCTCGTTCCCGCGACGCAGCCGCAGGCCGCACCCGCCGTGGAGAGAGCCGATGTCGCGGGCGCCGTCGACGAGGTGAAGCGGCTCCTCGGCGAGGGACGCATCACGCAGGCCGTCGACATCCTCGGCGCGATCCTGCCGGCCGCCGCCGCCGAGCACGGCGCGCACTCCGCCGTCGTGCGCACCCTGCGCAAGCAGTACGCCGCCACGCTCATGGACGACGGCCAGTACCGGCGCGCACTGCCCGAACTGCGCCGCCTCGCCGACGAACGGGCCACCGCGGCGGGCCAGTCCGACCCGCAGTCACTGCGCTTCCGCTACGACATCGCCCAATGCCTGGAACAGCTCGGCGAACCCGCCGCCGCACTCGCGGAGTACCGCTCGCTGCTCCCGTACTACGAGAACCACTACGTCGCGGGCGACCCCGGACAGTCCCTCGAGATCCGCCGCCGTATCGGCCACCTGCTGCTGGCGCTCGGCGACCGCGGCTCCGCCCACGACACGCTGGCCCGGCTGCTGCACGACGTGGAACGCCTGAGCGGGCCAGGGCACCCGATGACGACGGAGATCCGGCGGACCCTGCAATGGCTGGGCCAGGTACGGGGATAGGACCCGGGCCGGGACGATGTGCCGGTGCGACGGTGCCTGAACTGCTCGCGAATCGTTGGTCGAATGGGTGGCCGAGAGCTGGGCCACTGCCTAACATCGATCACCGCAAGACTTTGTGCACCGCCGCACAATCTCCTCGGGAGGCTTCCTTGCACCGCCGCCGTCGCACCGCGCTCGTCCTGTCCGCCGCGCTCGCCGCCGCGGCCCCCCTTCTCACCGCCTGCGGCAGCGAGGCGCATCCCGGTGCCGCGGCCGTCGTCGGCGGCGAGCGGATCACCATCGCGCAGCTGGAGAGCCGCGTGAACGAGGTGCGCACGGCACAGCGCGCCGCCATCCCGGATCAGGCCCAGTACGAGCAGGCCGTCACCAAGACCGCCAGTCTCACCCGCGACACCCTGCACACCCTGGTCCTGGACCGGGTCCTCGACGAGGCGGCGACGAAAGCGGGCGTGAGCGTCACCCGCAAGGACACCCAGCAGCTGCGCTCGTCGCTGGAACAGCAGGCGGGCGGCGCGAAGGCGCTGGAGGCGGCCTGGCTCCAGCAGTACGGGGTGGCGCCCAAGCGTCTCGACGACAGCCTCCGTACCGAGATCGAGGCCCAGAAGCTCGCCGCCGCGATCGGCGCCGACATGAACACCGACGCGGGTCAGGCCACCTTCTGGAAGGCGATGTCCGAGGCCTCCAGGAAACTGGACGTCGACCTGAACCCGCGATACGGCGCCTGGGACGTCAAGCAGAGCAGCCGCGTCGACGTGAAGACACCGTGGCTGCGGGAGGTCACCGCCGCCCAGACGCAGGAGACGGCGTAGCGGACGGCCCGGCCTGTGGATAACCGAGGGGGCGGTCGGCGGTGTGGGTTACGTTCGAGGAGTGAACGCAACCAGCTTCGACGGCACCTCGGACGCCTCCGGCACGGACGCCCTGGGGAGCGATGCCGTCGCCTCCGGCACGGCCACCTCTGGCACAGCCACCCCCGCCCCCGGGACGGACGCCCTGGCCTCCGACAGGGATGCCCCCGGTAGGGACGCCCCCGGCCCCGGGACGGAGTCCCCCGGCCGTATCGTCCTGCTCACCACCAGCCACCGCGTCGCCCCGGGGCTGCTGTCCTGGCCCGCCTGGCAGGCCCTGCGCGGCGCCGACCGGGTGCTGTGCGCGGACGGCACGCACCCGCAACTGCCGTACCTCCGCGAGGCGGGCATCACCGTGGACGAGACGGCACCGACCGCCCAGGAGCTGGTCGACACCTGCGCCGGCGGCCGCACGGTGGTCGTCGTCGCCACCGGCGAGGGCGAGCCCCGGCTCACCGACGGGCTGGCGGGGCTCGCGGGCTCGGGCCGCATACAGATGCCGGACCTGGAGCTGCTCCCGGCCTCCTACGACCTGCCGGGCGCCCGCCTCCTGGACCTCGTCCAGGTCATGGACCGCATCCGCCTGGAGTGCCCCTGGTCGTCCCAGCAGACCCACAAGGGCCTGGTGAAGTACGGCATCGAGGAGGCGTACGAACTGGTCGAGGCGATCGAGGAGGGCGACCGTGACGAGCTGCGGGAGGAGCTCGGCGACGTCCTGCTCCAGGTCGTCTTCCACGCCCGGATCGCCGAGGAGGGCGGCCCGGAGGACGAGGACACCCCCTTCTCCATCGACGACGTCGCCGCCGGCATCATCACGAAGCTGATCCACCGCCACCCGCACGTCTTCGGCGACGAGACCGCCACCACCCCCGAAGAGGTCAAGGAACACTGGCTGCGCACCAAGGCCGAGGAGAAGCGGCGGACATCGGTGACCGAGGGCATCCCGCTGGGTCAGCCGGGCCTCGCCCTGGCGGCGAAGCTGGCATCCCGGGTGCGCACGGCGGGACTTGAGGTCGAACTCCCTCAAGGCGAGGGCGTCGGCTACGAGTTGCTGGCCATGGCCGCCCGCGCCGAGGCCGAGGGCGTGGACCCGGAGACGGCACTGCGGACAGCGGCACGGGCCTACCGGGACGCGATCCGCGCGAGCGAGCGCCCCGCGGAGGCGTGAGGGCCGGGAGTCAGCCGTCCGGCGCGCGGCTCGCCGGGTTGTGCCAGCTCGGCTGCGGACGGTCGAGCAGCCACTCCGCCGTGCCCAGCGGCCGGGTGCGGTCCTCCGCGGTCGGCGCCAGCAGGTCGTGGAAGATCCGCTCGGCCGGAGTGCCGAGGCCGGGAAGCTCGGCGCCGATCTCCTCGACGAGCCTGGGCGGCCCGGCCAGATAGACGTCGTGCCGCTCCCAGCCCGCACGGTTGCCCAGCGCGGTCAGCAGCCGCTCGGTCGCCTGCGCCTTGGGCCGGCCGGGCGCGGGAGTGATGAACGTGGCCGAAAGCAGCGGAAGCCGGGCCTGGAGCCCTTCGACGGCCGACCGGTCGTACAGATAGGACGTGTCCCGGGCGACGAGGAAGAGCCTGGCCTCGTGCGTCTTGTCGAGCTGCTGGAGAAGCGCCTTGACGGGGGCCCAGCCGGTGCCGGCCGCGACAAAGGTCAGCGGTCGCTCCACGGGCGTCCGCAGGGTCATCCCGCCGCCGGGCGCGCCGAGCCGCAGGACGTCCCCCTCCCGCGTCCGGCGGACCAGGGCGGTGGAGAGCACCCCGTCCTCGACCCGGCTGATGTGCAGGTCGACGGTGTGGTCGGCGCGGGGCGCGTTGCCCAGCGAGTACGGCCGCCAGATGCCCGGCAGCTGCGGGGTGTTGACGCTGACGTACTGGCCGGGGGAGTACCGCAGCCGCCGCTCGGGCCGCAGGGTCAGCACGGCGAGGTCCTCACCGTGCCGGGTCCTGGACACGACCTCGGCGTCCCACCAGGACGGTTCGCCCGCCTGCTGCGACTCCCAGGCGCCCTGGAGCATGACGTTGGCGATCGCCCCGTACGCCTCGACCCAGGCCTTCTCGACCTCCGCACTCCACGACGTCCCCGCGACCATGGTGAACGCGGCGATCAGGCTCGTCCCCACGGCGGCGTAGTGGTCCGGCTCCGCCAGATACTTGCGGTGATCCCGTCCCAGGTCCCTCAGATAGTCCGGCAGCGCCGGATCCCCCAGCCGCTCCATCACATACGTCAGCGCCGCGAACAGCCGGTCCCGCTGCCGCTCCATGTCCTGCGGAAAGTCCAGCGGAAACAGCTCGCGTACGTCCGGGTGGTGCCGGAACAGATGCGAGTAGAAGTACTTGACCGCGAACTCGGCCCGTCTCTCGACGACCGCGAAGCTGGATCTGAGTATTTCGGGGTCCACTTCGCGAATGTAGGGAGTTGTCGAGTCACGAAGTCAAACAGCAGACCATTTCCGGACAGCCTGGGGTGAAGGTGTGGAGGGCGACCGGAAGTGCAGGCTCAACGGCGAGTGGGCACCGGGGTGGACACCGGTCGAGTAGGCGTGAACTCCACAGGCAGGTTCCGCAGCCCGCGCATGATCAGGCCGCCGCGCCAGCGCAAGTCCGCGGGATCGGAGGCAAGGCGAAGATCTGGCAGCCGACGCAGCAAGGTGGCCAGCGCGGCGCGGCCTTCGAGACGGGCGAGCGGGGCGCCGATGCAGTAGTGGATGCCGTGCCCGTAGCCGAGATGCTGGTTGTCCCGGCGGGAGAGATCGAGTGTGTCCGGCTCGTCGAAACGGGCAGGATCGCGGTCGGCGGCGGCGAGGACCACGAGCACGGGGTCACCGGAAGCGATTCCCTGTCCGCCGATTTCGAGAGGCTCGGTTGCGTAGCGCCAAGTCGCCAGTTCGACAGGACCGTCGTAGCGGAGGAGTTCTTCGATGCCCGTGTCGAGCAGCTCTCGTTCGCCGCGGTCGATCGACTTCTGCAGTTCTGCCCGCTGCCTCGGGTTGCGTAGCAGTGCGTATGTGCCGTTGCCAATAAGGTTGATCGTCGTCTCAAAACCTGCGAAAAGCAGCACAAAACACATGGCTGCGGCTTCGTTCTCCGTGAGTTGCTCGCCGTGGTCGGAGGCGCGGATGAGCCCGGAGATGAGGTCTTCGCCGGGGCCGGGGGTGTCCGGGAGTGCCTGCCGCTTGCGGTGGATCAGCTCGGCAAGATAGCTGCGCATCTTCTTCACGGACCGCGCGACACCGCCCCTCGGTCCGCCCTGGTGCCGGATCATCATCCCTGCCCAGTCCCGGAATTCGTCTTGGTCCTCGCGGGGGACGCCCAGCAGATCGCAGATCGCGTAGATGGGGAGAGGGAACGCGAACTCGTGGATGAGGTCGGCGCTTCCGGTGTGCGCGAACTGGTCGATGAGGTGGTCGGTCAGTTCCTGGACGCGCGGGGCGAACTCGGCCACGCGACGCGGAGTGAACGCCTTGGAGACGAGCCGACGGAGGCGCGTGTGGTCCGGCGGGTCGATATTGAGCAGGTGGGTCATGAGGTTCGCGCTGCGCTCGCCGGGGATTCCCGTCTTGCTCTTGCCGTGGGCGCCTTCGGAATGGTGCACGGGATTCTTGGAGAGCCGCGCGTCGGCGAGGGCCAGTTTGGCGTCCGTGTACCGAGTGACGAGCCATGCCTCCACCCCGCTGGGGAGTGTGGTGCGGTGCACCGGCGAATGCTCACGGAGCCACGCGTAGGCAGGGTAGGGATCGGTGGCGAACTCCCAGTTGAAGAGCTCGGGTTTGATATGCGGGGCGTTCACGGGGTGACGGTACCTGGAGTCGGGTCGCGTGGCGGGGACTCTGAACTGTGCAATTCGCCTTCAACTGCCCAGAGCGGGAGGTAGGGTTCCGTAAAACGGCACCGGCCCCAGAGCGCTTGCGACAGCGCAGAGGAGCCGGAACCTTCCCGGCGGTGAGCCAACACCCCGGGGACGGAACAGTCTCGGAGGACTGAACATGCCCATTGTGGCACGCCCATGCCTTGCCGCCCCTGCGGCCGTCGTTGTCGCCAAATACGCGCGCGTCTCCACCCTCGACCAGCTCGACGGTTTCGGATTGGAGGACCAGGAGAAGGTCTCCGACGTGTGGCTCGGCCAACACCCTGAAGTCGCCGTCTATGACTCCTACGTCGACGAAGCTGTGTCCGGGGCTCTGGAGAGCCGCCCCGCGATGGATCGTCTCGTCGCTGACGCACACCGACAGTGTTTCAACCGCATCCTCGTGCCCAAAGTGGACCGTATCGGACGCACAGCCCGAGCCGCCTACCAGTGGGCCTGGAACATGGCTGACATCGGCATCCACTTTATTTCGGTGACAGAGGGAATCGACACCGGCACCGAAGCAGGCTGGCAGCAGTTCATGCGGTACGTCACCCTTTCCGAGATGGACTGGCGGCGTATCAAGGAGCGCACCGTTGCCGGGCGGGAACTGAAGATCAGCTACGGCGGCTGGCCGGGTGGCCCGGCGCCCTACGGCTACAGGATCGAAAAGGACACCAAGGAAGTCGGCGGCCGTCGCAAACGCTTCTCCGTCCTCGTCACCGACGCCCGTGAATCTCTGGTTCTCACCCTCGCCGCAGAGCTCATCGTCGACCGGAGAATGAACCTCACCGAGGCTTGCGCGGAACTCAACAACCGCGGACTCTTTGCTCGCAGCGGCGTTCCCTGGAGCGTCGCCAACCTCCGCAACCGCCTCCGTGGCGAGACCATTCACGACGGCTACGTGGTCTACCGAAAGACCGATCGCGGTAACGGAGGGAACCACACCCGCCGCGGCGACGACGGCGCCCCCGTTCATGGAGATCAGGTCAAGATCGGCGTTCCGCCCGTTATTTCCGTGCAACGGGCTGCGGAGCTCATGGCCGCTCTGAAGGAACTCGGCTTCCAGAACGGGCGGCGCGGGAATCGTGTCTACCCCCTGACCGGACGGATCCACGGCACGTGTGGCGAGCCGTACCTGGGAGCGGGCAGGGGCACCAGCCGGTCCTACCGCTGCAAGGGGGTTCTCAAGATCCCCTCTTGCGGTGAGCCCTACATCGAGGCGGACGGCATCGAAAGCGCCGTCTGGATGGAGCTGGCCCGGATTCTCAATGACGAGGGACGCTTCCAGGGTCCGGCCGCCGAACGGGTGGGCGGACTCCCCGGAGACGCGGACTCCCCGGAGACAAGGAGAAATACGACAGTCGCGTCGCTGAGTTCACGACCAGGATCGCCGAACAGGAGCACCTGCTCGAGGTGCGCATCCCTGAGTACGTACGCGCCGGTGTCGACCCAGCGGTACTCAGGGCCTCCGTCATGGCGCTCGAGACCGAACTCGCGGAGCTCCGGGACCAGCTCAAGTTCGCCCAGCAGTGGTTGGAGGCGAACAGCGACCGTTGGCGCGCGGCTCCCGACCTATTCGACATCGAGACCAGCGCCGAGGAGCGGCTGAGGAACCTGACGCCGGAGGAGTGCAGGCAGGTCGTCGACATGTTCGACCTCAAGGTCGTCCTCGGTGGGGCCGCCATGCTCGGCAAACCCGGCGTGAGGTGCGCCGTCAGTGAGTGGCACTGGACGACCGGCACGAAGGTACCGCCGGACCCCGATGACGAACAGTGGGAGGAGGTGCTGGAGGTGCTGCGGTCGTACTTCACCAAGCGCCACTTCACGAGCAAGTACGACATCCGCATTCAGTTCGAAGGGATGCTCCATCGTCTTCGGCACGGCCTCTCCTGGACTGACATGCCGCTCACTTGGGGACCTGTCAACCCGATTCGTGAGCGCCACCTGTCGTGGTGGCAGAAGGGTGCGTGGCCGGAAGTCATGAAGGCCCTGGACGCCGGCATCGACGGAGTCGGCGCTTACCAGCGGCCGGTCCTGCCGCAGTTCACGGTGACCGGTCAATTCCGGGACCGGGGAGCTCGGTGAGACCCTGCCACCCGCCTTCCCGACCTCCAACTCGCGGGTGATTCCGCTGATTTGCGGTGGCGCGGTGGGCTGATTATGCGTGGATTGCGCACTCTTCCAGTGGAGTTCACCACTCCGCGCCAGTTGTCCCCCGGGCGGTCGCAAGGGTCTTCGGGTGTCGCGAAAAGCTGACGCTTCCTCAACATTGTGATCTTCACGTGATCTGCGCTGCATCGACTTGTGACAAGCGTTCGAGTGTCGATACGTTCCTCGTCAGCACGGATCATCCGTCGCCGGCGTCGTCGTACGTCGCTGTTGTCACCTGCTGTCACGCGAAAGGCTTCCGTATGCTCTCCGGGAACGGCCGTCATCGTCGACCCCGTCAGGCTCCGGCTCTCATGGTCGCGGCAGGGGTGACCGGATCGGCCATCGTGATCCCGTTGCTCGCCGCCACGGGTGCGAGCGCGGCCGACGCCACGACCTGGGACCGCGTCGCGGAGTGCGAGACGGACGCCTCCTGGAGCGAGAACACCGGCGACGGGTACTACGGCGGGCTGCACTTGACCCAGTGGGACTGGGAGAACTACGGCGGCCTCGACTACGCCCCGAGCGCCGACCAGGCCAGCCGCTCGCAGCAGATAGCCATCGCCGAGAAGATCCTCGACGGCCGCGGCGTCGTCGCCTGGCCCACCTGCGGGCCCCTCTCCGCGCTCAGCGAGGACTCGGCCCTGGACATCGACACGGGCCTCCTGGACGGCTCGTCGCCGTCCGACGAGTCGACGGGCTCGACGGGCTCGACGGATTCAACCGGCTCGACCGGTTTGGACGTACTGCCCGATTCGTCCACTCCGTCGCCGTCCACCTCGCCCTCCTCAGGAGCTTCCTCGGACACCTCCGCGGATCCGGCCGAGTCCGGCGACGCGAGCGCGACGAAGGATGGCGATTCGGACAAGTCCACCCAGAGTGCCTATCCTTCGGACGCGGCGAGCACCTCCGGACGTCACCGCGGTACCGCCGCCCAGGACGCGACCGACAGCCGTACGGACGACAACTCGTCCGGGCGGCACGCCTCACGCGACTCCGCGACGGCTCGCGAGACCATCGTCGGCTCCTACCCGGCCGTCGTCGACGAGAGGCTCTCGGTCATCGCGGAGGCCTTCGGTCTCGTCGGTGGATGGCTCGACCCGTCCACCGCGGACGAGGAGACGGCCGACGTCGAGGCGCCTGTCGTCTTCCCCGGTCACGGCCTTGACAATGCTGCCGAACCGGTCGAAAAGTAGCGGGAGTTCGGGTCATGGTTCGCCATGGAATGTCCGGTTTGGTGAGAATGAGAGATGGATCTCAGACCCCCTGATCGTCTTTGATATTCCGCCCGCGGCCTGTCTACGGTCGTGACCGCTCGCCACTGGTGAGCCCCGTGGGTCGCAACGCCGAATCCTGCCAGCGGCCGTACGGGAACAATCGTCGCGTCAAGCGCCGTAGGCAGGAGCGGGGGACCCAAGGTAAGTGCCGCGCCCGGTAGTTGACCGGGAGTGGCTTGGGGTGAAGACGTGCACCGCAAGGTGCGCGACCGGGCACTCACCCGCCCGAACCCGACAGCTCACCTCGTAGGCGTCGGTGAGGGGATCACTTCATGCTGCGTTCGTGCAAGGGCAAGCACCGTCGTCCGTCCAAGGCCACCCGTATCGTCACGCTCGCCGGGGTCGCCGGTGTCGCCGTCGCCGCCCCGCTGATGGCGTCCGGCACGGCCTCCGCCGCCAGCACCTCCGAGTGGGACACCGTCGCCCAGTGCGAGTCGGGCGGCAACTGGTCCATCAACACCGGCAACGGCTACTACGGCGGCCTGCAGTTCTCCGCCTCCACCTGGTCCGCCTACGGCGGCAGCGCGTACGCCTCCACCGCCGACCAGGCTTCCAAGTCCCAGCAGATAACCGTCGCCGAGAAGGTCCTCGCGGCGCAGGGCAAGGGTGCCTGGCCGTCCTGCGGCACCGGCCTGTCGGGTGCCGCGTACAACGGTGGTACGAGCGACTCGTCCTCGTCGTCGGGCAACTCGCAGAGCACCACCCCTTCGCAGCAGCCGAGCGCCAAGACCGACGAGCAGCGTTCCTCGCGCTCCTCGGAGCGCCCGACCGTCGCCAAGGAGACCGTCGAGACCCCGACCGGAAAGACGGTCAAGAAGGGCGACGGCGAGTACAAGGTGAAGAAGGGCGACAGCCTCAGCGCCATCGCCGAGGCGAAGAACGTCAAGGGCGGCTGGCAGAAGCTGTTCGAGCTGAACAAGGACATCATCGACGACGCGGACTTCATCTTCCCGGGTCAGCAGCTCCACCTCAGCTGACGGTCGGGTCCGCCGGCCCGCGGCGGTCGGCCGGCGAATCACATCCGGCTCGTAGCTGAACCACGGCCCGCTCATATACGTGGTCCTCATACTGAGGGCCTCGTGTGGGTCATCCCCCGTCCCCACGGGCTCCCCGCTCCGGTGCGTGTTCCCCCGTACGCACCGGGGCGGGGTTTTTTCTTTCCGGGTCCGGTCCGGGCGTCGGTTCCGCCTCCGGGCCGGTATTCATTCCCTTTTTGTTCCATTCTGGAACAATGTTCGCTCCCAGTTCTGCCCAAGAGGTGGTCGACCGGCTGGCCGAAGCGCCGGAGCCGGTTAGGCTCATCCCGCGGGGCTGCCACAGTCCCGCGTACCCGCGTCACATCCCAGAAGGAGATGCTCGTGCCGTCCATCGACGTCGTCGTAGCCCGGGAAATCCTCGACTCGCGAGGGAACCCCACCGTCGAGGTCGAGGTCGGCCTCGATGACGGCAGCACCGGTCGTGCCGCCGTCCCGTCCGGCGCCTCCACCGGAGCCTTCGAGGCCATCGAGCTGCGCGACGGTGACCCCAACCGCTACCACGGCAAGGGTGTCGAGAAGGCCGTCCTCGCCGTCATCGAGCAGATCGGCCCGGAGCTCGTCGGCTACGACGCCACCGAGCAGCGCCTGATCGACCAGGCGATGTTCGACCTGGACGCCACCGACAACAAGGGCTCGCTCGGCGCCAACGCCATCCTCGGCGTCTCCCTCGCCGTCGCCCACGCCGCCTCCGAGGCCAGCGACCTCCCCCTCTTCCGCTACCTGGGCGGCCCGAACGCGCACCTGCTGCCCGTTCCGATGATGAACATCCTGAACGGCGGGTCGCACGCCGACTCCAACGTCGACATCCAGGAGTTCATGATCGCCCCGATCGGCGCGGAGTCCTTCTCCGAGGCGCTGCGCTGGGGCGCCGAGGTCTACCACACCCTCAAGAAGGTGCTGAAGACCAAGGGCCTGTCCACCGGCCTCGGCGACGAGGGCGGCTTCGCCCCGAACCTGGAGTCCAACCGCGCCGCGCTCGACCTCATCATCGAGGCCATCAAGCAGGCCGGTTACATCCCCGGCGAGCAGATCGGGCTCGCGCTCGACGTCGCCGCGTCCGAGTTCTACAAGGACGGCAAGTACGAGTTCGAGGGCAAGTCCCGCTCGGCCGCCGAGATGACCGAGTACTACGAGGAGCTCGTCTCCGCGTACCCGCTCGTCTCCATCGAGGACCCGCTGTACGAGGACGACTGGGCCGGCTGGAAGGTCATCACCGACAAGCTGGGCGACAAGGTCCAGATCGTCGGCGACGACCTCTTCGTCACCAACCCGGAGCGCCTGGCCCGCGGTATCGAGGAGGGCTCCGCGAACGCCCTGCTCGTCAAGGTCAACCAGATCGGCTCGCTGACCGAGACGCTGGACGCCGTGGAGATGGCGCAGCGCAACGGCTTCAAGTGCATGATGTCGCACCGCTCCGGCGAGACCGAGGACGTCACCATCGCCGACCTCGCGGTCGCGGTGAACTGCGGTCAGATCAAGACCGGCGCCCCGGCCCGCTCGGACCGCGTCGCCAAGTACAACCAGCTGCTGCGTATCGAGGAGATCCTCGACGACGCCGCGGTGTACGCCGGCCGCAGCGCGTTTCCCCGCTTCAAGGGCTGACGCCCCGCGCTCGGCGGTTCCCCGCTTCAAGGGCTGAGCGCCACCCGCTTGGGAAGCGTCGTCCGTACGTCCCCGTACTCGGTCCCGTACCGTGTGCGGGGACGTACGCACGTGCAGGCAGGTATCGGGGAGGCGGGACTCATGGCCGTGAAGGACCGGGACCGGTTCTCCACCGCGACCAGGATCAAGCTGCTCGGGGAGCAGACGGCGGCCCGGGTCTACCGTTCCCAGACCAAGCGGCAGGCGCGCCGCTCGCGGCTCACCGGGCGGGCGGCGCTCCTCGCCCTCGTCGTCTGTTCCCTGGTCGTGGCTCTCGCGTACCCGATAAGGCAGTACGTGTCCCAGCGCGCGGAGATCGCCGGTCTCGAGCGGCAGCGGGAGCAGGCCCGCACGCGGGTCGAGCAGTTGCGCGATCTCAAGGCGCGCTGGCAGGACGACTCGTACGCGGAGCAGCAGATCCGGGACCGGCTGCACTATGTGATGCCGGGGGAGACCGGCTACATCGTGATCGACCCGGACGCGGCGAAGCAGTCCCGGGTCGACCAGGGGGCGGGCGACCGCCCCTGGTACACCAACGTGTGGGACGGCGTGGACAAGGCCGACCGTTCCGGCCGCTGATGTCGTCCCCCGCCTGCCGGGAGACGGCGCGTCAGCTGTCTCCCGCCGGACGCGTCGCCTGTTCCCGCCGTCCGAAAACCGACAGCTGACCCAAGGAAAGACAACCTCCAGGCATGCAAACGCCCCCGCCCACCACTCCCTCCACCGAGCCGACCGACGCGGATGTCGAGGCCTTCGAGCAGCAGCTCGGGCGCCCGCCGCGCGGTTTGCGCGCGATCGCGCACCGCTGTCCCTGCGGTCAGCCGGACGTGGTGGAGACGGCGCCCCGTCTTCCGGACGGGACGCCGTTCCCGACGACGTACTACCTGACGTGTCCGCGGGCCGCTTCCGCGATCGGCACGCTGGAGGCCAACGGGGTCATGAAGGAGATGACGGACCGGCTGGCGGAGGATCCGGAGCTGGCCGCCGCTTATCGCGCCGCTCACGAGGACTACCTCGCGCGCCGTGACTCCGTCGAGGTGCTGGCGGGCTTCCCGAGCGCGGGTGGCATGCCGGACCGGGTGAAGTGTCTGCACGTGCTGGTGGCCCACTCCCTGGCGGCGGGTCCCGGCGTGAACCCGCTGGGCGACGAGGCCATCGGGATGCTGCCGGAGTGGTGGCGCAAGGGGCCCTGTGTGACGTCGCCGGGGGACCCCGGCGACGGCGTGGCCCCCGCCGAAGAGGAGACCGTCAAGTGACCCGTGTCGCCGCCGTCGACTGCGGTACGAACTCCATCCGGCTGCTCGTCGCCGACGCGGACCCGGCGACGGGGGAACTCGTCGACCTGGACCGCCGTATGACCATCGTCCGGCTCGGCCAGGGCGTCGACCGGACCGGGCGGCTGGCCCCGGAGGCGCTGGAGCGCACGTTCGCCGCCTGCCGTGAGTACGCGGCGGTCATCGAGGAGCACGGCGCGCGGCGGCTGCGGTTCGTGGCGACCTCGGCCTCCCGGGACGCCGAGAACCGGGACGAGTTCGTGCGCGGGGTGCTGGACATCCTGGGCGTCGAGCCCGAGGTGATCACCGGTGACCAGGAGGCGGAGTTCTCCTTCACGGGCGCGACGAGGGAACTGACGGGGCGGGACGACCTCGCCAGGCCGTACCTGGTGGTGGACATCGGCGGCGGCTCCACGGAGTTCGTCGTGGGCGACGACGAGGTGCGTGCCGCGCGTTCCGTGGACATCGGCTGCGTACGGATGACCGAGCGGCACCTCGTGCACGACGGGAAGGTCAGTGACCCGCCGACGGCCGCCGAGGCCGAGGCGATCCGCGCGGACATCGAGGCGGCGCTGGATCTCGCCGAGCGGACCGTGCCGCTCCGTGAGGCGCGCACGCTGGTCGGGCTCGCGGGCTCGGTCACCACGGTCTCGGCGATCGCGCAGAACCTCCCCGAGTACGACTCGGCCGCCATCCACCACTCCCGGGTCCCCTACGACCGGGTCCGCGAGATCACCGAGTCCCTGCTGGCCTCGACGCACGCCGAGCGGGCCGCGATCCCCTCGATGCACCCGGGCCGCGTCGACGTCATCGCCGCGGGCGCCCTGGTGCTCCTCTCGGTCATGGAGCGGACCGGCGCGGCGGAGGTCGTGGTCAGCGAGCACGACATCCTCGACGGGATCGCCTGGTCGATCGCGTAGCGGCGGCACGGCGGGGTGGGGGAGAGGCGTCGGCAGGCCCGCCGGTCGCCTCTCCTGAGCAGGTCGGACAACGTATGAGCGCACTTTTGGGCTCTCGGAATCCTCTTGGCGACACGCCGCCGGAAAAGTTCGTGAAGTTCTTCACAAGGAAAAAGCCCCTGTTCGGCGAGGAATTCGCTCCCGTGGTCCCTCCGGGCGGCTCACCAGGTCGGGGAGGGCGCTCACCGGAGCGTTCGGGGCGTGTTTCGGGCGTGTGAAACGGGGGCTGGTCCGGCCCGGCCGAGGTGCCTTCGCGAGGACGGAGTAGCAGCTCACGCGGTGTTGACAACGGTCCGAACCGGACGCCCGGACCCCAGTCGTGGCATGACTTCGATCATGCGGGCCGCGCAGTGTAGCAGAGGGTCCGCAAATGCTTGTGAAGGGGCTCACGAGCGACCCCCCTGGGGCAGGTGGATACTCGATGGCATGAGCACCACGGAGCGTCCCAGGATCCTCGTAGTAGGCGGTGGGTACGTAGGCCTGTACGCAGCTCGGCGCATTCTCAAGAAGATGCGCTACGGAGAGGCGACCGTCACGGTTGTCGACCCCCGGTCGTACATGACCTACCAGCCCTTCCTCCCCGAAGCCGCCGCCGGCAGCATCTCCCCGCGGCATGTCGTCGTCCCGTTGCGACGCGTGCTCCCCAAGGCGGAGGTCCTCACCGGTCGGGTCACCACCATCGACCAGGACCGCAAGGTGGCCACGATCGCTCCCCTCGTGGGCGAGGCGTACGAGCTGCCCTTCGACTACCTCGTCATCGCGATGGGCGCGGTCTCGCGCACCTTCCCGATCCCCGGCCTCGCCGAGCAGGGCATCGGTATGAAGGGCATCGAGGAGGCCATCGGCCTGCGCAACCACGTCCTCGAGCAGCTCGACAAGGCCGACTCGACCACGGACGAGGAGGTCCGCCGCAAGGCGCTCACCTTCGTCTTCGTCGGCGGCGGCTTCGCGGGTGCGGAGACCATCGGCGAGGTCGAGGACATGGCCCGCGACGCTTCGAAGTACTACTCCAGCGTCTCCCGCGAGGACATGCGCTTCATCCTCGTCGACGCGGCGGACAAGATCCTTCCCGAGGTCGGGCCCAAGCTGGGCCTGTACGGCAAGGAGCACCTGGAGAGCCGGGGCGTGGAGATCTACCTCTCCACCTCCATGGACTCCTGCGTCGACGGTCACGTCGTGCTCAAGAACGGCCTCGAGGTCGACTCCAGCACGATCGTCTGGACGGCCGGCGTCAAGCCGAACCCCGTCCTCTCCCGCTTCGGCCTGCCGCTGGGCCCGCGCGGTCACGTGGACACGCAGACCACCCTCCAGGTGCAGGGCACGGACTACATCTGGGCCGCGGGCGACAACGCCCAGGTGCCGGACGCCGCCGCCCGCAAGGCCGGCGTCGAGAACGCCTGGTGCCCGCCGAACGCCCAGCACGCGCTGCGCCAGGCGAAGGTGCTCGGCGACAACGTGATCTCCGGCCTGCGGGGCTTCCCGCAGAAGGAGTACGCGCACGCCAACAAGGGTGCGGTGGCCGGCCTCGGCCTCCACAAGGGCGTCGCGATGATCGTCATGGGCAAGGTGAAGATCAAGCTCAAGGGCCGTCTCGCCTGGTACATGCACCGTGGCTACCACGGTCTCGCCATGCCGACGTGGAACCGCAAGATCCGCGTCATCGCCGACTGGACGCTCGCGATGTTCCTCAAGCGTGAGGTCGTCTCGCTCGGCGCCATGGAGACTCCTCGCGAGGAGTTCTACGAGGCCGCGAAGCCGGCGCCCGCTCCGGCGGCGGCCGTGGCCGCGCCCGCGCCCGCCAAGGCCGAGGAGAAGGCCAAGGCCTCCTGACGCCCGGTCACTGAACACCCCGAAGGGGGCCTCCCGCCATCCGTGGTGCGGGAGGCCCCCTTCGGCGTTCCCCGGCCTGCTCCGGCCTTCTCCGGCGGTTCCGCGACTGCCGCACCGGCAGCGAAAGCGTGGCGTCTGCACGTATTTTGCGAAGCCGTGACACGGCGGGGGGACTGCGCGCGGCGCGTCTTGGTGTTTACGTGGATGTTGGAGCTTTCGGGAGTGTTGTCACGGAGGTGTGGGCCATGCAGGACGCCGCGCTGCGGCTGAAGAGCCTTGTCGAACAGTTGCTGGGAGCTCCGCTCCCGCTGCGTATCCGCGCCTGGGACGGCTCGGAGGCAGGCCCGCCCGCCGCCCCCGTACTCCTCGTCCACAACCGCCGGGCCGTGCGCCGGCTGCTGTGGAAGCCGGGGGAACTGGGGCTCGTGAGGGCGTGGGTGGCCGGGGATCTCGGCGTGGAGGGCGACCTCTACACCGCCCTCGACCTGATGGCAGGGCTCGTGTGGGAACGGGGAGAGGACGCGCGGGGGGCGGCGGAGGCCCTGCGGGACCCCGAGGTGCGCGCCGCCGTGCGCGGGCTGGTGAGGCTGGCCGGGCCGCTGCCGCCCGCCCCGCCCCCCGAGGAGGTGCGCAGACGCCGCCACCTGCACACCAAGCGAAGCGACCGGCAGGCCATCAGCCACCACTACGACGTGGGGAACGACTTCTACGAGATCGTCCTCGGGCCGTCGATGGTCTACTCGTGCGCCTACTGGGAAGACGGCGGAACCCTGGAGGACGCCCAGCGCGACAAGCTCGAACTCGTCGCCCGCAAGCTGGACCTGAGAGCGGGACAGCGGCTCCTGGACGTCGGCTGCGGCTGGGGTTCCATGGCCATCCACGCCGCCCGGGAGCACGGCGTCAGCGTGGTCGGCGTGACGCTGTCGCAGGAGCAGGCCGCGTACGCCCGTAAGCGGGTCGCGGAAGAGGGACTGACCGACCGGGTGGAGATCCGGGTGCAGGACTACCGGGACGTCACGGACGGGCCGTTCGACGCCATCTCCTCCATCGGCATGGCCGAACACGTGGGCGCCGAAAGGTACCTGGAGTACGCCCAGGTGCTTCGCCGGCTGCTGAAGCCCGGCGGGCGGCTGCTCAACCACCAGATCGCCCGTCCGCCGCGCCAGGACGAATCGGCGTACCACGTCGACGAGTTCATCGACGCGTACGTCTTTCCCGACGGCGAACTCGCGCCGGTCGGGACGACGGTGACCCAGTTGGAGCGGGCCGGGTTCGAGGTCCGTGACGTCGAGTCGCTCCGCGAGCACTACGCCCTCACGCTGCGCGACTGGGTCAGCAACCTGGAAGCGCAGTGGGGGCGTGCCGTCGGGCTCACCAGCCCGGCCCGTGCCCGCGTCTGGCGCCTGTACATGGTCGCCTCCGTGCTGGCCTTCGAGCAGAACCGCATCGGCGTCAACCAGGTGCTGGCGGTCAGGACACCGGAGGCGTCGGGCGCGTCCGGGATGCCACTGCGCTCGCGCGACTGGAACTGACCGGCGTACGGAACGACGACGGGGCTCCCGGTACGGCAACGGGGTCCCTGGTACGGCGACGGGGCCCCGGTAAGACGAAGGGGCCCCGGTACGACGAAGGGGCCCCGTTCCGTCGTGGAACGGGGCCCCATCCGCCGTACGGTTACTCCGACTTGATCGCCGACAGCATGTTCAGGCGAGCCGCCCGCCGCGCCGGCCACAGCGCCGCGAGGATGCCGACCGTCCCGGCGAGGAGCAGGAAGAGCCCCATCCTGGCCCAGGGCAGGACCAGTTCGTACGTCGGCATGGTGCTGCCGAGCAGTTCACCGGCGGCCCAGCCGAAGAACACGCCCAGGCCGATGCCGAGTACGCCGCCGAAGAGCGAGATGACCAGGGACTCCAGCCGGACCATCCGCTTGATGCCCTTGCGGTCGAGGCCGATCGCGCGGAGCATCCCGATCTCCTGCGAGCGCTCGAAGACCGACATGGCCAGGGTGTTGATGACACCGAGGACCGCGACGATGACGGCCATCGCGAGCAGGCCGTAGAGCATGTTCAGCATCAGGGTGAAGATGCTGGCGATCTGGTCTGAGATGTCTTTCTTGTCCTGGACCTGGATCGCCGGGTTGTCGCCGAGGGCCTTCTCCAGCTTGTCCTTGGTGGCGTCCGAGGTGCCGCTCGACGTCTTCAGCATGACCTGCATGTCGAAGGCGTCCGTGGTGTGCGGGGTGAGCGTCGAGTTGTCGAGCATGATGCCCGAGATCATCTCGTTGCCCTGGTAGACCCCGGCCACGGTGAGCTGCTGCTTCTTGCCGTCCTCGTAGGAGACGGTGAACTTCGAACCCGCCTTCCAGCCGTGCGACTCGGCGGTGTCGTCGTCGACCACGACCTGCGTCCCGCCGACCTTGAACGAGCCCTCGTCCAGGGTGAGGTCGGTGAGCTTGGCGATGGAGGCGCCGTTGACGCCCGTCAGGTACTCGGTCTGCTGGTCGATGCGCGAGGGCGCGTTGCGCAGCGCGCTGGTGTCCGTGACCCCGTCGAGGCCGGCGAGCTTCTTCTCGACGTCCGGCGAGAGCGACCGGCCGTTCGCCATCGAGACCACGTAGTCCGCCTTGATCGCGGAGCTGGCCATCTTGTCGATCGACTTCTGGAGGCTGCCCGCCATCACCGTCATGCCGGTGATCAGGGTGAGGCCGATCATCAGCGCGGAGGCGGTCGCCGCGGTGCGGCGCGGGTTGCGTACGGAGTTCTGGCGGGCGAGCTTGCCGGAGACCCCGAAGACGCGGAGCACCGGGGCGGCGGCCGCGATCATCGGGCGGGACAGCAGCGGCGTGAGGATGAAGACGCCGAGAATGAGCAGGACTGCGCCGAAGCCCATCGGGGCCTGGCCGTCCGAGCCGCTCATGGTCGTCGCGAGCAGGACGACGGCGACGCCGGCTCCCGCGAAGAGGGCGCCGATCGTGTTCCGTACGACCAGGGACTTCGTGGTCGCCTGCGCGTGCACGCTGCTCATCGCGGCGACCGGCGGGATCTTCGCCGCGCGGCGGCCCGGCAGCCAGGCGGCGAGCATCGTGATGAGGACGCCGACGAGCAGGGCCGTGACGACCGTGCCGGGCGAGATCACCAGCGGGCCGTCCGGTACGGGCGCGCCGAGCGTGCCGATCAGGGAGCGCATTCCGGCGCCGATGCCGATGCCCGCGACCAGACCCGTGACGGCCGCGACCGCGCCGACCACGAAGGCCTCGACGAGTACGGTCCGGGTGACCTGCCTGCGGGAGGCGCCGACGGCGCGCAGCAGCGCGAGCTCCTTGGTGCGCTGGGCGACCAGCATGGTGAAGGTGTTGGCGATGATGAACGTGCCGACGAACAGCGCGATGCCGGCGAAGACCAGCAGGCCCGTCTTCATGCCGCTCATCGCCGAGGAGATCTGCTCGGCCTGGTCGGCGGCGGCCTTCTCGCCGGTGGTGGTGGAGGCGACGTCCTTCGGTACGACCTTGTCGAGCTGGCTCTGGAGGGCGGTCTGGCTGGTGCCGGCCGCGGCCTTCACGTCGATCTGGGCGTAGCTGCCGACCGAGTCGAAGAGCTTCTGCGCGGTCGCCGTGTCGAAGAGGGCGAGGCTGCCGCCTGCCGAGACGTTGCCGTCGTCGGTGGTGAAGATGCCGGTGACGGTGGGCGTGAGGACGGGTCCGTCGACGGACAGTCGTACGGTGTCGCCGACCTTGTACCCGGTCCGCTTCGCGGTCTCGGAGTCGATCGCGACCTCGTTCGGGCCGCGCGGCGCGCTGCCGCCGGTCAGCGGATACCGGGGGTCCTTGTCGCCCCAGTAGTTCCCGCCCGCCGACTGGAAGCCGTCGCCGACGAGTTTGCCGTCCTTGCCGGCGATGGCGGTGAAGCCGTTGACGACGCCGATGGCGGAGGCGGCACCGGGGACGTCGGCGGTCTTGTCGAGCAGCTCCTGCGTGAGCTTGTGCGCCTTGCCGACCGTGTCGCCGGTGTCGTCCTGGACCTCCGGCTCGATGACGACGTCGACCTGGTCGAAGCCCTTGGCGGAACTCGTCTGGTAGGCGTCCGAGATGGTGTTGGTGAAGACCAGGGTCCCCGACACGAACGCCACGCCGAGCATCACGGCGAGCACGGTCATCAGGAGCCTGGCCTTGTGCGCGAGTACGTTGCGCAAGGCGGTTCGGAACATGGGGGTCTCAGTCCAAGGAGGGTAGGAAGTCTGCGGCGGCGCGCGGGTGGCGCCCGGCCTGGCGGACCGGCGAGCGTCAGCTCGTACGGCCCTTCGCGTCGAACTGCTTCATCCGGTCGAGGACCGCGTCCGCGGTCGGCCTGAGCACCTCGTCGACGATCCGGCCGTCGGCCAGGAAGATGACGCGGTCCGCGTACGCGGCGGCCACCGGGTCGTGGGTGACCATGACGACGGTCTGGCCCAGCTCCCGTACGGAGTTGCGCAGGAAGCCGAGCACCTCGGCGCCGGCGCGGGAGTCGAGGTTTCCGGTCGGCTCGTCGCCGAAGATGATGTCGGGCCGGGAGGCGAGCGCGCGGGCGACGGCGACGCGCTGCTGCTGGCCGCCGGAGAGCTGGGAGGGCCGGTGGCTGAGGCGGTCGGCGAGGCCGATCATCTGGATGACCGTGTTCAGCCACTCCTTGTCGGGCTTGCGGCCCGCGATGTCCATCGGGAGGGTGATGTTCTCCAGGGCGGTCAGCGTCGGCAGCAGGTTGAACGCCTGGAAGATGAAGCCGATCTTGTCCCGGCGCAGCTTGGTGAGCTGCTTGTCCTTCAGCGAGCCGAGTTCGGTCTCGCCGATGCGGACGGAGCCGGAGGAGAACGAGTCGAGTCCGGCGACGCAGTGCATCAGCGTGGACTTGCCGGACCCCGAGGGGCCCATGATCGCGGTGAACTCCGCCTGCCGGAAGTCGACGGTGACCCGGTCGAGCGCGATCACCTGGGTCTCGCCCTGTCCGTAGACCTTGGAGAGTTCCGTGGCGCGGGCGGCCACCGCGGTGGCCCGGTCGGCGGTGCGGGCGGCGGTCACGGGAGTGGTGGTCACGGGAGGGTGCTCCTGTCGGGACGACAACGGTTTCCGGGGGACGTGAGTCCATCGTCTCGGCCGTTCGGGGCGTTGTAGTCAGCCGCTGTCCCGGTTCCGGGGGGCGACTTCGGTCGCACCGGGAGCGCCTGTGTCATCCCTGGGGATGACGGTCGTCCCTGAGGGCCGAGGGCCGCGGGCCCCTCACGGGTGCTGCGCGGACCGCATGTTCGGACGGTGAAATTCCGTCATTCCGTATGCGCCGACCAAAGTCGCCCGAAAGGCTGTCTGGCATGTGCGTATGGCCTGTACCGGGGGCTGACGATCCCTCAGGCATCAATAAAATAAGACAACATCGCCTGGCCTGACCGCTGTTCAAGTGATGAGCCCCGATAGGCTCGGAATCTCGACGCGGAGCCCATGGCCTGCCCGGATGGTGGAATGCAGACACGGCGAGCTTAAACCTCGCTGCCCTTCGCGGGCGTACCGGTTCAAGTCCGGTTCCGGGCACTTCCCGCTCCTGAAGCGCGGGCGCGGGTCTCGACGGACGGCGTTCCCACCGTGGCGGCCGGCTCCCTGGGTCACTTCCCCTTCGGTGGACGACTTCACCTGTTGACAGCGGACGTGCGTGGTCGGAGACTCACGGACGGAGATTGGTGAAGGAAACTTCACTATACGAACAAGTGAGTGTGAATCGAGGAACGCGAAGGGGCGTGCCGATGCGTACCACCGTCGGGATCATCGGGGCCGGGCCGGCCGGGCTGCTGCTGGCGCGGCTGCTGCACAACGCGGGGATCGACTCCGTGGTCCTGGAGAGCCGGGACCGGGCCTACGTGGAGCATCGGCAGCGGGCCGGGATCCTGGAGCAGGGGACCGTCGACGTGCTGCGGGCAGCGGGCGCCGGGGAGCGGATGGACCGGGAGGGGCTGCGGCACGACGGGATCGAGCTGCGGTTCGAGGGCAGGCGGCACCGCGTCGACCTTCCCGGGCTCACCGGAGGCAGTTCCGTGATGGTGTACGCGCAGACCGAGGTGTGCAAGGACCTCATCGCCCTCCAGCTCAAGGAGGGCGGGCCGCTGCTCTTCGAGGCCGAGGCGCTGGCGGTGGAGGGCGTCGAGGGGGACCGGCCGCGGATCCGCTTCCGGCACGAGGGGCGGGAGGACCTGATCGAGTGCGACTACGTGGTCGGGTGCGACGGGTTCTGGGGGGTCGCGCGCCGGGCCGTGCCCGCCGGACTCTCCCGGGTCTTCGAGCGGACGTACCCCTTCGGCTGGCTCGGTATCCTCGCCGACGTCCCGCCCTCGCACGACGAGCTCGTCTACGCCCGCCACGACCGTGGCTTCGCCCTGCTGAGCATGCGCTCGCCCACCGTCTCCCGCCTCTACCTCCAGGTGCCCGAGGGCACGGACGCCGGGGCGTGGGCCGACGAGGAGATCTGGGACGAGCTGGAGCGGCGGTTCGGGACCGCGGACGACTGGCGGCTCCGGCGGGGACCCATCACCTCCAAGTCCGTCACCCCGATGCGCAGTTACGTCCACGAGCCCATGCGGTACGGCCGGCTCCTCCTCGCCGGTGATGCCGCGCACATCGTGCCGCCCACCGGCGCCAAGGGCCTCAACCTCGCCGTCGGCGACGTCGTCACCCTCGCCCGCGCCCTGACCCGGCTCCGGGACACCGGGTCGGCCGAACTGCTCGACGCCTATTCCGCGACCTGCCTGCGCCGCGTCTGGCAGGCCGAGCGGTTCTCGTACGACATGACGACCATGCTGCACCGCGCCCCCGACGCGACCCCCTTCGAGGACCGCCTCCAGCTCGCCCGGCTCGAACGGGTCGCGAGCTCGCGGGCGGCCGAGACCGACCTCGCGGAGGGGTACACCGGGTTCCCGCTGGACTGATCCGGCCGCGTGCGGGCTGTCCGGACCGTCCGGGACGCCCGGCCGATCATCGTCCGGTCTCGGACGTGTCCCGTGTTGGTCATGGATTGGGGGCTCCGTCGCAGGGAATGAGGCCAGCACGTAGCGTGTTCCGCGTCATGACAAGGGAAAGATCCTCCCCAAGCACTAGGCTCTTTCCTTTGCCTACCTATTACTCTTGAGCCAACGCCACACACCGTGGCCATGGAGGAGTGAAATGAGGAGCAGCAACCCGGTCTTCTCGCGACGGGGGTTCAGCCGCGACAACGGCTCCGCGGGATTCAACGCGGCGCCGCAGGCCGGGGGACCCGCTGTCGGTACGCAGGCCAACCCGTACGCCCAGCAGGGCGGCGGCAACCCCTACGCGCAGAACCCTTACGCGCAGCCGGACCTCCAGCAGGGTGCTCCCCCGCAGGCCCCGGCCACCACCGGCCGTATGACGATGGACGACGTCGTCATGCGCTCGGCCATGACGCTCGGCACCGTCGCCGTGGGCGCCACCCTGGCCTGGGCGCTGCTGCCGGTCACCAGCACCAGCTTCGGGCTCGCCATCGGCTCGGCCCTGATCGCCTTCGTGCTGGCCATCGTGCAGTCCTTCAAGCGCAAGGCCTCGCCCGCGCTGATCCTCGGTTACGCCGCCTTCGAGGGCGTCTTCCTCGGGGTCATCAGCGAGATGTACAACAGCCGGTGGTCGGGCGCGCCCTTCCAGGCCGTGCTCGGCACCATGGCGGTGTCCGGCGCGACCCTGCTGATCTACAAGGCGGGCTGGATCCGCGTGACCGCGCGGTACGCGCGCATCGGCATGGCCATCGCCATCGCCTTCATCGTGGTCATGGCGGTCAACCTGCTGCTGGTCGCCTTCGGTGTCGCCGAGGACGGCGGACTGCGCAGCATGGGCCCGCTGGGCGCGATCGTCGGCATCCTCGCGATCATCCTCGGCGCGTTCTTCCTGACCCTCGACTTCAAGCAGATCGAGGACGGGATCGCGTACGGGGCGCCGCGCGAGGAGGCCTGGCTGGCCGCGTTCGGCCTGACCATGTCCATCGTGTGGATCTACGTCGAGATGCTGCGGCTGGCCGCCATCTTCAGCGGCAACGACTAGCCGGACCGACCGGGAGCAGCCGGTCGTCAGTGACAGAGGGGCCCGCGAACCCACCGTTCGCGGGCCCTTTGTCGTTGCGGATGCCTGTCGTCTCGGCGGTGCGCGCTCAGAGCAGTTTGCGCGCGGCCCTCCTCAGGTCGTACTCGTGAATGATTGCCTTGGCATGGCCGTACGCGAGGTCGTGCTCGGCGCGGAGCCAGCTGACCTTCTCCTCGAAGCGGAAGAGCGCGGGGCCTTCGTCGACGGTGCGCAGCCAGTCGGAGATCTCACGACCGGTGCAGTGAGGGATGCGGGCGAGCAGATTGCGATGGGTCTCCTGATAGAAGACTTGGGACATCGGCGCCTCCGGACGCAATGGGGATGTAAGCCGGTCCTTCACGCCACCGTGCCTGAGGGTTGGGTTGTTGGCAACAGTCCCGCTGCGGCGCGTACGCTCGCCGCGTGCTTGATACGACGCCGCTGACCCGTGCCGTGGATCACTTCGCCGACCGGTTGCGGGCCGCGCCGCAGAGCCGGCTGCAACGGGGGGCCGCCGCCGAGGCGCTGGGCCTGGCCAGGGAGTTGGCACGCTGGGCACAGCGTCTGGAGGACGCCGCGGAGCTTCCCCGGGAGATGCCTGACGCGGGGATGTTCGCCGCCGCCGACCAAATCACCGTCGCCGCGCACGATTTGGCACTCGTACTGAAAGACGACGGGGAGCTCGCGGAGGCGCTCGGGCTCGTGGCGGCGGCGCAGAAACGCGCCGGGGTCTGATCCGGGGATCGACTCCGGCGCGCCGTGCTCTCACCGCTGGTGGTTCGTGGCTCTGGTCGCGCCCACGCGGCGGAGCCGCACGGTGTCACAGCCCCGCGCCCCTGAGGAGGCGCTCCTGCTCGGCCCCGACTACAGCGACGCTATGACCCGGTCGGCCAGGATGTAGATGTTCTCGTCCCCGCACGCGAACGTCAGCGCGTACGCGCCCGAGACGCCGGAGCCGCCGAGCAGGACCGGGGCGGCGCCCATGCGCAGGGCCGCGGCCAGGTGTTCCGCGGTCTCGCGGTGGCCCGGGGTCATGCACAGCGTCGTACCGTCGGCGAAGACGTAGACGTCGAGGGTGCCGAGCGGGCCGGGGCGGACGTCGGCCAGCTCCGTGCCGGACTCGGCGAGTTCCTCCAGGCAGGCCACCGTGCGCTCATGGTCGTTCACGACGGGTGACTGGACCGGTACGAAGTCCGGGTGGGAGGGGTGGCGGCGGCGGGCCGCGGCGAGTTCGGCGGACTCGCCCGCGAACTCGTCGGCGTCCGGGCCGGGCTCGGGCACCGGCTCCAGGTGTTCCAGGCCGGCGAAGTCCGAGTGGCGCGGCAGAAACGGTTCGCTGTCCGGGAGGCCGAGCAGCGAGGGCATGTCCGAGGCGTCGCGTGCCTCCTGGGCGGCCCAGAACGCGCGCGCCTCGGCAAGCTCCCGCTCCCGCTCCTCGGCGAGTGCCTCGGCCACGGCAGCGCGTATCTCGTCCGTGTCCGCGGCCGTGCGGGCGGCGGGCACGAGGCCTCTGGCCGCCGTGGCACGGTTCGCGGCGAGTTCGGTGTGCAGGGCCGCGACCTGCGCGCGCAGCCCCTTGAGGGTGCGCAGAACGGCGACGCCCACGGCCGCGGTCGCGGCCGTGGTGAGCAGCAAAGCAATCGGCATGGCGCTCACTGACGTACTCCCGGTTCAAAGTCGACCCCCGACTTCCTACATCAGCTTGAAGGGCGGACTATCCCGCTGTCAGTGCGTAACGTCACGAAAGGGACAGGACTTTGGGCCCGGCGTTTAGTTGCGTATGAGCTCTGACCTGCGTAAATCCCTCTCCGGAGGGAGATAGGTCACATCTTGGGGGGGATTGGATCACAAATCGGCCCAGAGTCCCTGTGGTTGTGGGGATCCGGGCCGATTAGGTCACTCTGGGTCCAACTGTGGTTACCCGTACGTGACTAGCTGAGACGCTCGATGACCATCGCCATGCCCTGGCCGCCGCCGACGCACATCGTCTCCAGGCCGAACTGCTTGTCGTGGAACTGGAGGCTGTTGATGAGCGTGCCGGTGATGCGGGCACCGGTCATGCCGAAGGGGTGGCCGACGGCGATGGCGCCGCCGTTCACGTTCAGCTTGTCCAGCGGGATGTTCAGGTCGCGGTAGCTCGGGATCACCTGGGCGGCGAACGCCTCGTTGATCTCGAACAGGTCGATGTCGTCGACGGTCAGGCCGGCGCGCTTCAGGGCCTGCTTCGACGCCTCGACCGGGCCCAGGCCCATGATCTCGGGGGAGAGGCCGGTGACGCCGGTGGAGACGATGCGGGCGAGCGGGGTCAGGCCGAGCTCGCGGGCCTTCGTGTCGGACATGATCACGAGGGCGGCGGCGCCGTCGTTCAGCGGGCAGCAGTTGCCGGCCGTGACGAGCCCGTCCGGGCGGAAGACCGGCTTCAGGCCCTGGACGCCCTCCAGCGTCACGCCGGCGCGCGGGCCGTCGTCCTTGCCGACGACCGTGCCGTCCGGCGTCGTGACCGGGGTGATCTCCCGCTCCCAGAAACCGTTCTTGATGGCTTCCTCGGCGAGGTTCTGCGAGCGGACGCCGAACTCGTCCATGTCCTGGCGGGTGACGCCCTTGACGCGTGCCAGGTTCTCGGCGGTCTGGCCCATCGCGATGTACGCGTCCGGGACGAGGCCGTCCTCGCGGGGGTCGTGCCAGCTCGCGCCCTCGCTGGCGGCCACGGTGGCGGTGCGGGCCACCGCGTCGGCGAAGAAGGGGTTCTGGGTGTCGGGCAGGCCGTCGCTGGAGCCCTTGACGCTGCGCGACACCATCTCGACGCCCGCCGAGACGAAGACGTCGCCCTCACCGGCCTTGATGGCGTGCAGTGCCATGCGGCTGGTCTGGAGCGAGGAGGAACAGTAGCGGGTGACGGTGCAGCCCGGGAGGTGGTCCATGCCCATCTGCACGGCGACGATGCGGCCGAGGTTGTAGCCCTGCTCGCCGCCGGGGAGGCCGCAGCCGAGCATCAGGTCGTCGATGTCCTTCGGGTCGAGCTCGGGGACCTTGGCGAGGGCGGCCTCGATGATCGTGGCGGTCAGGTCGTCGGGGCGTACGTCCTTCAGGGAGCCCTTGAAGGCGCGGCCGATCGGGGAGCGGGTGGCTGAGACGATCACGGCTTCGGGCATCGACGGCTCCATTGGCGTGCGGCGGGTCGGGCATGGCTGCTTGGGAAGTTACCCGCACGTACCGTTGGGGTCACCGCTCTGGGAGTGTGACTCCGGCCGCACTTTTCTAAGCGCTTGCTTTCTTCTGGCGGGGGCGCCTTCGTGACCGGGGGCGCGGTGGGCTTTTCTCGCCCCCTCCGCCCCTGCCCGTCCCGTCTCTGGGGCTGCGCCCCCAGACCCCCCTTTCGCGCTGGCGCTCGTCCTCAAACGCCGGACGGGCTGAAAGATTTCAGCCCTCCGGCGTTTGAGGAGCGGGGGTTCGGGGGCGGAGCCCTCAAGGGACGGGAAGGGACGGGAAGGGGCGGAGGGGGCGAGGAAACGTCTCTCAGGTGGACGGCGCGGGGGCCGGGTCCGTGGCCGGGACGCGGCGCCGGCGGCGGCGCTTCAGGAGGGCCCAGGGGCCGCGAGGACCGGTGGGCATCGCGGCGGCGACCTCGGTGCCGGGCTCGGAGGCCGCCTCCGCCGCCGCACGGGCGACAGGGAGGAAACCCTCCCGACGGGAGGCGTCCGGACGCTCCTCCTCCGCCGGCCAGAGGCTGAGGGCCGCGCACACCGTGGGCAGCAGAGCCATCGCCGCCGTCGCGTACCCCTCGGCGGAGGGGTGGTAGTTGTCGGGCCCGAAGAGCTCCCGCGGGTTCGCCTCGAACTCGGGCCCGAGGAGGTCGCCCAGCGACACCGTACGGCCGCCCTGCTCGACCGTACCGATCGTCTGGGCGGCGGCGAGCTGCCGCGAGGCCCGGCGGGCCAGCCAGCGCAGCGGCTGCTGGACCTGCTCGACCGTGCCCAGGTCGGGACAGGTGCCCACCACGACCTCCGCACCGGCCGTGCGCAGCCGCCGTACCGCCGAGGACAGATGGCGCACGGAACGCGTCGGCGGCATCCGGTGGGTCACGTCGTTCGCGCCGATCATGATCACGCAGACGTCCGGCGGCCGGGTGGCGTCCGCGAGGGCCAGCGACACCTGGCGGTCCAGGTCGTCCGACTGGGCGCCGGGCAGAGCCACGTTGTGCAGCTCCACCGGCCGCTCGGCGACCGCCGCGAGCCCGGACGCGATGAGCGCGCCGGGAGTCTGCCGGGCCCGGTGCACGCCCTGCCCCGCGGCCGTGGAGTCACCGAGCATGACCAGCCGCAGCGGCGGCTCGTCCTGGCCGGAGTATCCGTATCCGTAGAAACCCTCCCCGCGCGGCGCGTGCGGCGTGTGTCCGTTGCCCACCACGCGTTTCGCCATCTGCACCTCGGCCAGCAGCACCCCGACCGCGGCGGCGCCCACCAGGCCGATCCCACCGCCGCCGTACGCCGCGCCCGCCGCGATCCGCCGTGCCACTCTCGCCCTCGACAAACCCGCCATGCGTCGCCGCCACCTCCTCATAGCCGTACAACCAGTGCTTGCCCCGTGAGGGCCGTTCCCCAATCTCAACGGCGCGTGAACGGTCATCCGGGGCCGTAGGCTGACAGGACCATCCCTCTTAGAACGCAGCTCCGGAGACAACGGTGCAATTCCACGACTCGATGATCAGTCTCGTCGGCAACACCCCGCTGGTGAGGCTCAACAACGTGAGTGCGGGCATCCAGGCGACCGTCCTGGCGAAGGTTGAGTACTTCAACCCCGGCGGGTCCGTGAAGGACCGCATCGCCCTGCGCATGATCGAGGCCGCGGAGGAGAGCGGCGCCCTCAAGCCGGGGGGCACGATCGTCGAGCCGACCAGCGGAAACACTGGAGTCGGGCTCGCCATCGTGGCGCAGACGAAGGGGTACAAGTGCATCTTCGTGTGCCCCGACAAGGTGAGCACCGACAAGATCAACGTGCTCCGGGCGTACGGCGCCGAGGTCGTCGTCTGCCCCACCGCGGTCGACCCCGAGCACCCGGACTCGTACTACAACGTGTCCGACCGGCTCGTGCGCGAGACGCCCGGCGCCTGGAAGCCCGACCAGTACTCCAACCCCAACAATCCCCTCTCGCACTATCACTCCACCGGCCCCGAGCTGTGGGAGCAGACGGAGGGGCGGATCACCCACTTCGTCACGGGCGTGGGCACCGGCGGCACCATCTCGGGCACCGGCCGGTACCTGAAGGACGTCAGTGACGGCAAGGTGCAGGTGGTGGGCGCCGACCCCGAGGGGTCCGTGTACTCCGGCGGGTCCGGGCGGCCGTATCTGGTCGAGGGCGTGGGCGAGGACTTCTGGCCCACCGCGTACGACCGGACCGTCGCCGACGAGATCGTCGCCGTGTCCGACAAGGACTCCTTCCAGATGACGCGCCGCCTCGCCAAGGAGGAGGGGCTCCTCGTCGGCGGCTCCTGCGGCATGGCCGTGGTCGCCGCGCTGCGGGTCGCCGAGCGGCTCGGTCCCGACGACGTCGTGGTGGTCCTGCTGCCGGACAGCGGGCGCGGATACCTCAGCAAGATCTTCAACGACGAGTGGATGGCGGACTACGGCTTCCTGGAGGACTCCGGGCCCAGCGCGCGCGTCGCCGACGTCCTCGACGACAAGGAGCACGGCCGCATTCCCACGCTCATCCACATGCACCCGGAGGAGACGGTCGGCGAGGCGATCGACGTGCTGCGCGAGTACGGCGTCTCGCAGATGCCGATCGTGAAGCCGGGCGCCGGACACCCGGACGTGATGGCCGCCGAGGTCATCGGTTCCGTCGTCGAACGGGAGCTGCTCGACGCGCTGTTCACCCAGCGGGCCTCCCTGGAGGACCCGCTGGAGAAGCACATGTCGGCGCCGCTGCCGCAGGTCGGTTCCGGCGAGCCGGTCGGCGACCTGATGTCCGTGCTCGGCGTCGCCGACGCCGCGATCGTGCTGGTCGAGGGCAAGCCCACCGGGGTCGTCAGCCGCCAGGACCTGCTGTCCTTCCTCGCCAAGGGCGCCCCGAAGAAGTGACGGGCGGCCGGTGATCCGGGCCGAAGTGCTCGCCGAGCCGCGAGAAGGCTCCTGAACGGCGCTTTCGGGCGGGAACTTCGCAGAGGCGGGAACTTCGCAGAAGTGGTACGAGCGCGTCACGTCCGCGCAGCACCGGCTTAACACGGGTCCGGCACATTAGTGGGTGTCGGCAAGGGCGGGAGCGGCTCCCCGCCCCGGCCGACACCAAATCGGCGTCAAGGACCTCCGGAGCGGCTCCCGGACCTCCATGGACGCCACGGACGCGTACGCCCGGCCCTGACCCGGCGCGCGTCCCTCGCGGGGACCGCCGTCGTCCCGCCCCCCGGCAACGGGGGTGCGGCGGTCCCCGCGCAAGACCCCGAAGGGCCCGGCACCTGCTTCAGGTGCCGGGCCCTTCACACGTGTTCGGCTCCGCTCAGTCTTCCCAGTCCGACTCGCGCCTGCCCTTGCGGCGCCCGAAGAAGTTCGGGGAGAGCCGCGCGGCCTGGACCATGTTGACCCCCACGATCCCGCCCCAGGCGACCAGCAGGCCGGGCAGGCCCGCCACGCCGCCGCCGATCCCGGACAGCGGGACGGCCAGGACGAGGGAGACGATCCCGAAGCCGAAGCGTTCGCCGAAGGAGTCGGTCGACTGGGGCGAGCGCGATCCGCGGGCCACCACCATCTGCTGCTCCGCGAGCTGGCGCCGCACCCGGCGGTCGACCACGCCGTCAAAGCGCTGTTCGACCTTCTCCAGGAACGAGTCGATCAACGCGGGCTCGTACTCTTCGCCCAGCTCCTTGCGTGCGTGCAGGGTGGCGTCGAGTTCCTTCTTCAGTTCGGCGTCGCCGTGGGCTTCCATACCGGTCATGGTGTCTACGTTAGGGAGCCGACGCCCTCGTGGCACGGGGGTTAGCCCCCCTGTTCGCGGTGGGCTCCACCCCCGCCCCGCCCACCGCCGGCGGGCGGCCCCGGCTGCCTGGCCGGCCTGTGCTGCTTGGCGTACGCGTTCGTGACGTCCTCCGGGCCCTCTGGATCATGAGGTGTCCCTTGCCCGGCCTGCATATCGTCATGCAGAGTTCTCTCTATCTGAATAGGTTGCCACCGGTCCGGTGTTGACCGCTGGTTACTTGTGGCCACCAGGCAGGATCCAATGTCCGGATCGAGGGGAGTTTGCGCTCTATGCCGTCTCGGAATGTGGCCGCGCCGAGTGGGGTGACGGTCGGACTCGTGGTGCTGGACGGCTGTAGCACCGGTGTCGCGGACGTCGTCCGGCTCGCCGACGGAGCCGCGCGGCCCGTTCCCGGCACCGAGGCGATGAAGCGCGTCGAGGAATCCTGGGACGCCGCCCGGCAGATCGCCGCGAGCGGTCGCGTCTACGGGCGCTCCACCGGCGTGGGCGCCAACCGGAACGAGGACGTGCCGACGGCGTCCGCCGCGGGACACGGCCTGCGGCTGCTGCGCAGCCACGCCGGGGCGATCGGCGAGGAGCTGCCCGCCCGGGAGGTCCGCGCGATGCTCGCCGTCCGGGCCAACCAGCTCCTCGCCGGCGGCGCCGGCCTGCGGCCCTCCGTCGTCACGGCCCTGTGCGAGGCACTGGAGACCGGCGTCCACCCGGCGGTGAACGAGTTCGGCTCCGTGGGCACCGGAGACATCGCGGCGCTGGCCCAGGTGGGGCTGGCGCTGGCGGGGGAGCATCCGTGGCGGCGGCCGGGGCCGGGGGGTGCGGGGTCTTCCGGGGGGCGGCCTCTGGGCGGGGTGGCGTCCGGGGGACGGGCGCCCGGAAGGGTGGCATCCCCGGGGTGGGCGCACGAAGGGGTGACCGCCGACGGGCGGGCGTCTGGAACGACGCCGTCCGCCGAGCGGGTGGCTGAAGCCGCGGCTTCCGACGGGCGGTTGCCCGAAGCGCTGGCGTCAGCGGGGTCGGCTTCCGGGGCGGTGGCGTCAGTGGGGGCGGTCTCCGGAGGGGTGGCGTCCGCGGGGTCGGTCTCCGGAGGGGTGACGTCGTGGCGGGCGTCCGTGGGGGTGGCCGCCGAGGGGGCGTACTCGCAGGTGGTGGGGCCCGAGCCGCAGTTGCTCGACAACAATGACGCTCTCGCGCTCATCAGCAGCAACGCGCTCACGCTCGGGCAGGCCGCGCTGGCGTTGGACGAGCTGCGGGGGCTCATCGGGGCCACCCAGGTGGTCGCCGCGCTCTCGCTGATCGCGGTCGACGGCTCGCACGAGGCGTACGCGGCGCCCGTGCACGCCGCGCGGCCGCACCGCGGCTCGGTCGAAGTGGCCCGGCGGATGCGGGAGTTGATCGGCGCCGCCGACCGGCCGGTGCCGCCGCTCGGACGGATCCAGGACCCGTACGGCTTCCGCTGTGTCCCGCAGATCCACGGGCCCGCCCAGGACGCGGCGGACGCGCTGGAGGGCGTCCTCACCGTCGAGATCAACGCCGCCGCCGAGAACCCCCTGATCTCCCCCGAGGACATGGCCGCCTACCACCACGGCGGCTTCTACCAGGCCCAACTCGCCCTCGCCCTCGACCACTTCAGGCTGGCCGTCACCCAGGTCGCCCGGCTGTCGACCTCCCGCCTCTCCACCCTCAACGAACCCGCCTACACCCGGCTGCGCCCTTTCCTCGCCGACAGCGAACCCGCGTCCTCCGGCGTGATGATCCTGGAGTACGCCGCCGCGGCCGCCCTCGGTGACCTGCGGGCCTTCTCCGCGCCCGCCTCGCTGGGCCACGCTGTACTCTCCCGGGGCGTCGAGGAACAGGCCAGCTTCGCCTCGCTCGCCGCACGGCAGACGCTGCGCGCCTGCGGTGCGTACCGTCTCGTCGTCGGCTGCGAACTCGTCGCCGCCGTACGGGCCTTGCGCCAGCGGGGCCTGCGGCCCGACCCGGAACTGCCGGCCGGGCGGGCGCTGGAGCTCGCCGAGTCGGTGCTCGACCCGGAACAGGCCGACCGGCCGCTCACCGACGACGTGGGCACCGCGGCCGTACTGCTCGACCGGTTCACGGACATCTGGAGGGGGAGCGCGTCATGAGCGGCATGGACGCAAACGCGGACGGGATCACGGGTGTGGACGGGAGGAGCATCGGTATGACGACGGACAGTCCGGCCGCTCGGCTTCAGGCGCTCTTCGAGGGGCACCGGCTGACGCCTACCCAGCGGCGGATCGCGCACAGCATGGTGCGCCGCGCAGCCGACGTGCCCTTCCTGTCGAGCGTCGAGCTCGCCGAACTGGCCGGGGTCAGCCAGCCGTCCGTCACCCGCTTCGCGGTCGCGCTCGGCTTCGACGGCTACCCGGCGCTGCGCAAGCACCTGCGCGAGGTCACGCCCGCCGAACAGACCGCGGGCTCCGCCTCGTACAACGAGTACCAGCAGGCCGTCGAGGCCGAGATCGAGAACCTGAAGCACCTGGCGGAGGTGCTGGCGGACCCGCGCCCGGTGGCCCGCGCGGGACGGCTGCTCGCCTCGAGCAGGCCGCTCATCGTGCTCGGGCTGCGCGCCGCCGCCTCCCAGGCGTACGGCTTCGGGTACTTCGCCGCCAAGGTCCATCCCGACGTACGGCTGCTGCACGAGGGCGGCACGATGCTCCACGACCGTATCGACGCGGCCGTACACGCCGGGGCCACGGCACTGCTGTGCTTCGCGCTGCCCCGGCATCCGCGCGAGGTCGTGGACTCGCTGGCGTACGCGAAGGCGGCGGGCCTGACGGTGGTGACGGTCGCGGACTCGGCGTTCGCGCCGGTGGCGAAGGTGTCGGACCTGCTGCTGCCGGCCGCCGTCGGCACCGGTCTGGCCTTCGACACGGCCTGCGCCCCGATGCTGCTCGGCCGCGTTCTGCTGGAGGCGATGTGCGACGACCTGCCGGACGCGCAGGCACGGCTGGAGGAGTTCGACGCGCGGGCCGCGGCCCGGGGCCTGTTCGTGGAGTAGGCACGGCGTGGAGCAATCACGGTTCGGCGTAGTCACGTTTTGGCGTAGTCACGTTTTGGCCGAGCCGCCGTATTTCTCAGGTTCGTCTCACCTTCGCTCGCTAGCGTGCCCGCCCGGAGAGCTGGGACACACGAGGAGGCGGAACGTGGGGCGCGGAGGGCAGGGACTGGCCCGGGTGGCTGTCGTCGTGAGGGCGGGCGCGGCACCGCTGTGGTGGTGCGGGGTGTTCGCGGCGGGCATCGGGTTGCTGTTGCCGGGATTCACCGGGCGCCGGATCGGGGTCATGGCGGGGGCGGCGCTGTTCATCGTCGCGGCCGTCGTGGTGGCGTACCGGCACAGGAAGCGGTACGCCGCACTGGCCCGCGCCGCCGCGCGCGCCGGCAAGCACGACGTGCTCCAGGACCGCGCGGTGACCGTACGGAACTGGCGCCGGGGCCATCGATGGTGGCTGCTGCTCGCCTTCGCGGCCGCGCTCGGCAGCTCGTTCGCGGTGCCCGCCGCGGGCGGCATGCTGCTCGCCGGCGCGGGAGCAGGCCTGTGGCTGAAGGCCGGCTGGCTGGGGCGCCGCGAACGCGCCGGGCAGGAGCTGATCTGGGTGCGCGTCGACTGGCTCGGCAGGGGCGCGGGCGCCCCCGCGGGCAAGCCGGTCAAGGCGTGCCGGGCCACCGGTGTGGCGGCGGGCGACGCCGCGCCCGGCGGAGCGCGGCGTCACTGACGGCACGGGCCGCGACGGCCGTTGGCCGTGCCGGCCCTGGGCCGTCGGCCCGGGTCACACCTCCAGCTCCGCCTCGATCCTGCGCAGCTGGTGGCGGGCCATCGCCAGGTTGGACCGCTTGGCGTCGAGCACCAGGTACAGGAAGAGGCCGTTGCCGCCGCGCCCCTGCATCAACCGGATCAGGTGGTACTGGTCGGACAGCGTGATCAGGATGTCCTCGATCTCGCCCTTCAGCCCGAGGTGCTCCATGGTGCGCAGCTTGGCGCGTACGACGTCGGTGTTGCCGGCCGCCGCGACGTTGAGGTCGAAGCCCTTGCTGCCGCCGATGGTGCCCAGCGCCATGCCGCTGGTGTAGTCGACGAGGGCGGCTCCGGTGGCGCCCTCGATGGAGGCGAGTGCTTCTTTCAGTGCTGTTTCGGTGTTGGCCATGGTGTTCGGTTTCCTTTCAGCTTTCCGATGTTCTCGGGGTGTTGGGGGTCGGGGTGGCGGCGGTGCGCGAACCCGTCGCGCCGCGCGCCGCGCGGGTACGTGAGGGGGCGGGGCCCGGTTTCACGGGGGCCCGCGCCGAGGTGACCGGCTCACCGCGTGCCGTCGCGGCGTCCACGAGCTCGCCGATCCGGGTGCTGGAGCGGCGCCCCTCCAGGTGCAGCCGGCCGACGTTCACCCGGTCCTGGGCGAGCAGGGTCAGCACGGCGGAGCCGCCCGCCGCGTACGTCGCCACATAGCCGTGGACGCCGCGCACCAGCAGCTCGCGGAAGTCGCCCTGCCCGGTGGCGTCCGCCATCCGTACGGCGACGCCCAGCGCGGCCGCGGTGAGCGCGGCCAGGCCGTCGGGCTCCACGCCGGGGGTGTCGTGGGCGAGGACGAGACCGTCGGCGCTGGCCGCGAGCGCCCCGGTCAGCTGGGGTACTCGGGCCCTCAACCGGTGCAGTTCGTCGAGGACTTCGGGCTCCGCCGCCATCAGCAGTCTCCTCTCGGCACGCTGTTGTCGTAGCGCGCGGATCACAAGGCCTCCCGCGGGTCAGGGCTCACAGGGCCTCCAATGCGTCTCTGAGCCGCCGCAGCAGGGCCACGTCGGGATCGGCCGACGGCTGGGTGAGCTCGCTGGGCAGCTGCGGCGGCTGCGCCGGGGGCGCCACCGTCACGAGCCCGGCGGCGGCCAGCCGCCGCAGGTCGACCAGGGTGTGGAAGGCGGGCCGCCCCAGCTCGAGCGAGACGTCCGCCGCGGTGCGCACGCCGTCCACCCGGCCGAGTACGGCCTCCTGGCGCAGCGGGACCGACGGCCCGGCGGCGAGCCGGGCGCGCACCAGGGGCGCGGTGTCCGTCGCCGGGTCGGGCCAGATGCGGTGCAGCAGCTCGCGGCGGCGCACGGTCTCGCGCTCCAGCGCGGCCACCGGCACCGGGCGGACGGGACCGAGCCAGTGCGCGGCCCCGTACCGGAAGCGGCTCGGGGTGCTGCTCGGCCCGAGCACGAAGTACGCCGCGTCGTAAAGCGAACCGAGGTGGCACAGTTCCAGCGCGCCTTCCGCTATCCGGCCGCTGTCGACCAGGAACTGGCCGACCTGATGGCTCGCGCCGGCCGCGGCGACGGCCTCCCGCCACACCTGGGGGTCCAGCACCCCGCGGGCGGCGAACAGCACGTCGAGCCCTGGTGTGGCGGGGCTTTCGGCGTGCACCACCTCGCCGTCGGCGAGGTAGAGCGTGCCGCGCTCGCGGACGAGCACACCGGTGGCCCGCTCGGCGGCGAGCCGGCTCAGCATCGGCGAGACGCCGCCACCGGAGTCGAGTGCCCTGTCCCGCAGCGGGAGGCGGGGCGGGGGAGGTGTTCTGACCGTCGTCATCCGAGCACCAGCCGTCCGGCCAGCTCGCCGAGGCGGATGCGGGCCAGCGCGAGGTTGCCGTCGGCGCGGGCCAGCCACAGATGCAGGAACACGCTGCTGTCGAAGGTGGTGCTCACGAAGCGCAGCAGGTGGTAGCTGTCCCGGTTGCTGATGATCAGATCCTCGACCGGTGTCTCCCGGTCGGACCAGTCGGAGCCGTCGGCCGGGGCGAACGCGCGGTGCTCCGCCGCGAGCCGGGCCAGCTCCGCGGCCTCGGCCGCGGTCGTCTCGTGGTCACCTCCCGGTGCGTCGCCGGCCGTGCCCAGGGCCAGGCCGCTGGTCCAGTCGACCACCGCGGCACCCCGGGCACCGGGCAGTGTCATGGCTTCCAGTAGGCACTCGTCGATTCCGGGCACCGTGTCTCCCCTCCCGCCAAGGGTTCGGCCGAGTGACGCCGAAGTTACGCAACGTGTGCGTCGGGGGCGATGGTTCTGGCATTTTCCTGTGGAACATGCCCCGGGGTGACTAAGGTGGGTCAACTGAGCATATTTTCCGCCCGGTTCGGGCCACCGCGAAGGCTTGGCGGGGGTCGCGCACGAGTGCGCGGGGGCGTGCGGGGGCGCTTGCGCGCCGGGCGGGTGCGAGGGCGCGGGGCGCGGCCCCGCGGAGGCGGCCCCTGGGAGGCGGCCCTGCCAGGTTCGCGAGAGCCCTCGCTACAGCCCCGTGAGTGCCGATGCCCCCGCCCCGCCCGATTCCGCCACGATCTCTTCCAGGGTCTGTGGCTCCCTGGCGACGGCGAAGCGGATGCCGCCCCGGGCGTCCGGGGCGAAGCCGTAGATGCCCGGGCGGGCCAGGGAGTTGTACGCGTAGTGGTGGGCGAAGTAGTACGCGCCGGTGTCCAGCGCCGCCGCGTAGTCGCCCTGTTCGAGGAGCGGGAGGGCGCGGCCCTCGGCGAGGAGGTCGCCCGCGAAGCAGGCGGGGCCCGCGATGTCCTGGACGACGTCCGGCCCCGACTTGGGGCGCCCCTTGGGGTCGTACGCGGCGATCCGCAGCGGCCAGGACGCGGGCGCGTACACCGTGCGGGCGGCGATCTGCACCCCCGCGTGCGTGACCGCGACCGCCCGGCCCCCGGCGGACTTCGTGTACTCGACCCGCGCGAGCACCGTCCCGTGCTTGGCGAGCAGCGACCGGCCGAACTCGGTGACCAGCCCGTACCGCCCGTCGAACAGCCCCGGCACCACCTCGGCCAGCAGCCGCGCGTACTGCGCGTACGTCGGGGCGGTGGCGTCGGAGCCGAAGTTGACCGGCAGCCCGCCACCGATGTCGATGGTGTCGATCTGCCGCCGCCCGACCCGCTCGTTGATCTCCTCGGCCAGCGCGTACGTCTCCGCCACGCCACGCGCCATCAGTGACAGCGGGATGCCCTGCGACCCGGTGTGCGCGTGCAGCCTGGTCAGCCAGGGCCGGTCGGCGTACGCCCGGACGATCCATTCCCGCGCGCCCTCGTCGCGCAGCGCCACCCCGAACTTGGAGGTCGCCGTGGCGGTGGACAGCGCCTCGATCGAACCCCCGCCGACCTGCGGATTCACCCGGAGTCCGAGGGGGGAGCCGGTCGCCCCGGCCCGGACCAGGGCGTCGATACGGTCCAGCTCCTGCGGGTTGTCCGCGTTGACGGCGACGCCCAGCGCCAGCGCCTCACCCAGCTCCGCGGGTGTCTTGGCGGGGGAGTCGAGGACCGTGTGCGCGGGCGACATCCCGGCCGCCCGGGCGAGCGCGAGCTCCCCGGGGCTGGCCACCTCCGCGCCGATGCCCTGCTCCCGCAGCAGCCGCAGTACGGGCACGAGCGGGGTCGCCTTCACCGCGAAGGCGTGCAGCACAGGGGTGCCCGGAGCGGTCACCGCGTCGAAGGCGGCCCGCAGCGCGGCGGCCGAGGCCCGGATGCCGGTGACGTCGAGGAGGGCGACGATGGGGGTTCCCGGCGTGAGAAGCCCCTGCTCCACCGCGGCCCGGACCGCGTCGTCGCGCCGCAGGACACGATCACCGTCCTCGTCACCCACCCGGCCGGAACCCTCGGAACCCTGGGACCCGCCGGCGCCATCTGACCCGCCCGCGTCATCGCACCCACCGGCGCCGACCGCGCCGCCCCTAGAGCCCGCGCCGCCTGGAGCATCCGCACCGCCCGGAGCGTCCGCCGCCCCGTCCGTCCCGCCCGCCTCGTCGCTCACCGGATTCCCCGCCATGCCCCTGTCTGCGCCCATACGTACCAGCCAAACACCCACGCCGTGGCCGCGCTGCCCTATGCACCTATTGACTAGCTCTATTCAAGAAGCGAGGATGTGAATATCTACTGCAACAGTCCGCACAGGAGGCAGCCCATGTCAGGACCCCGCCCCGTACGAGCACCGCGCGGTACGGAACTGAGCGCCCTGGGATGGCAGCAGGAAGCCGCCCTGCGGATGCTGCAGAACAACCTCGACCCCGAGGTCGCCGAGCACCCCGACAAGCTCGTCGTCTACGGCGGCACCGGCAAGGCCGCCCGCGACTGGCGCTCCTTCGACGCCATGGTCCGCACGCTGCGCACCCTCAAGCAGGACGAGACGATGCTCGTCCAGTCCGGCCGCCCCGTCGGCGTCATGCAGACCCACGAGTGGGCCCCGCGCGTCCTCATCGCCAACTCCAACCTGGTGGGCGACTGGGCCAACTGGGAGGAGTTCCGGCGGCTGGAGGCCCTCGGCCTCACCATGTACGGCCAGATGACGGCCGGTTCGTGGATCTACATCGGCACCCAGGGCATCCTCCAGGGCACCTACGAGACGTTCTCCGCCGTCGCCGCCAAGAAGTTCGACGGCACGCTGGCCGGCACGATCACCCTGACCGCCGGGCTCGGCGGTATGGGCGGCGCCCAGCCCCTCGCCGTGACGATGAACGACGGTGTCGCGATCTGTATCGACGTCGACCCGCGTGCCATCGAGCGCCGTATCGAGCACCGCTACCTCGACGTGCGGGCCGACTCCCTGGAGCACGCCCTCCAGCTCGCCGTCGAGGCCCGCGACGCCCGCCGCCCGCTGTCGATCGGTCTGCTCGGCAACGCCGCGGAGCTGCTTCCGCGCATGCTCGCCGAGGGCGCCCCCATCGACATCGTGACCGACCAGACCTCGGCCCACGACCCGCTGGCCTACCTCCCCGTGGGCGTCGACCTCGACGACATGGCCACCTACGCCGCGAAGGACCCGGCCGGGTTCACCACCCGCGCCCGTGAGTCGATGGCACGGCACGTCGAGGCCATGGTCGGCTTCATGGACGCCGGCGCCGAGGTCTTCGACTACGGCAACTCGATCCGCGGAGAGGCCCAACTCGCTGGCTACGAGCGGGCGTTCGCCTTCCCCGGCTTCGTCCCCGCCTACATCCGCCCGCTCTTCTCCGAGGGCAAGGGCCCCTTCCGCTGGGCCGCCCTGTCCGGAGAGGCCTCGGACATCCACAAGACCGACAAGGCGATCCTCGACCTCTTCCCGGCGAACGAGTCCCTGCACCGCTGGATCAAGCTGGCCGGCGAGCGCGTCCACTTCCAGGGCCTGCCCGCCCGCATCTGCTGGCTCGGCTACGGCGAACGCGACAAGGCCGGTGAGCGCTTCAACGACATGGTCGCCTCCGGCGAGCTCGCGGCGCCCCTCGTGATCGGCCGCGACCACCTCGACTGCGGCTCCGTCGCCTCGCCGTACCGCGAGACGGAGGCCATGCTCGACGGCTCCGACGCGATCGCCGACTGGCCGCTGCTGAACGCCATGGTGAACGTGGCCTCCGGCGCGTCCTGGGTCTCCATCCACCACGGCGGCGGCGTCGGCATGGGCCGCTCCATCCACGCCGGCCAGGTCACTGTCGCCGACGGCACCCCGCTCGCCGGCGAGAAGATCCGCCGGGTGCTGACGAACGACCCCGGCATGGGCGTCATCCGGCACGTGGACGCCGGTTACGACATCGCCGAGTCCGTCGCCGACGAGCGCGGCGTGCGTGTGCCCATGCGCGAGGGTGGCGAGGCGTGACCTTCCACAGCATGTGGGCGGAGCTGCTGCCGGTCGGCCGCAGTTCCGCCTCCGGCGGCTACCGCAGGTTCGCGTGGACGGCCGCCGAGGCCGACTGCCGGGCCTGGTTCAGGACGCAGGCCGAGAACCGCGGCCTCGGCTACGAGCTCGACCGGAACGGCAACCAGTGGGCCTGGCTCGGCGACCCCGCCGAAGGCGACGCCGTCGTCACCGGGTCCCACCTCGACTCCGTGCCGGACGGCGGCGCCTTCGACGGGCCCCTCGGCGTGGTGTCGTCCTTCGCCGCCCTCGACGAACTGCGCGCCCGCCGGACGCGGTTCGACCGGCCCCTCGCCATCGTGAACTTCGGTGACGAGGAGGGCGCGCGGTTCGGGCTCGCCTGTGTCGGGTCGCGGCTCGCCGCCGGGCAGCTCACCGCCGAGCAGGCGCACCGGTTGACCGATGCCGACGGCATCACCCTGCCGCAGGCGATGGAACGGGCCGGGTACGACCCCGACACCATCGGCCCCGACCCCGAACGGCTCGCCCGCATCGGCGCCTTCGTCGAGCTGCACGTCGAACAGGGCCGCGCCCTCGACCTCTCCGGCGACCGCGTCGGCATCGCGAGCGCCATCTGGCCGCACGGCCGCTGGCGGTTCGACTTCCGGGGCGAGGCCAACCACGCGGGCACCACCCGGCTCGTGGACCGCCGCGACCCGATGCTGCCGTACGCGGAGACGGTCCTGGCCGCCCGCCGCGAGGCACAGCTCGCCGGAGCCGTCGCCACCTTCGGCAAGATCGCCGTAGAACCGAACGGTGTGAACGCCATCCCCTCCCTGGTCCGCGGCTGGCTCGACTCCCGCGCCGCCGACCAGGCGAGCCTGGACACGGTCGTCACCGGCATCGAGAAGGCGGCCCGCGAGTACGCCGAGGCGCAGGGCGTCGAACTCGACGTCGTCCGGGAGTCCTTCACCCCCGTCGTCGAGTTCGGGCACGCCCTGCGTGACGAGCTCGCCCGCGTCCTTGGCAAGGAGGCGGACCTGCGGGTCCCGGTCCTGGGCACCGGCGCCGGACACGACGCCGGAATCCTCTCCGGGACCGTCCCGACCGCCATGCTGTTCGTACGCAACCCCACGGGCGTCTCGCACTCCCCGGCCGAGTACGCCGCCGAGGACGACTGCGTGGCCGGGGTGACCGCACTCGCCGACGTACTCGAAGGGCTGGTCCGCAGGTGACGCAGACGTACTGGCTGGAACACGCCTGGCTCGACACCCACGTCGAGCCGGGCGTCGCACTGGACGTGACGGACGGCCGAATCACCGCCGTCCGCACCGGTGCCGACACCCCGCCCCCGGGCGCCGAGATCCTCCGCGGCCTCACCCTCCCCGGGCTCGCGAACGCGCACAGCCACGCCTTCCACCGCGCGCTGCGCGGCACCGTCCAGGTCGGCTCCGGCACCTTCTGGACCTGGCGCGAGATCATGTACAACTTCGCCGACAGGCTGACCCCGGAGACCTACCACGCCCTCGCCCGCGCCGTGTACGCGGAGATGGCGCTCGCCGGGGTCACGGCCGTCGGCGAGTTCCACTACGTGCACCACGCCCCGGGCGGCACCCCGTACGCCGACCCCAACGCGATGGGCGAGGCGCTCGTCGAGGCGGCGGGCGAGGCCGGCATCAGGATCACCCTCCTCGACACGGCGTACGTGTCCGCGGGCTTCGGGCAGTCCCCGAGCCGGCACCAGCTCCGCTTCTCCGACGGCAGCGCGGACGCCTGGGCGGAACGCTCTTCACTTCTCAAGGACCGTGATCACGCGCGGATCGGGGCGGCCATCCACTCCGTACGGGCGGTGCCGGCCGGGCAACTGGCGACGGTGGCGCGCTGGGCCGAGGAACGTCGGGCCCCGCTGCATGTGCACCTGTCCGAGCAGACGGCGGAGAACGACGCCTGCCGGGCCGCGCACGACCGCACGCCCACCCAGCTGCTCGCCGACCACGGCGTCCTCGGCCCGCGCACGACCGGCGTCCACAACACGCACCTCACGGCTCAGGACATCGCCCTCATCGGCGGCTCCGGCACCGGAACCTGCATGTGCCCGACCACCGAGCGGGACCTGGCCGACGGCATCGGCCCCGCCGTCGCCCTCCAGAACGCGGGCTCGCCGCTCTCCCTCGGCTCCGACAGCCACGCCGTCGTCGACCTGCTCGAAGAGGCCCGCGCCCTGGAGCTGAACGAGCGCCTGCGCACCCGCACCCGCGGCCACTGGACGGCGGCCGCGCTCCTTCGCGCCGCCTCCGCCGACGGCCACGCCGCCCTCGGCTGGGAAGGCGCGGGCACCCTGGAGCCGGGCGCGCTCGCCGACTTCACGACGATCGCCCTCGACTCGGTCAGAACAGCGGGGCCACTGCCGCGCCTCGGTGCCGAGACAGCCGTATTCGCCGCGACCGCGGCCGACGTACGCCACACGGTCGTGGCCGGGCGGCACGTCGTACGAGACGGTGTGCACGCCCTCGTCCCCGACGTGCCGAAGGCTCTCGCGGACGCCATCGACGCCCTGCGCGGCTGAGAGCCGTCCGAGCAGTCACAGCCGCCCACCGCGGCCCGAGCCTCCACGAGGACGCCATGAGCAGCACGACCGCAACCACCGTCATCACCAACATCGCCGCGCTGGTCACCAACGACCCCTCTCTCGGGGACGGATCCCCGCTCGGTCTGATCCAGGACGCGGCCGTCGTCATCGAGGGCGACCGCGTCGCGTGGACCGGTGAATCAAGAGAAGCACCCGCCACTGACAATCGGGTCGACGCCGGCGGCCGGGCGGTGATCCCGGGCTTCGTGGACTCCCACTCCCACCTCGTCTTCGCGGGCGACCGCACCCAGGAGTTCAACGCCCGCATGTCGGGCCGCGCCTACTCGGCGGGCGGCATCCGCACCACCGTCGCCGCCACCCGCGCCGCCTCCGACGAGGACCTGGAACGCAACCTCACGCACTACCTCCGTGAGGCCCTGCGCCAGGGCACCACCACCTTCGAGACGAAGTCGGGCTACGGCCTCACCGTCGAGGACGAGGCACGGGCGCTGCGCATCGCGGCGGCGCACACCGACGAGGTCACCTACCTCGGCGCGCACATCGTCTCCCCGGACTTCGCCGACGACCCGGCCGCGTACGTGGCCCTGGTGACCGGCGAGATGCTCGACGCCTGTGCCCCGTACGCCCGTTGGATCGACGTCTTCTGCGAGAAGGGCGCCTTCGACGGCGACCAGGCCCGCGCGATCCTCACCGCGGGCAGGGCGAAGGGCCTGCACCCGCGGATCCACGCCAACCAGCTCTCCTACGGTCCCGGCGTCCAGCTCGCGGTCGAACTGGACGCGGCGAGCGCGGACCACTGCACGCACCTCACGGACGCCGACGTGGACGCTCTGGCCGGTGGGAACACCGTCGCGACCCTCCTCCCCGGCGCCGAGTTCTCCACCCGCGCCCAGTGGCCGGACGCCCGCCGGCTGCTCGACGCGGGCGTCACCGTGGCCCTCTCCACCGACTGCAACCCCGGCTCGTCCTTCACCTCGTCCGTGCCGTTCTGCGTCGCGCTGGCGGTACGGGACATGGGGATGACCCCCGACGAGGCCCTCTGGTCGGCCACGGCGGGCGGGGCCCGGGCCCTGCGGCGCACGGACATCGGCGCGCTGACCCCGGGTGCCTACGCCGACCTCGCGTTCCTCGACGCCCCGAGCCACGTCCACCTCGCCTACCGGCCCGGTGTGCCGCTGGTCTCCGAGGTCTGGCGGCGCGGGGCTCCCGTCACCTAGGGGGTGCCGGCCCGCCACCGCTGCTCGTCGCCGCCCCGGTCCCGGGCGAGCCCGAGGCGGTCGCCGTACGGCGTGACCACCCGGTCCGGGGCGATGGCGGGGCGGATCGAGCCGCGCGAGTCCACCGTGAAGCGCAGGTTCCGGCCGTTGGACCCGTGGACGGCCGCACACTCCCAGATGCCGACGCCCCGGTCCGTCGAACCGCGGCTGTCCAGGCAGAAGTCCTCGTCGGCGTACGACTGGAGGACGCCGCGGCCGGTGTCGACGCGCCACATCTGGGTGCGGGACGAGGTGCAGCGCGCCGTCACGACGTCCGTGTTCAGCTCCATGACGCCGTCGCGGATGTCCAGGCAGAGACCCGAACCGGCGTTCACGACCTGGGCGTAGCTCCCGTTCGGCGGATGCGGGTCGGGCGGCTCCGGTGTCTTCGAGGGCGTGGGCGTCTTCGACGGCGTCGACGTGGGCGTCGGGGACCTGCTCGTACGAGTCGGTGACGGCGACGGCGAGGGGGGGACGGACGGCGACGCGGTCACCGAGACCGTCGCGGTCACCGTCACCGGGGGCGGCGCGGCCGGAGTGCGCGCCACGCCGACCACCTGCTCGGGCGCCGATCCGCCCGACGTCAGGTACAGCAGCAGCGGCACCAGCGCGACGCCGAGCGCCGCCGAGGCGAGGACGAGGCGCCGGGAGGGCGGCCAGGACGGGGAGGCCGCGACACCGACGGCCGGAGTCCGGCCCGTGGCGCCCATGACGTACGAGGCGCCGCCCCACACCAGCAGCCCCTCGGCCAGCGCCGTGCGCGGGGTGTCACGCAGGGCGCCCTGCTCCTCGTACGCGGCGGCGCAGTGCGCGCAGTGCGCCATGTGGACGTTCAGGTCCGGGCTGTAGCGCGGGTTCTCGGGGCGGACCGCCTCCTCGATCAGGCGGCGGAAGTCCTGGCAGCGGGGGTTGCCCGAACGGGCGAGGCGGGTCTTCAGGCAGGCCTGGCGCAGGGCCTGGAACGCGGGCTGCCTGCCGTACGCCACGTCCTGCGGCAGGGCTCCGAGGAGAGCGGCGGTCCCGGAGTCGGGTTCCTCGTCCACGAAGGCGTACCAGATGAGGCCCTGGACGCGGCTCGGGAGCGACTGGAACGCGTCGAGCATCGGCGGTACGGGCCCGTCGGGGCCGTCCGACTCGCCGAGCCGGGCGAGCAGACCCGGGTCGAGGCGGCTCGCGCGATGGTCCGGGGGAGCGGCCCAGGAGGCGGCCACCCGGCCTGTCAGAAGCAGCAGTTGGTGCCGCCAGGGCCCCCGAGGGTCGAGGCCGCGCGCCGTGTCGCGGGCGGCGAGCGCGAACGCCTGTGCCGTCAACTGCCGCGCGGCGGATTCGCCGACAGTGCACAGACGGGCGTACGACAGGACCAGAGGCCGGTGGCGCAGGCGCAGTTCGCGCAGTGCCGGATACGCGGTCCGGGTGTCGGCCCGCAGCAGTTCGGTGAGCCGCGCGTCGGATGCCGTGGCGTGGACGCGACCACCGGTGTCGTACTCGTCGTACCCGTCGTACGCGTCTTCTCCGTCGGTCCGGCGGGCCCCAGCCATCCCCGTGCCTCCTCGTACCCCGTGCTGCCCGCGTTCGACGTCCGCCGGCGACCTGGCGTACCGGCGGGCACGGGGGTGCCCATAGTGGTGCAAGGCAACCTGTGAGGAAAGAGGTTTCCGGAGGTAACCACGGTCGCTGCCAAGCTGTGACTACGCCCGGCGCCCCCGGTGTTCGGGGGCGCCGGGCGTAGTAGCGGCTACCGGACGCTTTCGCGGTCGGGGGACCGTCACTCCTCGACGGTCAGTCCCCTGCGCAGTCGCACCAGCGTGCGTGAGAGCAGCCGGGAGACATGCATCTGGGAGATGCCGAGTTCTTCGCCGATCTCGGACTGGGTCATGTTGGCGACGAAGCGCAGCGAGAGGATCTGCCGGTCGCGGGAGGGGAGTTCGGCGATCAGCGGCCGCAGGGACTCCACGTACTCGATGCCTTCGAGGCCGTTGTCCTCGTAGCCGATGCGGTCCGCGAGCGCGCCCTCGGAGTCGTCCTCCTCGGGCTGGGCGTCCAGCGAACTGGCCGTGTAGGCGTTCGAGGCGGCCATGCCTTCGACGACCTCTTCGTTGGAGAGGCCCAGACGCTCCGCCAGCTCTCCCACTGTCGGGGCGCGATCGAGCTTCTGGGCGAGTTCGTCGCCCGCCTTGGCCAGGTCGAGGCGGAGTTCCTGCAGCCTGCGCGGTACGCGCACCGACCACGACGTGTCGCGGAAGAAGCGCTTGATCTCGCCGATGATGGTCGGCATCGCGAAGGTGGGGAACTCGACGCCGCGGCTCATCTCGAAGCGGTCGATCGCCTTGATCAGGCCGACGGTGCCGACCTGGATGATGTCCTCCATCGGTTCGCTGCGCGAGCGGAACCGAGAGGCGGCGAACTTGACGAGCGCGAGGTTGAGTTCGACCAGCGTGTTGCGAACGTACGAGTATTCGCGGGTGCCTTCCTCGAGGGACTCCAGCCGCTCGAAGAGGGTCTTGGACAGGGCCCGTGCGTCCACCGGCCCCACCTGGTCGAAGGGGGGGATCTCCGGGAGTCCCGCGAGTCCGTCAGCTTCCCGGAGGAGCCGCTGGGGTGCCGGAGGGGGAGCCGACGTCGCCGTCTGGGTATGCGATCCGTCGAGCCGGGGTGACATGGTGTCCTCCATCGTTCTCGGCATATGGCCGCCGATGCCAATGCGTGTACTGCGGTGTGTGGCGCCCCCGAAGCCGGTCGTGTTGGATAGGTGCCGCTACTAGCCCTACCCGGTCGGACTCCGTTGTTGCAAGTGTACTTAGTTATGAAATGTCCGTTTCTTGGCGGTTGTTCGGGTGTCAGGGTGTGTAGAGAAGGCGTAGTGTTCGAGTGCTTGTATCTGCACTCACGACGCTCAGGAGAGAGACGGCATGGACCGCGGGACAGTCGGCAGCGCCCAGTCGGGCCGGCTTCTTGTCGAAGTGCGGGAAGAGGGCACCAGTGCCGTCGTAACCCCCGCGGGTGAGCTCGATCACCACACGGCTGATTTGTTGCGTGAGCCGCTCGATGGCTGCCTCGACAAGGGGTATGCGCGTCTGGTCGTCGACTGCTCGCGCCTGGAGTTCTGTGACTCCACCGGACTCAACGTGCTGCTCAGTGCCCGGCTGAAGGCCGAGGCCGCGGGTGGCGGAGTCCACCTCGCGGCGATGCTGCCGGTGGTGGCGCGGGTCTTCGAGATCACCGGGGCGGAGGCCGTTTTCATGGTCCACGACACCCTCGCCGCGGCTCTGGCCGACTAGGGCGCACCGGGTGGACCGTCTCGAAGTGATGCCCTGGTTGTCCCAGTGTGATCAGCGGATTACGCGCGTCACAGGTTTCGGGTCGAATAATTGGGTGTTCAGATGGTTCGGCCGGGCAGGAGAATCCTGAATATGTCGGCCGTCACAGTGGCGGGCGCGCCGTGGACGGGTCGGGCGACCCGTCGCGGCGTACACGCCCTGGATCTATGTTCTGGGTGCTGAGACTTGATTTGTGAACTGGTGAATCGGTGAGGTGAAGCGCTGATGAGCACCACCCGGCCTTACCCGCCGGGAGACCGCGGCCCGGAGTCGGGCGACGGCGGCGCTTCCGCGGTGACCGGCACCGGCGCGTCCCCTGGCGCGACCGTCTCCTCCGCCGGCACCGGCCCGGGCACTGACGGTGCTCCCGGTACCGTTGGCGGCACCGAGCCCACTGTCGGCGGTGCCGGCACAGGTGCGGGCAACGATGTCGGCGCGGGTGCGGGCGGCGACGCCGGCTCCGGAACCGGCCCAGGCCGTCAGGCCCGCACGCTGAGTTTCGACGACCAGAGCGGTGTCGTGCCCCTCGCTCGCGACTTCACCCGCCAGGCGTTGTACGCGTGGGGCTGGCTGCCCGCCGAGAGCGCCGACCGCCGCGCCGCAGCCGAGGACATCCTCCTGGTCGTGTCCGAACTCGTCACCAACGCCTGCCTGCACGCGGAGGGCCCGGAGGAACTCCGGATCTCCTGCGACAAGAAGGTGTTCCGCGTCGAGGTCTCCGACCGCGGCGCCGGTGAGCCCGCCCCGCGCACTCCGCACCGCGTCGGCCGCCCTGGCGGCCACGGCATGTTCATCGTGCAACGACTGTGTCTGGACTGGGGAGTTGTCCGGACTCCGGGGGTCGCGGGCAAGACCGTCTGGGCCGAACTCGGGGCGCCCGCCTAGCCCTGTCCGACACCCGCCCCGGGTGACTCGCGGCTCGAACCCTTATCCGCACCTGTCTCGTACATCCTCATACGTCATCACGCGCGCGCCGGATCTCCTCACATCCGGCGCGCGCTTTGTCTTCCCTCCACAAGTCCCCGGGCGTACCTTGACGGCCGATCTGATGTTCCGTCAGATGTCCTGTCAGGAATGAGGCTTCGAGGTGTCGTACCGGACGTACCAGAAACGAACCGCCGCGCTCGCGTTCGCCGCGGCCCTGGCCGGCTCCGCGGTGCTGACGGCCGCCCCCGCCGCCCACGCCGACGTGGTGGATGTCAACTACCAGTGCAAGACGCCGATCGGCGACAAGAGCGCCGTCTCGCCCATCGACATCAAGAGCGAGAAGAGCGGCAGCGGATACAAACTCACCATGTCCTGGCAGAAGGGCGTCTCCTCCAGCCCGGTGGAGCTGGGCAAGGGGGCGATGAGCCCGAGCGCCGTGATCAAGGTGGGCGGCGCGGACAGCGGCACGGTGAACGTGAGCGGCCCGGCCAACTCGGCCGCGATCCCCGCCAACACCCCCATCAAGATCAGTGACTTGAGCGGCACGTACACCCCGACGAAGTCGGGCGAGGTCACCCTCACGGCGGGCGTGCTGACCATCAAGGCGCTGGGCACGACGACCACCTGCACCCCGTCGAACAATCCCAAGCCCTCGCTCACCCTCGACGTCACGGCGGCGGGCGGCGGCAGCGGCGGCAACACCGGTGGCGGCGGATCGAGTTCGGGTGAGCCGCAGAGCGGTCCGGACTCCGGTGCCGAACTTCCGCAGACCGGCCCCGAGGACTCGGCGATCGCCCTCGGCACGCTCGGCGGCACGGTGCTGCTCGCGGGCGCGGCGGGCGTGCTGTGGCTGACCCGCAGGCACCAGGCGGCCCGCCGCTGACGGGCACGGCCCCCGGGCCCACTGCTCGCAGACGCACCGCCTGCGGTTCCACCGCCCGCAGACCCACCGCCTGCGGTTCCACCGCCCGCAGACCCACCGTTCGTAAACGCACCGCCCGCAGTCCCATCGCTCACCCGACCACCGCTTCGCACCGAGGCGCCGCACGTCGCGGCGTCTGAACGGGAGCCGCTGATGCCCTACGCCGTCACCCGTGTACTGGGCCTGACCGCGCTGCTGCTGGGTGCGGCCCCGGTGGCCGTGGCCGCCGACGGCTGGTCCGTCGTGCCGTCCGCGAACGGGCCGGAGGGGCGGCCGTACGTGTACGCGGAGGGGGCGTCCGGCACGGTCCTCCAGGACTCGGTGTCCGTGCTGAACCCGGGCGCCGGGCCGGTCACCGTCCGGCTGCGCGGCGCGGACGCGGACAACACGGCGGGCGGCGGGTTCACGCTCCGGGAGAAGACCTCGGACACCGGCGCGTGGATCAACTTCGCGGGCCGGGCGGACGGAAAGCGGATCCCGGTGGGTTCGGTGTCCGTCCGGGTCCCCGCGCACACCCGCGCCGACGTCCCCTTCACCCTGAGCGTGCCGGCCGGGGCGGCGCCCGGCGACCATCCCGGCGCGATCGTCGCGAGCGGCGGCGGACGGACCTCGGCGGTCCGGGTCCAACTCCGGGTGGCCGGACCGGCGTTGTCGGCGCTCACCGTCGAACACGTCACCGTGCGCGCCGGCCGGATCTCCTACGAGCTGGTCAACCGCGGCACCACCGTCCTCACCCCGGAACTCGCCGTGCACGCCGACGGCGCCTTCGGCGAGGTCCTCGACCGCGCCCGGCGCACCCTGCCCGTCGAACTCCTCCCGGGCCGCCGAGTCACGCTCAGCGAACCGTGGCGCGGCACCCCGGTACTGGACTCGGTCGACGTGCGGCTGACCGTGACGGCGGCGGGCGGCGCGCGCGACACCGGGTCCGCGTCGGTGACGTTCGTGCCGTGGGGCGCGGCGGCGGCGGCGGCCGGGGGCGCGCTCGCGGTGATCGCCGCGCTGCTCGTCGTACGGCGTCGCAGGGGCTCCGCGACGGACGGTGAACGCCGTGACAGGGGTCGTCTCCCGGCCGGTGGACGGCGCCCGGGGCCGGATGGCGAGGCGCGTGAACAGCCCCGTACGGAAGACGAGTTGACGGGAGCGGTGTCGTGAGCGTGGTGGACTTCGTGGGCGGCAGGGTGCGGATGACGGCGCTGGCGGCGGTGCTGGCGCTCCTCGTGCTGCCCGTCGCGGGGAGCCCCGCGGCCGGCGCGGACAAACCCTCCGTCAAGCTGTCCAGGTCCCAGGCGGGGACCGGCGGTTCGATCACCGTCACCGGCACCGGATGGCGGCCGAAGGCCCTGCTGATGATGCTGATCTGCGGCCAGTCGGTGCCGTCCCGGGGCGTGGCCGGCGGCACCAACTCCTGTGCCAACGCGGACGGCCGGGCCGTCACCACCGACGCGAAGGGCCGCTTCAGCAAGGCGCTGCCGGTCGCCGAGCCGCCCGAGCCGTGCCCGTGCGTGGTGCATGTCGCCACGGTCACGGGGGAGAAGGCGCAGGCGGACGCCATCTTCATGGTCGCCGGGCACTCGGTCGAGCCGCTGCCCGAGGAGGAGAGCGGCGCGCGGCTCTCCGTGCTCACGGACACTCGGCTGGACGGATCGAGCGGACTGCTCACCTCGTTCGGCGCCCCGCCCGCCCGCACCCTGGTCTTCACGGTCGGCAACGTCGGCACCGCGGCCGTCAAGGACCCCGTCTTCCAAGTGGGCACCGCACACGGCGTGTTCGCCCCGCAGTGGGAGGAACAGCAGTGGCGCGGCAGCATCGCGCCGGGCAAGCGGGCGCGGATCGAACTCCCCGTCGAACTCGCGGCCGGGGCGCACGGCGACTACACGGTCTCGCTGAAGTACGGCGGAAAGATGCTCGCCGAGCACCCGTGGGGCGTGGGCCGCCCGTGGGGCGTGACGCTGTTCTGGATCCTGCTCGGCGTGGTCGTACCGGCCGCGGTGTTCCGCGTCGGCATGGCCGGGGTGGACCGGCTGCGCCCGCGCAGGACGGCCGGCCGCGGCGCCCGCCACCGGGGCCTGCGCTTCCCCGAACTCGCCCTGCGCATGCCGAGGTCGAGCGGCCCCCCGGCACCGCGATCCCCTACGACTCCGACCCCGCCCCCGTCCCGAGATCCGGCCCGGACCCTTCCGTGGTTCACGCCGGACAGCGATCCGGGGATCCCGGCGGCCGGTCAGCTCTCCGCACCGCACGAGAACAGTCCGACGACTCCCACGAGGAAGGGCAACACGTGAGTACGCAACGGAGAGTGGTACCGCCGGCGGGACGGAGAGCCGGCGCGGCCGGGGTCGCGCTGATGCTCGGCGGCGCGGGCATCCTGCTCGGGGTGGCCGCGGTCCCGGCCCAGGCCGCCGAGGTGTCGTACCTGACCGAGTGCATCCCGCCCGCGATCTCCGGTCTGCCGCCGGTCGAGGGCACGACCAGGGCGGACATCACCGCGCCCGCCGAGGCGAAGGTGGGCGACGAGGTCACCATCACCTGGAAGTTCGTCCAGGCCGCGTCCAAGAACCCGGACATCCTCGACCTGGAGAAGGACACGGTCATGCCGACCGGCACGCTGAAGGCGGGCGGCGCGCAGACGGCCGACATCGCCATGGAGGGGCCGCGGCAGAACCCGGCGATCCCCAAGAACAGCGACATGAAGCTGTCCGACATGACGGGCAGGCTGAAACTGACGACGGCGGGCGAGGTGACGCTGACGCCGGACGCGTACAACATCAATGTCAGCAAGCCCATCTCGACCGACACGAAGTGCGCGCCGAAGGAGCCGGTGACGTCGGCGGCGACCATCAAGGTGACGGAGGGCGGCGGGACTTCGGGCGGCACGACGGGCGGCGAGCCGACGGCGACCCAGACGCCGCCCACGGGTTCCCCGACGCCGAGCGAGAGCGAGACCGGGGGCGACACCGGCGGTGACACCGGAGGCAGCGACGCCGGCGGTTCCACCGGGGGCGGCGGCCAGAGCGACTTCACCGGCAAGGAGGTCTCCATCCCCTACGAGTGCAAGACGCCCATCGGCGACAAGAGCGCGGTTTCCCCCGTCCAGATCAACGCCAAGAAGAGCGGCGGGAGTTACGACCTCACGGTCCAGTTCAAGGGGTCCGTGATGGACAGTCCGGCCGACATCCCAGCGGACTCGGTGAAGCCCTCGATGGAGGTCACCCTGGGCGGCTCCGACACGGGCAGCGTCCATGTCGAAGGCCCTACCAACTCCGAGCCGATCAAGACGGGCGATCCGATGGAGATCTCCGACCTCACGGGCACCTACAAGCCCGGTGCGACCGGTGAGTCGACCCTGTCGCCCGGCGTGCTGACGGTGGAGGCACTCGGTACGACGACCACCTGTACCCCGTCGAAGACGGAGGTCTCGCTGACCCTGGACACCACGGAACAGGCGGGCGGCGCGTCCGGAGGCGGCTCCTCCACCACGACCACCGGCTCCGGCGGTACGTCGTCCGGCAGCGGCGGTCTCGCGGAGACGGGCGCCGAGGGACACAGCGCCCTCAAGGCCCTCGGACTGGTCGCGGGCACGGTGATCCTGCTGGGCGGGGCCGTGTTCACGTTCATGCCGGGGCGGCGGCTGCGCTGAGGCCCCGGCCCTCACGCGGTCGTCCGCGCGAACGCCGAGGGGCCGCCGCACCGGTGGTGCGGCGGCCCCTCGTACGACGGACTCGGCGGGTGTACGTCAGCGGACGTCGCCCATGAGTTCCTTGACCTTGTTGCGGTACATCCACACCGCGGCACCGGCGACCACGGCGAGCGTGGCCTCCAGGGCGACGATGCCCATCTTGTTCAGGTCGACCCCGGCGATGGAGAGCAGGCCGGTCGTGGCGTCACCGGCGGTGACGGCCAGGAACCAGACGCCCATCATCTGGGAGGCGTACTTCGCGGGCGCCATCTTCGTCGTGACGGAGAGGCCGACCGGGGAGAGCATCAGCTCACCGACGGTCTGCACGAAGTAGATCGCGACCAGCCACATCGCGGCGGCCTTGTGACCGCCCTCGGCGATGGACAGCGGAGCCAGGAAGAGGAAGAAGGACGCGCCGACCAGCGTGAGGCCGGACGCGAACTTCACGATGGTGCTCGGCTCCTTGCCGCGCTTGTTCAGCGCCAGCCAGAACCAGGCGAAGACCGGCGCGAGCGCCATGATCAGCACGGGGTTCACGGACTGGTACCAGGAGACCGGGAACTCCCAGCCGAAGACGGTGTTCTCGGCCGAGCCGTCGGCGAAGATCGACAGGGTCGAGCCGCCCTGGTCGTAGATCATCCAGAACACGGCGGCGGCGACGAAGAACCAGATGTAGCCGGACATCTTCGACTGCTCGGCGCGGTCCAGGTCCTTGTCGCGCTTGATCCGCACCAGCACCATGACCGGGATGATCACGCCGAGGAGGGTCAGCGGGACCAGGATCCAGTTCAGCGTGTAGTGACCGGTGGTGCCCACGACGGCGTAGAAGACGACGGCGATGGCCGCCCAGATCGCGGCCTTGCGCAGCGTCGAGGACTTCTCCGCGTCGGACAGCGGCGTCGGGACCACCGAGGAGCGGTCGGCGAGGTTGCGGCTGCCGATCAGGAACTGGCCCAGGCCGATCGCCATGCCGAGCGCCGCGAGCGCGAAGCCCAGGTGCCAGTTGACGTTCTCACCGATGGTGCCGATGATCAGCGGCGCGGCGAACGCGCCCAGGTTGATGCCCATGTAGAAGACCGTGAAGCCACCGTCGCGGCGCGGGTCGTCCGGGCCGTCGTAGAGGTGGCCGACCATCGTGGAGATGTTGGCCTTCAGCAGACCCGAGCCGATCGCCACCAGGCCGAGGCCCGCGTAGAAGGTGCCCGACGACGGCAGCGCCAGCGTCAGGTGGCCGAGCATGATGACTCCGCCGGCGACGGCGACGGTCTTGCGGGGACCCCAGACCCGGTCGCCGAACCAGCCGCCGGGCAGGGCGAGCAGGTACACCATCGACACGTAGACGGAGTAGATCGCGGTCGCGGTGGCCGCGCTCAGGTGCAGGCCACCCGGTGCGACCAGGTACAGCGGGAGGAGAGCCCGCATGCCGTAGTAGGAGAAACGCTCCCACATCTCGGTCATGAAGAGAGTGGCCAGTCCGCGGGGGTGGCCGAAGAAGGTGCGCTCGAAACCGGGGGTGCCCGGGTTTGCGGAGCCCTTCGTCAGGCTGGACGCCATGGTCGTTCCTTGCTGGTCGGGACGCGCGGGAAGTGGGGTCGCGCGCCCGGTGGGGGAGGCCGGCACCGGCGGGTTCCGGCCTCCCGTCCCCACGCCCACGGGGAGTCCGCTCCGGATTGCGAAGCGAGGGAGGCCGGCCACCGGGATCCACGCCCTTCACGCTTCGGTGCGCTCGGGCCCGGCCACAGGTCATTCCTTTCGAGGCTGGCGAATACCAGCCCGCACACAAAAGAGACCTTCAGCGTCAAATGCCCGCCAAAGGTCCCCACGGTGCTACAGGCGTCCGGTCACCATACGACATGTCAATGCGGCATATGGAAGGACTTGAGAGATGGATCACAGGCAGTAATGGAACCACAGGCGCCTATTCGAAGGTGTCCATCAAGATCACCTCCCACAGTGGAAGGTCGGCCTCTTCGCGGCCGTAGGTAAGAACCACGGATGCCGATCACCCCGCGAGTGTCGTCCGCGGCGGACTACCATCACCCCATGACCCGTGTACTGCTCGCCGAGGACGACGCGTCCATCTCGGAACCCCTGGCCCGCGCCCTGCGCCGGGAGGGCTATGAGGTCGAGGTGCGCGAGGACGGACCCACCGCGCTCGACGCCGGCATCCAGGGCGGCATCGACCTGTGCGTCCTGGACCTGGGCCTGCCCGGTATGGACGGCCTGGAAGTGGCCCGCCGGCTGCGCGCCGAGGGCCACACCGTCCCGATCCTCATCCTGACCGCGCGCGCCGACGAGGTGGACACCGTCGTCGGCCTCGACGCGGGCGCCGACGACTACGTCACCAAGCCGTTCCGGCTCGCCGAACTGCTCGCCCGCGTCCGGGCCCTGCTGCGGCGCGGCGCGGCCGAGCCCCAGCAGCCGCCGGCCACGCACGGGGTGCGCATCGACGTCGAGTCGCACCGCGCGTGGATGGGCGACGAGGAACTCCAGCTCACCGCCAAGGAGTTCGACCTCCTGCGGGTGCTGGTCCGGGACGCCGGCCGGGTCGTCACCCGCGACCAGCTCATGCGCGAGGTCTGGGACACCACCTGGTGGTCCTCGACCAAGACCCTCGACATGCACATCTCCTGGCTCCGCAAGAAGCTCGGCGACGACGCGGCGAACCCTCGCTACATCGCGACGGTACGAGGTGTCGGGTTCCGCTTCGAGAAGAGCTGAGCAACCCGCCCGGAGGGCACCGTGCGCCGCCGTCTCATCCAGTCCACCCTCGCCGTGGTGCTCGTCGTGATCGCCGTGTTCGGCGTCTCCCTCGTGATCGTCGAGACACGGACGATCAGCAGCAGCGCCCAGGAGCGGGTGGACTCCGAGGCGCTGCGGCTGGCCAGCATCGTGGACAGCCGGATCATCGGGCACGAGGACATCACCTCGGAGATCCTGAAGAACCAGGTCACCGACGAGCGGTACGCCGTGATCCGGATCCCGGGCCGGGCGCCGATCGAGATCGGGACCAAGCCCAGCGGTGACGTCATCCACTACACGGCGGACGGCGAGGAGGGCGAGACGGTCACCGTCCAGGAGCCGCGCTCGTCCGTGACGAAGGAGGTCGGCCGTACGCTGCTGATCATCGCGGCGGTCGCCCTGCTCGCCATCATCGCCGCCGTCCTGCTCGCCGTACGGCAGGCCAACCGCCTCGCCTCCCCCCTCACCGACCTCGCGGAGACCGCGGAACGGCTCGGTTCCGGCGACCCCCGCCCGCGCCACAAGCGGTACGGCGTCCCGGAGCTGGACCGCGTCGCGGACGTCCTGGACGGCAGCGCGGAGCGCATCGCCCGGATGCTCACGGCGGAGCGCCGGCTGGCCGCGGACGCCTCCCACCAGCTGCGTACACCGCTGACGGCCCTCTCCATGCGCCTGGAGGAGATCACCCTCACCGACGACCCGGAGACGGTGAAGGAGGAGGCGACGATCGCGCTGACGCAGGTCGAGCGGCTCACGGACGTCGTGGAGCGGCTGCTCACCAACGCCCGCGACCCGCGCACCGGCTCCGCCGTCTCCTTCGACCTGGACGAGGTCATCAAGCAGCAGCTGGAGGAGTGGCGCCCGGCCTACAACAGCGCGGGCCGCGCCATCGTCAGCTCGGGCAAACGCCACCTGCGGGCCGTCGGAACGCCGGGCGCGGTCGCCCAGGTCCTCGCCGCGCTCATCGAGAACTCGCTCATGCACGGCGGCGGCACCGTAGCCCTGCGTACCCGGGTCACCGGCAACCAGTCCGTCGTCGAGGTCACCGACGAGGGCCCGGGCGTCCCCACCGACCTCGGCGCCCGCATCTTCGAGCGCGCGATCAGCGGCCGCAACTCCACGGGTATCGGTCTCGCGGTCGCCCGTGACCTCGCGGAGGCCGACGGAGGCCGTCTGGAGATGCTTCAGGCGCAGCCGCCGGTGTTCGGCCTGTTCCTGTCACGTACGCCCCTGAAGAAGCCGCTGACGGGCGAGGAGCTGGAGCCGACGGTCAGGTAGCGGTCCGGGTGGCGGCGCGGCTCAGCCGACGCGCTGCGCGGGCCTGGGGCGCGACTCGGGCCCGGGCCCGTCACCCTGACCGGCTGGTCCGGCCGTTCCGGCCTGTCCGGCTTCAAGGAACGATTCGGCACTGGCCACCGCCTCGCGCGCGGGCAGCGTGCGGAACACCCAGGTGCGGTACGACCAGAAGCGGAAGAGGGTCGCGACGCCGATGCCGATGAACTTGAAGACGTTGCTCTGCAGCGGGCTGTCCCAGCCGAAGCCGTACGTCGCGAGGTAGAGCACGCCGTTCTCGATCACCAGTCCCACCGCGCTGAACAGCAGGAACAGGGTCAGTTCCTTGGTGCGCCCGCCCTTGTCGCGGTCACGGTAGGTGAAGTAGCGGAACCCGACGTAGTTGAAGACGATGGCGACGACCGTGGCGATCACACTGGCCCGGACGACCGGGAGACCGGTGCCGTGCCGCACCAGGTTGAACGTGATCAGGTTGACCAGCAGGCCCACCCCGCCGACCGCGCCGAACTTGACGACCTCACGGAAGAGCCGGTCGAACCGGCGGCGGAACGCACCGCGAGGCTGCTCGGTGGAGGGACCCGAAGAACCACTGCCCATGGTGTCGCCAGCCCCTGTCGGTTGCCGTCAGTCGGATATATCAACTCAGCCATGCTAACCAGCGGTCCCCGGCATCGTCCGTGTGTACAGACTCACAGGTAAGAAAATGACCGTGGCCGAGGGCGCCGTCGACGCGCGGATACCGGTCCACAGGTGCGGAAACCGGCCACCCTGGCGCGGCCGATACTCTTGGAGGGTGACGTTCCCGGTAGTCGGCATGGTCGGCGGAGGTCAGCTCGCTCGTATGACACACGAGGCGGGCATCCCGCTCGGCATCAGATTCAAGCTCCTCAGTGACACCCCTCAGGATTCCGCGGCGCAGGTGGTGAGCGATGTCGTCATCGGCGACTACCGCGACCTCGACACGCTGCGTGAGTTCGCGCGGGGCTGCGATGTGATCACCTTCGATCACGAACACGTACCCACCGAGCATCTGCGTGCCCTGGAGGCGGACGGCATTCCCGTCCGTCCCGGGCCGGACGCCCTCGTGCACGCCCAGGACAAGGGCGTGATGCGGGCGAAGCTCGACGAACTCGGCGTGCCGTGCCCGCGGCACCGGATCGTGAGCGACGTCGACGACGTCGCCGCGTTCGCGGCCGAGGGGGACGGCTTCCCGGTCATCCTCAAGACGGTCCGCGGCGGCTACGACGGCAAGGGGGTCTGGTTCGTGCGCTCCCTCGCGGACGCGGCCGAACCCTTCCGCGCCGGTGTCCCGGTCCTCGCCGAGGAGAAGGTCGACTTCGTGCGCGAGCTCGCGGCGAACGTCGTCCGCTCCCCGCACGGCCAGGCCGTCGCCTACCCCGTCGTCGAGTCCCAGCAGGTCGACGGCGTCTGCGACACGGTGATCGCCCCGGCCCCCGGCATCGCCGAGGAGCTGGCCCTCCGGGCGGGCGAGCTGGCCCTGCGCATCGCCAAGGAACTCGGCGTCGTCGGCCACCTCGCCGTGGAGCTCTTCGAGACGGCCGACGGCCGCATCCTGGTCAACGAACTGGCCATGCGCCCGCACAACTCGGGCCACTGGACCCAGGACGGCGCGATCACCTCCCAGTTCGCCAACCACGTACGCGCGGTCCTGGACCTGCCGCTGGGCGATCCGCGCCCGCGCGCGAAGTGGACGGTCATGGCCAACGTCCTGGGCGGCGACTACCCCGACATGTACTCCGCGTACCTGCACTGCATGGCCCGCGACCCCCGGCTGAAGATCCACATGTACGGCAAGGACGTGAAGCCCGGCCGCAAGGTCGGCCACGTCAACACCTACGGCGACGACCTGGACGACGTACTGGAGCGCGCCCGGCACGCAGCCGGATACCTGAGAGGCACGATCACCGAATGACCCGTCCTGTTGAACCCGGCGCCCCCGGCTCGTCCGGCGCTCCCGTCGTAGGCATCGTCATGGGGTCCGACTCGGACTGGTCCGTGATGGAGGCCGCGGCGCTGGCCCTCGACGAGTTCGAGATCCCGTACGAGGTGGACGTCCTCTCCGCACACCGCATGCCGCGCGAGATGATCGCGTACGGCGAGCAGGCCGCCGAGCGCGGGCTCAAGTCGATCATCGCTGGCGCGGGCGGCGCCGCCCACCTGCCCGGCATGCTCGCGTCCGTGACGCCGCTGCCGGTCATCGGCGTCCCGGTCCCGCTGAAGTACCTCGACGGCATGGACAGCCTGCTCTCGATCGTGCAGATGCCCGCCGGTGTCCCGGTCGCCACCGTCTCGGTGGCCGGCGCGCGCAACGCGGGCCTGCTGGCCGCCCGGATGCTCGCCGCGCACGACGCCGAACTCCTCGCCCGGATGCGGGAGTTCCAGCAGGAGCTGAACGACCAGGCCACCGAGAAGGGCAAACGGCTGCGCACCAAGGTCGAGGGCGCCGGCAGCGGCTTCGGCTTCGGGAAGTGACGGCGATGAACTCCCTTCCGCTGGACGAAGCCCGTGCGCTCCTCGCCGAGTTCCCCGTGGTCGACGGCCACAACGACCTGCCCTGGGCGCTGCGCGAACAGGTCCGCTACGACCTCGACGCCCGCGACATCGCCACCGACCAGAGCGCCCACCTGCACACGGACCTGGCGCGGCTGCGCGCGGGCGGGGTCGGCGCCCAGTTCTGGTCGGTGTACGTCCGCTCGGACCTGCCGGGGGCGCTCACCGCGACCCTCGAACAGATCGACTGCGTACGACAGTTGATCGACCGTCACCCGGCCGACCTGCGGGCCGCGCTGACCGCCGCGGACATGGAGACGGCGCGGGCCGAGAACCGTATCGCCTCGCTCATGGGCGCCGAGGGCGGCCACTCGATCGACAACTCCCTCGCCGCGCTGCGGGGGTTGTACGCGCTCGGCGTGCGCTACATGACCCTCACCCACAACGACAACATCGCCTGGGCGGACTCGGCGACGGACCGCCCCTCCGTCGGCGGCCTGTCGGCCTTCGGCCGCGAGGTGGTGCGCGAGATGAACCGAGAGGGCATGCTCGTGGACCTCTCCCACGTGGCCGCGACGACCATGCGCGACGCGCTCGACACGACCGCCGCGCCGGTGATCTTCTCGCACTCCTCCTCCCGCGCGGTCTGCGACCACCCGCGCAACATCCCGGACGACGTGCTGGAGCGGCTGCCCGCCAACGGGGGAGTGGCGATGGTGACGTTCGTGCCGAAGTTCGTCCTCCAGACGGCGGTGGACTGGACGGCCGCGGCCGACGAGAACCTGCGCGCCAACGGCTTCCACCACCTCGACACGACCCCCGAGGGCATGAAGGTGCACCGCGCCTTCGAGGAGTCCAACCCGCGCCCCGTCGCCACGGTCTCGACGGTCGCGGACCACCTGGACCACATGCGCGAGATCGCCGGCGTCGACCACCTGGGCATCGGCGGCGACTACGACGGCACGGCGTTCACCCCGGACGGCCTGGACGACGTGTCGAGCTACCCGAACCTCGTCGCCGAGCTGGCCGGCCGCGGCTGGTCCCGCGCGGACCTGGCCAAGCTGACCTGGCAGAACGCGGTACGGGTACTGGGCGCGGCCGAGGACGTGGCCCGCGACCTCCAGGCCCGGCGGGGCCCCTCGAACGCGACGCTGGACCAGCTCGACGGCTGAGTGCCGCAGAAGGCCCGGGAGGCTTGCCGGTGGCAGGGCGTACCCCCAAACGCCCCACCCACCAGGAAGCCCCCCGGCCTCCGTGGAACGGTGGTGTCACTGCGAACACCGTCCAGCCTCCGGAGCCACGTCATGGCAGACCTGCGGGATGAACTGCACACGACCGCCGCTGAGGTGGGTGAGCTGGACCGGCCGAGCGCCTGGCCGGAGTCCGAGCCGCTGCCGCTCGACACCCCCGAGACCGTCCCGGACGCCGGCCTCGCCCCGGAGACGGGGGCCGGACCGGAGTCCGTGACCGCCCCGGCCGGCGACGCCGACCCGCTGGAGCGGGCCCACGCCTTCCTCGCAGGCAACCCGGTCGCCGACGGCTACAGCGGCCTGCCCTGGGCGCTGCGCCACCTGCCCTGGTTCGACCTGGAGCTGGGTGAGAGCGCCGTGGACACGGACGTGCCGAGGATGCGGGAAGGGCATGTGGGCGCGCTGTTCTGGTCGCTGCACCTGCCCGAGGGGCTCGCCGGGGACCGGGCCGTCGGCGCGACCCTGGAGCAGCTGGACCTGGTGCAGACCGTGGTCCGCGCCCACCCGGAGGGCCTGCGGATGGCGCACAGCGCGGCGGAGATCACCGACGCCCAGCACTGCGGTCGGGTCGCCGTGGTCCTCGGCCCCGCCGGAGCGGGCGCGGTCGGCGACTCGCTCGGCATCCTGCGCAACCTGCACGCGCTCGGCCTGCGCGTTCTCACCCTCTCCGGGACGACCTGGGCGAGCGGGACCGGCCTGACCCGGTTCGGCGAGGAGGTGCTCCGCGAGATGAACCGGCTCGGCGTGCTCGCCGACCTCTCCGGCACCTCGGACGCCACCATCAGCCGCGCCCTCGCCGCCTCCAAGGCCCCGGTCCTGTTCACCCGCTCCGCGGCCCGCGCGCTACGCCCCCACCCGGCCAACCTGCCCGACGACGTCCTCGTCGAGCTGGGCACCGCCAAGGGCCTGTGCCTCGTCCCGCTCACCGCCGAGCAGACGGGTCCCTCCGTACGGGACGTCGCCGACCACCTCGACCACGTCCGCGCCCTCGCGGGCCCGGAGTGCGTCGGCCTCTCCGGCACGTACGACTCCGGGGCCGCCCACCCGCAGGACCTCGCCGACGCGTCCTGCTACCCGAACCTGATCGCCGAACTCCTCACCCGCGGCTGGACCGGCACCGACCTCGCCCTGCTCACCTGGGGCAACGTCCAACGCGTCCTGCGCAGCGCCGACTTCACCGCCCGCGCGGCCCAGCAGCGCCGCAAGCCGTCCTCGGCGAAGATCGCGGAGCTGGACGGCTAGGGGGTGTCGTTCGGATCGGCCCGCGGGCGGCTCCGCTACGCGGGCTCGATCCGGCAGAGGCAGAACGGATGCCCCGCCGGATCCGCGTACACCCGGAAGTCCCTCTTGCCGTCCTCGTCGTCCAGGTCCAGCGGGCGGGCGCCGAGGGCCAGCACCTTCTCCTGGGCGGCGTCGATCGCCTCCCAGGTGCTTCCGGCGTCGAAGTCGAGATGGAACTGCTGCGAGTTGTGGTCGGCCCGCGGCCACTGCGGCGGGACGAACCCTTCGGCCCGTTGGAACGCGAGCCGGGTGCCGTCCGGGACGGGCAGGACCACCCAGTCGTCGTCCTCGGCCTGGGGCGTGCCGCCCACCACGTGCGCGTAGAACCGGGCGAGCGCGCGGGGGTCGGGACAGTCGAGTACGACGGAACGCATACGTGCCACAGGTGCCATGACGTCCTCCGGTTGGGTGAGTAACGGGCTTCGACGGCCCTGGGCGGCTTCCAGCGGTCCTCGGCGGGTGCCGAGGACGTCAGCCGGCGCAGAGGCAGAACGGGTGTCCCGCGGGATCGGCGTAGACCCGCCAGCCGCGCGACCGGTCCTCCGCGTCGAGTACCCGTGCCCCGAGCGCCAGCACGCTCTTCTCGGCCGCGTCCAGGTCGTCCACGGTCAGGTCCAGATGGAACTGCTGCGAGTCGTCGCCCGCGGGCCACTTCGGCGGTACGTGTCCGGGGGCGGCCTGGAACGCCAGCGGCGAACCGCCCGGCAGCTCCAGGTCGACCCAGTCCCCCTCGCCCCGCACCGTGCCGCCGAGCACCTCGGCGTAGAACCCGGCGAGCGCGCGGGGGTCGGGACAGTCCAGGACGACGACACCGAGTTTCGCGAGAGCCATGACTTCCTCCCAGGGGAGTCGGGTTACCCGTAGACCTCATCAAGAGGTAACGGTTACTCCATGCTCCCGCATTGGAGGTAACGTCGCAAGCATGAGTGGAAGAGTGCCGGCACCGGGGGGCCTCGCCCTGGTGGAGGCCCTGGTGAACACGGTGGACCTGGAGTCGGGCGCCGACGCGCTGGACACGGCGGAGGGGCGCGCCCGCCTCGGTGTCGCGGAACGGGAGCTGGCAGTGGCGCGCGAGCTGCGGGAGTCGCTGCGCGTCGTGTGTCTGGCCCACGCCGGCCACCCGCCGCACCGTGAGGTGACGCCGCTCCAGGAACTGCTCACGGCGGCCCCGCTCCTGGTCACCGTCTCCGCGGAGGACGGCTCGGCGACGCTGAGCCCCGCACACCCGGCCCCGCTCGCCTCCCGCGTGGCGGCGGCGATCGCGGAGGCACTCGTCGAGGGCACCTGGCCGCGCCTGAAGGCCTGCGAGGCCCCGACCTGCCACTGGGCCTACTACGACCGCTCCCCGGCGGGCCGCGGCCGCTGGTGCTCGATGTCGGTCTGCGGCGCACGCGCGAAGATGCGCCGCTACCGCGCGAAGTAGCCGCCGGGTGCCCGCGCGAGGCGGTCCCCCGGAACGCCCGCGGAGCCCGACAGGTAACGGGCGGGGCGTTCCCAGGGCTCGGCCCGCGCCGTGCGAGGCGCCCCCGCGCCGACGAGGCGCCCTCCGCGCCGTGCAACGCGCCCCCGCGAAGTGCGCGATCCAGCCACACCCGTCACCAAGACGGTGGAGAATGCGTGACGACGCCGATCCGGCCGACTGAGCCTCGGCCGGATCGGCGTCGCTCGACGGGTTCAGGCGGTGGGACGGCCCATCGCGCGGTAGGTCCAGCCGGCGCGGCGCCACACCCGCGGGTCCAGCGCGTTGCGTCCGTCCAGGACCAGCCGCGTCGCGACCGCCTCGCCGAGCACCGCGGGGTCCAGCTCGCGGAACTCGCGCCACTCGGTCAGGTGCAGTACGACGTCGGCGCCGCGTACGGCCGCTATGGCGGAGTCGGCGTACGCCAGCGTCGGGAAGAGCCGGCGCGCGTTCTCCATGCCCTTCGGGTCGTAGACGGTGACCTGGCCGCCCTGGAGATGGATCTGCCCGGCGACGTTCAGCGCGGGCGAGTCCCGTACGTCGTCCGAGTCGGGCTTGAACGTGGCGCCGAGCACCGCGACCCGCTTGCCCAGGAACGATCCGCCGCCGAGCGCCTGCCGGGCCAGCTCCACCATCTGCCCGCGCTGGCGCATGTTGATGGAGTCGATCTCGCGCAGGAAGGTCAGCGCCTGGTCCGCGCCCAGTTCACCGGCGCGTGCCATGAAGGCCCGGATGTCCTTCGGCAGGCACCCGCCGCCGAACCCGATCCCGGCCCGCAGGAACTTCTTGCCGATCCGGTCGTCGTACCCGATGGCTTCGGCCAGCTTGGCCACGTCGCCGTCGGCGGCCTCGCACACCTCGGCCATGGCGTTGATGAACGAGATCTTGGTCGCGAGGAAGGAGTTCGCGGAGGTCTTCACCAGCTCGGCGGTCGGGAAGTCGGTCACCACGAACGGCGAACCCTCGCTGACCGGCGTCGCGTACACCTCGCGCAGCAGCTTCTCGGCCCCGTCGCTGCGCACCCCGACGACGATCCGGTCGGGACGCAGCGTGTCGCCGACGGCGAAGCCCTCCCGCAGGAACTCCGGGTTCCAGGCGAGCTCGGCGTCCGCACCGGCGGGCGCGAGCTCGGCGAGCCGGGCCGCCAGCCGGTCCGCGGAGCCGACGGGCACCGTGGACTTCCCGACGACCAGCGCCGGGCCGTGCAGATGCGGGGCGAGCGACTCGAAGGCGGCATCGACGTACGACATGTCGCACGCGTACTCGCCGTGCTTCTGCGGCGTGTTCACGCAGACGAAGTGGACGTCCCCGAAGGCCCCCACCTCGGCCCAGTCCATGGTGAAGCGCAGCCGCCCGCTGGACCCCTCGATCCCGGCGACGTGCTTGCGCAGCAGCTCCTCGAGTCCCGGCTCGTACATCGGGACCTCGCCCCGCCTGAGCATCTCGATCTTCTCCGGGACGACATCGAGTCCGAGGACCTCGAAGCCCAGCTCGGCCATGGCCGCGGCGTGTGTGGCGCCGAGATATCCGGTGCCGATCACGGTGATCTTGAGGGCCATGGGGTGCTCCTGGGGTGAACCGGGTGGGATGCGGGCCCGAGCATAACCGGGGCATGCGACGGCCCCTCAACGGGCAACTTTCCCTCTGTCGCCAAGCTCACGTATCCGCGCCGTGGGCAGGCCCCTAAAATTTGTGTTACTTAACGGTAGTTAGCGCCGCCGCCACAGCATCAGCATCTTTGTTCAGCATCTTTGGAGCGTGAGAGACCTTGGCCGGATCGGCTGATTTCGACCTGTACCGCCCGTCCGAGGAGCACGACATGCTCCGTGACGCGATCCGTTCGCTGGCCGAGGCGAAGATCGCGCCGTTCGCGGCCGCGGTGGACGAGGAGGCCCGTTTCCCCCAGGAGGCCCTGGACGCCCTGGTCGCCGCCGACCTGCACGCGGTGCACGTACCGGAGTCGTACGGCGGCGCGGGCGCGGACGCGCTGGCCACGGTGATCGTGATCGAGGAGGTGGCGCGGGTCTGTGCGTCCTCCTCCCTGATCCCGGCGGTCAACAAACTGGGCTCGCTCCCCGTGATCCTCTCCGGCTCCGAGGACCTCAAGAAGAAGTACCTGGGCCCGCTCGCCAAGGGCGACGCGATGTTCTCGTACGCCCTCTCCGAGCCGGACGCGGGCTCCGACGCGGCGGGCATGAAGACGAAGGCGGTCCGCGACGGCGACTTCTACGTCCTCAACGGCGTGAAGCGCTGGATCACCAACGCCGGCGAGTCCGAGTACTACACGGTGATGGCGGTGACGGACCCGACGAAGCGCTCGAAGGGCATCAGCGCCTTCGTCGTGGAGAAGTCGGACGAGGGTGTCTCCTTCGGCGCCCCGGAGAAGAAGCTGGGCATCAAGGGCTCCCCGACCCGCGAGGTCTACCTCGACAACGTCCGCATCCCCGCCGACCGCATGATCGGCGAGGAGGGCACCGGCTTCGCCACCGCGATGAAGACCCTGGACCACACCCGCATCACGATCGCCGCCCAGGCCCTCGGCATCGCCCAGGGAGCGCTGGACTACGCCAAGGGCTACGTCCAGGAGCGCAAGCAGTTCGGCAAGGCGATCGCCGAGTTCCAGGGCATCCAGTTCATGCTCGCCGACATGGCCATGAAGATCGAGGCCGCCCGCCAACTCACGTACGCGGCGGCGGCCAAGTCGCAGCGCGTCGCCGCCGGAGGTGGAGAAGGTGGCCTCACCTTCCAGGGCGCGGCGGCGAAGTGCTTCGCCTCGGACGTGGCCATGGAGGTCACCACGGACGCCGTCCAGCTCCTCGGCGGGTACGGCTACACCCGCGACTACCCGGTCGAGCGCATGATGCGCGACGCGAAGATCACCCAGATCTACGAGGGCACCAACCAGGTCCAGCGGATCGTGATGGCCCGCAACCTGCCGTAAGGGCGAGGGAGACGAGTGAAGGGCACCCACCGGGTGCCCTTCACTCGTTTCGCCGTGCGGCCGGGCTCAGTTGCCCGACACCGTCACCTTCTCGTCGTTCTTCAGCTCGTTCACCAGCGTCTTGACCTTGGCCTTGTCCCAGAGCAGGTTGCCGTTCGAGGAGCCGGAGATCGGCATGTTCATGGACTTGCCGTCGCCGCCGCTGACGCTCTTCATGGCCCAGAACATGTCGGCGAGGTCCCACAGGCTCATGTCCTTGTCGACGATGAGGCTGTCGAGGCCGGCACCCATGGTCGGGTAGAGCTTGAAGGGGTTCAGGACGGTGCCCGGCGTCGCGACCTGGTTGGCCAGCGCCGAGAGGAACTTCTGCTGGTTCTTCGTACGGTCGAGGTCGCTGCCCGCGAGCGCGTACCGGGTACGGACGAACGCGAGGGCCTGCTCGCCGTTCAGGGTCTGCTTGCCCGCGTCGAAGTCGGCGCCGGACTTGGAGTCCTTCATGCCGCCCTTGGGGATCTCGATCTCCACGCCGCCGACCGAGTCGACGATGTCCGCGAAGCCCGCGAAGCCGATCTCCACGTAGTGGTCGATGCGCAGCCCGGTGTTGAACTCGACGGTACGCACGAGCAGTTCGGGCCCGTCCTCCGCGTACGCCGCGTTGAGCTTCACCTCGCGGCCCGTGCCCTGGTACGTCTTGCCGGACTCGGAGCCCACGAAGCTCGGGATCTCCACGTTCGAGTCACGCGGCAGCGAGACCAGCGTGGAGCCGTTGTCGCCGGTGTGCAGGATCATCATCGAGTCGGTGCGCTTGCCGTCGGCTGAGCCGGTGTGCAGGTCCTTCTTCTCCTCGGCGGACATGCCCTCGCGGCTGTCGGAGCCGACGATCAGGTAGTTCGTGCCCTCACCGGCCTCGGGCCGGTCGATGACCTTGGAGAGATCCACGTCACGGTTGAGCTTGGAGTCGGCCCAGAAGTACGTGCTGACGGAGACCACGACGAGCAGGGTGACCAGGGTGATGGCGGTCCACTTGATCCGCCGGCCCCAGTTCGGCGCGCGGCGCGGACCCCGTCCGCCGCCCGGTCCCTGCGGTCCGCCGCCGTTCGGCGTGCCGTAGACCTGGCCCGAGTTGTAGCCGTTGTCGTACTGGTCGCCGTACCCCTGCCCGTCGACGTACGTCGGCTGCTGGGGCACCCCGCCGTACGGGGGCGCGGACGGGCCGGGGCCCGGCTGGCCACGGCCGACCTGCCGCATGACGCGCGCGCTCTCGGGCTGTGAGCCTGCGCTGCCGCGTCCGTAACGGTTGCTGCGGTTCTCGTCGGGCCATTCGCTCATGCGGACCAGTGTGCAGTGCCGCACTGTGCGCCATACAAGAGAGTGAGCAGATTCATGTCATGCCTGTTGCAGAGCTGATGCAAAACGGACTTTGTGCGCCCCCGGCATAGGGTGGACGCCATGACAGACCAGGCCTCCGGCCCGGAATCCGATATTCCGGGCAAGCCCACCTCCGCGTCCCGAACCACCCTCAGCCACATCATGAGCCACAACGACACCAACCTTCTGGGCACGGTCCACGGTGGCGTGATCATGAAGCTGGTGGACGACGCGGCGGGCGCGGTGGCCGGGCGGCACTCCGGCGGGCCCGCCGTCACCGCCTCGATGGACGAGATGGCCTTCCTGGAGCCCGTCCGCGTGGGCGACCTCGTCCACGTGAAGGCCCAGGTGAACTGGACCGGCCGTACGTCCATGGAGGTCGGCGTCCGCGTCCTGGCCGAGCGCTGGAACGAGTCCACCCCGCCCCAGCAGGTCGGCTCGGCCTACCTGGTCTTCGCCGCGGTCGACGCCGACGGCAAGCCGCGCCGGGTGCCGCCGGTCCTCCCCGAGACCGAACGCGACGAGCGCCGCTACCAGGAGGCCCAGATCCGCCGCACCCACCGCCTCGCCCGCCGCCGCGCGATCATGGACCTCCGCGAAAAACGCGCGGCGGAGGGCCTGGACGAGTAGAGCCCCCGGAGAGCCGCACCGGCCAGTGAGTAGGCCCACCGGACCGCCCGCCGGGTCGGCCGTTGGACCGGCCACTGGGCCATAGCTATTGGGCTGGCAGCCGATCCGGCTGCTGGGCCTGCGCGCCGGGCTCCCGACCGGCCACCGGGTCCGCCGGACCTCTCGCGGGGCCTGCCCGCTGGACCGGCTACCGGGTCTCAAGCCCGGCCACCGGGCCAGCCGCTGGATCGGCTAGCGGTCCGGCCTTCGGGCCTGTCCGTCGGCCCGACCGCCGAGTCCGCCCTGCCGGGCCGGCCTCCGAGCCCCCGGACCGGCCACTAGGTCGACTACCGGCCTGCCCACTCGGGCGCCCGACCGCCCGCCGGGCCAGGCAGCCGTCGGGACGGGCTGCCGCCGGGCCAGGCCGCCGCCGGGACGGGCTAAGGGCAGATCACCTGATCCCCGGTCGTCACGCCGAACTCGCCCTGGTACGGGTCGTCGGCCCGTACCTTTCGTACGTCCTTGAAGTCCGCACCCGCGGTGACCTTCAGCAGGGGCCCCCGCCCCTTGACCGCGCGGAGCTCGGCGCCCGGCAGGGCCGCGGCGAGGGACTTCGCGGAGCGGTCCCAGCGGGGGTCGTAGGAGATGACGGTGCGCTTCAGGGCGCGGTCCGCCGCGCTGACGGGCTGCCGGGTCGTACGGAACCCGGTGGCGGCGAGCGCGCTGTCGAGGCGCTTGCCGAGGCCCGCGGTGGCCGTGCCGTTCTCGACCTGGACGCGGATCTGCTGCGGGGCCACGTCGACACGCAGGGCCTTGTCCGTGCGCGGCCTGCGTACCGCCAGGGGCCTGTCCTCGCGCAGCGCCTGGAAGAGCTTCCCCGACTTGGCGGGGTCCCACTTCAGGGTCGAGCCGACGCCCTTGACGGCGTATCCCATCTGCCCGATCGGCACGGTCGTGAACTCGGACGAGGAGGGCGAGAAGTCCCGCATCGCCCGCCCGAGGTCGAGCAGTTCGTCCGTGCCGAACCCCTTGTCCGCGCGCACGGACCCGAGCACCGCCCGGGTCACGTCACGGAACTTCATCGGGTTCAGCAGCACCCCCGACGAGGTGGCCCGGGCGATCAGCGCCGCCAGGAAACGCTGCTGGCGCTGCATCCGGCCGAGGTCGGAGGACCCGTCGGCATGGCGGGAGCGGACGTACTGGAGCGCCTGCCCGCCGGTCAGCCGGTGCGAGCCGGCCGCGAGGTCGAGTCCGGTGTAGGAGTCCTTCAGCGGCTTCACGGAGCAGATCTCCACGCCGCCGAGCTCGTCCACCGTCTTCATGAAACTGGTGAAGTCGACCTCCAGGTAGTGGTCGATCTTCACGCGGGTCATGCTCTCCACCGTGCGCACGGTCAGCTGTGGCCCGCCCTCGGCGTACGCCGCGTTGATCTTGATCGGGTGCGCGCCGTGCTTCTCGCCGGTGGTCCGGTCGGTGTGCGCGGGCGTCTCGGCGTACGAGTCGCGCGGCAGGCTCACGACGCTGGCCCGCTCCCGGTCCTCCGAGATGTGCACGATCATGATCGTGTCGGTGCAGTGGCAGGGCGCGCCGCCCAGCCGGTACCTGCGCCGCTCCGCCTGCGAGATCCGGTCCCGGCCGTCGGTGCCGACCAGCAGCACGTTCATGCCGTGGCCGGCCTCGGGACGGTTCTTCATGTCCTTGAAGGGGTCGACCCGGGTGATGTCCGCGTCCAGGCTGGTGACCACCGCGTGTCCGATGCCCGCCGCGGCGAGCACCAGCACCGAGAGCGTGGTCACCGCCCGCATGGCCCAGCGCGGCTTCTTGCGCCGTACGGTGGGCCGCCGCGCGGGGGACGGCCGCGGGCGGCGAGGGGGGCGTGCGGGGGAGCGGGGCGGCGTGGGCAAGGGGATACCTCCGCGAGGGCCGGCCGTGGGATCCGTGAGCACAGTAGGCCCATACGATCTGCGGCCCGGGGCGGAGGCGGGGCGGCGCGCGACCGTGTCCCCCATTCGCGGTAACGTGGCGCCCGATGAGCGAGAAGTCTGACGTGCGGTCTCCCGCCGTTTCTGTGATCATGCCCGTCCTCGACGAGGAGCGGCACCTGCGCGGGTCCGTCCAAGCGATCCTGGCGCAGGAGTACGACGGCGAGATGGAGGTCGTGCTCGCCGTCGGACCGTCCTCCGACCGCACGGAGGAGATCGCCGCCGAACTGGTGCGCGAGACCGCGTCCCATGACAACAAGCGCGTGCACACCGTGCCGAACCCGGCCGGCCGCACCCCCGCCGCGCTGAACGCCGCGATCAAGGCGTCCCGCCACCCCATCGTCGTACGCGTCGACGGGCACGGCATGCTCTCGCCGAACTACATCGCGACGGCCGTACGTCTCCTGGAGGAGACCGGCGCGCAGAACGTCGGCGGGATCATGCACGCCGAGGGCGAGAACGACTGGGAGCACGCGGTCGCCGCCGCGATGACCTCGAAGATCGGGGTGGGCAACGCCGCCTTCCACACGGGGGGCGAGGCCGCGCCCGCCGAGACCGTGTACCTCGGTGTCTTCCGCCGCGAGGCGCTGGAGCAACAGGGCGGCTACAACGAGGAGTTCATCCGCGCCCAGGACTGGGAGCTGAACTTCCGGATCAGGGAGGCGGGCGGCCTCATCTGGTTCTCGCCCGAGCTGCGGGTGTCGTACCGCCCGAGGCCCTCCGTGCGCGCGCTCGCCAAGCAGTACAAGGACTACGGTCGCTGGCGTCACGTCGTCGCCCGCTTCCACGAGGGCTCCATCAACCTGCGCTACCTCGCCCCGCCGACCGCGGTGTGCGCGATCGTGGCGGGCGTGGTGGTCGGCGCGGCGGTGACGCCCTGGGGTTTCGTCGTCCCCGGCGGCTACCTCGCGGCCATCGCCCTCGGCTCGCTGCCCGCGGGCAGGGGCCTGCCGCTGAAGGCCCGGCTCCAGATCCCCGTCGCCCTCGCCACGATGCACATGTCCTGGGGCTGGGGCTTCCTCACCAGCCCGAAGGCACTGGCCCGCAAGGTCATCGCGTCCCGGCGCCCGGCGGTACTCACCTCCAACTGAGCTGCTTCGCAAACGAGTTGGGCCCCTCTCGACTGGAGAGGGGCCCAACTCACTTTCCGGCGGGTGTGGTTCGGTTACCAGGTGTAGTCCGGGTCCACGTGCATACAGGCCTTGCTGTCGGCGCCGTTGAGGGCCTCCGCCGTGTCGGGCGTCGTGTTGTCCTCCGACTCGGCCTTGTACGCCGTGCCCTCGCGCCAGTCGGCGCCGACCACGAGCGTGATCCCGGAGACGCCCGTCGACTTCTCCACCGAACTCGTCGGGATACCGAGGGACTTGGCGATCCGCCTGGCGTCGCCCTCCAGGTCGGCGCTCGGGTAGCGGATCAGCGTCTTGTCCTCGGCGGTCGCCGCCGTCTGCTCGGCCGTGGCCCGGGTGAAGCCCTTGCCGACCAGCAGCTCGGCCACCGTGCTCGCGCGCCCGCCGACCGGGGACTGCGTGGAGGTCCGCGTGCCGTTGCGCACGGCCACGCCGATCTTGTCGTCCGCGGCGGCCGGGTCCGAGGACGCCTCCTCGGTGGCCGCCTTCTTCTTGTCCTTGCCGTCGAGCGCGATGTCCTCGCGCACGAGACGGAACAGCTTGGCCGCGTCGTCCGTGGGCACCACGCGCGCGCCGACGTAACGATTCGGCATGGTCGTCATCGTGATCCGGCCCGGCTTGACCTTCTTCAGCTCGTTGCTGAGGTTGTAGAGCTTGTTCACGCTGCCCAGGCCCTTGTCGACGGTCAGCGCCTTGGTGGCCGTCTCGGCGAGCTTGCGCAGCTTGTTGGGGCTGGAGATCGTGGTGTTCTCGCGCAGCTGGCGGACCATCGAGTTCATGTACTGGTGCTGGGCCTCGGCGCGCGCCAGGTCGCTGCCGTCCTCGAAGCCGTACCGCGTGCGCAGCCACTGCAGGGCCTGTTCGCCCTGGATGTAGGTGGTGCCCTCCTTCAGCTTCAGGCCCGAGCCCTTGCCGGAGGACGTGTGCGAGTAGATGTTGGCGTCCACGCAGACGGGGACGCCGCCGATGGCGTCCGCCATCGACACGACACCCGAGAAGTCGATCTGCATGAAGTGGTCGATGTGGATGTCGGTCAGCTTCTCCCAGGTGGCCACCGTGCAGCCGGGTCCGCCCCGGCCGAGCGTCTGGTTGGTCATCGTGGGAAGCGTGCTCGCCGCGTACACCTCGCCGTCGTCCGGGTCCGTGCACTTGGGAATGTCCAGGAGGGTGTCGCGCGGCATACTGACGACCGACATGTTGGTGCGGTCCGCGGAGAGGTGCAGAAGCATCTGGACGTCCGCGAGCGGGGTGCCGCCGAACGTCTCCTTCGCGCCGCCCAGTTCCTGGTTCTCCGCGGTGTCCCGGGCGTCCGAGCCGATCAGGAGGATGTTCAGCGGGGTCTGGCCGGCCGCGTTCGCCTCGGACTGGGCGGCGCGGTCCTTCGCGTCGCCGATGTTCAGGTCGTCCTTCTTGATGTTGTCGTTCAGGTGCTGGTAGTAGAGATAACCGGCACCCGCGGTGCCAAGTATCAGGACCGCCAGAACCATCGCCGACCAGCGCAGGACGCGGCGTCTGCGACGCGGGCGTCCCGCGCCCTCACGTCTGCCGCCACCGCCACCGCCACCGCCGCCGCGCGAGCGGCTCCCCTGCGCCTTGAGGGCCATCGTGTCCTCTGCCGTAGGGCTGTCGGGCGCCTGACCGGAGTCGCCGCTGGTTCCCCTGCCGGAACCGCCTTCTGTCCCCTGGCCGGAATGGCCGGCGGCGCTTTGACGGGCTTCGGCGATCGCCGCCTGCAGGGGACTCCCGTCGGCCGCGGGACCGGGATCGCCGTCCGTCACCTGCCCGGTTCCGCCGTCGGCCCCCCGGCCGGGCTCACCGCTCCCGTCGTACAGGCTGTCGTCCCAGCCCAGGTCATCGGCCCCCCGGCCGTGTGACTGTGATTTCTCCCCGCGCACACCACTTCGCGCCATCTCCCTGCCCCTCCCCACCCTGCGCCTGACAAACGGGCCCGTCCCGCGTCCAGTTGAACGTTTCTCGCGTTCAAGTCGAACGCGCTGTCGTCCTGTTGGACGCGTGACGGACCCGTTAGGTCATCACTTGGCGCACACTGTTTTGTCCGCGGTGGACTTCTCGACACTCTCCGGCGCCTTTGCCGGAGCGGTCAGGGACACCCCCGCGCCCTTGAAGTCCTTGCCCAGGGTCAGCACGATCGCGGGCAGACCCTGCGAGTTCGTCTCGCTCTTGCCAGGCTTCATCGCCGAACCGGACAGTCCCATGAGATCCGCCAGCTTGCGCGCCTGATCGGCCTGGTCGGGAGAGTACTCGAGGGTCGTCTTGCTCAGCGTTTTCTCGGCGTTGCCGAGCTGGCTGGACTTGAGCACGCCCTCATCATTCTGCAACCAGTTGAGTGTTTCCTGTGCGGAGCCGGATTCGGCGCCGCCGTTGTAGATGTTGACCCGGACGTCGGCGGCGGCGGACTGGGTGCCCTTGAGCCGGGCGGCGACCGCGGCCGCCTCCTTCTTCTCCTGTGCCTTCACCTCGGTGAACGACACATCGTCCTTGACCATGTCGAAGACGGGCTGAGCCGTGGTCGGGTTGACGACGACCGTCGCCTTGACCACCTCGGCGGGGTTGTCGACGACCGGCGTCGTGAGGAAGGTGATGTTCTTCGGCGGCACCTTCTTCAGCTCCAGGGCAACGTCCTTGAGCGTGCTGACCTTGCCGATACCGGTGTCCACGGTCAGCGCCTTGGTGGCGGCCTCGGCCAGCTTCACCAGCTTGGTGGGGCTGGTGAGGGTGTCGCTGGAGGACATCTTGCGCATCAGCGAGGCCAGGAACTGCTGCTGGACCTTGATGCGGTCGAGGTCGCCCGAGTTGCCGAAGGCGTGCCGGGTGCGCAGGAAGGCGAGCGCCGTCTCGCCCTCGATCGTGTGCTTGCCCGCGGAGAGTTTGAGCTTGGAGTCGTCGTCGTCGACGTCCTTGGCGAGGCAGACCTCGACGCCGCCCACCGCGGTGGTCAGCGTCTTGACGGCGTTGAAGTCGGCCATCATGAAGTGGTCGACGGAGATTCCGGTGGCCGCCTTGACCGTGCGCATCGTGCAGCCCGGGTCCCGGCCGTCCTGGCCGAGACTGGTGTTGAAACGGACGCCCGTCGTGCCCGGGATGACCTCGGCGGTGCCGTCCGACTGCTTCGTCTCGCAGTCGGGGACATCGACGATCAGGTCGCGCGGAATGCTCAGCGCGGTCGCGTTCGTACGGTCCTTGGAGACGTGCAGGAGGATGCTGGTGTCGGCGTGACCGACGCTGCCCGAGTCGCCGTAGGCCTCGTTGCCCTCACCGGTGCGCTTGTCCGTGCCGATGATGAGGATGTTGAAGGCTTCGTCCTTGCTGAAGCTGCTCGAGCCCGCGCTGCCGACGTCCGTCGTGGTGACGTTGCCCTCGAGGTGCTTGAGGTAGAGGTATCCGCCCGCGCTGGCGGCGACGACCACGAAGGCCATCGTGCCGCCGGTCCACAGCAGGATCTTCTTCGCCTTCGACTTCTTGGGCTTCGTGCGTCCCCGCCGCCGGCCCGGAGGCGGTTCGGCGGGCGCGCCGCGGCGCCTGCGCGGCCCCGGCACATCGGTGTCGGGCACGCCGCCCGGAGCCTCGCCGGGCTCCCGGACCGGCGTGCTGCGTGAGCCCGTCGTGGCACTCCCCGCGCCGCGGGCAGATCTACGAGGACCGGGGACTGGTGATTGCGGTGCGGAAGGCCGCAGTCGCAGTTCGTAGTCGCCGGTGTTCGGGTTGAGTACCCACTGGTCTGCGGGGTCGATATCGTCCGCCCGCTCACGGCCTTGCGCGTCCACGGTTGCTTAAGTCCTCCGTCGGGGCCACGCGGCGCCTTTTCCCCCTACAAAAGGCGCTCGTCAGTCGGTCCAGCAGCGCACGACCGCAGGACAGACCTGTAGGCCGGAGCACCGGATCGCTCACACTATCCGCCCAGTTCAGCGTCAAGCGACGACAGTGAGAAATTGCACCTGCCTACAACTGGGCAATCTGCCCTATTTCTCAGAGAGTTCTTAGTTGGGGGGTTCCCGGCCTTGACGCGGGTTTTACCCGCAGGCGTCCTCGGCGGCCGTGTTCCCCCGGAAAGTCGGCGCCGGGTCGGGAGTCCCCGAAGCTCTGCCCGCACCTTTGAACGAGCTCTTCGCGACGGAATCCGCCGCATCCTCCGGAAGATCTTTCGAGACCGTCACCGGTTCGTCCGCACGCAGCCGCGTGAAGAGCTCCCGCGCCGCGGGCTGCACGAGCTGGTCCCGATTGGCGTTGTAGACGTACGACGTCCGGGGCACCGTCAGGAACTGCACCCGTTCCGTGGGGATGTCGCGCATCCCGCGCACGAGGTCGTACAGCCCGCGCAGGCTGGCCAGCGCCGGGTCCGTGGTGAGCGACGAGGTGGCCGCGTCGAGCACGGGGTAGAGCTTGGCGGGGTTGAGCAGGACGTCGTTGCCGCGCACCTTGCTGACCAGCGCGCCGAGGAAGCGCTGCTGGCGGTCCATCCGGTCGGTGTCGCTGCCGTTGCCGATGCTCTTGCGGGCGCGGACGTAGCCGAGGGACTGTTCGCCGTCGAGCGTCACCCTGCCCGCGGGCAGCTTCAGCTTGGCTTCCTTGTCGTCGATCGGCTCCCGCAGACACACCTGGACGCCGTCGACGGCGTCGACCATCTCCTTGAAGCCGTTGAAGTCGACGACCATGTGGTGGTCGACGCGGACGTTCGTGAGCTTCTCGACGGTGCGGATCGTGCAGGCCGAACCGCCCTTCTGGAAGGCGTAGTTGAACATCGCGAGCATCGGCTCGGTGCGGCCGCCGTCCGGCCGGCGGCAGCTCGGCACGTCCACCATCAGGTCGCGGGGGAGGGAGACGGCGGTCGCGCTGCGCCGGTCCGCGGCGAGGTGCAGCAGGATCGTGGTGTCGGACCGCTCGGTGCCGGAGTCCCGCCCGTACTTCGCGTTGCCGTCCCCGGCCCGCGAGTCCGACCCGATGAGCAGGATGTTCTGGGCGCCGCGCACCAGTGCGGTGGGCCGCTCCTTCTCGTACCGGGCGAGTTCGGTCGCGGCGTCGTTGTCCGCCGTGATGTTCCCGTTCAGTTTCTCGTACGCCGCCCAGCCGGCTCCCGCCGCACCGACCACCAGGACCGCGACACCGATCGCGGTGTAGCGCAGCCAGCGCCTGCGGCGACGTACGACACCGGCGCCGGTGGGGGTGGCGCCGAGTTCCGGGCCCAGGGCGCCGGGGGTGGCCGCATGCTCAGGCGCTCCGGACGGCGTGCCTGCGGTGTCGGTCACGTCGGAGTCCACCCCTCCTGGCGTACGAGCCTGTCGCGTACTGCGTGCTCCTACGACCATGGCCCGGCCCGGGGCCCGGGGCCGGACGCTGATGGGCCGAACGGGTTACGCCGGACGGCCGGGACGCGTCGCCGGGGGCGCGGGTGATCGTGCGGCGGGCCCGCGCTTCGAGGGCGGTCCTGCGCGGTGAAGAGGGCTGGCGCGTCGCGGGCGACCTCGGGCCGGGAAGGCGCCCGGCGGTTCGAGAGAGCCCGGCGGGCCGGGAAGGTGTCCGCGCTCCGAGGGCGGCCGTGGCCCGCCGAGGCACCCCGCCCTGAGGGCCTAGCGAGCCGTAGCCGTCACCCGTTCGCTTTCGATCCGCTTGGCGACCGCGTCCTCGCCGAGCTGGTCGAGGTGGCGGCACAGCACCACGGACCCCCCGGTGGCGAGCGCCGCGTACAGTCCCGCGCTGAGCCCCTCCCAGGTGTCGTACGGCAGCGCGGACAGGATCCGCGACCCCGGCCCCGTCAGGCCGAGCGGCGGCGCGTCCGCCCTGGCCCGCTCGACGACCTCCGCCCCCGTGTACTGCGCCCCGGAGACGATCAGAGCCGCCTCCTCGGGATCCACGGGCGCGTACGCCTGGAAACGGTCCCCCTGCGTCGGCACCTCGACGGCGTAGTCGGCGTATCCGGCGGGCGGCGTCGGAAAGCGCCGCCCCAGCGGTGCGAGGGAGAGCGCGACCCGGTCGCCGGAGCAGGCGAGGCCGGCCTCGAACTCGCCGGGCCCGGCGACGACGTGGTCCGCCGCGGCCGGGTCGCCCCCGACGTCCGCGACGACACCCACCGAGGAGCACGCCAGCAGCCACACCGCGGTCTGCCAGTGCGCGGGCAGCAGCAGCGCGACCCGGTCACCGGGTTCGGCGGACAGCTCGTTCTGGAGGAGGTTGGCGGTCTTGGCCACCCAATTGGCGAAGGTGGCCACGGACAATTCGATCCGTTCGCCCGTGGCGTCGTCGTAGAAGGTCACCAGAGGGCGCGCGGGGTCCGCGGCGAGCGCGGATCGCAGCAGGTCGGCGGGGGTGCGGTCGGTGGCGTTCACGCGGGCAAGCGTACGCGGGGGAGAGGGCGCGCCGGGCGCGGGGCGGGCCCCCCGGGCCACCGGTTCGGACGAGTGGCACCCGACGGTCCGTCAATTCCCGGATAGACAGATATGTATGACTATGTCCAGGATCAGGGGCATGCGTGGATTCCTCGTTTCCTCGGCCGGCGTCACCTGCGCGGCCGCTCTCGCCCTTCCGCTGGCCCTGCCCGCTCCGGCGCAGGCCCGCCCACCGGTGGTGACATCCGAGCCCGCTGTCGCCGGCGGTACCCAGTCCCTGCCACTCGCCCCGCTCGGCGGCGAGCGCGCCCTCGGCTCCGCCGCCCCCGAACAGGGGCTCAACCGCCGCGACGTACGGCCCTTCTCGCTCGTCGGCGTCGTCTGGGACAACCCGGACAGCGAACTGCGCGGCCGGGTCCAGGTCCGTACCCGTGCCGCCGCCAACGGCCACTGGTCCGGCTGGCAGGACGTCGAGACGCACAACCACGAACACGCGGCCGACCCGGACACCGCCGAAGGCGAGTCAGGCCGGGTGCGCGGATCCACGGCGCCGCTGTGGGTGGGCGACTCCGACGGCGTCGAGGTGCGCGTCCAGGCGGAAATGGACGAGCGCGCGACGGCGGCGGGCGACTCGCCGCTCCCCAGGGGGCTGCGTCTCGAACTCGTCGCCCCCGGCGCGGACGCCGTCCCCACGGGCGCGCGACCGGACGTCCAGCGCGCCGGTGCGCCTCGGGAGCTTGCGCGCGGTGAGGCACCGGCGCACGCCCCGCGTGCAGGCGCACTCCCCGCCGCGTACGCCCCCGGGTCCGCCGACAACGCCGACCTCGACCCCACCAGCGCCGGCGAGATCCCCGAGCTCGCCCCGAACGTGATCCCCGCGCTCTCCCAACTGGAGACGGAGCGCGAGTTCCTCGCCGAGCGTCCGGCGGGCGATCAGCGCGTGAAACCGCACATCGGCCCGCGCCCGCGCATCGTCACGCGCAAGGGCTGGGGGGCGGACGAGAAGCTGCGCGAGCGCGGGTTCGTCTACTCGAAGAAGGTCAGGGCCGCCTTCGTGCACCACACGGCCTCGGGCAACAACTACCGCTGCTCACAGGTCCCTTCGGTCATCCGCAGTATCTACCGCTACCACGTGGTGAGCAGCGGCTGGCGGGACATCGGCTACAACTTCCTCGTCGACAAGTGCGGAAACATCTACGAAGGCCGTGCCGGTGGCGTGGCGAAGGCCGTGACGGGCGCCCACACCCTCGGGTTCAACACCGACAGCATGGGGATCGCCGTCCTCGGCAGCTTCGGCTCGGCGAAGCCCTCCAAATCCGCCGTTACGGCCATCGCGAAGCTCACGGCGTGGAAACTGGGCCTCTTCGGAGTCAATCCGCGCGGAAAGACATATCTGAAGTCCGGCGGTGGCAATCTCTACAAAAAGGGAAAGAACGTACGACTGAACGTGATCTCCGGCCATCGGGACGGGTTCAACACGGAGTGTCCGGGTTGGCAGATGTACACCAAACTCGGCACCGCCCGTAAGGCAGCGGCCAAGTATCAGGGCAGGTAGACGGCCGGGCAGCACGGAAGAAACCGCACCGCCGGCCGTCGACAACGCCATCGAACGGTCTGCATACACTGGCCGGCCGAAACACAGTTCGGCCGGTCCCGGCAGGAAGCAGAGACGACAGGTGACAGAAGCGATCCTCCTGGTCGGCGGCAGAGGCACCAGACTGCGCCCGCTCACGGTGCACACCCCCAAGCCGATGGTTCCGGCGGCCGGGGTCCCCTTCCTCACCCACCAGCTGGCGCGGGCGAGGGCGGCGGGCGTCGAGCACATCGTCCTGGCGACCTCCTACCTGGCCGAGGTCTTCGAGCCGTACTTCGGCGACGGCTCCTCGCTCGGCCTCCACCTCGAGTACGTCACCGAGGAGGAGCCCCTCGGCACCGGGGGCGCCATCCGCAACGTGGCCTCCCGGCTGCGTTCGGGTCCCGACGACCCGGTCCTGATCTTCAACGGCGACATCCTGACCGGGCTGGACATCCAGGCCCTGGTCCGCACGCACGGGACGACGGGCGCGGACGTCTCCCTCCACCTCACCCGTGTCGAGGACCCGCGCGCGTTCGGCCTGGTCCCCACGGACGCCACCGGCCGCGTGACCGCCTTCCTGGAGAAGCCCCAGACCCCCGAGGAGATCGTCACCGACCAGATCAACGCGGGGGCGTACGTCTTCCGCCGCTCGGTCATCGACACGATCCCCGCGGGCCGCCCGGTCTCGGTGGAGCGCGAGACCTTCCCGGAGCTGCTGGCCACCGGAGCCCACCTCCAGGGCATGGTCGACTCCACCTACTGGCTCGACCTGGGCACCCCCCAGGCCTTCGTACGCGGCTCCGCGGACCTCGTCCTCGGCCGCGCACCGTCGCCGGCCGTCCCCGGCCGCTGCGGTGACCGGCTGGTCCTGCCCACGGCCACCGTCGCCCCGGACGCCAAGCTGACCGGCGGCACGGTCGTCGGCGAGGGCGCGCACATCGGCGAGGGCGCCCGCATCACCGGCAGCGCCATCCTCCCCGGCGCCGTCGTCGAACCAGGCGCCGTCATCACCGACTCCCTCATCGGCGCCCGCGCCCGCATCGGCGAACGCTCCATCCTCACCGCCACCGTCATCGGCGACGGCGCGGTGGTCGGCCCCGACAACGAACTCCGCGAGGGCGTCCGGGTGTGGTGCGACGCGAGGATCCCGGGCGGCTCGATCCGCTTCTCGTCCGACCAGTAGCCATTTCCAGCCCGTCCGGCGCTTGAGGACGAGCGCGAAGCGCGACAGGGGGGTCTGGGGGCGCAGCCCCAGGAACGGGACGGGAAGGGGCGGAGGGGGCGAAACCCGCTTTGACCGAGCACCGGTGCCGGTTGCTGGGTGCCGACGCCGAGCACCGGTGCTGGGTGCCAAGGTCATCCAGTGCCGGGCACCGGATGCATGCCCCGCATCGGATGCAGGCCCCGCACCGCGCACCCGTCAAAGCCGCCCGATATCCCCCCGCGGCATTTTCGGCACGCGCCGAGCCGGCGCCCGCCCCGACAACAGAATCAGCCGAGCCGCCCGATGCCGCTGCCCCGCGTACGGCGCGAGCAGCGACAGCATCACGGAGTCGTCCGCGTCCCGGTCCCCCGCCAGGGCGTACCCCACGATGCCGGGCAGGTGGAGATCCCCCACCGTCACGGAATCCGTCGCCCCGTGACTGCGCTGCACCACCTCCGCGGACGTCCACGGCCCCACCCCGGACACCAGCTCCAGCCGGGCCTGAGCCCGCACGGGGTCGAACGACACCGCCTCCTCGAGCCGCGCGGCAACCCGCACGGCCCGCAGGATGGTCGAGGCCCGCTTGTTGTCCACCCCGGCCCGATGCCACTCCCAGGAGGGAATCAACGCCCAGGTCCGCGCCGCGGGCATGACACACATCCGCTCCGGCGCGGGCCCCGGCGCCGGCTCCCCGTACTTCCGTACGAGCAACCGCCAGGCCCGGTACGCCTCATCCGTGGTGACCTTCTGCTCCAGCACGGACGGAATCAGCGACTCCAGCACCAGCCCGGTACGCGTGAGCCGCAGCCCCGGCCGCCGATGCCGGGTGACCGCGACCAGCCGGTGCCGCGGCTCGAAGGCCTCCGGGTCGTCCAGGGCCCCGAGCAGCTCCGGGAGCCGGTCGAGCAGCCACTCGCCGCCCGCTCCCCACGCCTCGCCGTGAACCACTCCGCCCCGCGCCGCGACCCGCAGAGTCCCGGGCCCGGCGGGCGTCCGGCAGGCCCGCCACACGGACCCGTCCGGCGTCGTACGGAAGGTGGGGTCGTGCGGCCCGCGCCGCAGCGGCCCGAGCACGAGCCCGAGGTCGAGAGGCCAGGGCGGTGTCCACGTACGCGTCCGCCCCGGTGCGACCGCGGGCCGCGGCACACCCCCGGGCACCACGACATGCCCGCCGCGCACAGTCGTACGCGTCGGCCGAGGAGCGAATCGTCCAGCCACGAATGAGGTCCTAGGGATGCTCGGGATGCCTTACGAGACTAGTGCCGTGACAGGCAACGTTCGCCCCGGACGGACCGGTCGCCGCACCCCGGTCCGGTCACCGCACCTCGATGAACGCGCCGGCGTCCCGCTCGGGCCGGGCCCTGGGCTCCTCCGCCGCATGCCCCACGGCCACGGCACCCATCGGGTCCCATCCCTCCGGCAGCCCCAGCACCTCCCGTACGACATCCCGGCAGAACATCGTCGACGAAACCCACGCGGAACCGAGCCGTTCCCCGGCCAGCGCGACCAGGAAGTTCTGTACGCCCGCGCCGGCGGCGACCACGAACATCTCGCGCTCGGCACCGTCCCGCCGTACATCGCCGTACGTGTGCGACCCGTCCATCACCAGACACGGCACGACGAGATACGGCGCCCTGCGCAGCACATCCCCCCGCCGGACCCGCTTGGCGATGGACTCCTCGGACTTCCGGTCGTTCCGCAGATCCGCGATCCACGCGTCGCGCATGGCGTCGAGCAGCCGGGTCCGGGAGTCCTCGGACTCCAGGAGGACGAATCGCCACGGGGTGGTGTGGTGCGGCGCGGGTGCCGTGACGGCCGCGGCCACGGCCCGTCGTACGGCACCGGGGTCGACGGGCTCGTCGGTGAAGGCCCGTACCGTACGCCGCTGGGTCACCGCCTCCCGTACGGCCTCCGACGTGCCGAGCCGGAACATGTCGTCGCGCCCGCCCCGCACCATGGCCCGGGCCCCTTCGCCGTCGTCCTCGGACACCACATGGGCCAGCCCGCGCACGACGGCGACGGGCAGCCCGGCGGACTTGCCCTTGACCAGGTCACCGGCGGCGGCCAGCTCGTCGGCCGTGGCGACGACGGTCGCGCTCAGCGGATTGCCGTACGCGTCCGCGCCGCCGCGCAGATCGTCGAGGACCCGTACGCCCGCCGCCCCGATGGCGACGTCCGTGAGCCCGGTGCGCCAGGGCCGGCCGAAGGTGTCGGTGATCACGACACCGACGTCCACGCCGAGCGCGTCCCGCAGTCCGTCCCGGATCGTCCGCGCGGAGGCGTCGGGGTCCTCGGGGAGCAACAGCACGGTCCCGGCGGGGGTGTTGGAGGCGTCGACTCCGGCGGCGGCCATCACGAGCCCCTGCCGGTTCTCGACGATCCGCAGTGCTCCGCGGCGTGCCACGACCCGGACGGTCTCGGCGTCGATGGCTGCCTCGCGGTCGACGGCCCGGACGATCCGTCCCTCCGCCTTGGACACGATCTTGGAGGTGACCAGGAGCACGTCACCGTCGGCGAGCCCCGGCTCGGCCGAAGCGACGAGCTTGGCGAGGTCATCGCCCTCGCGGACCTCGGGAAGACCGGCAGGCGCCCAGACCCGATAGCCGCCGGACCAGCCGTCGGAGGTCCGCGTACCGTCGCCGTCCGCGAAACCCCGCTCCGGAGGAAGCCCCGTGCTCAAGACGCCCGCACCTCCGCCGCCAGCGTCAGCGCCTCACGCGCCATCTGTGCCGTCGCGTCGAGGTCGGACATCATCAGCGGTACGGCCCGGCAGCGGATCCCGGCGCTCTCCACCCGTTCCACGACGGACACGTCCACCGTGTCGACGAGCCAGCCGTCGAGGAGACCCGAGCCGTAGTGCTCGGCGACCGCGGCGGCCGTGGACTCGACGCCCACCGCGGCCAGCACCTTGTCGGCCATGCCGCGCACGGGCGCGTCCCCGACGATGGGGGAGAGGCCGACCACCGGAACGCCCGCGTCGGCGATCGCCTCCCGGATGCCGGGCACGGCGAGGATCGTGCCGATGGAGACGACGGGGTTGGACGGCGGGAAGAGGATGACGTCCGCCTCGGCGATGGCCTCGAGCACCCCGGGCGCGGGCTTGGCCTGATCGGCGCCGACCGGCACGACGGCCTCGGCCGGCACGGAGGCCCGCAGCCGCACCCAGTACTCCTGGAAGTGGACGGCCTTGCGCTCGCCGTCGACCTCGACGGCGACATGGGTCTCGATACGGTCGTCGGACATGGGGATGAGGCGGACGCCCGGCTGCCACCGGTCGCACAGCGCCTCGGTGACGGCACTGAGCGGGAAGCCCGCCCCGAGCATCTGCGTCCGCACGATGTGCGTCGCGAAGTCCCGGTCGCCGAGCCCGAACCACTCGGGCCCGACCCCGTACGCCGCGAGCTCCTCCTTGAGATGGAAGGTCTCGTCGGCCCGGCCCCAGCCCTGTTCCTCGTTGATACCGCCGCCGAGCGTGTACATCACCGTGTCGAGGTCGGGACAGACCTTCAGCCCGAAGAGGTGAATGTCGTCCCCGGTGTTGCCGATGACCGTGATGTCCGCGTCCGGCGCGGCCCGCTGAAGACCACGCAGGAACCGGGCACCACCGATGCCGCCTGCCAGAACCACAATGCGCATGGGAATCAGTCTCGCAGGCGGGTACGACAACGCGGCAGGCGGTTACGAGACCTCAGCCGTACGAGACCTCAGCCGTACGAGACCTCAGCCGTACGAGGCTTCGGCCCTACGAGACCTTGTCCGCGGCGACCCTGTCCGTGGATACCTCGGCGAGCGCGCAGCGCGCCGCGTGCATCGGCATCTCGGTCAGGCCCGGGTAGTACACGTGCAGGCTCACGGCCGGCTCCAGGGAGTCGTTGACGACCTCGTGGACGTATCCGGGCGCGAACACCCGCTGCGCACCACTGCCGAGCGCGCGCGTGCCGCGCTCCGTGCGCTCGGTCAGCGCGCCGTCCAGGACGGTCAGCACGCCGGAGGAGCTCCCGTGGTCGTGCAGACCGCTGCCCTGGCCGGGCACCCAGGAGAGCAGCCACACCTCGTAGCCGGGTCCGGTGCTCAGCCGGTGGTACCAGCGCGAGGTGGCGTCGTACTGCACGAGGTGCGCCCACCGGGAGCGGTCGGCGGCGATGGAACGGGCCAGGCCGACGAACTCGGCCACGGTGGACGGGTGTTCGCGCGGCGGCTGAAGCAGGTGCGTTACTTCGAGGATGTCGCCGGCGATCTGGAGGTCGCTGTCGCTGTTCATGGGGTGCGGTGGTTCCTCGGCGGGAGAGTGCTGGGGTGTCGCGGACCATTTCCGCCCGGGTCACGGGCGGGAGTGCTGCCCGGGTGCGGGCGGGGGTGCCGCTCCTTCACGGAGCGCCGGCCGGAGCGCGGTACGGCTCAACAGCTGGGACAGCAACAACAGCTACAGCGAGTGCGGACAGCACCGTGGGACCCGGCGGTGCGGGTCGAGGTGAGCGCCGAGTTCGCGAGCATGCCCACAAGCACATCGGTTCACACCTCGACTGTCAACTTCATGCCCGCCATGTGGGAGATGTTTCACCACATCCGGTTCACCTGCGAGGCGAAAGGTTTGTTCAGGAGGCTCCCCGGACACATGGCGCACAACCGGGCGCACAAACCTCACAGCGAACCCGTGATCCGAATGTGATCAGGTTCGCTTCGATGTTCGCGTCGGAACGAGATCGAACTCCTGGCCGTCCTTCCCCGTGGAGGGAACCAGGAGCTGGCCTGGGTACCTTGGGCTGTCAGGGTTTATGCCGATTTGAACACTTTCCGCATTGCCTTGGTTCCGCAGAGTGAATAAGGGGCCCAATAGCAGATCTCGGCTTGACTGGCCCGGATCGGCACACTTGTAATTTCACTCGTGTCGTTCAGCCGAAATCGGTGACGGCAGCATCACGGGGACGCGAAAGACGGACGAGGGGCGCACATGACCGAGCTGGTGCAGCAACTGCTGGTCGACGACGCGGACGAGGAACTCGGCTGGCAGGAGCGCGCGCTGTGCGCCCAGACCGACCCCGAGTCCTTTTTCCCCGAGAAGGGCGGCTCCACCCGCGAGGCCAAGAAGGTCTGCCTCGCCTGCGAGGTCCGCTCCGAGTGCCTCGAGTACGCGCTCGCCAACGACGAACGGTTCGGCATCTGGGGCGGTCTGTCCGAGCGCGAACGACGACGTCTGAAGAAGGCTGCCGTTTAAGCGTGAACGACGTCGTCTTAAGAAGGCCTTCGTCCGGCCAGAAGGCACACACCCCTACGTACCGATACGTAACGAACGGCCCGTCGCAGGTGGGTTATCCACAGGCGGCGGGCCGCTGTGTTGCCCAGCCGTTAGTGTGGGCCTCCGTCCGAGACGTCCCACTGCTCCCCGCGGGCACAGGCGTCCACCGCAGTCCAGCGAACCGGGGCCCGTACCTCGATGTCCGTGCACAGCCAAACGGCAGGCCAACACGACGCTGCCACTCCTGAGTTCCCGCGCCACGTGGTGACCGCGGTGCTCGTCTCCCATGACGGCGCCCGCTGGCTGCCCGAGGCGCTCGCCGGGCTGCTCGGCCAGGAGCGTCCCGTGCAGAACGCGGTGGCGGCAGACACCGGCAGCGCGGACGACTCCGCCGAGCTGCTCACCGAGGCGCTCGGCGCCGACCGCGTGGTGCACCTCGCCCGGCGCACCGGCTTCGGCCAGGCCGTCGAGGAGGCCACCCGCACCGCGGGTGTGCTCACTCCGGACGACCTGCCGTACCTGAAGCGGCCCAGCGGCTGGGACCCCGTCACCCGCACCTGGCGCGACGACACGTACGACTTGCCGGAGCTCCCGCACGGCGAGCCCGAGCAGTGGCTCTGGCTGCTGCACGACGACTGCGCCCCCGAGCCCGACGCCCTGTCCCAGCTGCTGCGGGTCGTGGAGAACGAGGCGGAGCTCGGCAAGGAAGTCGCCGTGATCGGCCCCAAGCTCCGCGGCTGGTACGACCGCCGGGCGCTCCTGGAGGTCGGCGTCACCATCGCCAACTCCGGCCGCCGCTGGACCGGCCTGGACCGCCGTGAGCAGGACCAGGGCCAGCACGACCACGTACACCCGGTGCTGTCCGTCTCCACCGCCGGAATGCTGATCCGGCGCGATGTCTTCGAGGAACTCGGCGGCTTCGACCGCCGGCTGCCCCTGATGCGTGACGACGTCGACCTGTGCTGGCGGGCCCAGTCCGCGGGGCACAACGTCCTCGTCGCCCCCGAAGCGGTCGTCCGGCACGCCGAGGCCGCCTCCCGCGAGCGCCGCACCGTCGACTGCGTGGGCCGCACCTCCGCCTCCCCGCACAAGGTCGACAAGGCGGGCGCCGCCTACACCCTCCTTGTCAACGCCCGCACGGCGAAGCTGCCCTGGATCCTGTTCCGGCTGATCCTCGGCACCCTGCTGCGCACGGTCGCGTACCTCGTCGGCAAGGTCCCCGGACAGGCCGTCGACGAGATCCGCGGGCTCCTGGGGACGCTGCTGCGCCCTGAGCGCATCCTCGCGGGCCGCCGCGCCCGCGGCCGCCCGCGGATCGACAAGGACGAGCTGCGCCCGCTGTTCCCGCCGTCGGGCGCGACCGTGCGGGCCACCGTCGAGCAGGCCGCGGGCAGCCTCATGGGCCGCTCCGACGCCGAGGCCGCCTCCGGCGCCGGACGGCACGGCGGCGCGGTCGAGTCCGGGCCCGGCGGAGACGACGCCGACTTCCTCGAGGTCGAGCAGTTCGGCCGGGTCAAGCGTGTCGCGCGCAAGCCCGGACCCGTGCTCTTCGTCGCGCTGCTCTTCGTCTCGCTCATCGCGTGCCGCGCGCTGCTCAACAGCGGCGCGCTCGCGGGCGGCGCGCTGCTGCCCGCGCCCGGCGACTCCTCCGAGCTCTGGTCGCGCTATGTCGACGGCTGGCACGCGGTGGGCGCGGGCGGCACCCAGACCGCGCCGCCGTACCTGGCGATCCTCGCGATGCTGTCCTCCCTGCTCCTCGGCTCCACCGGACTCGCGGTCACCCTGCTCCTGGTGGCCTCCGTGCCGCTGGCCGGCTTCACCGCCTACTTCGCCTCGCGGCCACTGGTCGAGTCGCGCCTGCTGCGCGCCTGGGCGTCCGTTGTGTACGCCTTCCTGCCCGCCGCCACGGGCGCGCTCGCGGGCGGCCGCATCGGCACCAGCGTCCTCGCGATCCTGCTGCCGCTCCTCGCGCGCACCGGCATCGCCGCGAGCGGCCTGATGAACTCCTCCGGAACCCGCGGCAGCTGGCGCGCCACCTGGGCGTTCGCCCTGCTGCTGACGTTCACCACCGCCTTCACGCCGATCGTGTGGCCCATCGCGCTGGTTCTCGGAATCGCACTCCTCGTAGTGCGCAGAAACGAGCTCACCGCCTACGGACCGCGTTTCCTGGCCCAGCTCGGCAGCCCACTGCTGGTCCTCGCCCCCTGGTCACTGACGCTCCTCCCGTTCGGCTTCTTCAAGGAAGCCGGCCTGGAGTACGGCTCCGGCGCGGCCTCCGCACTCGACCTGCTCGGCGCCAGCCCCGGCGGCCCCGGGACCGTCAGCGGGCTGATGCTGATCGGCATCGTCCTGGCCGCGCTGGCCGCCCTGCTGCGCACCCAGCGCCAGGCGGGGATCTGGACGGCCTGGGCGGTCGCCCTGGTCGCGCTCGTCTTCGCCGTGCTGTCCAACAGCTCGGCCTGGGCCGGCCCCGCGACCCTCGTCTACGGCCTCGCGCTGCTCGCCGCCGCCGCTCTCGGCGCCGACGGGGCACGCTCGCGCGTGGCCGAGCAGAGCTTCGGCTGGCGCCAGCCGGTGGCGGTGCTCATCGCGTTCACCGCCGCCGCGGGCCCTCTGCTCGTCGCGGCCGGCTGGATGATCGGCGGCGCCGACGGCCCCCTGGAGCGGCGCGACCCGGTTCAGGTGCCCGCGTTCGTCGCCGAGGAGAGCGGCACCCGCGACCAGGCCCGCACCCTCGTCCTCGACAGCAGGTCGACCGCCAAGGTCGGCTACACCCTGGTCCGCGGCTCCGGCGCCCGCCTCGGCGACGCCGAACTCGCGGCCGCGGACGGCGAGAACGAGAAGCTGGCCAAGGTCGTCGCCAACCTCGTGGCGGGCTCCGGCGCCGACCAGGCCGACGAGCTCGGCGGTTTCGCCGTGCGCTACGTCCTGGTCCACAAGGGCGCGCCCCGTGAGATGACCAGTGTCCTGGACGCCACGCCCGGCCTGACGCGGCTCAGCCAGCAGGACGACAGCGCCCTGTGGCGTGTGGACCGGCAGGTCTCGCGCGCCGCCATCGTCCCCGCGTCCGGCGACCCGCAGTCCATCGCCGCCGGGCCCGTCGAGCTGCACACCACCATCCCCGCGGGCAAGGACGGCCGGGTCCTGCGCCTGGCCGACACGGCCGACGAGGGCTGGACGGCGACCCTGGACGGCAAGCCGCTCACCCGCACCACGGTCGACGGCTGGGCACAGGGCTTCGAACTGCCCTCCGGTGGCGGCAAGCTGGACGTCGCCTTCGAGGCCCCCCTGAGCCACACCGCCTGGCTGTGGGCACAGGGTGCCCTCGCCACCGTCCTCGTGGTGATGGCCCTGCCCGGCCGCCGCCGGGACGTCGACGACGACCTCCCCGAGGAGGAGGACGCCCCCGCCCAGGAAGTCACCGGCGACGGCCGCCGTGCCCGCCGGCTGCGCGCCCAGGCGGAGTCCGAGCAGTCCGCCCAGGACGACGACGGCCTCCCTCCCCAGGAGGAGGAGATCCCGCTGGAGCCGGCCGCGGTCCCGCAGCAGCAGGCGTACGGCGAGTGGGACACCCCGAGCTACGCGTCCGCGGAGTACGGCACCTACGGCGCCGATCAGTACCAGGGCCAGCAGCAGTACCAGGCCGGCACCTACGAACAGCCCTACGAGGCGGACCCCTACCAGAGCGGCCAGTACGATCCGTACGCGTACGGGGGCACGGCGCCGTACGACCAGACGTACAACCAGGGCTACGACGCGAACGGCCGGCCCTACGACCCCGCCTACGACCCGTCGGCGCAGCCCCCGATGCCCCCGCAGCCGCCGCACGGCTCCGACAGTGAGCGCCCCGACGGGAGCCAGCAGTGAACCGCACCACCCTGTCCCTGATCGCCGGCACGACCGCGCTGGCCGCCGTCACCGGCTTCGCCGTGCTCAACGCGCCGGACGCGTCTGGCGACGGCACCGCGAAGACGGCCGCACTGCTGCCCGTCGAGCGCACCAGCCTGCTCTGCCCGCAGCCCAGCACCTCCGACCTCGCCGAGACGGCCTACACGTCCTTCACCCCGGTGTCCGAGGACACGAGCGACAGCGGCAAGGCCGAACTGCGGGTAGCGACCGAGGAGTCGGCGGACGGCGGCGGCAAGGCCAAGAAGCCCCTTCTGCAACTGAAGGAGCCCGGCAAGCCGGCCACCGACGACAGCTCGGGCGCCGAGGCGCCCGCACTGGTCGGCACCGCCGAGGGCAGGTTCGCCCCGGGCTGGACCGTCCAGGAGACCACGCAGGTCGCCGCGGGCACCGGCCGTGGGCTGCTCGGCACCAACTGCACCGCTCCGGACACCGAGTTCTGGTTCCCGGGTGCCAGCACCGCCGACGACCGCACCGACTACGTGCACCTGACCAACCCCGACGACTCCGCCGCCGTCGTCGACGTCGAGCTGTACGGCAAGGACGGCACCCTCAAGTCCACGCTGGGAGAGGGCATCACGGTCCAGCCGCACTCCAGCGACGCGGTCCTCCTGAACACGCTGACGGGCGACGCGCAGGAGAACCTCACCGTGCACGTGACCGTCCGCAGCGGTCGCCTCGGAGCCGCCGTACAGGCCCTGGACGACAAGATCGGCGGCGACTGGCTGACCGCCTCCACCGACCCCGCGGGCAGCCTGGTCCTGCCCGGAATCCCGAAGGACGCCACATCGGTGCGCCTGGTCGCCTTCGTGCCCGGGGACACCGACGCCGACCTGAAGGTGCGCCTCGCCTCCCCCTCGGGCCTGATCACCCCCGCGGGCAACGAGACCCTGCACGTGAAGTCCGGGATGACCGCCGCCACCGACCTCGGCGAGCTGACGCGCGGCGAAGCGGGCTCCCTGGTGCTCACGCCCACCGGCACGTCGGTGCCGGTCGTCGCCGCCCTCCAGGTCGTCCGCGGCAAGGGCGACAAGCAGGAGACCGCGTTCATCCCCGCCACCAGCCCGGTCGGCGCGCGCGCGACGGTCGCCGACAACACCTCCAAGGCCTCCACCCTCGCCCTGACCGCCCCCGGCAAGGCCGCCGAGGTCAAGGTCACCGCTTCCGCGGGCAGTGAGGGCGGTGAGGCGGTCACGAAGACGTTCACCATCAAGGGCGGGACGACGGAGAACATCGAGGCGCCCGTCCCCGGCGGCCTCAAGGGGACGTACGCGCTGACCGTCGAGCCGGTCTCCGGAGGCGCCGTCTACTCCTCCCGAATGCTCACGGCCGACGAGAACGGCATTTCGGGCTTCACCATCCAGGCCCTCCCCGACGACCACGGGACGGTGGCGGTGCCGGACGCCGAGCAGGATCTCTCGGTGCTCCAGAAGTAGGGCCCGTCCGGTACGGGGTGTCAGTCCTCGCCGTAGCGCGGATCCACCGTCTCGGGGGTGAGCCCCAGCAACTCCGCGACCTGTTCCACGACCACCTCGTGCACCAGGGCGGCGCGCTCGTCGCGGCTCTTGGTGCGGATCTCGACGGGGCGGCGGTAGACGACCACGCGCGCGGGGCGGCCCTCGTGGGCGGGGATCGTGCCGCCCAGGGGCACCGCCTCGTCGCTCCAGCCGTCTCCGGAGCCGTCCAGGCGGGGTACCTCGAGAACGACGAAGTCGATGTCGGCGAGCTGCGGCCAGCGCCGCTCCAGCCGCTCCACGGAGTCCTGCACCAGGTCCGCGAACACCTCGGCGCGGCTCGCGGAGAGCGGCACCTGGGGCGGCGCGACGGGGCCGCGCATGCCCCTGCCATGGCGGTCACGACGGCGGGGCCCTGGTGCGGCGGCACGGGGAGGTACGGGGTTGTCCATCACTGACGAAGAGTAGTCCTCGTCAGGGGCGTGCGCCCGACCTCCACGCGGTGTACCGGAAGCGGTGTGGGATCTTGCTCCGTGGACGGCCGGGATCTCGGTCCGTGACATTCCGGATGTCAACCGAGCCGCCGCGGAGTCGCGCGGTGACCACTCCGCATGTCACTGGATGACCATTCCGGCCAAGGTTGGGCTCGATTCCGTATCCCTCCCGGACCGCTCCTCGCATGGCAATTGACATGGTTTGCGCCAAGTGCTGACCGATTACAGGTCTGTTCGGCATCACTCCCCGTGATGTCGCCCCAGGTCAGGGCCGGGTGGGCGGAGATCCGCGTGGGCGTTCTCACAGCACGACACGGTGGGGTGACCTGCGAGAGAGTCGTCGCGGCCCGCTCAGGAGTGCGGTACCGTCCAACGTCGTGAGCCCTGTACGTCGCTGTTCGCGCACCGCTTGCGGCCGCCCCGCCGTCGCGACGCTGACGTACGTCTACGCCGACTCGACCGCGGTCCTCGGCCCGCTCGCCACCTACGCCGAACCCCACTGCTACGACCTGTGCGCCGAGCACTCCGAGCGCCTCACCGCGCCGCGCGGCTGGGAGGTCGTCCGGCTCGCGGACTCCTCCGGTCCCTCCCGTCCCACCGGTGACGACCTGGAAGCGCTTGCCAACGCGGTACGCGAGGCGGCCCGTCCGCAGCGGCGCGCGGCGGGGGCCGGTGGCGGCGCACGCTCCGCGGACCCGATGGAGGTCGCGCGCCGCGGTCATCTCCGGGTGCTGCGCTCGCCGGACTCCTGAGCCGGCCTCTCCCGCCCGGCCCGGCTTAACCTCCTTCCTCCGGCGGGCACTTCACCTCGGTGTGCGTTCCGTGCACGTTTCACTCAGCGGTGCGGAGGTCTTGACGCGCACCTGCCACGGACACGACCATGCCTCCGCCCGTGAGAAACCGCCTTCCGCATCGCGGAATCCGAGGAGGCGTACGTGTACGTCCAGGAACTGGAACCCGTGGCCGGCTCACTCGGCCTGTCCGCCCTCGTCGCGACCCTGCCCCTCGTCCTCGTCCTGATCCTGCTCGGCGGCGTCCGCATGAAGGCGCATCTGGCCGGGCTGATCGGCCTGACGGCCGCCGCGCTGGTCGCCTGGCTCGCATACGGCATGCCGGTCGGCCAGACGCTCTCCAGCGCCGCCCAGGGGGCCGTCTTCGGCCTCTTCCCCATCCTGTGGATCGTCGTCAACGCCCTGTGGGTGTACCGGATGACGGTCCGTACCCGGCACTTCGACATCCTCCGCCGCTCCTTCGGACGGCTGTCCGACGATCCGCGCATCCAGGCGCTGGTGGTCGCCTTCTGCTTCGGCGCCCTCCTGGAAGCCCTCGCGGGATTCGGCGCGCCCGTCGCGATCTGCTCGGTGATGCTCGTCGCGCTCGGCTTCGACCCGGTGCGCGCCGCGATGGTCGCGCTGGTCGCCAACACCGCTCCGGTCGCCTTCGGCGCGATGGGCACCCCGGTCGTCACCCTCGCGCAAGTCACCGATCTGCCACTGGACTCCGTCGCCTCCGTGGTGGGCCGCCAGACGCCGCTGCTGGCCCTGGTCGTACCGCTCGTCCTCGTCTTCCTGGTCGACGGGCGGCGTGGGCTGCGCGAGACCTGGGTGCCCGCCCTGGTGTGCGGAACCGCCTTCGCCGTCGCCCAGTTCACCGCCTCCAACTACATCTCCCCGCAACTCGCCGACATCGCCGCCGCCTTGGCGGGCGCGGGCGCCCTCGTCGCCGTACCGCACGCGCGCAGGCCGGCCGCCGAGCCCGTACGGGTGGCGGTCCTGACCGGCGTACGCAGCGAGGACCTGGACGAGGAGGACCCGCGGCGCGAAGTCGTGCGCGCCTACGCCCCGTACGCGCTGATCGTGGTCGTCTTCTCCATCGCCCAGATCCCCGCCGTGAAGGACTGGCTGGCCGGAGCGACACGCGTCTTCGACTGGCCCTTCCTGAACGTGGTCAACCCGGACGGCGAACCGGTCGGCGGCAATGTCTTCACGCTGCCCCTGGTGTCGACCGGAGGCACGCTCGTGCTGCTCGCCGGACTGTGCACGGCCGTCGTACTCGGGGTGCACGCGCGCGTGGCGGTCAAGGAATGGGCCGCGACGGTGCACGAGTTGAGGTTCGCGATCCTCACCGTGACGTCCGTGCTGGCGCTCGCCTACGTCATGAACCTCTCCGGACAGGCGGCCACGATCGGCCACTTCGTGGCGGCGGCCGGCGCCGGACTCGCCTTCCTGTCACCGGTCCTGGGCTGGTTCGGCGTCGCTGTCTCCGGGTCCGACACCTCGGCCAACGCCCTCTTCGGCGCCCTCCAGGTGAGCGCGGCCAGGGAGTCGGGACTCTCTCCCGAACTGCTCGCCGCGGGCAACAGCTCGGGCGGCGTCCTCGGCAAGATGATCTCGCCGCAGAACCTGACCATCGCCTGCGCGGCGGTCGGACTCGCCGGCCGTGAGGGCGACCTGCTGCGCAAGGTGCTGCCGTGGAGCATCGGACTGCTGCTGATCATGTGCCTGATCGTGGCCGGGCAGAGTTCACCGGTCCTGGGATGGATGCTGCCCTGACGGAGCGCGGGACGTCGTCTGCCGTCGCGAGGCTCCGCGTTACTCCCCGATGACGGATTCGTCCGGGCAGATGGCGAAAGGAGCCCTCCATGTGACGGATGAGCGTCCGATGAGCCGGGGCACAGCGGACTGTCGGTCCGGACAGGTAGCTTGTGGCGACCGAAGTGGACTTCTGAAGGGTTGGCCGTGACTGCTGATCTGTCGCAGCTCGTGAAGGCGTACGACGTACGCGGAGTGGTCCCGGACCAGTGGGACGAGCCGCTTGCCGAGCTGTTCGGTGCGGCCTTCGTCCAGGTGACCGGCGCGACCGCGATCGTGACCGGGCACGACATGCGGCCCTCCTCGCCCGGTCTGTCGCGCGCCTTCGCGCGCGGTGCGGCGGCGCGCGGGGTCGACGTCACCGAGATCGGGCTGTGTTCGACGGACCAGCTCTACTACGCGTCGGGCGCGTTCGACCTGCCGGGCGCCATGTTCACGGCCTCGCACAACCCCGCCCAGTACAACGGCATCAAGATGTGCCGGGCGGGCGCGTCCCCGGTCGGACAGGACACCGGCCTCTCCGAGATCCGCCAACTCGTCGAGTCCTGGCTCGACTCGGGCGCCCCGGACCCCTCGGACGTCACACCGGGAACGATCACGCAGCGTGACACGTTGGAGGATTACGCGGCGTACCTCCGCGGTCTTGTCGACCTGACCTCCATCCGCCCCCTGAAGGTCGTGGTCGACGCGGGCAACGGCATGGGCGGGCACACGGTCCCGACCGTCTTCGACGGACTGCCCCTTGACCTGGTCCCGATGTACTTCGAACTGGACGGCACGTTCCCGAACCACGAGGCGAACCCCCTCGACCCGGCGAACATCGTCGACCTCCAGAAGCGCGTCCGTGAGGAGGGCGCCGACCTCGGCATCGCCTTCGACGGCGACGCCGACCGCTGCTTCGTCGTCGACGAACAGGGCGACCCGGTCTCACCCTCCGCGATCACGGCCCTGGTGGCCGCCCGCGAGCTCGCCAAGCACCCCGGCGGCACCGTCATCCACAACCTCATCACCTCCTGGTCGGTGCCCGAGGTCGTACGGGAGCACGGCGGCGTCCCGGTCCGCACCCGGGTCGGCCACTCCTTCATCAAGGCCGAGATGGCCAGGTCCGGCGCCATCTTCGGCGGCGAGCACTCCGCGCACTACTACTTCCGCGACTTCTGGAACGCGGACACGGGCATGCTCGCCGCCCTCCACGTCCTCGCCGCGCTCGGCGGCCAGGACACCCCGCTCTCCCCGCTCGTCGCCGAGTACGACCGCTACACCGGGTCCGGCGAGATCAACTCCACGGTCGACGACCAGCAGGCCCGTCTCGCAGCGATCAGGGCCGCCTACGGGAGCCGCGAGGACGTCACCCTCGACGAACTCGACGGCCTCACGATCACCACCGACGACTGGTGGTTCAACGTCCGCCCCTCCAACACCGAGCCACTGCTGCGCCTCAACGCGGAGGCACGCGACGAGGCGACGATGGCGAAGGTGCGGGACGAGGTCCTGGAGATCATCAGGGCCTGAGATCCTTCGGCCCGTCCGGCGATTGAGGGGGTCTGGGGGCGCAGCCCCCAGGAACGGGACGGGAAGGGGCGGAGGGGGCGAAAAACCGGAAACCCCCACCCCCACCCGGTCGGCGCCGCACACCTGTCGACCAGGCCCAGCGCGCCCTCCACAGCCAGCGCCGCGCCCCCGCTCACAGCGGTACCCTGACCAGGCCGCATCCACCTGTTCGGAAGGACACCCCATGCCGCTCGAAGCCGGCCTCCTGGAGATCCTCGCCTGCCCGGCCTGCCACGCCCCGCTCAAGGAGCAGGAGAGCGAGCTGGTCTGCACGAGCGACGCCTGCGGCCTCGCGTACCCCGTCCGGGACGGCATCCCCGTACTGCTGGTCGACGAAGCCCGCCGCCCCGCGTAACGACTGGCGATCGGAGGCTGCCGCCCATGCTCGACGAATCGCTGCTCGACAATCCCGAGGCACTGGCCCGGGCGGACCGCCGCGGCCTCCTCAGGGGCGCCGCCGAAGCGGGCGCCCACGTGCGCACCGCCGCCCGGCACGCCACCGAGGCCGGCATCCCGGAGCTCAAGCCGGACGGCCGCCCGCGCGCCGTCCTGATCGCGGGCCCGGGCACCGCCGCCACCTGCGTCGCCGACCTGATCGGCACCCTCGCCGGCGCGGGCTGCCCCGTCACCAGGCTGAGCCCCACCGGCGTGGCCGCCGACGCGGGCGCCCTGCGCTGGGAGCTCCCCGGCTGGGCGGGCCCTCTGGACCTGCTCCTGATCGCCACCCCCGACGGCTACGAGCCAGGGCTCTCACTCCTGGTCGACGCGGCCTACCGGCGCGGCTGCACCGTGGCCGCCGTGGCCCCGGCCCACTCCCCGCTGCCCGAGTCGGTGGACGGCGCGCACGGCCTGTTCGTACCGCTGGCCGTCACCCCGTACGAGCGCGAGGAGCCCGCCGCCGCGTCCGCGCCCGGTGCCCTGTGGGCGCTGCTCACCCCGCTGCTCGCGCTCCTGGACCGCACCGGCCTGCTCACGGCGCCCCCCGAGGCGATCCAGAAGGTCGCCGACCGCCTCGACCGCGTCGCCGAGCGCTGCGGCCCCGCGATCGCGACGTACAGCAACCCCGCCAAGACCCTCGCCTCCGAACTCGCCGAGGCGCTCCCGGTGATCTGGACGGAGGGCACGTCCGCGGGCCCGGCGGGCCGCCGCTTCGCCGCCGCCCTCGCCGAACTGGCCGGACGACCCGCGCTCACCGCCGAGTTGCCGGAGGCGCTCGCCGAGCACACCGCGCTGCTGGCCGGCGCGCTGGCCGCCGGCGCCGACCCCGACGACTTCTTCCGCGACCGCGTCTCGGAGCAACAGGCCATCCACGCGCGCGTGGTGCTCCTCCGCGACCGCCCGGCAGGCGGCCTCACCGCCGCCCCGGCCGCCCGCGAAGTCGCCCTCGGCCACGACACCGCGATCAGCGAACTCGAACCCGAGGAGGGCGGCGAGCTGGAGACCCTCGCCGAACTGATCGCCATCACGGATTTCGCCGCCGTTTACCTGGCGCTCGCTTCAAGAGCCTGATCTTGACGCACCCGGGGCAGACCGCACCGGACACCTCGCGTGGTCACAGCGCCCGCTGAGCAGCGTACGTACGGAGAGAACGACACACTATGGACCGCCTCGACAACACCATCCGCCCCTACGCCTGGGGTTCGGCCACCGCCATCCCGCGGCTGCTCGGCGTGGAACCGACCGGCGAACCGCAGGCGGAGATGTGGATGGGCGCCCACCCTGGCGCACCCTCGCGCACCGAACGCGGTCCGCTCACCGAGGTAATCGACGAGGACCCCGAGAAGGAACTCGGCCGCGCGGCCGTCGCCAGGTTCGGCCCCCGCCTGCCGTTCCTGCTCAAGATCCTTGCCGCGGGCGCCCCCCTCTCCCTCCAGGTGCACCCCAACCTCGAACAGGCGAGAGAGGGTTACGAGGACGAGGAGCAGCGCGGCATCCCGGTCGACGCCCCGCACCGCAACTACAAGGACGCCAACCACAAGCCCGAACTGATCTGCGCCCTCACGGAGTTCGACGGCCTGTGCGGCTTCCGGGCCCCCGACGAGACCGCCGAACTGCTCGCCGGCCTGGACGTCGACTCCCTCAAGCCGTACGTCGACCTGCTGCGCGCCCACCCCGAAGAGGCCGCCCTGCGCGAGGTCCTCACCGCGCTGCTGACCGCCGACCGCGCCGACATGGCCCGTACGGTCACCGAGACGGCAACGGCCTGCGCCCGCCTCGGCGGCTCCTACGCCCCGTACGCCGACCTCGCCCACCACTACCCCGGCGACCCCGGCGTCATCGCCGCCATGCTCCTCAACCACGTCCAACTCCAGCCCGGCGAAGCCCTGTTCCTCGGCGCCGGCGTCCCGCACGCCTACCTGAACGGCCTGGGCGTCGAAATCATGGCCAACAGCGACAACGTCCTGCGTTGCGGCCTGACCCCCAAGCACGTCGACGTCCCCGAACTCCTGCGCGTCGTCCGCTTCGAGGCGAGCGACCCCGGCGTACTGCGCCCGGAGGCGGCCCCCGACGGCGAGGAGGTCTACGCGACCCCCATCGACGAGTTCCGCCTCTCCCGCCACGTCCTGCCCCAGGACGCGCCTCCGCGCGACCTCACCGCCGAGACGCCGCAGATCCTGCTGTGCACGGCGGGCTCGGTACGAGCCGACGGCAATACTCTCGGCCCCGGCCGGTCCGTCTTCGTACCGGCAGGTGAAAAGGTCGAAGTGTCTGGCCCTGGCACGATTTTCCGGGCGACAGTAGTGGCGTGATGTGACCACTGCGGCGGTCTGACGCGCCGTTGTCGGGGCAGGCTGCAACAATGGCCCACTGGCAAAAGGCAGGCAAAGACCTGGACGGCGTACGAAGGGATCCCTCGAGCACATGAGCGCGTCAGGCGGCACCAAGGCGATTGTGGCGGCACTTGCCGCCAACCTCGCGATCGCGGTAGCGAAGTTCGTGGCGTTCCTCTTCAGCGGGTCGTCGTCGATGCTCGCCGAGTCCGTGCACTCGCTCGCCGACTCCGGCAACCAGGGACTGCTCCTGCTCGGCGGCAAGAAGGCCAAGCGCGAGGCGACCCCGGAGCACCCCTTCGGCTACGGCCGCGAGCGCTACATCTACGCCTTCCTCGTCTCCATCGTCCTCTTCTCGGTCGGTGGCATGTTCGCGATCTACGAGGGCTACGAGAAGATCAAGCACCCGCACGAGATCGAGCACTGGTACTGGCCGGTGGGCGTCCTCGTCTTCGCGATCATCGCGGAGTCCTTCTCCTTCCGGACGGCCATCAAGGAGTCCAACCCCCAGCGCGGCCAGAAGTCCTGGAAGGAGTTCGTCCGCCACGCCAAGGCGCCCGAGCTGCCGGTCGTGCTCCTGGAGGACCTCGGCGCGCTGGTGGGCCTGGTCCTGGCGCTCGGCGGCGTGGGCCTCGCCCTGGCCACCGGCGACGGCGTCTGGGACGGCATCGGCACGCTCTGCATCGGCATCCTGCTCATCGTGATCGCCCTGGTCCTCGCCGTGGAGACCAAGTCCCTCCTCCTGGGCGAGTCCGCGGGCATCGAAGACGTCAGGAAGATCGAGGCCGCCATCGTCGACGGTCACACGGTCACCGGCATCATCCACATGCGCACACTCCACCTCGGCCCTGAGGAACTCCTGGTCGCCGCCAAGATCGCCGTCCAGCACGACGACACGGCCACCGAAGTCGCCACCGCGATCAACGCCGCGGAGTCCCGCATCCGGGAGGCGGTCCCGATCGCCCGCGTCATCTACCTCGAGCCCGACATCTACAACGCGGCGGACGCGGCGAAGGGGCCCGACGCGCAAGCGTCCCCGGGCGGCCCGCCGCACCCGGCCGAGCACTGATCTCCCCTTGTCCTTCACTGGGGCCCGCCTGGAGTCCGGACGGACTCTTTGCGCCAGATCTGCCGGACCCGTCAGACGTGCGGGACGCGTCTGACCTGCACGGAACGACGACGGCCCGGAGAGACCGTGCCCTTCCCTCCCGGATACGGACTGGGGAGGGCCGGGCTCACCCGTGTAGCTTGGTGGTAGAGCCAGACGTCGCTGCTGATGGCGGTCGGGCGGTCCCTTCGCGGACCGGCCGAGGGAGAGAGGGCCTCCGACGGACTGTGTTGCGCGCACCGGGCACATCTGTGCCCAGCGGAGCACGTGTGCCCCGACGCCGCGTAGACCAGCCGTACGACCTCGCCCCAATCCCGATTCCGAGGAGCAGCACCACATGACGACTGTCGACCAGCAGCAGGACTTCAAGGTCGCCGACCTCTCCCTGGCCGTGTTCGGCCGCAAGGAGATCACCCTCGCCGAGCACGAGATGCCCGGCCTGATGTCGATCCGCAAGGAGTACGCCGCGACGCAGCCCCTCGCGGGTGCCCGCGTCACCGGCTCCCTGCACATGACCGTGCAGACCGCCGTCCTCATCGAGACCCTGGTCGCCCTCGGCGCCGAGGTCCGCTGGGCGTCCTGCAACATCTTCTCCACCCAGGACCACGCCGCCGCCGCCATCGCGGTCGGCCCGAACGGCACGCCCGAGAACCCCCAGGGCGTCCCGGTCTTCGCCTGGAAGGGCGAGACCCTGGAGGAGTACTGGTGGTGCACGGAGCAGGCCCTGACCTGGCCGAACACCCCCACCGGCGGCCCGAACATGATCCTGGACGACGGCGGTGACGCCACCATGCTCGTCCACAACGGCGTCCAGTACGAGAAGGACGGCAAGGTTCCCTCCGCCGACACCGCCGAGTCCGACGAGCACCGCGTCGTCCTCGAGCTCCTCACCCGCACCATCACCGAGGGCTCGCAGAAGTGGACCCAGCTCGCCTCGGAGATCCGCGGCGTGACCGAGGAGACCACGACCGGTGTCCACCGTCTCTACGAGATGCACCGCGACGGCACCCTCCTGTTCCCGGCGATCAACGTCAACGACGCCGTCACCAAGTCGAAGTTCGACAACAAGTACGGCTGCCGCCACTCCCTGATCGACGGCATCAACCGCGCCACCGACGTCCTCATCGGCGGCAAGACCGCGGTCGTCTTCGGCTACGGCGACGTGGGCAAGGGCTGCGCGGAGTCCCTGCGCGGACAGGGCGCCCGCGTGATCATCACCGAGATCGACCCGATCTGCGCGCTCCAGGCGGCGATGGACGGCTTCCAGGTCACCACGCTGGACGAGGTCGTCGACAAGGCCGACATCTTCGTCACCACGACGGGCAACAAGGACATCATCATGGCCAGCGACATGGCCAAGATGAAGCACCAGGCGATCGTCGGCAACATCGGCCACTTCGACAACGAGATCGACATGGCCGGCCTGGCGCAGATCGACGGCATCGTCAAGGACGAGGTCAAGCCGCAGGTCCACACCTGGACGTTCCCCGACGGCAAGGTCCTCATCGTGCTCTCCGAGGGCCGCCTGCTGAACCTGGGCAACGCCACCGGTCACCCCTCGTTCGTGATGTCCAACTCGTTCGCGGACCAGACGCTGGCCCAGATCGAGCTGTTCACCAAGCCCGAGGAGTACCCGACCGACGTGTACGTGCTGCCCAAGCACCTGGACGAGAAGGTCGCCCGCCTCCACCTCGACGCGCTCGGCGTGAAGCTGACGACGCTCCGTCCGGAGCAGGCCTCGTACCTCGGCATCAAGGTCGAGGGCCCGTACAAGTCGGACCACTACCGCTACTGAGCCCGCCGCCGAGCAGCGGTACCACCGCTCGGCTCACGGATGTCAGCAGGCCCTCGCCGTCTCGGCGGGGGCCTGTCCCCGATGAGGACCTGAAGCCCCATGCCCCGCGGCCGCTATTCGCTCCATGACCCGCACGATCACACCCCCCTCGCCGAAGAACACTTCCACTGCGCGCCCGGCCCCTCCGGCTGGCGCTACGTCTCCCAACTCACCACCCCCTCCGGCGACCACGCCGGCTCCGTCGACCTCGCCATCGACGACCTCGGCCGCCCCATCCGTCTCGAACTGAACGCCGCGAGCTGGCAGGTCCGCGGCGCCGCGCTCGACGGCGTCACCTGGGTCCGCACCGACCCCGCCGGCACACAGGCCACCGAAGGCAACGTCCGCGCCCACGCCTTCACCGGCCTGTCTCCCGCGTTCCTCGTAGCCACCGCCCGTCTCCTCCGCCTCGCCCCCTCCGCCTCCGCGACCCGCGTACGCCTCGTCGCCTTCACCGACCCCGTCCTCGCCCCCCGCACCCTCGACCAGTCCTGGGCCTTGGTCTCGAGAGAATCACACGCCACTGACAATGGCCCCCTGACCGTGGACGAATACCAGGTCACAGCCCTGGACACCGGCGAGCAGCACGCCGTACACATCGCGGGAGACGTGGTGCTGGCGGCACCCGGCATCGAACTGGAACACCTCGAGTCGCCCCCGTCCGCCCTCACCTGACGAGGTGCCGACACCGCCCGGCGCCGACAGCGGTGCCGGACTAGGCGGGCGGCGCGAATCCGGTCGAGGGACGGTCGACCTGGTCGGGCCGCGGCGCTGGCTGCGGTTGCGGGACGGGCTGCGGTGCCACGCCCTGCGGCGGCTGTGCCGCCCGAGGCTGCGTGGCTCCCGGAGGGCCTGCGGGATAGGGGTGGGCGCCCGGTTGCACGGGAGCGGGTCCGACCGCGCCCGGCATCGCGAACACCGGTCCATCCGGAACACCGTGCGTGGCCACGGCCGCTCCACCGCCGAAGGACCGCCGGGCCTCCCGCGTCTGCCGCTCCTGCACCACGGCCGCCAGAAACACGGCCGGCGGGATTCCGGGGGGCGCCGGGGCTCCCGTCCGAGCCGCCAGGTCGGTGGCGAGCCGCTCCGCCATCGCCCCGCCGATCCGCGGATCCAACTGCTGCATCCGCGTCAGGTACTGCCGGATGGCCAGCCACAAGCCGTCCGGAACCGCGGACAGATCAAGCCCGGAGAACCGCCCCATGAGCCAGGGCGGCGGCGGAGGCACGAAAGGCGTACGACCGGCCGGAACCCTTTCCCGTACGACGAGGGTTCCCGCGAACACGTCACCCAGCCGCCGCCCGCGCGCCGACACCAACGAGGCGATGCACGCGATGATCCCGAACGTCATCAGCAGCTCGACCACACCGACGGCACCGCGAACCAGCGCGTGCCGGAACCGGATCGGGCCGCCGTCGTCGCGCACCACCCGCAGCCCGCACGCCAGTTTCCCGAGCGAACGACCGTGGCTGAGGGTCTCCACCGCGATCGGCCCGCCGACCAGTACCAGCAGGAAGCACGCGATCGAAAGGGCGACCTGCGCGGCTTCGTCCAGCGAAGCCGTCGCAGTCACCAGGCCGATGGTCACGACGACATAGACGGTCACCAACACGACCAGATCCAGCAGGACGGCCAGCGTCCGGCTCGGCAGTTTCGCGGGGCGCAACTCCAGCGCCACCGCCTCGCCCGTCACTAGCTCACTCACGCGTGCCGTCCTTCCCCTGACCTGCCTCGAGAACGGCCAGTCTGCCAAGCTGAGGGCACATCGCGCCGCAGTACGACAAGCTGACACTTACGACGAGCAGCCGAGGAGCAGCCAACCAGATGGACCTCGACGTCTTTGTGTCCGCCCACCGAGCCGAGTGGGACCGGCTCGACGCGCTGATCCGCCGCCAACGCCGCCTCACCGGGGCCGAGGCGGACGAACTCGTCGTTCTGTACCAACGCACGGCCACCCACCTCTCCCTGATCCAGTCGAGCGCCCCCGACCCCCAGCTGACGGGCCGCCTCAGCCAACTCGTGGCACGCGCGCGTGGTGCCGTGACAGGCACTCGCCGAGCCTCCTGGCGCGATGTCACCCGGTTCTTGTCGCACGGTTTCCCGGCCGCGGTCTACCGTTCGCGCCACTGGTGGGTTCCCACCGCTCTCCTGTCCACCGTGATCGCGGCCCTCCTGGGATGGTGGATCGGTACGCACCCCGAGGTCCAGTCGTCGATCGCGGCGCCCGGCCAACTGCGCGAGCTCACTCGCCCCGGTGGCCAGTACGAGACCTACTACTCCAGCCATCCGGCCACGTCCTTCGCGGCCCAGGTGTGGACGAACAACGCCCAGGCCGCCGCGATGTGCCTGGTCCTGGGTGTCTTCCTTGGCCTCCCCGTCATCTGGATCCTCTTCCAGAACATGCTCAACCTGGGTATCGGCATAGGGCTGATGTCCTCGGCCGGCCGCCTGGACACCTTCCTCGGACTGATCCTTCCGCACGGTCTCCTGGAGCTGACGGCCGTCTTCGTCGCCGCGGGCACCGGCCTGCGGCTGGGCTGGACTCTGATCGACCCTGGTCCTCGCCCCCGCCGCACCGCACTCGCCGAAGAGGGCAGAGCCGCCCTCGGCATGGCAATAGGCCTGGCCCTGATCCTCTTCGTCTCAGGCGCCATCGAAGGCTTCGTCACGCCTTCGGGGCTCCCCACCTGGGCCCGAATCAGTATCGGGATCGCCGCTGAACTGGCCTTCCTCGCGTACGTCTATGTACTCGGCGGTCGTGCCGCACGAGCCGGCGAAACCGGTGACGTCGACGAGGCCGAGCGCAGTGCCACCCTCCCGACGGCTGCCTGATGTGCGTCCGCCCTTGCTGACCTGCTAGTCTCCTCTTCGCCCCAAAGGAACCGTTGACACGGAGACAGCGGGGAGGTAGATTAGAACAGTTGCCTAGAACCGGATACGTCCGGTGGCGGCGGTCAGGGTCTGCCTGCTTCTGGAAACATCGATTTCCGAGAGGCCCCTCCCGATGATTCAGAAATGGATGCCGGTCAGTCCGGCCCACAACCTCTGATAAAGTCGGAACCGCCGGAAAGGGAAACGCGAAAGCGGAATCCTGGAAAGGCGCCGAGGAAATCGGGTCGGAAACGGTCTGATAGAGTCG
>NZ_JBITHE010000024.1:0-122120 GCF_044457665.1 Streptomyces sp. NPDC050535
CGGACCAGGACCTCGTAGAAGACGGCGCGTTTGAACCACTCGGGATCGCGGTCCTTGGCCGGGGTGTCCTCGAACGTATCCGGGACAGGCTCGTTCACCATCATGCGGGAGACCCCCCGTTCCGGGGAGCGGGCCCGACGGCGAGCACATGGGCGGCTCCCGGCTCCAGACGCACGTAGTTGGAGCTGCCCCAGTGGTAGGTCTCGCCAGTGAGCTCGTCGCGCACCGGAACCGAGTCGTCGTGGTCCAGGCCGAGTTGCGGCATGTCCAACGAGACCGTCGCCTCCTGGGCGTGGTGGGGGTCCAGATTGGCCACCACCACGACGGTGTCGTCGCCCGTGCGCTTGCTGTACGCGATCAGGGCATCGTTGTCGGCCCGGTGGAAGTGAAGGTTCCTGAGCTCCTGAAGGGACTTGTGGTGCCGCCTTGTCCGGTTCAGCTCCGTGATCAGCGGCGCGATGGTCCCGCCCGTACGCTCGGCGGCCTCCCAGTCACGCGGCCGGAGTTGGTACTTCTCGGAGTCCAGGTACTCCTCGCTGCCCGCCTTGACCGGGGCGTTCTCGCACAGCTCGTATCCGGCGTACACCCCCCAGGCCGGCGACAGGGTGGCGGCGAGGACGGCGCGCACCTCGAAGGCGGGCCGACCGCCGTGCTGGAGGTACTCGGGCAGGATGTCCGGCGTGTTCACGAAGAAGTTGGGGCGCATGAACGCGGCTGTCTCACCCGCGAGTTCGCGGAGGTAGTCGGTCAGTTCCTGCTTGGTGTCGCGCCAGGTGAAGTAGGTGTACGACTGCTGGAAGCCGACCGCCGCGAGCCTCTCCATGACCGCGGGGCGGGTGAACGCCTCCGCCAGGAAGATCACGTCCGGGTCGGTGCGGTTGATGTCGGCGATCACCTGCTCCCAGAACACCACCGGTTTCGTGTGCGGGTTGTCGACGCGGAAGATCCGTACGGCGTGGTCCACCCAGAAGCGGAGCAGCCGTACCGTCTCGGAGATCAGCCCCGGCATGTCCTTGTCGAAGGCGATCGGGTAGATGTCCTGGTACTTCTTCGGCGGGTTCTCGGCGTACGCGATCGTCCCGTCCGGGCGGTGCTGGAACCACTCCGGGTGCTTCTGGACCCACGGGTGGTCGGGGGAGCACTGGAGCGCGAAGTCCAGGGCGATTTCCATGCCCAGCCCCGCTGCCCGGCGTACGAACGCGTCGAAGTCGTCGATCGTGCCGAGGTCCGGGTGGACGGCGTCGTGGCCGCCCTCCGGGGAGCCGATCGCCCAGGGCACGCCGACGTCCGAACGGCTCGCCGACAGGGTGTTGTTGGGGCCCTTGCGGAACGTCGTCCCGATGGGGTGGACCGGCGGGAGGTAGACGACGTCGAAGCCCATCTCCGCGATGGCGGGCAGGCGTTCGGCGGCGGTCCGGAAGGTGCCGTGCGGCTGCTCGGGCGTGCCCTCGGAGCGCGGGAAGAACTCGTACCAGGAGCCGTACAGCGCCCGCTTCCGTTCGACGAGCAGGGGCAACGGCAGGGAAGCGGAAACTCGTTCACGCAGCGGGTGCTCCGCCAGGACGGCGTCCGCCTCAGGGGCGAGAGCGGCCTCCAGACGGGCGGCGGGCGGCCGGGCCTCGTCTCGCAGGGCGTTCGCGGCGGCGAGTACCGCCTCCCGGTCCGCAGGGTCCGGGACTCCGGAGGCGGCCCGCTCGTACAGTTCTGCGCCCTCCTCCAGCATCAGGCCGGAGTCGATACCGGCCGGGATCTTGATCCCGGCGGCGTGGCGCCAGGCGGTCAGAGGATCGCGCCACGCCTCGACCACGTAGGTCCAGTGGCCCGCTTCTCCCGGTGTGACGTGAGCACCCCACCGGTCCGTGCCGGGGGCGAGTTCGCGCATCGGCGTCCAGGGCCCGGGGCGGCCGCTCGGATCGCACAGGACGACGTTCGCGGCGACCGCGTCATGACCCTCGCCGAACAGGGTGGCCGTGACCTGGAAGGTCTCGCCACACACCGCCTTGGCCGGCCGCCGGCCGCACTCGACGACCGGATGGACGTCCACGACCTGGATGTCGACAGCGTGGAAATCCACGACCGGCACGGAGGACGAGCCGGCGGCGACGGAATCCGGACGGACGGCCGGCAACGGGACGTGGGCCGAACGGGCAGTCGCAGTCGGCGCGGAGGTCGCGCGCGCACCCGCGGTCGGCATGCCGACCGAGCGGCCCTTCCTGTCCGGGAGGTCGAGCGCGCCTACATCCACCGCCGGGATGCTGCCGTTGTCCGGATTCACGTCCATGGGTTTCGCCTCTGCCGTCGTGGAGCCAAGCCTGCGGTTCGGATTCGCGTCGGAACGCTTCGACGCGCCGGGGCCCTCAGGGGCACCGGCCCACCGTCCGGCCCGGCCCGCGGTCCTGGGCGCCTCGGGTCCTCGCCATCGGGGAAACGGCACGCAGGTAGCGCTCGGCGGCGTGCGCGGCCTCGCGCGCGCAGCGCTTGCCCATCAGCACGCACAGCGTGTATCCCGTGTTCTCGAAATTGCCCCGCACCGTGTGGTCGGCGGGGGCCGCGAGCAGCAGACGTTCCCAGGCCCGGTACCGCTCAAGATGCCTGGCGACCTCGGCTTCGGCGGGCAGCAGCAGCATCACGCTGGTCACCTTCCCACTCTCTCGAACACGCACGGCTCGCCCGGATGGCGAGTGAGGACCGTGCACGCAGGGACACCGACCCGTTACCGAGACAGATGCCCTCACCCATGGTGCCTGTGCGGCCACCGAGCGTCTTGTTGGCTCTTCAACAACATTGGGGCCGGTCTCGTGTTGCACGAATGGAGCAGTACTCGCACTCTGGGATCTGACTCAGAAGCGATCAGCGCTCACGCTACGTGTTCGGGGCTCGTCCCGCAGGGGCGAGGAGCAGCGGAGCTTCGCCGGTGAGGAGCGAACGACAATGAAAGCTGCGGTCCCCTGCTACTACCACCTCGACGTCGAGGTCAGCCCGGAACGGGTGGGACAGGTCAGGCGCATCCTGGCCGCCCACCTCCGGTACTGGAACCTGGAGAACCTCGTCGAGTCCGTCTGCCACTGTGCCCAGGCGCTGCTCCATACGATCGAAGAGCACGCGGCGGACAAGAACACGACCATCGAGATGTGGTGGAACGGCCAGCACCTCATCACCGCCGTCTCGGACAACGACCAGGACATCCGCCCGCACAACACCCCACAGGGCTGCCTCGCGCAGATCGCCGCCCTGAGCGACGGCTGGGGCTGCTGCGCCACCGGAGCCGGCGGCAAGATCATCTGGTTCTCGTGGCGGGCCCGCGCCGCCGAGCACGCCCCGCTGGTGCCGCCCGGACCCGCGCCCAGCCTGCGGGAGGCGCGCCGGATGCCTCGCGCGCTGCCTGTGCCGGCGCTCACCGGATCCCGCGAGAACCCCGGAACCGTACTCGTCGGCTCGCATGACGACGCCGAGCCCGCGGTCGCTGTCCGGTGAATCCGTGAGGGCACGGAGCGCTCACGGTCGCCGTCCGGCGCACCCGTGAGGACAGGGAGGCCGTGATCGTCTTACGGTGATCGCGTGCCTATACGAAACGGCCGCCCCTATCCACTGGGCGCGGTATATGACGGCGAAGGAACCAACTTCGCCCTGTTCACCGAAGTCGCCGAACGCGTCGATCTCGTACTGATCGACGCGTCCGGCGTCCCTCGCACCGTCACGCTCACCGAGGTCGACGGCTCCGTCTGGCACTGCTACCTGCCGGGAGTCGGGCCGGGGCAGCGTTACGGCTACCGGGTGCACGGACCCTGGGACCCGGCCGCCGGACACCGCTGCAACCCGGCGAAGCTGCTGCTCGACCCGTACGCGAGGGCGGTCGACGGGCAGGCGGACAACGACGCCTCGCTGTTCGAGCGCGCCGCCGACGGGCCCGATCCGGCCGACAGCGCCGGCCACACACCGCTCGGCGTGGTGACCGACCCGTTCTTCGGCTGGGGCGACGACCGCCCGCCGATGCGCCCGTACGCCGAGACGGTGATCTACGAGGCCCATGTGCGAGGCCTGACCCGCACGCACCCGGAGGTCCCCGCCGAACTGCGCGGCACCTACGCGGGGCTCGCCCACCCGGCGGTCATCGAGCATCTGACCTCGCTCGGCGTCACGGCGGTCGAGCTGATGCCGGTGCACCAGTTCGTCCAGGACGGCTTCCTGAGCGACCGTGGGCTGTCCAATTACTGGGGCTACAACACGATCGGCTTCTTCGCGCCGCACAACGCCTACGCGGCGCACGGCACGCGCGGGGAGCAGGTCACCGAGTTCAAGTCGATGGTGAAGGCGTTGCACGCGGCGGGGCTCGAAGTGATCCTCGACGTCGTCTACAACCACACCGCCGAGGGCAACGAGAACGGCCCCACGCTCTCCTTCCGCGGCATCGACAACGCCTCGTACTACCGCCTGGTGGAAGACGACCCGGCGCACTACTACGACACCACCGGCACCGGGAACAGTCTGCTGATGCGGCACCCGAACGTGCTCCAGCTGATCATGGACTCGCTGCGCTACTGGGTCACCGAGATGCACGTCGACGGGTTCCGCTTCGACCTCGCGGCGACCCTGGCACGACAGTTCCACGAGGTGGACCGGCTCTCCGCGTTCTTCGACCTGATCCAGCAGGATCCGGTGGTCGGCCGCGTCAAGCTGATCGCCGAGCCCTGGGACATCGGCGAAGGCGGCTACCAGGTAGGCAACTTCCCGCCCCTGTGGTCCGAGTGGAACGGCAAGTACCGTGACTCCGTACGGGACTTCTGGCGCGCCGGCGAGCACACGCTCGGTGAGTTCGCCTCCCGGCTGACCGGCTCCTCCGACCTCTACCAGCACGACCGGCGTCGGCCACGCGCCAGCATCAACTTCGTCACCGCGCACGACGGCTTCACCCTGCGCGACCTGGTCTCGTACAACGACAAGCACAACGAGGCCAACGGCGAGAACAACCAGGACGGCGAGAGCACCAACCGGTCCTGGAACTGCGGCGACGAAGGACCCACCGACGACGAAGGGGTCCTGGAACTGCGCGCCCGCCAGCAGCGCAATCTGCTCGCCACCCTGCTGCTGTCCCAGGGCATCCCGATGCTCGCCCACGGCGACGAACTGGGCCGCACCCAGCAGGGCAACAACAACGCCTACTGCCAGGACAACGAAATCTCCTGGATCGACTGGCGGTTGAGCCCGGAGCAGCGCGAGCTCATGGACTTCACCCGGCGCGCCATCGCGCTGCGCGCCGCCCACCCCGTCCTGCGCCGCCGCCGCTTCTTCCTCGGCGACACCGCGACACACGAGGACCAGCCACTGCCCGACCTGGTGTGGCTGCGCCCCGACGCGCGCGAGATGACCGACGAGGACTGGCTGCGTCCCGACGCCCACGCCGTCGCCGTCTTCCTCAACGGCGACGCGATCGCCGAGCCGGACCCCAACGGCGCCCCGGTCGTCGACGACTCCTTCCTGCTGCTCCTGAACAGCTACTGGGAGCCGGTGACCTTCCGCCTCCCCGACACCACCTACGGCGAGCGGTGGACCGTAGAGATCGACACCGCGGAGCCGCAGGGGCTGCCGGACGAGTCGGAACGGAAGGCCGGCACCGACGTCCGTGTCGAAGGGCGCAGTCTCCTGCTGCTGTCCCGGCACCGCGGCGAGCCGAGGGAGGCGCGGTCCGTGTCCTGACCCACCGGACGGCGACCCGCGTGCCAGAATCGTTCCCGTGGATCGGGGGATCCTCGAGCGCGAACAGGAGCTCGCCCAACTGGCAGCCGCCGCGCGGGAAGCGGCCGACGGCGCCGGATCCGTGGCGCTCGTCTTCGGCGAGGCAGGGATCGGCAAGTCCAGCCTGGTGAAGGCGCTGCCGGAGGTCCTGCGCCCCGACGTACGCGTGCTGCTGGGGGAGTGCGACGACCTCACGACACGACGGCCGCTGGGCCCCTTCCGTGACCTCGTCGCAAGCGTCGGCCCGGAACTGGCGGGAGTGCTCCCCGAGGGTGGTGACCGCCATCTGATGTACGACGCCCTGCGGGCGGAGCTGAGCCGGGCGCCGCATCCCGCGGTACTCGTCGTCGAGGACGTGCACTGGGCGGACGAGGCATCGCTCGACGTCCTGCGTTTCCTCGTCCGGCGCGTCGAGCGACTGCCCGCCGTACTGGTCCTGACCTACCGGGACGACGAGTTGGGCCGCGAACATCCGCTGCGGCACCTGCTCGGCCAGGTGTCCCGCGCGGAGCGGGTGCACCGCCTGCCGCTGTCCAGGCTGTCCCCGGACGCCGTGCGTCGGCTGAGCGCCACCAGCGAGCTGGATCCGGCGCGGGTGTACCAAGTGACGTCGGGCAACCCGTTCTTCGTCGCCGAGGTGGTGGCGGCCGGCGGTACCGGAGGTGTGCCGCCGACCGTGGTGGACGCCGTACTGGCCCGGTTGCGGGGGCTTGACGACACCACCCGGGACGCCCTGGAGCAACTGGCCGTGGTGCCCTCCGCGGTGGAACGCTCGCTGGTCAGAGTGCTGTTGACGGATGACGTGGCCCAGCTGGCGGCAGCCGAGCAGCGCGGCCTGATGGTCGTCACGCCGGAACGCGCCGGTTTCCGGCACGAGTTGATCCGCCGGGCCATAGTCGACTCGCTGCCGGCCGCGCGGCGGATCGAGCTGAACCGGAGCGTGCTCGCCGCGCTCATCGCCGTACCCGGCTCCGACGCCTCCCGGATCGTCCACCACGCCGCGGAGGCGGGTGACCTGGACGCGATCGCCCGGCACGGCCCCGGCGCCGCACACGACGCCTCCCGCGCGGGTGCCCACCGTGAAGCAGCCGCCCATCTCAGGCTCGTACTCCGTCAGAGGGACCGGCTCACCCCCACGGAACTCGCCGGCCTCCTCGAGCGGTACGCGGTGGAGAGCTACACCATCGCCGACTCCGTGGCCGCTGTCGACGCGGAGCGGGAGGCGGTCGCGCTGCGCCGGTCCCTGGGAGACGCGCGTGCGCTCGGCGCGGACCTGCGATGGCTGTCCCGGATCCAATGGTGGGCCGGTGACGCCGAGGAGGCGCGGTCGGCCGCCAGAGAGGCCATCGCGGTACTGGAAGAGGCGGGCGACGACCGGCTGCTCGCGCTCGCCCTGAGCAACACCGCTCAACTGCACATGCTGTCCGACCGGCACGCGCAGGCGATCGCGTTCGGCGAGCGGGCCATCGACCTGGCCCGTCGCGCCGGTGCCGCCGAGATCCTCGCGCACGCCCTCAACAACGTCGGCTCCGCCCGCTGGCGTGCCGGTGATCCGCTGGGACGGGCACAGGTCGAGGAGAGCCTGAAGGTGGCGCTCGGGGCCGGCGAGGTCGAACACGCCTGCCGGGCCTACGCCAACATCATCTGGAGTCTGCTGGAGAACCTGGAGTACGCCGAGGCCGACCGCTTCCTGGCCCCGGCCATGGAACTGGCCGACCGGGCGGAACACCTGGGTTTCCTGAACTATCTCACCGTCGAGCTGGCCATGCGCCGGCTCGCCGCCGGTGCCTGGGACGACGCCGAGAAACACGCCGAGGCCGGCGCCCACGACTTCGTGCCCGCCCGCTGTCCCGCGCTGACCGTGCTGGCCCGGGTTCGGGTGCGCCGCGGCAGGAGCGGCGGCGACGAACTGCTCACGCGGGCCTGGGAGATCGCGGTGCGCAGCAGCGAGCTCCAGCGCACCGGACCGGTCGCGGCGGCCCGGGCGGAGTCGGCCTGGCTGCGCCGCGACCACTCGGCGGTGGCCGCCGCCGCGGGCGAGACGTTCGCGGAGGCCTGCCGGCTGGACGCGGGAGCGCACCGGGCCGAGCTCGGCTACTGGCTCGCCAAGGCCGGGCAGGCCGTTCCCGCGGACGGTTCGGGACATCCGTACGCGCTCCAGACCGCGGGGCACTGGCGTGAGGCGGCGCTGCTCTGGGAGGCGGCCGGATGCCCCTACGAGCATGCCGCCGCCCTCGCAGAGAGCCCGGACCCCGAGGACAAGCTCACCGCACTCGCCGCGCTGGACTCGCTGGACGCGGGGCCGCTCGCTCAGCTGATCCGCGGCGAGCTGCGCGCACTCGGCATGCGCCGCATCCCGCGGGGCCCCCTCGCGGCGACCCGGGACAATCCCGCGGGTCTCACCGAACGCCAGTTGCAGGTCATGGGACTTGTCGCGCAGGGGATGACGAACGGCGAGATCGCCGACCGCCTCGTGGTGTCGGTGCGCACGGTCGACAACCATGTCTCGGCCGTCCTGGACAAGCTCGGAGTCCGCACCCGGCGCCAGGCCGCGGCCCGTGCCGTGCAGCTCGGCATGCGGCCCCGTAGGTGAAAGGTAGGTAGCCGCCGGGGAAGAGGTAGGTGACGGGCACGGATGTCCGCGAACCGGGAACCTGGAATAGAACAGACGTATCGGATTCAAACGGGTCCGTCAGAGGGGAACCGGAGAGGGCTCGTCAGGGGTGCCCGCAACCGGTTCCCGGTTTCACGGGGGATGCTCATGTCCATCACGACCGCACAGGTGGCAGGTCAGGAACTCACAGGATTCAAGGGACAGTTGATCGGCCCGGACGACCCCGGGTACGACACGGCCCGCAAGGTGTACAACGGGATGATCGACCGGTGGCCCGCACTCGTGGCGCGCTGCGCGAGTGCCGACGACATCGCACAGGTCGTGGGCTTCGCCCGTGACCACGGTCTGCTGCTCGCGGTCCGCGGCGGCGGCCATCACGGAGCGGGCCTGGGAACCTGCGACGGGGGCGTGGTCCTGGACCTCTCCCTGCTCAATGACGTCGAGGTCGACCCTGAGGCGCGCACGGTGCGGGTCGGTGGCGGCTGCGTCTGGGGCGAGGTCGACCGCGCCACCCACGAGCACGGTCTGGCAACACCCAGCGGCATCATCTCCACGACAGGCGTCGGCGGCATCGCCCTGGGCGGTGGCCTCGGCCATCTCACCCGCAAGTACGGGCTGACCATCGACAACATCCTGGAGGCCGACCTCGTTCTCGCGAACGGCGAGCAGGTGCGTGCGAGCGCGGACGAGAACACCGACCTCTACTGGGCGATCCGCGGAGGCGGCGGCAACTTCGGCGTCGTCAGGTCGTTCCTCTTCAGGCTGCACGAGGTCAGCACCGTGGTGGCGGGCCCCACCTTCTGGCCCGTCGAACTCACCGCCGAAGTCCTGCCCGTCTACCGGGACTTCATCTCCGACGCGCCGCGCGAACTGAACGCCTTCTTCATGGTCGGGTCCGTCCCGCCGGCCGCGCCGTTTCCCGAGGAACTTCATCTGCGCAAGGTCTGCGGCGTCGTGTGGTGCTACGTCGGGGACGACACGGCCGAGGCCGCACGGCTGATGGCACCGTTCCTCGACGCCCTGCCCCAGCCCTTGCTGCACGGCCCCGGGCCGATGCCCTACCCCGCGCTCCAGTCGGCCTTCGACGGGGTCTACCCGCCCGCCGACCAGTGGTACTGGCGCGCGGACTTCGTCAACGAGATCCCGGGCGACGCGGTCGACCAGCACGCCAAGTTCGGTGCCGAACTGCCGACATGGAAGTCGACGGCGCACCTGTACCCCATCGACGGCGCGGTTCACGACCACGCCTCCGCGGACACCGCGTGGAGCTATCGCGATGCCCGCTGGGCGTCCGTCTACGCCGGCGTCGATCCCGACCCGGCCAACGCGGACCTCATCAAGCGGTGGACGGTCGACTACTTCGACGCGCTGCACCCGTTCTCCGCGGGCGGGGCCTACGTGAACATGATGATGGACGAGGGCCAGGAGCGCGTGTGGGCCAGCTATCGCGACAACTACGCACGCCTGGCCCGCATCAAGGCGGACCACGACCCGGGCAACCTGTTCTGCCTCAACCAGAACATCGAACCGGCGTCGGAGTCCTGACCGTCACGGCTTGAGGGCCACACCGCCGTGGACGTCCGTGGGCTCGGGCGACGTACCGGGCTCCGGGCGCCACAGCGGGCAGGACACGATGCCGGGTTCCACCAGTTGCAGGCCCTCGTAGTAGGCGCTGACCTGCTCGGGGCTGCGCAGCACGTACGGGACGGCGCCGGTGTCGTCGTAGCCCTGCTGGGCCTCCTTGAGGGCGGCGTCGGTGTCGGTGCTGTCGTAGTGCACGAAGTAGCTGCCGGAGGGCAGGGCGGCCTGGAGGCGGCTGACGATCGACTTGGCCTCCTCGTAGTCCTGGATGTGGCCGAGGATGCCCATGAGCATCAGGGCGACAGGCTGGTCGAAGTCCAGGATCTTTCCCGCCGCCTCGATGATCTTCTCGGGCTCGTGCAGGTCGGCGTCGATGTAGTTCGTGATGCCCTCGGGGGTGCTGGTGAGCAGAGCCTGGGCATGGCGGAGCACCAGCGGGTCGTTGTCCACGTAGACGATGCGCGACTCGGGCGCTATGCGCTGGGCGACCTGGTGGGTGTTGTCGTACGAGGGAAGACCGGTGCCGATGTCGAGGAACTGGCGGATGCCGAGTTCGCCGGTCACGAAGGTGACCGTACGGATCAGGTAGTCACGGGAGGCGCGGGCCATCGTCTCGATGTTCGGGGCGACTTCGCGATAGGCGTCGCCCGCCTCCCGGTCGACCTCGTAGTTGTCCTTCCCGCCCATCCAGTAGTTCCAGATGCGGGCGGAGTGCGGCACCGTGGTGTCGATCTTGGACAATGCCTCTTGGTCCGGGGTGGTCCGGCCGTCTGCCATGGAATATCTCCTACCGTTACCGTGCGTCACGCGGTCTGTCGCCAACCTATCGTCAACGTCTGTGCGGAGCGCCTGAGTTGGGCGCAGGGTGGAGCGGGGCCGGGGATCGGCGGGCCCACTTCCTCCGCGTCGAGGGTCACGACGGGGGCGTGCTCGGCCAGGGTGCGGAACGCCCGCTCGTAGGCGTCGGCCGCCTCGGTGTCGGACACCCGGCCCGTCACATGGACGAGTGCGCCGTCGCGTTCGGCGACCGCCTCGGCGAAGTCGAGGGCCTGGATCCAGGTCACCCGGGAGCGACCGCGGCGCAGTGGTCCGTAGACGAGCTCGTGGATGATGCCGCCGTCGACGGCCAACCGGCCGGGGGAGTCGAGGAGTTCGCGGTAGGGCCGGATCGGGTCCACATGGTGGAGGTGGCCGCGTGAACGCCGGATCATGAATCCATGGCGGGTCAGCTCGTCGGTCAGGCCGCTTCTGCCGATGCCGTCGGGGCCCTCGATGACCAGTGTCCGGCACTGGCTGAGGGCCTGGTGGAGGAGCATCCCCGCACCCACTCCCTCCGCAGGACGATCGACTTGCCCAGTGTGGAGGGGACAACCCGCACGGCGGGAGGGTGCGTGCGGGTTGTCCGGTTGTGCAGCCGTAGTGGCGGGCTCGCGGGCGACGTGGTGGCGGAGCTACGGCAAAGGGGTGGCGGGCCTCAGGCGATGAGGAAGTCGGCCTGGCCCGACTTGGCGCCCTGGAGGAACGAGACCATCTCGTCCCGGGAGTACACCAGGGCCGGACCTTCCGGATCCCTGGACTGACGGAAGGCGACGCTGCCGTCGGGCAGGCGCTTCGCCTCGACGCAACTCCCGCCGTTGGTACCGCTCCAGGGCTTCTCCCAGCCCTCGGTGCCCAGGTCGACGGACGGCATGCCGCTGTTGATGGGGCCCATGGATTCCATGGATCACAACTCCTTACGCAGTTCACCCAGGATGGTCCTGGTTCGAGCGACCGGCTCCGCCTGCACGGACATCCGGTCCAGTACTTCCAGATAGCTGACGACGTCGTCGGGGCGGTCCACGTAGACCGCGCCGGCGAGGCTCTCGGTGTAGATGACGTCGGGCAGTTCGGAGAAGCCGAAGCGGAAGTGGTGGAACGGGCCGAACGCGCCGGGGTGCGCCCCCACTCCCAAGCGCATGATCTGGATCCGGACCTTCGGCATGTCCAGGACCTCCTGGAGATGGTCGATCTGAGCCCGCATCACCTCGGCCCCGCCCACCGGACGGCGTAGCACCGTCTCCTCCAGAATGGCCCAGACCGCGGGCGCGTCCGGCTTGCCGAGCAGGTCCTGGCGCTTGACCCGCAGGTCGACCCGGCGGGCGATGTCCTCCTTCGACTCGTTGGGAAAGCCGACCCGCATGAGGGCGGTGACGTAGTCGTACGTCTGCAACAGGCCCGGAACGTAGTGGGGTTCGTAGAGACGGATGACGCTGGCTTCGCTCTCCAGGCTCACGTAGGCGCTGAACCACTCCGGCAGCACGTCGCGGTACTTGTACCACCAGCCCGGCTGGTTGGCCTCCCTGGCCATGGCGAGGAAGTCGTCGATCTCCGCGGCCGGAACCCCGTAGGTGCGCAGCAACTCCCGTACGTACGGGATGCGGAGTCCGACCTCGGCCTTCTCGATCCTGCGGACCGTGAGCGGGGTGACCTCGATGGCGCGTGCCGCGTCCTCGAACGACACCCCGGCCGTTTCCCGCAGTTGCCTCAGCCGCTTGCCGAGAACCATCCGCAGGACCGTGGGTGCGCTGCCGCCAGAGCGGTTCTCGCTCACGTGCTACCTCCCGGTACGGCAATCACAGCGAGCAGTGTGCCACGCGGTCGATGACAGAGACAGAGCGATGCAGTTCGTTCTGAAATTATCAGAACGCAGGTTGCATGGTGAGTGTGTAGGCCACCATAGTGATCGAGTGACCTGGCGCACCGTCAGCGGGGCGGAAGGTCAACTGCGTTCGGCCGTACGGGACTTGGTGTATCGAGGGCGGCTATGGACGGACGCAGCTGCACGCGACCGTGATGCGAGACCGGGATGGCCACCGTGACCGACGGATTATCGAGAAACCCGGGCAAGGCACCCGCAGGGGCCAACAAGGCGCTGGCGGCGGCCCTCAAGGACGCTGCCTGCTCCTACGCCTCACTCGCCCTGCGGGTCAATGAACTGGGGCGCCGTCAGGGCGTCGACTCCCACTACGACAAGGCTTCGGTCACCCGCTGGCTCCAGGGCCAGCAACCGCGGGGAACCACTCCCGAGTTGATCGCCGCCGTGCTGTCCGAGCGACTCGGCCGCGCCGTGTCGCCCGCGGACGTAGGTTTCGTCCCCGATCAGCAGCGTCCGGTCGCGGGCCGGGCGCTGGTCTATGGCGAAGACGTGGCAGAGACCCTTCACACCCTGGCCGAGCTGGGATCCACCGACATCTCCCGCCGCAGCCTCCTCGGCTCGGTCCCCTTCGTCGCCGCCGCGCTGGCGAACCCGCAACGCGACTGGCTGCTCTGGCTGCTGGAGCACCAGGACGCCGACAGGCCGAACCTGTCGGCGAGCGGCGGACCGGCCGAGCAGGTGCACGCGATGATCGCCATGTTCGACCAGATGGACAACCAGTACGGCGGCGGCGGAGTGCGCACCAGCATCGTCCACTACCTCACCACCGAGGTCGTCCCGATGCTGCAGAGGCGCGGCACGCCGCCGCAACTGCAACGCCAGTTGTACGCCGCCGCCGCGCGCCTCGCCGCGATGGCCGGCTGGAGCTCGTACGACGCGGGGGAGTACGGCCTCGCGCAGCGCTACATGATCCAGGCACTGCGCCTGTGCGCCGAGGGACGCGACCGGGTCCTCGGCGGCCAGATCCTGGCCGGGCTCTCCCATCTGGCCACCAGCCTCGGCCGCCCCGACGAGGGGGTGGCCCTGGCCAGGGCCGGAATCGCCACCGCGAAGGACGCGGGCAGCCCGCTCGGTCTGATGCGGCTGTACGCCATGTCGGCGCGCGGACACGCCGCCCAGAACCGCTCCGCGGAGGCCACCGAGGCCTTGCTCCTGGCGGAGCGGCAGTTGGCCGTGAGCCGCGGAGCCGCGCAGGAGTCGGTGTGGGTGCGCTACCTCGACCACCACTATCTCCAGGCCGAGTCCGCGCTCTGTTTCCGTGACCTCGGGCTTGCCGCGCAGGCGGAACGCACCGCGAGCGAGTCGCTGAGCGCCAACGCCGACCGGCGCAGGCGCCAGGCCATCAGCCGCTCCGTGCTGGCCACCGCCCACCTCCAGCAGGGCCGCCTCGACGAGGCGCTCGGCACCGCCACCCAGGCTCTCGACACGCTGAGCACCGTGCACAGCGAACGGTCGATCCAGGCGTTGCGCGACTTCCGCGGGCGGCTGGAGCCGCGCCGGCACGAGGCCCTGGTGCAGGAATTCGAACACCGGGCCCGTCCGGTGCTGGGGGCGGCGGCATGACGGATCGGCCCGGTGTCTTGGTGCCCGCCGAACCCTGCGCGGCCCCTGGTCACTCAGTAGCCGTCCGGCGAGGGAGCGTTCTGGGCGCGGTCGACGGGGAGATGGGCTCCGGAGATCCCGCTCGACCAGTCGGACAGCAGGAAGACGACCACGCGGGCGACCTCCACGGGCGCGACCGGCTCGCCGCCCGGGAACTCCGCCGCCACGAACCCGGCGTACGCCTCCGGGTCCTCCCGCCGCATCCGGTCCCAGCGCTTGCCCGGGATGAGCATCGACCCGGGGGAGACGGCGTTCACCCGGATCGCGTCCGGACCCAGCTCCCGGGCGAGCGAGGCCGCCAGGTGGATCTGCGCGGACTTCGCGACGCCGTACTGGACGGGTGGACCGGGCTTCCAGCCGGAGATCGACGAGATCACCACGACGGAGCCGCCGCCCGCGACCCGCAGATGCGGAACCGCGGCCCGCACCAGCCGCGCCGTGTGGCCGACGTTCACTTCCCAGGTCGCCGTCCAGTCCGCGGCGTCCGCCTGCTCGAAGGCGCCCCCGCGAGACCCGCCCGCACAGGCCACCACCCCATCGAGACCGCCGAAACGTTTCGCCGAGGCCGCGACAAAGGCTTCGAGGCGCTCTGGCTCGGTGACATCGAGCGGCTCGGTGAACAGGGGAGTGCCCAGCGAGCCGGCCAGTGCCGCCAGGCCGTGCGGGTCGCGCGCGCAGGTCGCCACCCGCGCGCCCTCGGCGGCCAGCAGCCGCACGATCTGCTCGCCGAGCCCTCGGGTGCCGCCGGTGACCAGTACGCGCTTTCCACGCACGCCGGGCCATCCGCCGGCACCGCTCGGGTGCGCCTCGGCACGAGCCCCGCTGACGTTCCTCACGCGATCGAACATACATCCCATGTCACTACGGGCCCGCAACCGGACAACCCCGATAACCCCTGGTCCCTCCCCTGCTCCGGCGTGTTGGCTGCACGGGCAGCCACCGAGACCGTCCCCCACCGTGCTGCACCAGAAGGAGGATCGATGACGGTATCCAGGGCGCATCGCCACGGGCCGTCGCCCTCACTGGCACGTGAATCGGCGGACGGGCAGACCCCGGCGGAGAGGATCCGGCCCGATGAGACCGTGGGGCCCCCGCCATCGCCGATGATCCCGGCGCGCAGGACCCATCTGCTGCGGACGACCGTCCCCGCCCACCCGTCCCGCGCATCGGGCGTGCGGACCATGGTCGCCGAGTACCTGATGCGTCTTCGCCTGCCGCGCGAGTGCGTCGACAACGCTGTCCTCGCGACGGGCGAGCTGTTCTCCAACGCCATCAGACACGGCAGCCCCGGCGCGGCCGACGCGATCACCGTCACCATCGAGTACACCCAGCGCGACCTGCGCGTGACGGTCTCCGACCGCTCGTCCGCCCTGCCGTGCCCGCGTACGGCGGACCGGGCCGAGGAGTCGGGACGCGGACTGGCCATCGTGGACGCGCTGGCCGACGAGTGGGGCATCGCGCCGCCCGAACCCGGCACCACGGGCAAGAGGGTGTGGTTCACCCTGGAGCTTCAGGGAGCGCGATGAAGGGTTCCCCCGGGCGCCTCGCCGCCGGTGGTCACGCGCGGCAGGACCAGGTGGCGACCCGCGAAATGGTTCCGGCGCTCGCGACGGCGCTCGCCGGGGAACTGGAGCGCAGGGCCGGCGAGGAGCATCGCCTGATGCGGCAGGCCAGGGCGAACCCCGCGCCGCGGTGTCGCCGTGCCATAAGCGAGTGCCGTGGAGCCAACGCCGCGGCTTTGCGGACGATCGTCGACCACCACGGCTGGCCGGCCGCCGACGTCGTCGGCGCACCCGCGTCGACGGCAGCCCTCATGATCCTTCTGCACGCCACGGACCTCGACTTCCAGCTGACGTGCCGCGACCTGATAGCGCAGGCCGCCGCGGACGGGCGCTGCCCCGCGCTGCACCATGCCTATATCGCCGACCACTGCGCGGTCGAACAGGGGCAGCCGCAGTTCTACGGCACCCGTGTAGATCCCGCGACCTTCCGCCCCTATCCGGTCCGCCGGCCCCAGACCCTCGATGAGCGCCGCCGCGATGTCGGCCTGGGCCCGCTCGACGAGCAGCTGCGGGCGCTGCGCACCGGCGAGTGAGACACCGCGGAACGTGATGTGCGGCACGTGGCGAATTGTCGTCGGAGCCGCCCGGGAAAGGTTCTGGCTGCGCACGGCTTGATCGCCGATCAAGCAGCGGGAAACGCCTGGCTACGGCATGTCCCGCTCATTTGACACTGCGTTGAGGGCACAGATAGGAAACAGCTCTCTGAGGTGGAGAGGTGCACTGTGCGCGAGCCGAACGTGGTCGAGGACTGGCAGGAGTACGACGAACGAGCCGGCCTTCGGGTCCGCGTCCACGGCCTGGAGAAGGCGGACCCCCCGCGGGGCCGGGACGACGCCGCCGAGGGACTCACCTACTTCCGATTCCGTGTCACCGTCGAAAATCGCACGAGTGAGCGTTTCGGTATCCACCTCGAAGACGGCCAGATCGATGTCCGCGTCGGTGACGACGGCGAGAGCGCGTTCCTCGACTGGCGGAACTCACAGTTCATCGAGGGGTTCGACGTCTACCCGCTGCACCGGGCCACCGCCGTTCTGTACGCCGCGTGCCTCGACGCCCGGCTGTCCCGGGTGGACATCCAGATCCAGCTCAAGGTCGACGAGGAGTGGACCGAGCGGTATCTGTGGGCTGGCGGAATCGAGTCGTACGAGCTTCCCGTGGACGCCGGTGAACTGCCCGGCACGGGCAGGGAGAGCCTCGCCTGCCAGGTGAGCAACTATCTGCGCAAGGAAGCGGGGTCGTGAACCGGGAGTCTGCTCCTGCGGGAGGCCCGGGCGCGACGGGCCGCGTGGGGCCCGGGACCAGGCCGGTCCCGGGTGGATCCAGCCGCGGGCGAGCGGGGTGCCGAGCCGTCGAGGGGCGGGGGAAGGCGGTGATCCCGGCGGCGTGCCGTGGGTCGCCCACTGCCACGCCGCCCGGACTCCGCCCCCGCCCGGTCGGTGCGTCGACCAGGGCGAGCTGCCCCTCGGCGCGGGTGTCCAGGAGCAGGTGATCTCCTCGAAGGCGCCCGCGCCGCCCGGCTGCCGACCGGCAGGAGAGGCCGGGCGGCAGCAGCGGGCGTGCGGGACGGCTGTCGTCAGTGGGCCGTGGTCTGAACAGCCTCGCGGATCAGCTCGGCGACCTTCTTGGGGTGGGCGAGCATGACCAGGTGCGAGGAGTCGACCTCGACGGTGGTCATCCCGGCGCGCTGGTAGCCGAAGCGTTCCACGTCCGGGTTGATGGTGTGGTCCGCCGAGGAGACCAGACCCCAGGAGGGCTTGGTCTTCCACGCCGCCGCCGGGGCCGCGTCGGCGAACGCCTGTGCGGCCAGCGGGCGCTGGGACACGGCAAGGACCTCGGCCAGGTCCTGCTCGACATCGGCGGCGAAGATCGCGGGGAACTTCGCGACGTCCACCGTCACATCGGTACCGCTCTCGGTGGAGCCCTCGATCGGAAACGGCGTGTAGACCAGGGCCGAGGCCAGATCCGAGTCGGGGAAACGGCCCTGGAGCTCGCCCAGGCTCTCTCCCTGCTCAAGGGCGTAGCCCGCCAGGTAGACCAGGGCCTGCACGTTGTCCTCGACGCCGGCGACGGTGATCACCGCGCCGCCGTAGGAGTGGCCGACCAGGACCACGGGGCCCGGGATCTGGCGGACGACCGAGGCGATGTAGGCGGCGTCGCCGATCAGACTGCGGTTGGGCACGGCCGGGGCCACCACGTGGAAACCGTCGGCGAGCAGCTCCGGGATGACCCGGGCGAAGCTGGAGGCGTCGGCGAACGCGCCGTGGACCAGGACGATGGTGGGAGCGGTTGACTGGGTCATGGAGACCCTCCTTGCTGGTGGGGGGCAGGTCAGGCCGGGTGCAGGGCGGTGCGGAGGGTGTCGGTGGCCAGTGTGATGGCCACTTGGGCGCCGTGGGTGGAGCGCAGGGCGTTGAGCATCACGAAGTCGTGGATGACGCCCTGGACACGGACCGCGGTCACGGCGACACCGGCTTCGCGGAGCTTGGCGGCGTACGCCTCGCCCTCGTCGCGCAGGACGTCGGCTTCGCCGGTGATGACGAGGGCCGGGGGAAGGCCGGTGAGCTGCTCGGTGGTGGCGCGCAGCGGGGAGGCGGTGATCTGCGCGCGGTCGGCCTCGCTGGTGGTGTACTGGTCCCAGAACCACTGCATGCCGTCGCGGCGCAGGAAATAGCCCTCGGCGAACTGGTGGTAGGAACCGGTGTCGAAGCTCGCGTCGGTGACCGGGTAGAACAGGACCTGCTGGAGCAGGGGTACGTCCCCGCGCTCCTTGGCCATCAGCGTGAGCGCGGCGCTCATGTTGCCGCCGACCGAGTCGCCCACCACGGCCAGCCGGGTGCCGTCCAGGTCCTTGGTGGCCCCCTGGGTGACGATCCACTGGGCGACGGCGTAGTTCTGCTCGATGGCGACGGGGTAACGGGCCTCGGGCGAGAGGTCGTACTCGGGGAACACCACCGCGGCCTGTGCGCCGACGGCCAGCTCGCGTACGAGCCGGTCGTGGGTGTGGGCGTTGCCGAAGACCCATCCGGCACCGTGGATGTAGAGAACTACCGGCAGGGTGCCGGTGGCGCCGGCCGGCCGCACGATCCGCACCCGGACACCGTCGGTGGGGCCACCGGCGACGGTGATCCACTCCTCGTCGACCGAGGGCAGGACGACCTCGCCCGACTGGACCTCATCGACGGCCTTGCGGCCCTCGGCCGGGGCCAGGTCGAACAGGTACGGCGGATTGGCGGTCGCCTCGGCGAAGGCCAGGGCCTCGGGTTCGAGAACGGGGCGTACAGGAGTCGTGTCAGACATCTGCAGTTCCTTGCGTGGTGCGAATGCTTTCCTGCTCACGACTCTATGGGCTGCCGCTACCGGTCACTTGTCCGTCAGCGCACCGCCAGTGTTCCCGTAGTGTGCTCCGGACCGGCCGTGGACCTGCCATTCGCGGGGCGTCGTACCGTAAGCCGTGCGAAAGGCCCGGCTGAAATGGCTGGGGTTCACAAAACCCCAGCGTTGGGCGATTGCCGCCACCCCCACCTCTCTGGCCATGGGCCGGAGGAGATCCCGGCGGCACCGCTCCAGTCGCTGCGTCCGGATCCAGCCGCCGACGGTTGTGTCCTCGAGCTGGAACAGTTTGTGCAGGTAGCGAACCGACATGCAATGGGCTTCGGCGATGCTGGACGGTGACAGGCCGGGGTCGTCGAGGTTGCGCATGACGTGCTCCTTCACCCGGTCGAGTGAGGCCGCGGCCACCTGCGGGCCATCGGACGCGAAGCGTCCGCGCCGCTCGTCGATGAGCAGCACCAGCAGATCGAGCGCGGTGGCGGCAACCCGGCGGCCGACGGCGTCGTCGAAGCCCTCGGCTTCGCGCGCCATACGCGCCAGATAGGTCGCCACGAGTCCGGCCGTGCCCTCCTCACCGGTGAAGGCGGTGGCGGTGAGTGCCCGCAGATCCTCGTCCCGGACGTGAAGATCTTCGCGAGGAAAATGGAAGGAGGTGAAAGTGAATTCCTCTTCGAGTTTTATCCTGAAGAGGCGGGACGAATCAGTGATGGAGAATTGCCCCGGTTCTATCACGGATTCCCGCCCGTCCTGCTCCTTTATCGCGGTGCCCTGCTGTTGAAGGCTGACGGTAAGTGAATTCCGGTCCTCGCGGGAGATATTGCGCTTGTTGCGCGTCACTACCTGCGGTCCGGCCTGTACGTGAGAGACCTGCAGGGCGCCGAGCCGACTGCTGACGATGCTTCCGGGTGACGGCTCCTTCTCGAGCAGATTCACGTCCATCGGCATGAAGGTGCCGGAAACCGCCTGATGCCAGCGCTCCGCCCGGTCGGCGGCGGACAGCTGCGCTGTGGAGAGGACGGTGGACACTGGTTTCCCCCTGGACATCACGGGTGCCCGGAAACGATCCGTACACGAATCCCCTGTCTGCCCTGCCGGCGTGGATCCCTCTGGTCGGGGGCCGGACCGCAGATCTTCTGCCTGCTCCCAGCCTGCCGTGTGCCCTGGTGAGAGGCATAAGTAGGTCGACTGGTCCGGTCGACTGGTCTTTACGTCATGCCCCGCGTCCGATGTGGTGCGCTCAGGCGAGCAGCGTTCGCAGGAAGGCGGCACCCTGCCGTACGGCGGCCCGCGTCGGCGGGCTGTCGCGCAAGGAGGACAGCGACACGAAGTCATGCACCGTGCCGAGCAAGCGGAGCCCGGTCACCGTGACTCCCGCGCGCCGCAGCTGTTGCGCGTACCGCTCGCCCTCGTCCCTGGCGACGTCGGCCTCCGCGGTGATGACCAGCGCCGGAGGGAGTGTCGCGAGATCCGTGAGGCTCGCCCGTGCCGGGGAGGCTGTCGGATCGGCCTGGTCCCGAGGGCTGTCGGTGTACTGGTGCCAGTACCAGTGCAACGCCTCGCTGGTCAGGAGGTATCCGGTGGCGAACTGCCGCTGGGAAGGGCTGTCGCACCGCGAGTCCGTGACCGGGTAGTACAGCAGCTGGGCGCGGATCCGCGGGCCGCCGCGCCGCTTGGCCATCATGGTCAGCGCCGTGGCCATGGTGGCGCCGGCGCAGTCTCCGGCCACCGCCAACCGGGTCGCGTCCAGGCCCAGTTCACCGGCCTGCCGGACCGCCCAGGTCATCAGCGCGTAGCACTCCTCGATGGCCACCGGGAACCGGGCTTCGGGTGTGCGGGTGTACTCGGGGACGAGGGCGGCCACACCCGCGCTCAGCACGAGTTCGCTGACCAGCCGGGCGTGGGTCTGTGCGTCCCCCAGCATCCACCGGCCGCCGTGGACGTAGAGAACCACTGGCAGCGGGCCCTTGATCCGGGTCGGCCTGAAAATCCAGAAGCCCACCAGGCCGGATGGTCCCACCGGTGCCACCTGGAAGGCGGCATCCACCCCGAAGTCGTCGATCTCATGCCCCTGGGACTCGAGCAGCACCTGCCGGCCGTCGGCCGGGCCCAGTTCGTGGAGGAAGGGCGGTGCGGAGGAGGCGTCGACCAGCCGACGCACCAGCGGATCGAGCACCACGACCGACGGGCTTCCCGGGCCCTTGTCCCCGTCGGGGTCCGACAGCGTCCCGCTCATCTCCCGCTTGTCCCTTCCGATCCCGTGCGCTGTTCGATGACGTCCCGCAGCTGATGGCGACTGTTGATGCCAAGCTTGGGATAGACGTTGTACAGGTGCGTGCCGACGGTACGGGGGGACAGGAAAAGCTGCTCCCCGATCTCACGGTTCGACAGGCCGTTCGCGGCCAGCCGCACGATCTGCTGCTGCTGAGCGGTCAGCTCCGCCAGCGGAGTGGCAGTCTCCGGAACGGCGGCCCCGCCGCTCGCACGCAGTTCGGCACCGGCCTGCGCGGCGAGCCGGTGCGCGCCGAGCCGGGTAGCGGCCTCGATGACGGTCGCCAACTGCTCGCGTGCTTCCCGGGGCCGTCGTTTCCTGCGCAGCCAGAGCGCGTAGCTCATCCGTGCCAGGGCGCGTTCGAACGGCCACTGCTCCGCTCCCGGATTGACCACGGCCAGGCGGAAATGCTTCTCGGCGTCGGCGTCCAGGTCCACCAAGGCTGCCGCGTGGTGCATCAACAGCGTCATCCGGAGGGTCGGCCGACGGCCCTCGGCCCGTCGCACCGCCGCGAGGATCTGCGCTGCCTCCGGGTGCCGGCCGAGCCGCTGGGCGGCACCGGCGAGGGCGGCGATGGAACGGCTGGACAGGAGGTTGTGCACCGGAGTGCCGTCGTCCTCGAACAGAGACCGGAGGTTGCGGAAGGCGTTCTCGTGGTCCCCGAGGGACAGGGCGGCGAGTCCCCGCGCCCGAAGCATCCGGGCCATGGTGGCGCGGTTCTCGTCGAGGCCGACGGACTGCCAGTTCGGTCCGGTCAGTTCGACCCCCGGCTCGTTGTCCCCGCGCAGAGCGCGCAGGGTCACCCGCAGTGCGTCGAGATCCAACTCGGTGTACGTCATTCCGCGGACGACCGCGAAGGCCTGGGCCTCCTCGATCAGTTCCTCCGCCTCCGCCCATCGCCCGGTGGCGAGCAGCACGTCCGCCTGCACCGCGAGGAGGTGCGCGACCGGGCCCATGGCGCCGGCCGCCCGCAGCGTCACGAACACCTGCCGAAACAGGTCCACGCACAGGTCCGACTCGTCCGCGTAGTAGGCAACCGATCCGACCGCGACCATCCGGTGCAGTGTCGCGGGGTCCCGCGGGTCGGACAGCCGTGGCAGCGAGGAAAGCGTCTTCAACAGGCCGGGGGCGCGGGTGGGATCGCCGGTGGCCCTGACGACGGCCAGGAGAGAGGCAGTGACTTCGTCCCGAGTGAGATTGGAGTAGTACGGCTCCGTCGTCCTGGGACCGGCCCGCTCGGCCCGGTTGATCAGGGTGACCTGGTCGAGCATCCCCGGAAGGACCCGCAGGTGCTCAGCGAGTCCCGACTGGTGCGCGATTCCGCCGGCGAGCGTGACCATGACCGTGGCGGTCGTCCCGTCGAGCGGGGGAGTGCGCTCCCACGCATCGACCAGCAGGGAGAAGGCCTCGCGCTGGAACGAGAACAACGACAGCGCCCAACTGGTGGCGCAGATGGCGACGCTCAGCAGCTCCGGGTCATGATTCACGGCGACGAAGTCCGCGTAGAGTTCGCGGACCCAGGCAGGGTCTCCGAAGTCGTTCGCCGCCGTCAGGGCTTCCGCGAGGCGGCGGGCCCGGTCCTCATCGCTGGGGCTGAAGCGCGCAGCCTGCTCGAAGGTCTTCGCGGTGGCGTAGACGCCTCCTCGTCGCTGCGCCATGAGGGCGGTGGCCTCCAGAGCCGCAGCCACCGACTCGTCCGGGCCGATCGCCGCACCGGCCAGGTGCCAGGCCTGACGGGACGGTTGGTCACCGAGTACCGCTGCCAAGGCCCGGTGCGCCTGCTGCCGTGCCTGTACGGGCTCGCGGTGGAACGCCGCGGTGCGGATGAGCGGGTGCCGGAACACCACACGTCCGTCGGTGACGGCGATCAGGCCCGCGCGCTCCGCCGGGGCCCATACGGACAGGTCGCACCCTTTGCCCAGGGCGGCCATGAGCGTCGCCAGGTCCTCGTGGGTCGACGCGGCGGCCGAGTACAGCAGCGCGCGCCGCGTCGCCGCAGGCAACGCGCCCAGCTGAGCGGCGAACATCTGCTGGATACGCGAGGTCTGCGGCATGCCGTCGTTCGTCAGCGCCCCGTCGACGCGAAGGGCCCGGCACAGTTCGATGAGGGCCAGCGGATTGCCCTCCGCCTGTTGGAGCAGGTCCAGTCTGGCGCCTCCCGTGGGCGCCCCCGGTTGCGAGTCCAGGAGCTGGGCTGCCGCCTGGGAAGTCAGCGGCCCGAGGGGCAGCACCGCGAGATCCGCGGGGATGCCCGGCGGGGGAACCTCACCGCGTGCCGCGAGCAGCACCGTGACGGATTCGCCGGCCAGGCGTCGAGCGGCGAAGAGCAGAACATCGAGGGAGTCGCGATCGCAGGCCTGGATGTCGTCGACGGCCAGCAGTACGGGGCTCGTCCGCGCGACCTGTCCGAGCAGCATCAGGACGCCGACGCGGAACACCATGGGCTCGGCCGGACCGGTGGCCGGGGCGAGTCCGAAGGCCGCGCGGAGGGCGTCGCGCTGGTGCTCCGGCAGGAACGCGAGATCGCCCAGCACCGGGAGCAGTAGCTGGTGCAACGCTGCGAACGACTGCTGCATCTCCGTCTCGCAGCCCTGGGCAGCCAGCACGCGCGTGCCCATCCGGCTCGCCCGCTCCGTCGCGACGCGCAGCAGTTCGGTCTTGCCGGTACCGGTCTCGCCCAGCACCAGGAGGGACTGGGGCCGGTCGCGACCGCGCTCGACGCACTCCAGGATCCGGCCGATCTCCGCCTCCCGGCCGATCGGGAGCGCGTCACCCTGCCCTGTGCCGGCCGACTCGATACCACTGGTCCTGGCAGCGGCAGACATGGCGACAGTGGCTCTGTCCATAACCGGGATCCCCAACCTGTCGCGGCCGAAAAGCCGACATCGGCACGGTTTCCAGCCTACTTCGCCCCTTAATACGCGCCAGTAGCCTACCGCGCGATCATGACGGCCCCGCATTCGAGCAGGGTGCTGGTGCTGATGCCAGGGGCTGGGTCGCCCCGTCGTGGCCGGACCACGGGGAACAGGCTCGGCGTTACGCGGCCGGATTTCCCTCGACCCACTGGATGAGGAGCTGCCGCACGTAGGGGTTGCCCTCCTGCGAGGCATGGGCCAGCCGCTCGGAACTCACCCGCGCGGCGCGCCAGGCCGCCGGGGTGTCCTCCGCGTGCGCGTGGTCGGCGGCGGCCAGGGCGTCGGCCGCGAGGCCCCGCAGTTCCTCGGACAGATCGTCGTCGGCGGCGGCCCGGTAGGCCTCAAGGCGCAGGGCCGACATGTCCCGGGACGCGTCGGACGGCGGCGCGAGGGGCTGGGCGTAACCGCTGACGGCTATGACGACACAGAAGGTGGCGACGTCACGGCGGCTCTCGCGCTGTCCCTTGGCGATGGCGGGCGCGAGCCAGGACGGGGCATGCCAGTGCGAGACCGACGTGGCCACGAGCAGGGTGACGGTCAGCAGCACGAGGGGAATCCAGCCACCCAGGAAGTAGCCGATCGGTCCGAGCACCAGAAAGCAGACCCCGCTGAGCATCCAGATGCGACGGCGGCCGAGTCTCAGGTGTCGGGAATCCATACGGTTCAGTGTCGCAGGAGAGCCTGTTCCGGAGTGAGGGGGCGGGTGATTTCTCGCAGGGTTCCCCGCCCCACCACGTACGTCCGGATCAGGACACCTTGCGGCCCACCCCGCCGTACGCGTCGACGGCGGGACCGGCGCCCTCGGAACCCCCGGATTCCGCACGCCAGTTGGTGACCGGGACGATCCCGGGCTCCACCAGCTCGAGCCCGTCGAAGAAGCCGCCGATCTCCTCGACGCTGCGCACGTAGTACGGCACGGCGCCACTGGAGTTGTACGCGTTCGAGGCGGCGATCATGCCCTCGCTCGTGGAGGTGCTGTCACTGATCACGAGGTGGCTGCCCGCCGGGAGGCCGTCCATGACCTGGGACACCAGCCCGCGCGCCCGCTCGTAGTCGGCGACGTGGCCGAGGGTGTTGAGGATCATCAGGGCGACCGGCTGGGAGAAGTCGAGCGTGCCCTCGGCGGCCTTCAGGATCGCTTCGGGGTCGTAGAGGTCGGCGTCGAGATACGACGTCTTGCCCTCGGGAGTGCTGGTGAGCAGCGCACGGGCGTGGGCGAGCACCATGGGGTCGTTGTCCACGTACACGATCCGGCTGTCCGGGGCGAGCCGCTGGGCCACCTCATGGGTGTTGTCGGCGGTCGGCAGCCCGGTGCCGATGTCCAGGAACTGGCGGATGCCCTGATCCACGACGAGGTACCGGACCGCGCGGCCCAGGAAGTGGCGGCTGGTGAGCGCCACGTCGACCAGCCCGGGGAAGATCTCCTTGATGTGGTCGCCGATCTCGCGGTCGACCTCGTAGTTGTCCTTGCCACCGACGAAGTAGTTCCAGAACCGCGCGGAGTGCGGCTTGGTGGTGTCGATCCGGGCACGTATCTCTGCGGCGGCAGCGAACTGGGGGTCGGGCTCAGACACGGGGGTGCCTCCTGCGCGGCGTAATCAATGGGCTAGACGTCAACCTAGACGTTCGAGCCCGGCTCACGCTCCGCTTCGGCTCCCCAACCTGTCACCGGCGTACGGGTTCTGGCCAAGTACCGGATGCTGTCGGCCACTTCGCGTGGAGGACAGGCCGCTGACCCTGTGAAGACCTCGCGGCTCTCGCCGCGGCTAGGGCAGCAGTTTGTCGAGGGCCGCGGGGCCCTCCGCCGCCAGCTTGCGCTCGGCCCGGGCGAGGGTCTCCGGGGTGACGTCCAGGCCTGCGGCGAGCACCAGATCCTCGGGGGTCACGTCGCCCTCGGAGCCGGTGTGCAGCAACGCGTCGGGGGTCGTCGTGTCGTCGGACGGCGAGGGCGAATCGGGCTGGCTGGTTGACATGATCTCTCCCTGTTCCACCTGATCTCCTCTCACGCTACGGGCATTCCGCGCGGCCCGCGCGACGCGTCCGGCCCCTGTGGGACTCAGGTGGTCCGGTGGGGCCGCGGGCCCCCGTTCGGGCGTACAACGATGTCGCCCGGCGGATGCCGAGGTGATGGTGGAGGAACCCACAGCCCCACCGACTGATCGGAGCTTGCAATGCGTTTCCGTCTGATGGCCGCCACCGGGTTGGCGAGCACGGCCCTGCTGTTCGCCGCGGGCACCGCCGTGGCCGACGACCCCGACCCGGTCGGCGTCGCCGCGAACAGCCCCGGCCTCCTGTCCGGCAACGTCGTCCAGATCCCGCTCGACCTCGATCTGAATCTCTGTGGCGATTCGATCAACGTGGTGGGGCTGCTGAACCCGGCCTTCGGGAACGAGTGCCAGAACGGCTGACGCGAGGGCGGCGCCGGGCGGGCTCTGCCTGCCCGGCGCCGCCCTGTCGGCTCAGTCGACGCGAGAGGTGACGCGGGAGGTGACGCGGGAGGTCTCGCGGGAAGGGGAACAGGCGGCGTCCCGGGCATGCGCGACCCCGGTGAGGTGGCCGCGGGGGCAACTGTCGTTTGCTGGACGCTGAGTTGACGGCCGGCGTCCATACATTGGTCTGTACATGCCCGTCGTGGGAGGCCAGACTGTGCGCCGAACAAGCGCCCCCCACCGAGGAGCAGACCACATGCGCATGCTCGTCCGGCAACGTTGTCACGCGGCCCTGGCCGGTGTCGTCACGCTCGCCACGGCCGCCGTCCTGACCGTCTCCGCCACCGCGCCCGCCGCTGCCGCCGACACCTGGAACGAGGTGGGCTCGGACCGTGCCGACCCGCTGGCCGAGAGCCAGGGCCTGACCTCAGTCGAGGTCCCGGCCGGAAGCCCGAACCGCTACACGGGGGTCGGCACGATCCCCGCCGGCGTCTACGCCCGTGGCTGGAATCACGTCGGTGACCCGGACGCCTCCTACAACGGCTACTACGTCGAGCCGTACCAGGCCGACGGCGGCACCGCCAAGATGTTCCGGGTGCAGGCGCCGGGCGGCGCGTGGTCGGAGTACGTCCACACACTCGGCTCCGGCGAGGCGCTGAACAACTCCTGGGTCGCCATCTCGCCGAGCGGTTCATGGATGGTGAACGGCGAGTACGGCACGATGACCAGATTCCTGGTGTTCCCCACGCCCGGCGTGAACCCGAGCACCTCGCCCTCGGCGAACCTCCCGCAGGCGTCCACCATCACCCTCGACCACGCCGTACGTGACGTACAGGGCTGCGACTTCGTCACCTCGACGCGACTGCTGTGCTCCTCCGACGACCCGGCCGGCACGCTCTTCGGCATCACCAAGCCGCTGCTCCAGGTCGACCTGTCCGCCGAGCCGAACGGCACCGCGAACGTGACCGGTCACGTCACGGCGCTGCGCCAACTCCCGCTGCGCAGCGGCTGCACGGGGACCTTCGAGACGGAGGGCATCGACTACGACCGGCGCACCGGAACCCTGCGCGTGATCGTCATATCGCCCGGCTTCTGCGTCCTGACCGACAGCAAGACCTACAAGTTCACCAAGAGCTGAGCAGCACCGCCGGGGGTGTCGGAGGGGGTGCGTGGGCGCGTGGTGCCCAACTGTCCGGATTTAAGCCAGGCTTCGCCCCGCCACCACCTCGGACACCCCCGGCGCGGCCACCCTCGCTCCATACTGTGGGCCGAATTCCGCGCGGACCCGTGCACGGACCGAAAGGGATGGCCCACTCATGATCGGATGGCGCACCTCCGCCGTTGCCACCACGCTCGCCTGCACCGCAGCCCTGGCCTGCACCGCGGGCGTCCTCGCGACACCCGCGGAGGCGCTCGGCGGTGCGGTGGACCGGCACCGGCCCAAGCCCGGAACCTTCGACCTCCAGGCGCACCGCGGTGGACTCGGACTGCGGCCGGAGAGCACGCTCGCCTCCTTCGCCCACGGCCTGGAGACCGGCGTGAGCACCCTGGAACTGGACGTCCAGATCACCAGGGACCGCCAGGCGGTGGTCACCCATGACCGGCGGGTCAACGGCACCAAGTGCAAGGACACGGCGCCGGTCGTGGCGGGCGACCCGCAGTACCCGTACGTCGGCAAGTACGTGAACACCCTCACCCTCGCCCAGGTCAGAACCCTGGACTGCGGCTCCCTTACGCTGCCCGACTTCCCCGAGCAGGTGGCGGCCCCCGGTGCCCGGATGCCGTTGCTCCGCGAGGTGTTCGCCCTGGTGAGGAGCTACCGCGCGTACGACGTGAAGCTCAATGTCGAGACGAAGGTGGAGGCGGGCGCGCCCGCCGAGACCGCCCCGCGCGAGCAGTTCGTGGCGGTGACCGCCCGTGAGATCCGGCGGGCCCGCATGCTGCGCCAGGTCACCGTCCAGAGCTTCGACTGGGGCGCGCTGATGGCGATGCGCGAGACGGAGCCGCGGTTGCCGCTGGTGGCCCTCGACAACAAGGACTTCCTCCAGGTCGGCAAGCCCGGCGCGTCCCCGTGGCTCGGCGGCATCGACATCGACGACTTCGGCGGCGACCCCCTGAAGGCCGTCAAGTCCTTCGGTGCGAGCGCCTATTCGCCGGTGCACGGCAGTCCGCAGAACGGCAAGGTCACCGACCCCGGTTACGTCCCCTACGTCACCGCCCGGATGGTCGACGAAGCGCATCGCCTCGGCCTCAAGGTGATCCCCTGGACCATCGACGACCCGGCCACCATGAACAAGCTCATCGACGACGGCGTCGACGGACTGATCACCGACTATCCGGACCGGCTGCGCACCGTGCTGGCCCAGCGCGGCTTCAAACTGCCCAAGCAGTACGGGTAGGTCTACAGTCGAAGGACAACCCGACTGATGGGGGCGTCCCGCGGTGGTGCAGGATGAAGCCGTGATCGGCTGCACGGGGGAACTGCTCGTGGGCACGAGGGGAGCCGTCGGCCCCGGCGAGATCCTCGTGCGGGTCAGAGGCGGCACCGAGACCTTCTTCGCCTGGTCGCAGGAGCCCCTGCCGACCGGGGCGACCGTGCTGGTGGTCGAGTCCCGGGGCTGTCGTGCGGTCGACGTCATCAAGTGGGCCGATCCGCTGGACGAGTTGGGCGACGGCCTGGCCGACGCCGGCTGAGGAGGAGAAGCATGTTCGGTTACCGCGTTCCCGCTCCCGACGAGGCGATGCTGATCTCGGGAGGCAGACGTGGACTGGGCGGCGCGCCCTTCCTGGTCGTGACGGGGCACGGCAAGTTCGTGCTCCCGGTCTTCCGCAAGACCCGCTTCCTCACGCTGTCGATGTGCGAGGCCGAAGTCACCGAGACCTGTGTAACCCGGCAGGGCATCTCGCTGCACGTCCGTGCCGTCATCGCCTTCAAGGTGGGCAACGACACCGAGAGCATCATCAACGCGGGGCAGCGCTTCCTCTCCGACCAGGACCAGATGTCGGTGCTGACCGGCCGGATCTTCGCCGGCCATCTGCGTTCCATCATCGGCTCGATGACGGTCGAGGAGATCGTCACCGAGCGGCAGAAGCTCGCCGCGGAGGTCCTCGACACCTCGAAGATCGAGATGGCGAAGATCGGCCTGATCGTGGACTCGCTTCAGATCCAGTCGATCGACGACGGCGACACCGGCTACATCGAGGCCATGTCCGCACCGCACAAGGCGGCCATCCAGCGACAGGCCCAGATAGCCCAGGCGCAGGCCACCCAGGCCTCGGTCGAGGCGGAGCAGGTGGCCGCGCGCAACCAGGCCGAGTACGCCCGGCAGACCGCGATCGTCAGGGCGGAGTACTCGGCCGAGGTGGACCGCGCGCAGGCGCAGGCCGCGCAGGCCGGACCGCTGGCGCAGGCCCACGCGCAGCAGGAGGTGCTCGCCGCCCAGACCGAACTGGCCCAGCGCGCCGCCAAGTTGCGTCAGCAGCAGCTGGTGGCCGAGATCGTGAAGCCCGCCGAGGCGGAGGCCGAGCGGATCAGGGTGCTCGCCATCGCCGATGCGGAGCGGATGAAGATCCAGGCGGCGGCCGCGGCTTCGTACGACCGCGTCGCCCTCGACCGGATGCTGATCGACCAGCTCCCGCTCATCGTCAAGGAAGCCGCGGGTGGTCTCGCCGGCGCCAACGTCAACGTCCTCAACGGCGCGGACGGTCTGGGCGAGATCGCCGCGGGCCTGGTCGCCCAGGGCCTGACGATCCTGGACTCCGTCCGCCAGAACCTGAGCGGCCAGAACTCCGACGGCAGCCCCGAAAAGGCCCAGGCGCCCCTGGAGTTGGGGAGTTCCTCGCGTACTCCGGAGAAGTACACCGACGAGGGGGAGCGGGAGGACGGCCCCGGCGACTCCCGCTAGCGCGGCGCCGGTGCTGCCGCCCGACCACGAGACCGGGCCGCGCCTTCGGCGCTCGCGTCAGGAGAGCCAGCCGGTCGACCCCGACCCGGGAGGAAGGGCGCGGGAGCTCGGGACCGAGGCGGCCGGAGGCCTCGAACGGAGACCGGCGGACGCGGGATCGGCGTTGACGATCCATTCGAGTTCACGCTGGATCCTGTGAGCTTCGGTACGGACCTGGAGCGGTATGTCGCCGCGCTCGGATATCAGTTGGGCGTAGATCGGTGCGTCGTGCACGGTTGGTGCTTCTCCTCGGGGTCGGTGCCTCGCCTCTAAGGTAAGGCCGCGGCGTCGCCGCGGGACTCATCCTCTCAGTTCGGACAGAACCGGAGACACCCGATCAAGGAGTGACACGTTCCCGTGGGCCGCGGAGGGCGAGCCGGCCCGAGGTTCCCCTTCGGTCCGGCCCGGTTGCCCTGACGGCCCCTTGCGAAGGTCCGTTCGATCAGATGTAGCCTTCGCGAAGGGCATAGGCCACGGCATGTGCGCGGTTGCGCAGATGCAGCCGGGTCGTTAGCCCGTGCATGACATTCTTGACCGTGCGTTCGGAGTAGGACAGCTTGCTCGCTATCTCCCCGGTGTCCAGTCCCTCGGCCACGAGCCTCAGGACGTCGACCTCACGCGGTACCAGACCGGAGAGCGGAACCCCGGAATGGCCTGCCGCGGTGCGCTGGAGTGAACCCACCTGAGTGATGAGGCGTCCCAGGAGATCCGCGGGCAGATCACCGTCGCCCCGAGAGGCCGCGAGCACGGCCTGCACCAACCGGTGCGCATTGGCCTCGTGGCGCCAGACGATCGCCCCGACACCGCACTCGATGACATCGAGGAGCTCGGCCTCACGGATCGTGCCCACCACCAGGACGGCGCGCGCTCCGTCACCGCGTACCAACTGGCGCAACCGCGAGAGCGTGCTCTCGTCCGGCGTCTCGCTCACCAGGACGGCCACCGTGCCGGGGCCGGCCGGCACGTCGTCGAGGAGGTCGATCACCGGCTGCCGCGCCACCAGGCCGCGAACTCCGGCCCGGGAGATCGGGTCCGGCGCGTGGACCACCACGGGTATCCGGGTTCTGGAATCCGCTGCCCCCGTTTCGGCGTGCGGGTGTGACGCGCCCGCGTCGGGGGGCCGTTGTGAGCTGCGCAACCGTTACTCCCAAGTCCACATGCCGGTGGCCCCCGTGCCGTCAATGACTGATCGGCTCGCCCCAGCTTTCTGTGCCCGGTGTGCCCGCACAATCGTGGAGCACCACGAGACGCACCACGAGATCGATCATGAGACGCCGACAAAAGGAGGCATCGATGTGCGAACTCGGACCACTGCGTGAACGACTGGAGGCCGTGGAGCTGGTGGCGGCCGAGGCGGATCGCGCACACGCCGGGTCCGGCCGGCTGGTGCTGCTCCGAGGAGCGTCCGGGACAGGCCGTACCGCTCTCCTGGAAGCCGTCGCCGCGCAGGCGCAGGCACGCGGGGTGCGGGTGCTGCGGGCCCGCTGCTCGCCCGACGACGAAACCGCCCCTTTCTCCGCGGTGCTCCGGCTGCTGTCCTTAGAGACCGAACCGGCGAACGCCGCCGAGCCCTGCCCGGACCACGTCGCCCCCTCGTACGACCGGAACTATGCCGCACAGTTGTGGAGCCGGCTCCGCGCGTACGCCGCCGACGCGCCGCTGCTGGTGGCCGTGGACGACGTCCACTTCGCCGACGGGTCCTCACGCCGCTGGCTCGTCGAAGCCGCCCGGCGCATCGACGCGCTGCCACTTCTGCTCATCGTGACCGAGCGCTGTCAGTACGACGTCGACCCGCCCTCGGAGGGCCTGGCGTACACGCTCTCACCCACCCTCGTACGCACCCACACGCTCTCCCCGCTGAGCGCGAACGCCGCGGCCGAGCTGGTCCGTTCGGAGATCGGGGCGGCGGAACCCGGGTGGGTGGACGACTGCGTACGGGCCGGTGCGGGCAGTCCGCTGCTGCTGCGCGCCCTGCTGGACGACCTCCGCGCGAAGGAGCCGGAGGGCACCCTGCCCGAAACCGTGCCGCAGACCTGCGCGGCCCTGTATCCGGGCGCCTACCCGGCCGCCGTCTCGTGGTGGCTGGACAGCGCCGGACCCGCCACAGCCGGTGTCGCCCGCGCCCTCGCGGCACTCGACGACGACGCCCTGGACGACGGGCAGGGCGAGGGGACGGCCGAACTGCTCGCCCGCATGGCGGGAGTCGACCCATCGAGGGTGCCGGGCTGGCTCACCGCGATGACCCGCCTGGGGCTGCTGCGCCGCGACGAGGACGGGCGGCCGCGCTACGCCCACCCCCTGCTGCGGGACGCGGTGTTGAGCGGCTGGCCGAGCGTCAGACGGCGGGCGGCCCACCGTACGGCGGCCGAGGTCATGCTGAGCCGCGGCGATCGCGCCGAAGCGGTGGCCGGACAGCTTCTGCGGACTCCCGCGGTCGGCCCGGGCGCGGAATGGGCCGTGGCCGTGCTCCTGGACGCCGCGACCGTCGCGGTCCGGCACGGCAGAACCGGCGACGCGGTGTCCTACCTGCGCCGGACGCTTGAGGAGCCGCTGACGCCCAGCCGTCGGGCCACGGTCCTCACGGAACTGGGTTCCCTGGAGTTCGCCGCCGCACGCTCCTCGGCGGGGATACCTCGGCTCGCCGAGGCGACACGGCTGCCGGGGATGCCCGAGGACCGGGCGCGGGCCGCGGTCGCGCTGGGTACGGCGCTGGCCCTGCGGGGCGAGGCGCGCGCGGCGGTCGACGCGCTCCGTGGCCTGGACGGGCAACTGGCCGGCCATCCCGATCTGATCCGGCTGCTCCAGAACGCCTCGGCACTGCTGTCGGACAACGACCAGGCGGTCAGACAGGAGGCCTACCGGTGGCTGTACGACACCGCCGAACGGTCGCCGCATCTCATCGGAACGGCCGGCCGGGCACTCCTGGTGCGCTACGAGTCGACGGCGGGCCACATCTCCGCGGCCACGGCGATGAACCGTATCCGCGCGCTCCTCGACGAACCCACCGACCCGCTCGCGGAACCCTTCCTGCTGGGCACGGCCGCCGCCGTCGCGCAGTGGGCCGACGAACCGGACGAGGCCGAACGGCTGGTGTCGCGCGGACTGGCCGTGCAGCGCCCGCTCCTGCTGCACCCCATGAACCCCGCGCTGCTGAACGTGCGGGCGGACATCGCCGCGGGCGGGGGAGCGTACGCGGATCTGCTGGCCGACCCCACCGACTGGCAGGTCACCGAACCCCGACTCCTCCGGTCCGACCCGGCCAACGCGCACGCGCACGCCGTGATCGCCCTGGTCGAGACAGGACGCACACCGGAGGCCGCCCGCCTCGCGGACAGCTTCGATCTCCGGGACGCGCGCGAATCCTGGGAGCTCAACCGATTCCTCTACGCCCGGGGCGTGTTGCGGTCCGCGTCGGGTGATCAGGCGGGCGCGCTCACCGACTTCCTGGAGTGCGGGCGCAGGCAGACGGCACGCGATGTGGTGAGCCCGGTCGTCACGCCCTGGCGGACCGCGGCCGCCGACTGCCGTGTCGCGCTCGGACGCCCGCAGGAGGCCCTCGCCCTGGCCCGCGAGGAGATGCGGCTCGCGCTGGTGTGGAACACCCCGCGGCTGGTGGGCCGGGCGATGCGGGGGCTCGCCACCGCGACCGGGGGCAGGCGAGGTCTTGAGCTCGCCGAGAAGGCCGTACGCATACTCCGCGACGCCTCGGCGCAGACCGAGTTGATCCCCGCCCTGATCGCGCAGGGCCGCCAGCTCACCGCCGCGGGTGACCGGGCCCGCGCCCGGGAGGCGCTGCGGGAGGCCGCCGAGCGCGCGGAACGGCTGGGCGCGGTACGCATGCGGGTCCTCGCGCAGGAGGCGCTGCCCGAAGCACGTTCCCGTGGCGCCGCCACGGCGCTCACCGGCTGGGCGGCACTGACCGGCAGTGAACGCCGCATCGCCGCCCTCGCCGCCGACGGACGGACGAACACCGAGATCGCGGAACTCCTGCACCTGGCCCGGCGCACCGTCGAGACCCACCTCACCAGCACCTACCGCAAGCTCGGCATCCGCCGCAGGGCCGAACTCCCCGCCGCGATGGGCGAGCGGGAGCCCGGTCCCGCGCAGGGCGTCTGAAACCTGCTGGGGCGGGGCCTGTTCACCGTTTCCTCGGCGCGCCCCGGCGGGCCCACGGAGGCGATCGCATCGGACTGCGACCGCCTCGGGCACGTCATAAGTTATTACTCCGGCAACGCCCACATGGGCACCGCATGCGAGCTGTTACGGACGGTGGCTCAGCTCTGCTGGACACGCAACGCGGCGAGGGCGCGGTCGGCGTGTGCGCTCATCCGCAGTTCGCTGCGGACCACCTCGAGCACCGTATGGTCCTGCCCGATCACGAAGGTCACCCGCTTCGTGGGCGCCAGGGAGAAGCCACGCTTCACCCCGAACCGCTCACGCACCGTACCGTCGACATCGGACAAAAGTGGGAAGCCGAGCGTGTGCTGCCCGGCGAACTCCTGCTGACGCTCGACCGGGTCACCGCTGATCCCGACCGGGCGCGCACCGGCGGCGGCGAACTCGGCGGCCAGATCGCGGAAGTGGCACGCCTCGGCGGTGCAGCCCGCGGTGAGGGCTGCGGGATAGAAGAACAGCACCACCGGACCGTCGGCGAGCAGCTCCGACAGCTGTCGGACCGTACCCGTGTCATCCGGCAGAGCGAAGTCCTCGACCGTGTCACCCACCTCGACACCCCGCGTCATGACCGTCCCTCTCCACCCTTGGCGACGCCGCGTGCCCACAGCACGAGCGGTACCTGCAACGGAAGCCGCGCCAACGCGGCGGCCTTGAGCGGCGCGGGCCTGTCGCGCCAGTCCACGGCCATCTGGACGTTGGCGGGGAACACCCCGACGAAGAAGGCGGCGGTCGCCAGCGCGGTCACCCGGCGGGTACGTGGCAGCGCCACCCCGGCCGCGAGCGCCAGTTCGAGGGCGCCGCTCGTGTAGGTCCACGCCCGGGGCGAACCGGGCAGCGCACTCGGGATGATCGCGTCGAACTGCCGTGGTGCGACGAAGTGAGCAGCGCCCGCGGTGGCCAGCAGGCCGGCGAGCAACAGGGGTGAGCGTTCCGACCGTGGCACGTTTCCTCCTCGGGGCCTGTCGCGCGACCTTACTGGATAGTAAGTCGGAGTGGGCGAGGGGGGTGCGCCCGCGAGGAACGGCTGCCGTCTCCCCATGTTCGAGCTGCGGATCGGCGGTGAGTCGTATGAGCAGATCGCATGCGTCGAGCGAGCCGGGATGTGAACCAAAGGACGTCTTCCGGCACTGCCGACACCTACGCCGCAGGGCCCGCCACACCTGGATGTGGCCAGCCCGCTTCGTCGTGCGTATCCGGGGTGTGCGCGGAGGGGACCTCCGCCTTCGCCCTCACGCGGTCAGGGCCTGCCGCGTCGAGCCTGCCAGGGCTGGTGCGGGGCGTATCGCCACCCGCACCGGATACGTGGTCTTCGCCGGGTCCACCACCGGATCCCCCAGCTCTATCCGGCCCGCCGCGTGCAGCGCGTCGCACTCGGCGGTGGGAAGGGCCACGTGGCAACCCCCTCGTCCGGCCTCGGAACCGACGGACTGCCAGTAGCCGTACCGACGACGCCCGTTGGGGTGCACCGTGAGGAAGACCGGGGCACGCTGTTCCATCACGAGACGCAGGACCTCGGCGCCGCCGGGGCTGAGCGGAGCGTGCGCGCGGGGGAGGGCTCGGAGCATGGGTCACCGGCCTCCGGTCAGGGCCTGCGGCACGGCGCGGTGGTGGGGGAGGGGCGTCATGTGCGGGCGGCCTTTCGACGGACGGGGTTCGATCGCGTACCGCCAGGGGGCGGTGACGTTCTCGCTGCTCAGCATTGTTCCCGAGGGCACTGACAACGCGGGCGGGGCAACGCTCCGGAGCGCTGCCCGTCTCCTCAGACGCATGCTCAACTTCCTCCGTTCCACACCTCGATGACGTCTCCGATGATCTTTGCCTGCCCATGGCCCCACTTGTCCACGTAAGGGCGAGGGCATCTCCCGCGGTCTTCGTCTCCTATCCCAGGAACCCCGCCGTGGTCGCCACGAACCGTTCGCGGTCGTCCAGCCACGGAAAGTGTCCGGCCCCCGGCTGGACGACCAGCCGTGCGTTCGGGAACAGCCCCGCGAACCCGGTCATCGCGGGAGGGGGCGAGTTCAGATCGGCCTCGCCGGCGAGCAGCAGGACCGGCGCCCCCAGCAGTGCGAGCGCCGCGCGGGTGCCGGCCGGGTCGAACGCGCCCTCGGCGCCGTAGACGGCCGCGGCCTCGTTGTTCCGCTGGCCGTCCTCGGCGGCCTGGTGAGCCCGCGCCCGCTCGTCCCAGCGGCCGTAGTGGAACGGCGCGATCGCCTGCCAGTCGCCGTCCGTGGCCCGGCCGTCGGTGATCGCCTCCAGAGCGGCGAACGCCGCCGGGAACCACGGCTCGTCCCGCCGCAGCCGCGCTGTCTCGCGCCTGAGCTCCCCGGTGATCGCCTGCCCGACGGCAAGGACGCTCGGCGTGATCAGTGCGAGCCTCCTCACCCGCTCCGGGTGCCGGGCGGCGTACAGCACCGCCAGATTCGTACCGCCGGAATGCGCGAGCAGGTCGATCCTGTCCAGACCGAGCTGCTCGCGCAGTGCTTCCACGTCATCGACAAGACGGTCGCAGCGGTACGAGGAGGGGTCCGCCGGCGTCTGCGACTGCCCGGTGCCCCGGAGGTCCAGCATGACCAGCTTTCGGTGCGCTGACAGGCCGCCGAGGTCACCGAGGTACACGGACGCCTGCATGGGTCCGCCGGGCAGGCAGATCACCGGAGATCCGTCCCCGAAGACGTGGTAGGTGAGTTTGGTTCCGTCGGGTGTGGAGAAACGGGGCATGGCCAAGACCATGGCAGCGCGGTACGGCCGGGGCAACCGGATTCACAGTGCCGGACGGCCCCGTGAAGAACCGCTCTGCGCGGGGGAAGCGCGCTGATGGCAAGATGGAAACCCGGGTGAGCGGCGTTCGCGCCGCCACGGAAAAGCAGGTGGTGCATGTCGGATCAGCCCCGAGCGGACTGGGAGCGGTTCTCCGTCGCCCTGGCGGAGATGGCTCGCGATCTGCTGGCCCAGGACTCGGTCCAGGCCACCATGGACCGGATCGTGGAACACGCGACGGCACTGATCAACGGCTGTGACGAGGCCGGCATCCTCACCGTGCGCCGGGGCGAGGTGACGGCCTTGGCGGCGACGGACCAGGTGGTGCGCACGGCCGACCGGATCCAGCAGGACCTCAGGGAGGGGCCCTGTTTCGACGCCGTCACCGACCGCACGCAGGTCTATACCATCAAGGACCTGAACCATCCCCCCGAACGGTGGTCCCGCTTCGCCCCCGAGCTGAGGAAGCTGGGCATGGGGAGCATGATGGGCTTTCTGCTCTACACCGAGGACGACGAACTCGGCGCGCTCAACCTGTACTCCCACCGCCCGGGCACCTTCGACGACGTGGCCCAGCGCGCGGGCTGGGTCCTGGCCTCGCACGCGGCCGTCGCCTTCTCCGCGGCCCGCACCCACCAGCAGCTCGGTCACGCCCTGGAGACTCGCCACGAGATCGGTGAGGCCATGGGAATCCTCATGGAACGCCACGGCCTGGCCGAGGAAACCGCCTTCGGCGTCCTCAAGAAGGCCTCCCAGGACCACAACATCAAACTCCGCGAGATCGCCCGCCGGGTCTGCGAGACGGGTGAGAGACCGACCTGAGTGCGCCCTTGGAGGTTTCCATGGCCATACGACGCGTCGGACTGGTGGTCCACCTGGGCCGCCCGGCCTCCCGGGACGTCGCGCGCACGGTCCACGACTGGTGCGACGCCCACGACATCCCCTGCGCCGACATCGACGTGTGGGCCAAGGACCACCAACGCCTCAGCGGCAGGGCGGAGGCGGAGGCGGCGGGAAACCCCGACCTCGTGGTGACCCTCGGCGGCGACGGTACGTTCCTCAGAGGGGCGAGAATCGCGCTCAAGAGCGGGGCGAGCGTGCTGGGGGTCGACCTGGGCAAGGTCGGCTTCCTCACCGAGGTGGAGGCGTGCGACGTCGGCGAAGCGCTGGAGGCCGTCCACCACGGCCGCGCCACCGTCGAGGAACGCATGACGCTGACCATGCGCGCATCCCGGGCCCTGGAGATCCCCGAACGGATGGAAGCCCTGCTGCGCTATGGCCGCGGCCCCGCCCTTCCGCCCCCGCAGGTGCGCCCCGAGAGCACCGAGGGGGAGGGCTGGGGGCTCGCCCTCGACGTCTTCGCGCTGAACGACGTCGTCGTGGAGAAGCTGGCCCGGGACCACCAGGTGAGCGTCGGCGTCTATCTGGCGGGCCGCCTGCTGGCCTTCTACTCCGCAGACGCCGTCGCGGTCACCACGCCCACCGGCTCCACGGCCTACAGCTTCGCCGCCGGCGGCCCGGTCCTCTCCCCGCACATGGACGCGGTCGTCTTCACACCGATCGCGCCCCACATGACCTTCGACCGCAGTGTCGTCGCCGGCCCCGACGAACCGGTGGCCCTGCGCGTCCTGCCGCATTCGGGACAGGCCGCGGTCAGCGTCGACGGCCAGCTCCGCGGAGTGCTCGATCCCGGCGACTGGATCGGCGTCTTCCGTGCCCCGCGGCGAGCACGCCTCATCCGCCTGCGCCCCACCGACTTCTACGGCAGGCTCCGCGACAGATTCCGGCTCACCGACGCGCCCGCCACGGCGACGGACGGGCAGCCCGCGCCGTTCTTCTGGCCCGACGCCCCCATCCCGCCGGATCTCGCCCACCTAAGACTGAGTCCGCCACCCATGCCCCGCTGAGCCCGGCCACGCCCGCCCGGATGATCCCCCGCCCCGCTGAACCCACCGCTTGCCCCTTCTTGACTCTCCCTTTCCCGAAATACCTCTCAAGCAGAGCTATCTTCGAGGCGTGGAGTCAGAGAGGTTTCCCGAGGCACTGGCCGACGCCCTGGCCGGCCTGCAACGGCTGATCAGACGCCGGCTGCGCAGCGGCATGACCGTCCCGCAACTGCGCGGCGCCGAGATCGACTTGCTGCGCCTGGTGGTGGATCGCCCGGGCATCGGTGTGTCGGAGGCCGCCAAAGAGCTCTATCTGGCGGGCAATTCGGTGTCGACACTGGTCAACCGGCTGGTGGGGGAGGGCTATCTGATCCGCGAGACGGACCCCGCCGACCGGCGGGCCGCGCGGCTGCTGCCCTCACCGGCGGCCGAAGCCCGGCTGCGCGACTGGCGCCTGCGCCGCGCCGCGCTCGTACGCCGCCAGGTGACCCGTCTCGACGAGGCCGACCGCGCCGCGCTGGAGGCAGCCCTCCCGGCCCTGCGCAAGCTGGCGGCGAATCTGCACGAGGAGGCCGAGGAGACATGACACGTCGGACGACCGGAAAGGGAGACCCCGTGCCGCAGGGGAGCACTGCGAACGGTGAGGAGCCACACGCCGACGACGAACGGGCCGTAGCCGGTCCCCGTACGGACGCCGTCACCTGCTCCGCACTCACCTACACCTTCGACGAGACGACCGCGGTCGACCAGCTCGACCTATCCGTCCGCGACGGCGAGGTGTTCGGCCTGCTCGGGCCCAACGGCGCCGGAAAGACCACGGCCATCCGGTGCATCACCACGCTCCTGCCGGTCCCCGCCGGCATGGTCCGCGTGTTCGGGCACGACGCCACCCGCGAACGCATGCCCGTACGCCGCCTGTTGGGCTACGTACCGCAGCAGCTCTCCGCCGACTCCGGACTCACCGGCCGCGAGAACGTCGAACTGTTCGCCCGCGTCTTCGACGTCCCGCGCCAGGAGCGCGCGGCCCGCGTGGACCAGGCGCTCGCGGCCGTCGACCTCTCCGGCGCGGCCGACCGGCTCGCCAAGACGTACTCCGGTGGCATGGTCCGCCGTCTCGAACTCGCCCAGGCACTCGTGAGCGCGCCCCGGTTGCTGATCCTCGACGAACCGACGATCGGCCTGGACCCGATCGCCAGGACCAGCGTCTGGGAGCACATCAACGCCGTACGCGCCGCCACCGGCATGACCGTCCTGGTGACGACCCACTACATGGACGAGGCCGACCAGTACTGCGACCGCGTCGCGCTGATGCACCACGGCCGTATCCACGCCCTCGGCACTCCCACCGAACTGAGGACGGGCCTCGGCGAACGCCGCGGAACCACGAAGCCCGGCGAACTGCCCACGCTGGAGGACGTCTTCCGCGACATCGCCGGCAGCGGCCTCGACGACAAGTCAGGAGACTTCAGCGATGTCCGAAGCACCCGCCGTACCGCGACCCGGGTCGGCTGACCGCGTCCACCCGGCCGGACTCGAACTGCTCCTGGTCCCGCCCCGGGCCCGCACCGGCTGGCGGGTGCTGCCCGCCCGGGTCGGCGCGATGTGCGCGGTCGAGCTCCAGAAGATCCGCCACGACCGTACCGAGCTCTACACCCGGGCGGTCCAGCCCGCGCTGTGGCTGCTGATCTTCGGCGAGACCTTCACCAGGATCAAGGCGATACCCACCGGCGGCATCCCTTACATCGACTACCTGGCGCCCGGCATCATCGCCCAGTCGGCGATGTTCATCGCCATCTTCTACGGCATCCAGATCATCTGGGAACGTGACGCGGGAATCCTCACCAAACTTCTCGTCACTCCGACACCGCGGTCGGCGCTCATCACGGGCAAGGCCTTCGCCTCCGGTGTGAAAGCGGTGATCCAGGCCGTCGTGGTCGTCCTCATCGCCGCACTGCTCGGCGTGGGGATGACGTGGAATCCCCTTCGCCTGCTGGGCGTTGTGCTCGCCGTCATCCTCGGGTCGGCCTTCTTCTCCTGCCTCTCGATGACCATCGCGGGCATCGTGCTCAGCAGGGACCGTCTGATGGGCATCGGCCAGGCCATCACGATGCCGCTGTTCTTCGGCTCCAACGCCCTGTATCCGGTGGACATCATGCCCGGCTGGCTCCAGGTCATCAGCAAGGTCAACCCGCTGAGTTACCAAGTGGACGCGCTGCGCGGGCTGTTGCTCGGCACGCCCGCCCACCTGGCACTCGACTTCGGCGTTCTGGCCGTGGCCGCGGCTCTGGGTATCTGGTCCGCCTCGTCGCTGCTGGGCCGCCTGGCCCGTTGAGCCCGGCGAGCGCGGCCGGCCGCCTACGCGCCTCGGGTGGCCCTACCGGTCCTCGGGGCGCGTACCGAACTGGTCCCTGAGCTTGTCCTGGCCGGTGTCGACCTGGCCGCTGTACTTGCCCTGGGTCTTGCCGTCGACGGCGTCGCCCGCCTTGTCGATGCCCTTGTCGGCCTGCGATTCGTGGCCCTTGAGCATGCTCTTCAGCTTGTCCATGACGGACATGATGGTGTCCTCTCGCTCGTACCCCCACTGCCCCAGTGTTCCCGCGGTGCCGGGTCCCCGCATCTCAGCACGGGCATGATCGATTGGTGAGCTCGGGTGACCAGCACTAACGTCGATGTAGTGATCGTCCACGTTCACCTCTGAACTGAGACGCGGGGCATCCAATGACAGGTGCACAAGCCACACCTTCGCAGTCTGCCGAATCCCCGGAGCGAGCCAGAGGCAGCGGTATCGCACTCCTCGTCATCGCCTCGTGCCAGCTGATGGTGGTCCTCGACATCACCATCGTGAACATCGCGCTGCCGCACATCCAGACGTCGCTCGGCTTCTCGACCGAGAACCTTTCCTGGGTGATCAACGCGTACACGCTGACCTTCGGTGGGCTGCTTCTGCTGGGCGGCCGGCTGGGCGACATCCTCGGCCGGCGCAGGGTCTTCATGTTCGGCGTGCTGCTCTTCGTGTTCGCGTCGCTGCTCGGCGGACTCTCCCAGGAGTCCTGGCAGTTGCTGGCGGCACGCGCGCTCCAGGGCGTCGGCGGCGCCATCGCTTCCCCCACCGCCCTGTCGCTGATCACCACGACCTTCCGCGAAGGGCCCGAACGCAACAGGGCGTTCGGGGTCTTCGCGGCCGTCTCGGCGGGCGGCAGCGCGATCGGCCTGCTCGCCGGCGGGGTGCTCGTGGAGTGGCTCGACTGGCGCTGGGTCCTCTTCGTCAACGTGCCCATCGGCCTGCTGATCGTGCTCGCGACGCCCCGCTACATCCGGGAGTCCGAGCGCCATGCCGGACACTTCGACCTCCTCGGCGCACTCGCGTCCACCCTCGGCATGGTGTTGCTGGTCTACGGGTTCATCCGGGCCTCGGAGGAGGGCTGGAGCGACAGCCTGACCATCTCTGCCTTCGTGGCGGCGGTCGTGTTCCTCGCCCTGTTCATCCTCATCGAGCAACGGTCGAGGCAGCCCATCACCCCTCTGTGGATGTTCCGCGACCGCAACCGCTCGGGCGTCTACGCGATGATGCTGAGCCTGTCCGCCGCGATGTTCGGCATGTTCTTCTTCCTGACCCTCTTCGTACAGAACATCCTGGGATTCAGTCCGCTGCGGGCCGGACTCGCCTTCCTGCCGGTGAGCGTGATCATCGCGATCGGCGCGGGGTTCGCCTCGCAGCTGCTGCCCCGTTGGGGACCCAAGCCCTTCATGGCCGTGGGCGCGGTGCTGGCCGCCGTGGGACTCGGCTGGCTGACCCTGACCGATGTCGACAGCACGTACGCGGGCAGCATCCTCGGCCCCGTGCTGGTCTTCGGCTTCGGCATGGGCCTGCAGTTCGTGTCGCTGACCCTGATGGCGGTGTCGGGTGTGGCCCCCCAGGAGGCGGGAGCGGCCTCCGGGATCCTCAACGCGACCCAGCAGGTGGGCGGTTCGCTCGGCCTGTCCGTGCTGGTCACCGTCTTCGGGACGGCCAGTCGCAATGAGGCCACCGACCAGGCCGCCCGCTTCATGGCGGACGCGAGCCCGGCCCAGCGGCTGGAGTTCCGCAGGACGGGCCAGCTCCCGAAACCCTGGAGCGACCAGGTACTCGCCTCCGGTGTGTCCAGCGCGTTCGTCGTCGCCGCCATCTTCGCCGTCGTGGCGGCGCTCATCGCGCTGTTCGTCATCCAGGTGCGCCCCGACGATCTGAAGCGCCTCCAGGGCGGCGGAGCGTCGCCGCTCGCGGAAACCGGGGAGCGGGGCGGTCGGGACCCGGGGGCGCGGGAGCCGGGCGCGCCGGAGCCGGAAACGCGCGAAGGGCGCCCACGTCAGGGCTGAGCGTCGGCGGGCAGCGACTGCTCGGCCCAGATCACCTTGCCGGCCGCGGTGTAGCGGGTGCCCCACCGTTCGGAGAGCTGCGCGACGAGGAACAGACCGCGTCCGCCCTCGTCCGTGCCGGCCGCGTAGCGCAGATGGGGCGAGGTGCTGCTGCTGTCGAAGACCTCGCAGGTCAGACTACGGTCGCGCAGCATCCGTACCTGGATGGGTCCGGTGCCGTAGCGGATCGCGTTGGTGACCAGCTCGCTGAGTATCAGCTCCGTGGCGAACGCCATTTCCTCCAGGCCCCATCGGGCGAGCTGCCGGGTGACCGAGGCGCGTACCTCGCCGACGGCCGCCGGGTCGGCCGGCACCTGCCAGTCGGCGATCCGGTCGGCTTCGAGCGCGTGGGTGCGGGCCACGATCAGCGCGATGTCGTCGCTCGGCCTGGCCGGCAGGAGGGCGTCCAGGACGGTCCGGCAGGTGTCCTCCGGAGACCGGTCGGGCCCGGACAGCGCGGTACGCAGCATCTCGAGTCCCACGTCGATATCGCGTTCCCTGTCCTCGACGAGCCCGTCCGTGTAGAGGACCAGGCGACTGCCCTCGTCGAGGACCAGATCGACCGTCTCGAAGGGAAGGCCACCGAGGCCGAGCGGCGGACCGGCGGGCACCTCGGGGAACTCGACAGTGCCGTCGGGACGCACCAGCGCCGGCGGCGGGTGGCCGGCCCTGGCGACCGTGCACGTGCGGGAGGTCGGATCGTAGATCGCGTACAGGCAGGTGGCGCCGGTGACCGCGGCGCCACCGTCCTCCGCGTCCTCGTCCTGGTCGATACGGCCGACCAACTCGTCGAGCAGCCCGAGCAGTTCGTCGGGCGGCAGGTCCAGCGCCGAGAAGTTGTGCACGGCGGTACGCAGCCGTCCCATCGTGGCCGCCGCGTGCAGCCCGTGCCCGACGACGTCGCCGACGACGACGGCGACCCGGGTGCCGGACAGGGGGAGTACGTCGAACCAGTCCCCGCCCACGCCCGCCTGCGCGGGGAGATAGCGGTAGGCGATGTCCAGGGCGGTCTGCTCGGGCAGGTTGCGCGGCAGCAGACTGCGCTGGAGCGTCACCGCCATGGTGTGCTCGCGGGTGTAGCGGCGCGCGTTGTCGATGGACACGGCGGCACGGGCCACCAGTTCCTCGGCGAGCGTCAGCTCCTCCACGTCGAAGGGCTCCGGCTTCTCGGAGCGCCAGAAGTTGACCACGCCCATCACCAGCGGGCCCACCCGCAGCGGCACGGTGATCAGCGAGTGGATTCCGTACGCCACGACCTGTGCGGACCGCTCCAGGTCCTGGGCGAGCCAGCCGGCCGCCTTGCTGAGGTCGGGTTCGATGAAGGACTCGCCGGTGCTGAGGCTGCGGGCCTGCGGTGAGGTGGCGACGAAGGTGATCTGCCGGCCCACCGGGTAGAGCGGGGCGTTGTCGCGGATCCCGCTGGACGCCGTGCGGCGCAGCCGGCCCACGTTCTCCGGCTCCTCGCCGCTCAGCACGGCCTCGGCCAGGTCCACGGTGACGAAGTCCGCGAACCGCGGCACGGTCACCTCCGCCAGCTCCTCGGCGGTACGGGTCACGTCCAGGCTCGTCCCGACGTCCACCCCCGCGTCGTACAGGAGTTTGAGGCGTTCGCGTGCCACCTCGGCCCGGCCGGACAGCGCCCGCAGCTCGGTCGAGTCACGCAGCGTCGCGACGCTGCCGGACGGGCCGCCCTTGAGGTCCGTGGGCCGCTGGTTGACCGCCAGCAGCCGGTCGCCGACGAGATGCACCTCGTCCGTGGCGACGCGTCCCGAGGCCAGCAGGCCGGCCATGTCGGGATCGAGTCCGAGTTCGGCGAGCGGCCGTCCCTCGGCGTCCTTGGGCAGATCGAGCAGCCGGTGCGCCTCGTCGTTGGCGAGCACCAGCCGGCCCTCGCCGCTGATGATGACCACGCCCTCGCGGACGGCGTGCAGCACCGCGTCATGGTGCTCGTACATCCGGGTCATCTCGTACGGGCCCAGGCCCCGGGTCTGGCGCAGCAGGCGTCTGCTCACCAGTGCCGTCCCCGCTGTGGCCAGGGCGAGCGCGGCGGCCGCGGCGGCCAGCAGGAGCGGCAGCTGCCGCTCCGCGACACCGCCCACGTTCGCCGTGGTGATACCGGCGGACACGATGCCGACGACCGAACCGTCCGGCGCCTCGACGGGGACCACGGCCTGTACCAGCGGCCCGATGGTTCCGGTGATGTCCTCGGTGATGGAGCGGCCGGCCAGGGCGGGGGAGATGTCCCCGACGAACTTCTTCCCGATCCGGTCCGGGAGGGGGTGGGTGTAGCGGATCCCGTCGGTGTTCATGACGACGATGAAGTCCACCTTCGTCGCCTTGCGCGCGGCTTCGGCCCGCGGTTGGAGCACGGCTGTGGGGTCGGGGGAGCGCAGCGCCTCGACGATGCCGGGCGAGTTGGCGAAGGTCTCGGCGACGGAGAGTGAACGGCTGTGGGCCTCCACCGTGCTGTCGTGGCGCACCTGCAGTACCAGCGCCACCACCGCGGACACGACCAGCAGCAGCACGATCACCACTTGCAGCACGAACACCTGTCCGGCGACGCTGCGACCGCTCAGAGCCGACCACAGCCGTCGCAGGGGCCGGTGACGTGGCTCGTCCTCCTGTGGCCCCCGTGGCTCGGGCGGTCTGTGGGGTGCCCGGGTCGACCGAGCCCAGGATCGACCCATTAGTCGGACCATGTGCATATGTCTACACTGCCCGGCGCCGGGAGGCGAGAGGCGTCACACGTTGTGACAGGGGTGGCGGCCCGTCGCGGCGGGCGCGTACGCCCTCCGGGGGCATTCGGACGCATCATGGAGGTGGGTCTGTTTGTCGCCATTTGTCTCTCGGGGCTGTCTCTAGCGCTGGAGGTCGTCATGGAAACCACGGATCGCTACCGGCTGTCCTTCACCCACCGGCGATCGGGAGGCGGGACCGCGACCGACGAGGTGGTCGTCGAACGGACCGACACCGCGGGACCCGGCGGCAACCCCGTGTACTGCGATCCCACCGGCATCCTCCGCGCGGAGATCAGCCCGGCGGGGGAGGTGCGGATGCTGGCCAGCGGCGCCTATCAGGTGCCGTCGTCTCCCTCCGCCGAACCTCTTCCCTGAACCCGGCGTCGCCGAACCGTCCCTGTCCAGAAGGTAGTTCACGCCACACGGACCCTGTCAACGGGCCTCGGCCCCGGGCTGGACGGAAAGAGCGGATCCGTGCGATGGGTGACACTGGGACGGTGATTATCGAACGTGCGTATGCCCATCGCTCCGACCACGACCAGGACACCTGGCCGTGGTCGGTGCCCTGCGTTCGGCAACTGCTCGACGGGGGGCTGCGCTTCACCGCGCCGGTGACCTTTCTGGTCGGTGAGAACGGCTCGGGGAAGTCGACCCTGGTCGAGGCGCTCGCGGAGGCGTTCGGCCTGGACTCCTACGGCGGCTCCCACGACTGGCGCTACGCCTCCTCGCGCGGCAAGTCCGTGCTCGGCGAGCGGATGAGGTTCGACGCGGCCCCGCGCGGACGCCGTATGGCCACCAGCTGGTCGGCCCGCAAGGGCTTCTTCCTGCGGGCCGAGACCGCGCTCGACGCCCTGGGCAGGGAGGGTTTCTCGCCGGACTCGGTGAGCCACGGCGAAGGCTTCCTCGCCGCGTTCCGCGGCAAGTTCCTGCAAGCGGGGCTCTATGTCCTGGACGAGCCGGAGGCGGCGCTCTCGTTCTCCTCGTGCCTCGAACTCATCGGGCACATCGACCGGTTGACCAAGGAGGGTGGCCAGGTCATCTGCGCCACCCACTCCCCGCTGCTGACCGCCCTGCCGGGCGCGGACATCGTCGAGGTCGGTGAGCACGGCATGCGCAGGACCGCCTGGCAGGAGCTCGGCGTCGTGGACCACTGGCGCCGCTACCTCGACGACCCGCAGGCCTATCTGCGGCACATCATCGAGCCGTAGGCGACCGTATCGCCTGCCGGTCGACCGGCGCGTTGTCGGCAGCAGGGCTCTGACCGGTGGCACCTCCAGTGACACACGTGCGTGCGGTACCGGTGGTGGTGGCACCCGTACCGCCCTGGCGGCGGTGACCCCCGTGCCACTACATTTGGCTGCATGAGTGTAGTCACCGTGCGGATCCCCGACACCATGGACCACGCGTTGCGCGCCGCCGCCGCCGACGCGCCCTCGCTGAACGCCTACATCGTGCAGGCGGTGCGCCGCCAGATGACCCTCGACGCCGCCCGCAAGCTCGCCGCGGTCGACGCCCAGGCCGCCCTCGACCTCGACGGCGAGGGCGACGCCCTGTGACGATCCGCAAGGGCGACGTGTGGGACGTCGACACCGGCAAGGGCACCCGCACGGTACTGATCGTCAGCCTCGACGGGCTCGCCGACGCGTACGGGGCCGTGGTCGCGCTCGTTCTGCACGCCCCGGCCGTGCACCCCGACACCGCCATGAGTGTGCGCCTCGCCTCCCCGGTGGAGGCGTCGGTCGTCGCCGTCAACCTCGTCCAGCTGTCGGCGTCCCGCTTCGATACGGGGACCGCGCACGGCAACATCGGCCCCGACCAGCAGGCCCTCGTCGACAACGCGCTCCGCGCTGTCCTGGACCTCTGACCCGGACGTCGTACGCCCCCGAAGCCGGCCCATTCGAACCGGCCTATTCGAACCGGGAGGGGTCGCCGGCTCCCCGGCGTACGATCTCGGCCTCCCCGCTGGAGAAGTCGATGACGGTCGTCGGCTCGGTGCCGCAGTCACCGGAGTCGAGGACCGCGTCCACCACGTGATCGAGTTCTTCCTTGATCTCCCACCCCTGGGTCAGGGGCTTCTCCTCGTCGGGCAGGAGCAGCGTGGTCGACAGCAGCGGCTCGCCGAGTTCGGCGAGGAGCGCCTGGGCGGCGACATGGTCGGGAATCCTGACGCCGACGGTCTTCTTCTTCGGGTGCAGCAGCCTGCGCGGGGCCTCCTTCGACGCCGGGAGGATGAAGGTGTAACTGCCGGGAGTGGACGCCTTGATCGCCCGGAACACCGAGTTGTCGAGGTGCACGAACTGAGCGAGCTGGGCGAAGTCCTGGCACATCAGGGTGAAGTGGTGGCGGTCGTCGAGCCGGCGGATCGAGCGGATCCGGTCCAGCCCCTCCCGGTTGCCGAGCTGGCACCCGAGCGCGAAGCAGGAGTCCGTCGGATAGGCGACGAGACCTCCGCCGCGGATGGTCTCCGCCACCTGGGTGATGGTGCGCGGCTGCGGGTTGTCCGGGTGCACGTCAAAGTACTTGGCCATACACCGAGCTTAGGTCCGCGGAGGCGGCGTTTCCGACCGCCTCCCCAGGTGTCCTGCTGTCTCCCGGTGACGGGCCGGTCGCACTCGGCCGCCGGGTGGTGGCCGGACAGGCCGCTCCTAACCGTCCGACGCCTTCGCGTACTCCCTCGCCATGCCTCCGGCGAAGTCGTAGACCACGCACTGCTCGTCTCCCACGATCCACGCGTCGTGTCCGGGCGGGGCCACGAACACGTCGCCGGGCCCGAGCTCACTCTCGCCGCCGTCGTCCATGCGGATGTGCATCCGTCCCTGGACGACGTAGCCGTTGTGATGGACCTGGCAGCTCTCGGTTCCCGCGATGGGAGCCACGGACTCGGACCAACGCCAGCCCGGCTCGAAGGTACCCACCGCGAAGTCGAGCCCGGTGAGGTGGACGGCTTCGAGGTGACCGCGAGGGAAATCGCGCCGCTCGTCCGGCTTGTCGACCGTCTTGACCTCGATCATGACGGCCTCCCTTCACATCGGAACCCCCGCACTCAATGGTCCGCCTGTCCACCGGAGTGCGCCATCCGGGCGACGCGGGTGTCAGCGCAGGGGAATGATCACTTCGTCCTCGACCGGCGGGTCGAGTTCCTGTTTCCGGTTCCCGGTGGCCGAGAAGCAGCGCAGCCGGATCGAGGCCGGGGTGACGTCCAGCCGTAGGAAGCACTTGAAGAAGGGCGGGCTGTAGGTCGCCGAGCCCGGCGAGAACAGCTGCGTGTACGTCTTGCGCACCGGGAGGCGCAGACGCGAGCCGTGGCCGGGCCGGCGGCCTGCGCCCAGCAGGGCGGCGACCAGGCGGGTGCGCAGGGTGATCGGGGCGGGTTCGCCCCAGTCGCGGGTCGCGCGGATACCGAGCCGTTTCGCGATGACCGCCGTGGCCTGGGCCTCGGTGAGCGTGAAGAAGCGCCGCAGGCGCAGACGCCGTCCGTAGAGCCTGCTGTAGAAGGCGAGGGAGTCACCGCGCAGCGGGTAGCAGCGGAAGTCCTTCTCGGTGACCCCGGCGACCGTGACAGGGGGGATGGTGTGCGTGGCGTGCATGAACGCCCCGCCGCCGCCCGCGACCACGTACTGGATGGTGCGACCGTCCACCCGTACCGGATAGCGCTGGTAATTGTGGATGTCGCCCCCGATCGCGGCGACATAGTGGTGCCCGGGATCGCGCACGATGTCGTCGACGGTGCCGCCGCCCTCGATGGGACAGGGGTCGTACTCGGCGTCGACGTACAGGGGCGTGCCGGTGATGAGGATCTTGGGGCGGTCTCCCCTGGACACCTCGCGCAGCCAACGGCCCTGCTCGGCGTCGAGGGTGCCCAGGAGTCCGGTGTCGATTCCTATGATGCGCACCGGTCCGGCGTCGATGGCCCAGTACGGGCCGGGCTGGACTGCCTGTTGGGCGGGCGCGGTACGCGACTGCCTTGCCTCGGCGAGGCGTTGCTCGTCCTGCGTGCCCGGTGTGTGCCACAGCAGTGCGCGGAGCCAGGCCCGCGACAGCCGGCGCGGCGCGGCCTGCGGTGCCAGGGGCGGCGCGTCGCAGAACGCGCGCATGAAACCCTGGAGGTCCTCGTACCAGTCGTGGTTGCCGGGTATCGCGTAGACGGGTGCCTGATAGTCCTTGTAGGGGCGGTAGAACTTCGTGCCGTAGTCGTCGGCGCTGCCGACCGGATAGACCACGTCACTGGCGAGAACGGCGAACCTCGTGTCCTGACTGATCTTCAGGAACCCTGGCACCACGGCGTATTGAGGGGCGTCGCCCTCGCCGGTGTCACCGATGACCATGAAGGAGAAGTCGTCGGGATCATCGCGTCGGATCAGGGCGTCCGCGGGAGCCCCGGCGGCGAGCCGCTGCTCCACCCATCGGCCGCGGGTACGGCCCGTGGGGTCCCCGAACCAGGAGGCCAGCACGCCGTTGCGGGCGGGCCACAGCGTTTTCGGGTTGAGCCAGGAGAGTTTCTCCACCCGGTGCGGCATCAGTTCTTGGTAGGCGCCGGGTTCTGGGGTTCCCCAGCCGGCGCCCTCGGCGGTGTCACGCGATGAGTCGGACATCGGTGAACCGTAACAACGATCTTCCGGTGGGCGCGGAACGGGCGGCTTCGAGGTGCGACAACTCCCGGCTTGCGGGGATTACTTCGCGGCGCCGGCCACCGGTCCGGCACATGGGGTGTGCCGGACCGGCCCCGACCGCCGGTCAGGCGGTGTGGAGGGTTAGCCCGTAACGGCTGAGGATCTCGTTGATGGGCTGGTACCAGGTCTCACCGCCGCTGGAGCAGTTGCCCCAGCCGCCCGAGGTGACGCCCTGGGCCTGGTCGCCGCTGATGAACGAGCCGCCGGAGTCCCCGGGTTCGGCGCACACGTTCGTCTTCGTCATCTGGCGCACGGCACCCTGGCTGTAGTTGACGGTCTCGTTCTTGGCGAGCACCGTGCCGCAGTGCCAGTGGCTGGTCGAGCCCGATCGGCAGATGGACGCGCCGATGGGAGCCTCGCCCGAGCCGCGGACGAGCTGGTCGGAGACGGTTCCCCAGCCCAGCACGACGGGCACGGTCCACCAGCCGCTGCCGACGTTGACCCACGCGTAGTCGTTCTCGGGGAACGAGGAGCCCTGGAAGTTGCCGATGTAGCTGCCGTCCCAGCCGCGGACCCCGGCGCTGGGCTGCCCGCAGTGTCCGGCGGTGACGAAGCCGCCGTACACGGAGAAGCCGATGGAACAGCGGACGTTGCCCGTGTAGTACGGGTCTCCGCCCACGGTCCCGGCGGCGAGGGTGCGCGGGGAACGCCCGGTCTCCTCCACCGTCACCGGACCGGCCTTGCGGGCCTGGGCGACGAACGCCTCGACATCGTTGTCAGCCTTCTGTGCGGAGACCACGCCGACGACGACCGAGCTGCTCCGGGGGTCGACGTGCCAGCCGCTGACACCGGACGGCGCGTCAAGCCTGTCGATCCGCGCCATGGCGGCGTCGAGCCGACGCTCGCTGTGCGCGACGAGAGTGACCCGGGCGCCGGTGGCCTCGACGGCCGTCCTCCGCGCGTTGTCGGTGATCGCGACGGTGAGCTTGCCGCTCTTCGCCTCGAACCAGGACCCGCCGTACGAGCCGCCCGCGGCGCGCTCGGCGGCGCGCTCGACGGTACGAGCCGTCGTCTCGGCCTTGAGGCGGGCGGTGGCCTGGGATTCGGACAGGCCGAGGTCCCGTTGCATGGCGGTGATCAGGCCGGGTGACGCCGGGGCGCGGTCCGATGCGGCGGGGGTGGCGGATGCCTGGGTGGCGGCACCGGCGGCCACCGTGCTCAGGAGCAGGGCCGCGGACAGACAGGAGCGCAGAACTGTTGTGCGTCTCAAGGGGGTTGCCTTTCGTCGTTCCGGTCGTGGGGTAGGAGCGGAAGGGCAGGGTGAGAGCGCTCTCACTGAGGTGCGCCGCTGACGCTAGCCGGTGATCATGGTCAGGTCCATGCCAATCACAGTGATTGTTCGGCCCTGCGACCACGCTCCGGCGGTCCTCGAGCGGCGTACGACGTGCGGGTGTCCGTATCTGTGGGTTGTATGGCCCTGCGGCCATGGCGTCGTGCCACCGCTCCGACGAGGCTGGATCCTGTCGCCGGACGGCCCGGCGGCGGAAATGACCAAGAATCGCGGGTGAGAACGATGACCACGGACTCGAACCCGGTCGCCGGGGTGAGCGTGCCGGACACCAGGCTGGCCAGGGAGGCCACCGAACTGGTCAGGGATACCACGAGCGACCTCGTCTACCACCACTCGCGCCGCGTGTACCTGTTCGGCGCGTTGCGGGGCCACCACCGCGACCTGAGCTTCGACCCCGAACTCCTCTACTTCGGCGCGATGTTCCACGACCTCGGACTGTCCGAGCGCTTCCACTCCAGCGGACGCCGCTTCGAGGTGGACGGAGCCGATGAGGCCCGCCGTTTCCTGCGTTCGCACGACGTGCCCGAGGACAGCGTCCGCCTGGTGTGGACGGCGATCGCCCTGCACACCACACCCGGCATCCCGCAGTTCATGGAGCCGGAGGTGGCCCTGGTGACGGCGGGCGTCGAGTACGACGTCCTGGGCATCGGCTTCGACGACATCTCCGCCGCCGACCGGGCGGGCATCGTCGCCCTGCACCCCCGGCCCGACTTCAAGAAGCAGATCCTGGGCGCCTTCACCGACGGCATCCGCCCCAAGCCCGAGACCACCTTCGGCAACGTCAAGGCCGACGTACTGGAGCACTACGTACCCGGCTTCGAGCGGGGCGACTTCGTCCGCACCATCCTGGACTCCCCATGGCCCGAGTAAGACCCGCGGCCTCCGGGACGGCGGCCCACGTCGTCGTGGTGCTGGCCTTCGACGGAGTGCAACTGCTGGACGTCACCGGCCCCGTGGAGGTTCTGAAGACGGCCAACACCTACGGAGCCCGCTACGACGTGCGCCTGGTGTCCGTCACCGGCGCCGACATCCGCACCTCTGCCGACGTGCGCGTCGGCGTCGACGGCGGCTGGGACGAAGTCCCCTGCCGCCTGGGCACGTTGCTCGTACCCGGCAGCCGGGAATGGCGGCAGGTGGTCGCCGACGAGAGCCTGGTCGCCGCCGCCGCGGAGCTGGCCGGACGCGCCGAGCGGGTCGCGTCCGTATGCGCGGGGGCCTTCCTGCTGGCAGAGGTGGGAGCGCTCGACGACCGGCGGGCCGCGACCCATTGGCAGCTCGCCGCGGAGCTGGCCGGCGCCTATCCGCGGGTCACGGTCGAGACGGATCCGCTGTTCGTCCGGGACGGCAACGTCATCACCTCCGCGGGCGTCACCTCGGGCATCGACCTCGCCCTGGCCCTCGTCGAGGAGGACCACGGCCCCGACACCGCCCGCGACGTCGCCCGTGAACTCGTCGTCTTCATGGCGCGCCCCGGTGGTCAGTCCCAGTTCAGCGCGCGGCTGACCCCACGGGACGCCACCCACCTGGTCGTCCGCCGCGTCATGAACTGTGTGGGAGCCGACCCCGCCGCGGCCCGCGACCTGGACGCGCTCGCCCGCGGAGCCGGCGTCAGCACCCGCCACCTCAGCAGACTCTTCCGTACGCAGACGGGAATGACCGTCGGCCAGTACGTCGAGTCCGTGCGCCTAGAAGCCGCACGGGCCCTGCTGGAATCCGGCAGCGACACCGTCGACGTGGTCGCCGAGGAGGCGGGCTTCGGTTCGGCGGAGTCCATGCGCCGCGTGTTCCAGCAGACGCTGGGCGTCTCACCGACGGCGTACCGGGCACGTTTCCGGACGACGGGCGGCGCCGCGGACGGGTGACCGGCCCCCTTGTCCGCGCGCCGGTCGTCAGCCGTGCGTGCGGGCCAGCAGCAGTGCCACGTCGTCGTCGGGCTCGGGGCGCAGCGCGCCCAGGAGCATGTCGCTGGTCCGCTCAAGGGACTGCCGGGTGCTCTGCAGGAACCGTGTCATCCTGTCCAGGCCGGTGTCGATGGGCTCCGTGCGGTTCTCGATCAGACCGTCCGTATAGAGGGCGAGCAGAGAGCCCGGCGGCAGCTCCACCTCCATCGTGCCGAAGGGCACGCCACCGACGCCCAACGGTACGCCGCCGGGGATGTCGAGCAGGTCGGCGCTCCCGTCGGGGCGGATCACGACCGGCGGGAGGTGACCGGCGCTGGAGAGCTCGCAGGTGCCCCGTCGCGGGTCGCAGACGGCGTACACGCAGGTCGCGATCGCGTCGCCGAGCGAACCCGCGATGTCGTCGAGGTGGCCCAGCAGCTCGGCGGGAGACGGGTCGAGTCGAGCCAGCGCGCGGGTGGCGGTGCTCAACTGCCCCATGACCGCGGCCGCTTGAACCCCCTTGCCCATCACGTCACCGACGATCAGACCGGTCCGGCCCCCGCTCAGGGGCAGCACGTCGTACCAGTCCCCGCCGACCTCGCTCAGTGCGGGCAGGTAGCGGACGGCGATGTCGAGCCCCTCGTGGTCCACGGGCGTGCGGGGGAGCAGGCTGCGCTGGAGGGTGAGAGCGGCGGTGCGCTCGCGTCCGTAGAGCCGGGCGTTGTCCACGCAGATCGCCGCCCGCGCTGCGAGTTCCGAGGCGAGGACGGCGTCCTGTTCGTCGAACGGCCGGGTGTTGACCGTGCGGTACAGACTGAGCGTGCCCAGCACCTCGCCCCTGGCCACCAGCGGGACGGCCAGATACGAGTGGACTCCGGCCGCGCGCAGGGTCTGTGCGGCGTGCGAGTCCCTGGCGATGCGCCGCATCATGGCGGAGTCCACCCGTTCCACCAGGATCGGCCTGGCCTCCCGGACGCACTGGGTGATGATCCGCGTCGGGCCGTAGGTGGCCAGCTCGCCGACCGGGTCCGCGGCGTGGATGGCGTCCGTGAGGTATCCGGCCGCCACCGCCAGCGCCCGGAACTCTGCCTGGGCGTCTTCGGTGACCGCCGTGGTGGTGCCGTGGGCGACCACCGCCTCGAGCACGTCGACGGCGGCCAGGTCCGCGAGTTGCGGTACGGCCACGTCCGCCAGTTCCCGGGCGGTCTGCTGGAGATCCAGCGTGGTGCCGATCCGCGCTCCGGCGTCCGCGATCACCGACAGGTGCTCGCGTGCCTGGGAGATCTCGGCCGCCGCCTGCTGCCGCTCCGAGACGTCGATGATGGACATCGCCAGGCCCAGTACGCGGCCCTCCGCGTCCTCGATGCGGTGGTAGGACTCCGAGAACGCGCGGTCCGCGGGATCCGCCGCCGTCCGGCCGAGGTTCTGCTGGTCGAGCAGGGGTTTGCCGCTGGCCAGCACGAGACGCATCCGGGACTCGATGGCCTCCACGTCGAGATCCGGCAGGATCTCCCCGACCCGCCGTCCCAGGACTGCTTCCTCGGGGAGCCCGTTGATCCGCTCCAGCGCCGGATTGACACCCACCCAGCGCAGTTCGTTGTCGAAGACCGCGATGCCCACCGGCGTCTGCTGCACGAGGCTGTGGGACAGGGCGAGATCCCGCTCGACGCGCCGCACGGTGGTGGCGTCCGTCACCAGGCTCAGGATGTGGACTCGCCCGTCTCCGTCGTGCAGTCGCATGGTGCGGAACTCCACGGGGCGTTCGGTGCCGTCCTTGTGCCGCATGGGGAAGACCCCCGCCCAGCGCGCCCCCGACCGCACCTGCGCGAATGCCTGGCGCGCCTGTTGCAGGTTGTCGGGGGAGACGAGGAGTTCGTCGGTGCGTTGACCGAGAGCCTCCTCCGCCCGGTATCCGAGCAGCTGTTCGGCCTCGGGGCTCCACAGTCCGATGCGCCCGTCACTGTCGACCACCACGGCCGCGACCTGCAACAGGTCGAGCAGCCCTCCGGGCGCCGCGGTGCTGTCGTCATCTTCCCCGGTCGCGTACCCGTGCATTCAGCCGCTCCTTCCGGCGCGGCACCACCGGCTCGCCAAGATCCGCCCCGCGGGTTCTCCGATTACGTCACAACGTGCCCCACGGGGCAACACCTGAACCACGGAGCAGCGCGGGAACCGCAGGTGGCGGGCGGGCCGCGGGAATCCGCCGTACGCTGCACGCGGCCGTACGGGTGACCGCCCCCGTGCTCCGCAGACGGACCTCGGCGGCTGTCGGCCGACCGGATATTTTCACCGGTCACGGCTCTATGAACCTCGAGGTCCTCTGGCTACTCTCCGCCGCATGATTTCCACGGTGGTCTGGGGCACCGGCAACGTGGGCCGCGCGGCCATCCGCGCCGTCGACGCCCACCCGGCGCTGAAACTCGCGGCAGTACTCGTCCACAACCCCGCCAAGGTCGGCCTCGACGCGGGCGAGCTCGGCGGCCTCGACCACGGACTGGGGGTCGCGGCGACCGACGACATCGACGCCGTACTGGCCGCCGCTCCGGGGGCAGTCGTCTACGCGGCGACCGGCGACATCCGGCCCGACGAGGCCCTCGACGACATTGCCAGGGCGATCCGCGCGGGCGCCGTGGTCGTCACCCCCGCGCTGTACCCGCTCTACGACCAGCGCAGCGCGCCGCCCGAGTTCCGCGACCCGATACTCGGTGCCGTCGCGGCCGGGGGTGGCTCGCTGTTCGTCTCCGGTGTCGACCCGGGCTGGGGAAATGACGTACTGCCCCTGCTGGTCAGCGGCCTCGGCACCCAGATCGACGCCATCCGCTGCCAGGAGATCTTCGACTACTCCACGTACGACCAGGAGGACTCCGTCCGCAACCTGATCGGTATGGGGCATCCGATGGACTACGAGCCGCTGATGCTCGCGCCGTCCATCCCGACCATGGTGTGGGGCGGGCAGCTGAGGCTGATGGCCAGGGCCCTGGGCGTCGAACTCGACGACATCCGCGAGACGTTGGAACGCAGGGCGCTCGACACCACGGTGAGCACCCGCACGATGGGGGAGTTCGAGGCGGGCACCCAGGGCGCGGTGCGGTTCGAGGTGCAGGGGATCGTCGGGGGCGAGCCCCTCATCGTCATCGAGCACGTCACCCGTATCCACGCGTCCTGCGCGCCGGACTGGCCGGCACCCCCCGACGGAGGCGACGGAGCACACCGCGTCGTCATCGAGGGCAGCCCTCGCATCGAGGTCACCGTCGAGGCCACCGACGAGGGCGAGAACCGGTCCGCCGGCGGGAACGCCACCGCTGTCGGCCGGCTGGTGGGCGCCATCGACTGGCTGGTGGACGCGGAACCCGGACTGTACGACGCGCTCGACGTCCCGCTGCGCCCGGCAGTCGGCCGACTCGGAAGGAAGTGACCCCATGAGCATGCAGATCGACATCCCCGAGGGCCAGGAACCGATCGGGTACGTGTGGGGCGAGATGGTCCCCGGCATCGGGATGGCCGCGGCGAACTTCTCCCTGTCCGTGTACGAGCACACCACTCTGGGGCTGCGCGAGTTCGAGGCCGCCCGGCTGCGCATCGCGCAGATCAACGGCTGTCTGTTCTGCCTGGACTGGCGGACCGAGCGGGAGGGCCAGAAGGTCGAGGACGAGTTCGCCGACGCGGTGACCCAGTGGCGCACCGCTGACGCTTTCGACGACCGCACGCGAATGGCCGCGGAGTACGCCGAGCGGTACGCCCTGGACCACCACGGTCTCGACGACGAGTTCTGGACGCGGATGACCGCGCTCTACAGTCAGCGCGAGATCGTGGAGCTGAGCATGAGCATCGGTTCGTGGCTGGCGTTCGGCAGGCTCAACCATGTGCTCGGCCTCGACGCCGTGTGCGTGTTGCCCACGCACTGAACCGGTGCGGTGGAGCTGCCGCCGTTACAGGTCGGCGGCGATGATCTTCTCGATGTTCCGTTCGGCGAGCGCGGTGATGGTGACGAACGGGTTGACGCTGGTGTTGCCGGGGATCAGCGAGCCGTCGATGACGTACAGGCCCGAATAGCCGTGCAGGCGGCCGTAGTTGTCGGTCGCCTTGTTGAGTACCGCGCCGCCGAGCGGGTGGTACGTCAGGTGGTCGCCCCAGATCTTGTAGACGCCGAACAGGTCGGTGCGGTAGATGGTCCCTTCCTTGGCGTTGATCTTGTCGAAGATCGACTTGGCCATGTCGATGGACGGCTGCTTCCAGGCGGTCTGCCAGTTCAGTTCGGCCTTGCCGGTGGCGGAGTTCCAGGTGAACTGGGCGCGGTTCGGGTTCTTGGTGATCGACAGGTAGAACGAGGCGAAGGTCTCGATCCCGGTGGGCAGCGGCGCGACTTCGGCGAACGCGCCACCGGCGGCCCAGTTGTCGATGCCGCCGCACGGGATGCTGGACTGGAGAGAGCCGGTCGCGTCCCACATGTGGTTGGCGCGACCGCACATGACGTTGCCGTTGTCTCCCCACCCCTTGCCTATCTCGGAGTTGAGGCCGGGAAGCGCGCCGGTGGCCTTCAGCTTGACGAGCAGTTTGCTGGTGCCGACGCTGCCGGCCGCGAAGAAGACCCGGTCAGCGGTCACCGTCTTGGTGGTCGTGGTGTCACCGTTGGTGTTGAGCTGGTTGATGACGACCGTGTAGCCGCCGCCCGACGCAGGTGCCACCGAAGTGACCTGGTGCAGTGGCGAGATGGTGACCCTGCCGGTGGCCGCGGCCTGGGCCAGGTAGGTCTTCTGCAGCGACTTCTTGCCGTAGTTGTTGCCGTACAGGATCTCGCCCGCCAGCGCCGACTTCGGGACGGTCCCGGCGGCCTCCTGCTCCATGTAGTCCCAGTCGTACACGTCGGGCACGAACACGAACGGGAACCCGGACCGCTGGGCGTGCTTACGGCCGACCCGCGCGTACTGGTAGGCCGGGGTGGTGTCGAACCAGGCCGGGTCGATGGTCCCGACCCCGAGCCCGGTGTTGGCCCGCGGGTAGTACGTGCCGTACATCTCGTCGGCGTTCACCGAGGGGAGGACGGCCGCGAAGTTCTCGCGCTTGGGTGTGACGGCCATGCCGCCGTTGACCAGTGAACCGCCGCCGACACCGCGGCCCTGGTACACGATGATGCCGCCCATCTCCTCGGCGTCCAGGATCCCGGTGTAGCGGGGGATGTCCCCGTCGATCGGGAAGCCGAGGAAGTTGCTGAGCGGCTGCTTGGTCTTGGTGCGCAGCCAGTACGACCGGTTGTCCGGGCTGGTGGTGTTGGCGAAGATCTTGCCGTCCGAGCCCGGGGTGTCCCAGGCCATGCCCATCTCGATCATGTGTACGGCGACACCGGCCTGGGCGAGCCGCAGGGCCGCCACGGAACCGCCGTATCCGGTGCCGATCACCAGGGCGGCGACGTGGGCTCCGGGGGTGATCGGTCCGGCCGCCGCGAGCGCCCGCTCCTGCGCCGGCCGGGCGTGCGCTGTCTGCGCCGAAAGGGTTACCGCGCCAAGAATAGAACCTGTTCCAGTGATGAATCTACGACGCGAAACACCTCTGGAGTCCTTGTAGTGCTTGGTAGTGTCGTTCATGTGACACTCCTCACTCTCGATGAGTGAGAACACGTTCTACTGTTACTGGCTTGTTAAGTCACTACATACCTGTAGGTAACTTGCGCCCGATTTTGGGGCGATCTTCAGGGCGTCCGCGGCCGGGTGTGCTCCGGATCCGGGACGGAGTCGGGGCGGGGTCGCGGGGGTTCCCGGCCCGGCCGTCCTGCGTGCCCCTTGACTTCACAAGACCCCCGCGCAACATTCCTGACGCCGCATCAGAACCGGGACGCCCAGCGCCCGTTGCTTCCCGGGGTACAGCACGCTCTCCCGTCCCTTCGCCCGGTTGGAGCGCCCTGCCATGTCCACCGACGTGACCCCTGCGAGACGTACCGAATCCTCCGCGTCCGGGCCCTCGCGCCGCCGGGTGCTCGGAGCGACGGGCGCCTCTTTCGCGCTCGCGGCCGGCCTCCCTGGTGCGGCCGAGGCCGCGGACCTGCCCCTGCTCGGCACGTACGACGTCGTGGTGATCGGTTCGGGAGCGGCCGGGATGACCGCCGCGCTCACCGCGGCGAAGCAGGGACTGAGCTGCGTGGTCGTGGAGAAGGCGGTCACCTTCGGGGGCTCGGCGGCACGTTCCGGCGCGGGCATCTGGATCCCGAACAACGCGGTGATCCTCGCGGCCGGTGTGCCCGACACTCCGGCGAAGGCCGCCGCCTACCTCGCGGCGGTCGTCGGCCCCGACATCCCCGCCTCGCGGCAACAGGCCTTCCTCGGCAAGGGTCCCGCCATGCTGTCCTTCGTCATGGCCAACAGCCCGCTGCGTTTCCGCTGGATGGAGGGATACAGCGACTACTACCCGGAGCTGCCCGGCGGGCTGCCCGGCGGCCGCTCCATCGAACCCGACCAGCTCGACGGCAACATCCTGGGCGCCGAACTCGCCCGGCTGAACCCCTCGTACATGACGGTCCCGAGCGGCATGGTCGTCTTCAGCGCCGACTACAAGTGGCTCAACCTCTCCGCGGTGAGCGTGAAGGGCGCGGCCGTCGCCACCGAGTGCCTGGCCCGTGGCACCAAGGCGGCGCTGCTCGGCCAGAAGCCCCTCACCATGGGCCAGTCGCTGGCGGCCGGCCTGCGTGCCGGACTGCTCGCCGCGCAGGTACCCGTGTGGCTGAACACGCCGTTGTCCGAGCTGTACACGGAGAGCGGTGCCGTCACCGGGGCGGTGGTGACACGCAACGGCGCACCGGGCCTGGTGAGGGCGCGGCGCGGTGTCATCGTCGGATCCGGCGGCTTCGAGCACAACGCGGCCATGCGTGCCCGGTACCAGCAGCAGCCCATCGGCACGGCGTGGACGGTGGGCGCGAAGGAGAACACCGGCGATGGCATCCAGGCGGGCGAACGGGCCGGCGGCGCGCTCGACCTGATGGACGACGCCTGGTGGGGCCCGGCGATCCCGCTGCCCGACCAGCCCTACTTCTGCCTCGCCGAACGCACGCTCCCCGGCGGGCTCCTCGTCAACGCCGCGGGCGCGCGCTTCGTCAACGAAGCGGCTCCCTACAGCGATGTCGTACACATCATGTACGAGCGCAACGCGACCGCTCCCGACATCCCCGCCTGGCTGATCGTCGACCAGAACTACCGCAACCGCTACCTGTTCCGGGACGTCGTCCCGACCTTCACGTTCCCTGACGCCTGGTACCAGTCGGGCGCCGTGCACAAGGCCTGGACCCTGGACGCTCTGGCCGGTCGGATCGGCGTTCCCGGGGCCGCCCTCCGTGCCACCGTCAACCGCTTCAACGGCCTCGCCCTGACCGGCAAGGACACCGACTTCCACCGTGGTGACAGCGCCTACGACCACTACTACACCGACCCCGCGGTCCTCCCCAACTCCTGTCTGGCACCCCTGTGGCTCGCCCCCTTCTACGCCTTCAAGATCGTCCCGGGCGACCTGGGAACGAAGGGCGGCCTGCGCACGGACGCCAGGGCGCGTGTGCTGCGGCCCGACGGCTCGGCGATCCCCGGCCTGTACGCCGCGGGGAACGCCAGCGCCGCGGTCATGGGGCACAGCTACGCAGGGGCGGGTTCCACGATCGGGCCGGCGATGACCTTCGGGTACATCGCGGCGCTGGACATCGCGGGCGGGGCCGCGTGATCAGCCCTGGAACTCGGTGAGGTCGATGGCGTGGATGTGCAGCGGGTAGCCGTACACCGGGTGGGTCGTCTCGCGTTCCGGCACCATGCCGAGCTTGTGGATGATGTTCTCGGAGGCGTCGTTACCCATTCGATTGATGGCGATGACCCGGTCGAGGCCACGGTCCTGGAGCGCGAACTCCAGCGTGGCGTGGGCGGCCTCGGACGCGTAGCCCTGTCCCCAGAACTGTGAGCCGAGCCGCCAGCTGATCGCCACGTCGGGCAGCACCTCCGGCAGGAACCCGGGCACGGACAGACCCGCGAAGCCGGCCACCTCCCCCGACGCCAGCAGCTCGACCGCGAAGAGCCCGAACCCCTCCTCGTCCCACTCCTCCTCCCACCGCTCGATCTCCTCGGCGGTGTGCTCCAGGTCGCGCACCGAGCCGTCGTCGATCCACCGCATGACCTGTGAGTCCGCGTTGACGTCGGCCATGGGCGCGAGGTCGTTGTCGTTCCAGCGGCGGAGGAGCAGGCGGGGAGTGTGGATCTCGGTCATGGCGCCCATCCTGCCTGACGGGCGGATCATCAGGCCAATGGCTGCGGCGGGCGGCGTGCGTAGATTCGTGTTCCTCATGCTCAGCCACGCACACACCTACGCGCCCGCACTGCCCGTGGCCGGGACCCGATGTGAAGGGCAGGTCCAGTCGTGGCGAGGCCCGTGAGCCGGGACCCACCCGTGAGGATCCGCCGCACCGCACGTTAGCGCGCCAATCGACGGTTCTTCGCGGACAACGACCCAGCCGCTGGCCCGGCCCGGCTGGCCCTGTGCAGCAACACGCTCCGCGGCTTACCGAGACTCGCTGCCCGCGCGCACCACGAAGCGTCTACTGGTCAGAAGGGATCGGTGAACGAGATCGGCTTGCCGGTGGCGTGGGCGTATGCGATCTCCCTGCTCGTGGACTCGCCGATATACCCGCCTGGGTTGACGACCAGAACCCGGTCAGCCAGGTCGATCTTGCGCAGGTGGAGGGCGCCCAGCGCGGTCTTCTGCTCGTTGGTGATCAACTCGTCTGCTTCGTGATCCTCGGCGCGCAGGAAGACGCCTGGCGCGACGACGATGACACCTGCGAAGGTCAGATCACGGTTCGCCGTGCTCATCTCGTCCACGAACCGGGTAGAGCCGCAGATGCAGACAATCTCAGGTCGGTCGGGCACGGCTCAGCCCTTCGGGTCGAACGGGAAACCGTCAGTGTGCGCGTAGCCTTCACAGACGGGCATACGAGCCAACAGTTTATGCGGCGAGATGGACACCACGCGGCTGCACCGTCGCAGGCGGGAGGCGTTGCCCGTGCTGGGAATGACGCTGCTTGACGCCGAAGTCTGGGGTGCACCCGGCTCACCAGCTTCCTTTGGCAACGCGGCCTAGCTCTGCGCCGACCGCACGCCGGCCCCGACTACACCGGCCAGTCGGCCGTCGCCTCGTAATACCGCTCCGTCCCGCACGGGGATCGATGAGTTGGCGGAGAGCGATGACTTTCAGACCGTGCGGCAGTCTCCCTTGTCGCAACCCTTTGCCGTAACCCCCTGCCGTAACCCTTGGAACGCGAAAGAGGAGCGAGTCCCATGCGCGTAGTGATCAGCGAATTCATGAGCTTGGACGGCGTCGTGCAGGCACCGGGTGGACCCGATGAGGACACCGACGGCGGCTTCGCCCATGGCGGTTGGACTCACCCCTTCTTCGATCCGGAGGTGGTGGGCGGAGCCTTCGCCGACGCGTTGAACAAGGCCGACGCGCTGCTCTTCGGACGCGCCACCTGGCAGTCGATGGCGGCGGCGTGGCCCGAGCGGGGCGGCGACCCGTTCGCCGACCGGATGAACTCCCTCCAGAAGTACGTCGTTTCCGAGACGCTCGGTGAAGACGATCTGACCTGGAACAACACCAGGCTTGTCCCGGGCGACGAGTTCGTCGGCCAGATCCGCAAGCTGCGCGAGGCGGACGGCGGCGACCTGTTGGTGATGGGGAGTCCCACCCTTGTACGGGCCCTCCTGCGCGAGAGCCTCGTCGACGAACTCCGCCTCATGATCATGCCGATAATCCTCGGCGGAGGTAAGTCGATCTTCCCCGACGACGGAGTGCCGCACACGCTCGAACTGGTCTCGACCGTCACCAGCGGCACGGGTGTGAACGTCTGCACCTACCGGCCGGTCGCCAAGGGGTAGGGGCGCCACCACGATTGCGATCCCCTCGCTCGGCCAGGGCGCGACACGGCACCGCCCCGAGTTCGGGATCCATGAAAGCGTCATCGCTCGCGGACGTGGGCGTCGTCCTGGCCAACACCGCGGACCCGGCCCGGTCATCGGCGACGCCGGGTCAATGCGCGTTGAGCACGCCGCCGAGATGCAACGGCTGATTTCCCAGTGGGAGTTGGCCGTTCTGCCCGCCACCACGCACATGACGCTCGTGCGGCGGACATCCTTGCTCCCGCCCACGCTCAGCGAGTTCCTGGATGGCTGCGGGTCCTAGCAGACGATGAAGATGCTCTTCCAGCCGACGGGAGTGCGCTGCTCGGCGTACCTGTTCGACGCGAGCGTGAAGTGGGCAACGCCCTGGGCGTTGGACTGGTTGTACATGCGCCCCGACTGGCCGTCCCCGTACCACTTGTAGGACCCGTGGTAGGGGATGTTGCTGGTGCCGCAGGCGGTGATCACCACGCTGCGCCCGGAGAAGCCCTCGCCTTCATAGGCGACATACTGCGAGGCCACGGCCGTACCTGCTGTCGCGACCACGGTCATGGCTGCCGCGGTGATGACCTGAGCGATTCTCTTCATGGTGTGGCTCCTGGCGTCGATCCCAACAAATGTGCACACAGGGTAACCAGTTGTTACTCAATGTGTTCGTCATTGGCTCGATCGCGGCCAGTCGTGTGAGCGGGGACTACGGCGCGAGCACGATCCTGCCGAAGACCTCGCCCGCGTCCATCTTCTGGTGTGCCAGCACGGCTTGGTCCAGTGACAGCAACTCGTGGACCACCGTTTCGATCTCGCCGCGGCTCGCTGCGGCGAACTGTTCGCCCCGTACGGCACGACGCTCGGCCACGGTGACGGTGTCCGTGCTGAAGGTGGCGAAGGACATCGACTTCTGGAAGGCCGACATGATCCTTGCGCCGAAGTCCGCCGGAGGTTGACCTGCGACAATGCCCACGGTCACCATGCGCCCGTTCGGATTGAGCCTGTCGAAGAACGTCGGCATGTCCCCACCGGCCACAACGTCGATGATGACGTCGTAGCCCGCCGGAGCGTCTTCCCCTCCTTCGCCGGAGCGGTCCAGTACGTGGGTGGCACCGAGTTCGCGCAGCCGCTTGCCGCGCTCGGCCGACGACGTCGTGACCGCCACCGCGGCCGCACCTCCACGGGCCGCGAGTTGCACCGCCATGATCCCGATGCTGCCGGCCGCGCCGCGCACCAGGACTGTCTCCCCGGGAGCGAAGTGCGCGTGGCGCAGCCCGAAGTGGGCCACCACGCCGGAACTGCCGAGCGTCACCGCGTCGACGGCGGACAGGTTCACGGGCAGGGGAAGCGTCTCCTCGACCGACACGACGGCCTGTTCGACGTAACCTCCGCCGGTGCCGGTGAAGCCCCACACCCGTCGGCCGATCCAGGAAACATCGACGCCGTCTCCGACCGCGGTCACGGTGCCCGCCACCTCGCTACCCGGGATGTGCCCCTCCTTGAAGCCGTAGGCGGCCAGAACCCCGCTTCGGATCACGGTGTCGACCCCACCGACGCCCACCGCCTCGGTGGCGATCAGCACCTGGCCGGCAGCAGGCTTCGGCGCCGGCAGGTCGACAACGGCCAGACCCTCAGGGCCCCCGTACGTCTGGATCGCTACTGCTTTCACTGTCCGTCTCCACGTTCTCGCGGGCCGGGGGGTTTCACGCCACGGCCGCGGCTCGGTCACGGTGCCGCACGCACCGGTGATCCCGGCGGGCTTCCGTGTCCTGGACGTTAGTGGACGCCCCCGTCCACTTGGCTAAAGTGAGAGTGGTGACCGACCGTTTGCCTCACACCCCTCACTCCCTGCGTTCCGACGCGCTGGACAACCGCGCACGCATCCTCGAAGCGGCCCGGGCGCTGTTCTCCGCCGACGGCCTGAACGTGCCGATGCGGGAGATCGCCCGGCGCGCCGGGGTCGGACCCGCCACTTTGTACCGCCGCTTCCCGACCAAGCAGATGCTGGTCACCGAAGCCTTCGCGGACCAGGCGCACGCATGTCGCGTCATCGTCGACGAGGGATGCGCCGACCCCGATCCGTGGCGTGGCTTCTGTCTGGTGGTCGAGAAGGTCTGCGACCTGCACGCGCGTGACCGGGGCTTCACCGAAGCCTTTTTGTCGACCTTCCCGGACGTGGCCGATGTCGCCGCGAACCGTGAGTACACGCTGAAAGCAGTCGCCGAACTGGCCCAGCGAGCCAAGGAAGCCGGGCGTCTGCGTCCCGACTTCGTCCTGGACGACCTCATCCTCATCCTCATGGCCAACAAGGGGATCCACACCACAACGCCCGCCACCCAAGTCGCGGCCTCCCGACGCTTCGCGGGGCTGGTGATCCAGGCCTTCGAGGCAGGCCCCCAGCACGCACCGCTGCCGCCGGCGGCACGACTGGCATACACCGCGGCGACAAGCGCATCTGCCTCGGCGGCTACGTCGTCCTGACCTGGGGCGGGTCAGAGCTCGCGGCACGCTTTTGGTTGTCAGGGTCCGAGCAGGGAGAAGACGCCGGGCTTGACCATGCGTGAGCTTCTTGTGGCGGAACCGCCCCATCCTTGTACGCGCTCTGCAACAGGCCTGCGAGGCAGACGCGTTGAGGGCGATTCCTGGTACAGGCTCTGCCCACAGTCGAGAGCCGAAAACCGAGAACGGATGCGTACGGCCGACAACGGGGGAACACCATGAATGCTGCTGCCCGTAGGAACCACGAGAACCACGAGAACCACAAGAACCGCGAGAACCGCAAGAGGCCAAGGAGCTGGAAGTCCCACGTCCTCGGGGCCGCGGTGGTCGCCGCGCTGCTCGCATCCACGGCGTGCGAGCCGGGCGCGGCCGAGGGCTCGGACGACGCCAGGTCCTCGGACCGGCCGAGCGGGACGAATTCGGCGAAGCCAGGGGACGGTTCGGGCGACACCGGCGCGAGCGAAGACAACGGCGGGAACGGCGACAGCGGCACCATCGCCGCCTGCACCGCGGACGAACTCGCGGTCTCGGCCGCGAAGGAGCCCGCGGACAGCAAGGACGCCAGGCACCTTCTCATCACCGTTCAGAACGCCGGTGACGAGAAGTGCAACGTCTACCACTATCCCTACGTGCTGATCGGCGATGCCCAGGCCCCGACCCCCGTGATCGAGGACAGCAGCCCGGACCCGGGGAAGCCCATGACCATCGCTCCGGGTGAGGAGGCGCACGCCGCTCTGCTCGTCGCCGGCGGCGCCAGGGACGAGTACGAGGCGAACAGCATCACCCTCACCCTCCACGGCAGCAAGCTCGGCACCAAGGCGGACGAGCGCCTGGACGTCCCCATGCCCGTCGACACGTTGTACGCGGACGACGGTCAACTTGTCACTTACTGGACGACGGCCTCCGGCAGTGCCCTGGACTTCATCATGTCGAAGTGACGGCCCCCGGTCGGGACCGCATCCCCGCGGCCGACCGGAGAACTCAAATGGCCACCTGTGGCGCTCAGTTCCCCGCCAGCAACTCGCGCGGCCGCCTGGCGGGGGATTCGCCTTCTTCCGTGCGGCCACCGGGCAGTTCGCAGCCCTGACATCATCCCCGAACGCGAGATCGGCCGATGCCCGCCTCTCAGGTCGAGGTGGCCTGTACGGGGAACAGCATGCAACTGCTGGTGGCGTGGGCCAGCAGGCGGTCCTTCGCGTCGAGCAGCGTGGCTTCGGCGAGTGCGGTCTGCCGGCCCCGGTTGACGACGGTGCCGACGGCCCGGACTCTGCCGGTGTCCACCGTGATCCGCTTCAGGAACTTGACGGTCAGGTCGAGTGAGGTATAGCCCATGCCTGGCGGGAGTGTGGACTGGACGGCGCATCCCGCGGCCGAGTCGAGCAGCGTGGCGTAGACGCCGCCGTGGACGCTGCCGATCGGGTTGTAGTGCTCCTCACCTGGCATCAGCGAAAACACCGCCTTGCCCTCGGTCACCTCGTCGAGCGTGAAGTCCAAGGTGGCGGCGATGGGTGGCCCGGGCAGGCGGCCCGCCCGCACGTCACGCAGGAAGTCCAGGCCGGAAGCGTGCCCGACAGCGGACGCCGTGACGGCAGGGTCCTCCCACTCGTACGTACGTGTCCGTCCCATATCTCCGCACCCCTCTGGCTGGCTTCTTCAATCGAAGCTAGCTCTCGCCTCGACTGGCTGTCAATGATGAAGCCAGGGTCCTACGATGTCTGCATGGAGTGGCTCGAGGCGAGCACCGAGAACTGTCCCGTCCAGCGCACGCTCGACGTGGTCGGGGAGAAGTGGATGCTGCTGATCCTGCGCGACACCGCGAACGGCGTACGCCGGTTCGACGACTTCCGCCGTCATATGGGCCTGTCGGAGGCGGTCCTCAGTGACCGGCTCCGAAAGCTCACTGCGGTCGGCATCCTGAGAACCGTTCCGTACCAGGAACAGGGCAGTCGGGTGCGCAACGAATACCGGCTGACCCGCAAGGGCTGGGACCTTTGGCCCGTCCTCGTCGCCCTGCGCCAGTGGGGCGAGTCGTACGCCCCGGATCCCGAAGGCCCGGTCCTGGACATGCGCCACGCCGACTGCGGAGCCGAGGTGCGCGTCGTCGTCGAGTGCGTGCAGGACCACACTGCGCTGGCCCCCAAGGACGTCCACGCCCAGCCGGGGCCGGGTGCCCGTCGTCGGGCGTGAGACGGTTGGCGACTTGCGCGTCGAGCAGTGAGCGACAGTTTGCGGAACCGGCGGACCGTGCGCGCTCCGCTCGCGGGCCGAAACTTCACGAGGCGTCCCACATGCCAGGCCGGGTCGGACTTGCGACCGCGTCCGCGCAGATCAGGCGCGCCGTGCGGCCCACACGGTGCGTTCGGTGCGTACGGACAGGTCGCGGCGATGCAGGATGCTGTGGGCGCTGTCGGTGTCGAGCAACTGGTCGAGAGCGGCCAGATCCTCGGCGGGGAGCATCCGGGCAACGCCGCCCCGCAGGCGGCGCAGGCCGCTGAGCGCGTAGCGGCCGACAGCCGTGTTGCCGGTTCCCTCGATGTCCACGGGGATGGTGCGCTCGTCCACGACGACGAACCCGGCGGCGGTCAGCTTGCGCCCCCAGTCGGCGCCCCGGTGCGGCAGCTGCGCGGCGTGGTGGTGCGCGAGGGCGGCGTGGCAGCGTTCTTCGAGACCGGGCCCGTCCTCCGGCGCGTCCTCGGGCAGGAACCGGGGGAAGCCGGCCAGCTCGACGACGGCGAAGAGTCCGCCGGGCGCGAGCATGTCGTGGACCTGGCTCAGGGCGCGGTCGGGGTCGGCCATGTGGTGCATGGAGGCCGACGCCCACACCAGTTCGGGCGTGCCGAGTTCGGGCCATCGAGCGTCGAGGTCGGCCCGCATGATCCGCACCCGGCCGGCGACACCTTCCGCCTCCGCCTTCTCCTTCAGACGGCTCAGGTGGGCGGCCGAGGTGTCCACGGCGGTCACCTCGGCCTCGGGAAAGCGGGCCAGCAGGGCAAGGGTGCCGGTACCGGTCCCGCAGCCCAGATCGACAATGCGGCGAGGGCTGGTCCCTATGGGCAGCCACGCGGTGATGGACGCGATGTGTTCCGCGAGCACCTCCGCGTCCAGGTCGAGGATCTCGGACTGGTCAGCGGTGGTGTCGTGTCCTTGCTGGTGAACGTGCTGCATGTGCTGCACGTGCTGTGCGTGGTCGTGTGCCGCGTGCGGGGAAGGGTGGGTCATGGCGCCACGGTAGGTGGATCATGCGCGCAGGGCCCGGTGCGTGTCCGAATACGCAAGAGGATGGCCGGTTGGGCTGCCGATCGCGCAACCGGCTTTCGGGTAAGCCGCGTCCTGGCAGGGCGTCCTCGCGGCACTTCCTGGTGGGGCGTCCCCGTCGTACGGTCCGGCGGTGCGTCCTCGACGTACGGCCTGGCGTTGCGTCCCCGTCGTACGGTCGGACGGTGCGGCGCCGTCGCCGTAGGACCCGGCGTGCACGATCGCCGTCAATATCGGCGTGCGGCGTCGGCGTCACCGCGGCGGGCGGCTCGTGCCACCGGAGTCCTCACCGCGTTGGTGGCCGCGGCGGGCGTCGCGGTCGAAGATGCCCAGGATCTCGCAGGGGCCGCCCTCGGCGCCGATGGCGTGCGGGAGCATCGTCGGGAACTCCGCTGCCTGATTGGTCTCGACGCGGAGACGTCGGTCGCCCAGCAGCAGGATCGCCGTGCCGGAGAGGACGACGAGCCATTCGCGGCCGGGGTGGGCGCGCAGGCGTGAGGGGTTGTCGGGCGCCGGGTCGGTCATGCGCTGGCGCACGACGGTCATGCCTGGATCCGCCTTGATGGGCCACCGCATCAGCCCGTGGGCTCCGTCGATCATCGGGTTGGAGATGACATCGTCCGTGGCGGTCTCGACGAGCTGGTCGAGGGAGGTGTCCAGGGCCCGGGCAAGGGTGACGAGCTGGTCCAGGGCGAGGCGGCGCTGCCCGGTCTCGATGCGGCTGAGCGTGGACTGGCTGAGTCGGGCGCGGGCGGCCAGCTCTTCCAGGGACCAGCCCTGAGCGACGCGCAGGGCACGGATCCGTTTGCGCACCAGGCTGTCCAGCTCACGATTGTCTTGCGTCATGGGCAAAATGGTATGCGCTAGCAGCAAGGCGTGACTCGGCTCGACTCCCGAAAGCGCCGCAGACCCCGCCCGTGACTGGCATTGCCAACGCGTTGGAAGCATCCGGCAAGGCCCGGCTCCCAGGCGTCGGCGCTGATCAGAGCCGCCGCCCGAGGAGGCACAGGTCATGTCGTGGTGGGGCGCTGTCCGTCGCGCCTGGCCGCTACCAGCCGCTCGGCGGGCGGGCGTGGTGCGCGTCCGGTACTGACGTGCGGGCAGAGGTGAGAGATTCGGCGGCCCCTGCCGGCTGGGTGTTGTTCCAGTTGTTCTCGCCGAGTACGACCTCCGGGTCGAACATGACGATCACGGAGACGATGATCAGGACCGTCAAGGGGCCCGCGATCATGGCCAGGAGGAACGACAGCAGGCTCACCGAGGACTGGTTGTTGCCGACGACGTCGCTGACGTGGACGGTGACCGCGGTCATGCCCGTGTAGTGCATGCCCGTCACGGCGATGCCCATGATCGCACTCGCGCCGACCGCCGAACCCAGCCCGTGGATCGACACCGCCGCCCACAACGCCGCCGTCGCCGCGACCACGGCGATCACCACGCTCAACGCCACATAGACCGGGTCGTACTCGATGCTCCCGTGGCCGCTCATCGCGGACATGCCGAGATAGTGCATGGCGGCGACCCCGAGGCCGGTGAACACCCCGGCGGTGCCCAGCGTGGCGGGGCTCGATCCTCGATAGCCCACCAGGAAGACACCGACCGCAACAACCACGATGGCGACACCGAGACTCAGCATCGTGATCGCGGGATCGTAGGTCATGAGTGAGCCCTCGATGGTGAAGCCCATCATCGCGATGAAGTGCATCGTCCAGATACCGCAGCCGATGGACACCGCGCCGAGTGTCAGCCAGCCGGCCCGACGGGAGCCCGGCCCGCGCCGGAGCATGGACCGTGTCGTGCAGCGCAGGCCGAGTGCCGCGCCGAGGCACGCCATCAGATAGGCCGCGATCGGCGTGACGGCCCCGTAGTGGAAATTGGACACCGATTCGTTCATGACACGCATCCCCCCTTGATTCAGGCAGCAGCTCGGCGAACGCCGGCGGCGGACCGCGCGCGGTTGTAGGCAGAGCTCCCCCCTGGGGCCTGCCGACCGGAGTGCGGCGCGCAGTGAAAGTGACCCTCGGTCGGAGGGTCCGGTAACGGCACGGGTCGCACCGCCGATGTGGACGGAACGGACCGAAGCGGTGGGCCGGTTGTGGCCCACCTGCGCCTTCGCGTGCCTGAGCGACCCCGCGCGCGCTGGGTTGCGCACGCTCTCCCGTCCACTGCGAAGACAGGACGGCCGCGACCGGTCAGGGGCTCTTTCAAGCCGCTTGGCCGATATGTTCGTCATTCAAGCACATTTCCCACACAGTGTGACCTCGTCGGTCCTCCGCGTTGGAATCGATACATGCCAATGGAGAACTGATGCGCGTTCAGATTCCGTCCGGGTTGCTACTGCCGGCGTACTGAACGCCTTGGAGTGGAAAGCCTGATGAACCCCAGGGCGTCAGAACCCTCAGGGTGTGAGGGGAGTAGATCTTGATCATGCTTCAGGTCGTCGGGATGCCGAGACCTGATATTGGCCTGTCCGGCAATTGCCCACGCAATATGCATTGACTGTTCAGGCGACGCCGAGCTGCTGAACGTGGCCTCCGGCTCGTTCGTATACGGGCCAGCCGGGATTCCCGGTCTCGGCGAACCGGATCCACGATCGGTGGATATCGGCGGCGAGTCGCGCGGGCGGTTCGGTGCTGCCGAGCAGTCCTCGCGTGCCGTGCAGGGATGGCAGGGCCAGCCGGTCGAAGACGAAGGGCAACTCCATGACATGGCTGGCGCCCAGTTGCCCGTCCATCGCGTCGGAGCGCCAGCCGAACTCGTAGCAGTACGTCCGTCCGGTCGCCGCGCTCGCGTGTGCGGCGGCCATCTGCCGGGTGCCCGATCCGAACAGCCCGTCTCCGAGGATCGCGGTGCGAAGGTCGGCGGCCGACGCGGACGGGTGCTGTGCCCGGTAGGCGCGAACGGTTTCGTCGGGGTCGGAGTGGAACCTTGCCGCGGTGTCCCGGACATCGGCATCGGTGGTGCTCGCCATGAGTCCCAAGGGGGCGAGGTAGAGACTCCCCTCGTCGAGATTGGCGCCGATCAGCAGATCGACCTCGTCTCCCCGGCCGTCGGCGACCGCGGCGGCCGGCTGGTGCTCGCCGACCAGACTGAAGGAGGTGATGCCGCCGAGCGGGTCGTGGTGGGTGGACGTACGCAGGTCCAAGCCCGTCAGGCCGGCCATGGCGGCGACGAGACGCTCGTCGGGGATGCCGGCCAGGTTCTTGACCGTGGGTTCGAGATCCAGCTCGCGTCCGACCGCCGCGGTGACCATGCCGGCCTGCTCGGGAGTGAAGGCGCCGATGCCGGTGCCGCTCTGGATGATCGCCCGTCGGACCAGGCCGGAGGAGGCAGGGTCGGCGAGGACGCCGCCGACGATGATGGCTCCCGCGGACTGGCCGAAGAGGGTGACGTTGCCGGGGTCGCCGCCGAAGCGGGCGACGTTCTCCCGGACCCAGCGCAGGGCGGCCAGGACGTCGAGCATTCCGCGGTTGTCCGGGGCGTCGGCCAGGTGCAGGAAGCCGGGGATGCCCAGGCGGTAGTTGACGGTGATCAGCACGACGCCGTCGCGGGCGAATGCCGAGCCGTCGTAGAGGGGTCCACGTCCGGACCCCGCCACGAACCCTCCGCCGTGCACGAACACCATGACCGGCCGGGTCGGCCCTTCCTGCGGCGGGGCCCAGATGTTCATGGTGAGGTAGTCGTCCCCGCGCTGCCAGCCCGGGCCGAAGTAGGGCGACATGTCGAGGGTGCCGAAGGAGTCCCGGGTGGGCTGGGGCGCGGTCGGTCCGGGCTGTGTCGCGTCACGGACCCCGGTCCACGGTTCGTGCGGGCTCGGTGCGGCGAAACGCCCGCGTCCGACGGGTGGTGCGGCGTAGGGCACGTCGAGGAAGACGCTGCCGTTGCCGTGACGGCGACCGCGGACGGGACCTGACGTGGTGGTGACGTTGACGGTGGCGGGGTCGGCGGATGTCATCTCGGAACTCCTCGGTGCGGGTTGCTCACGCTGATGCCGCCGCTCCGGAGGGGCCGGAGCGGCGGCGAGGGTGGAGCGGGGTCAGTACTTCGTGATCGGCGCCCAGTTCTTGATCACGAACTCGCCGCCCTTGTGCTCGACTTCGAGGGCGCTGTGACCGCTGAAGTGGGCGGGCAGGACGAGGGCGTTGGCGTCGGCGGCCCAACCGAACAGCCTGCGCCGGGTCGTACGGGCCTGGGCCGGGTCCTGGCAGAAGCAGCTGTTGTGGTCGGGCCGCATGACCTGGAGGGGGGTGTGCACGAGGTCGCCCGCGAACAGCGCCTGGTCGCTGCCGGAGGCGAGTTTGACGACGCTGGATCCGGGCGTGTGACCAGGGGCCGCTTCAAGGCGCAGGTTCGCGTCGATGGTGTGCCCGTCCTCCCACAACCGCACCTGGCCCGCGGCGTGTACGGGGGCGACGCTGTCCTCGAAGACGTTCTCGTTGACACCACCGGTGATGTCCGGGTTGTTCGACGGGTTCCAGAACTCGAAGTCGGCCTTGGGCATCAGGTAGGTGGCGTTCGGAAACGTGGGCACCCAGGCGCCGTCGACCAGGCGGGTGTTCCAGCCGACGTGGTCGACATGGAGATGGGTGTTGATCACCAGGTCGACTTCCTCGGGCCGGACACCGGCGCGCGCGAGGTTGCCGAGGTAGTCCAGCTCCAGGTGGTCCCAATCGGCGACGGCGGGGCGGGTCTTGTCGTTGCCTACGCCGGTGTCTATCAGGATGGTCCTGCCCTCGCTGCGCAGCAGCCAGGTCTGCATCGCGACGTGGACCGTCGTGCCGTCGGCCCCCAGGTGGTCGGGCACCAGCATCTCCCGGTGCTCCTGCCAGGCCTGCTCGGGCAGGTCCGGGAAGAACTGGTCCGCGGGCATGATCGGCCCGTGCATCTCTTCGATCCGGGTGACGGCGACATCGCCCAGGATGATCTCGTGCGTGTTCTGCATGGTGGTTCTCCGTACGGTGTGGGTGGTGGGAGGACATGGAGCGACGTGACGGACCGGCCCCGGAGCCGACCGGACGTGGTCGGTCCGGAACGGTCCGGTGTGCGTCCGCGGGGGGGCGTCTGTTCCTCGGGTCCTAGTCGTTCAGGCGGGCGAGGATCAGGTTGGGGTCCTGGGCGGTGAGATAAGCGGCGCTCAGCACGTAGACCTTGTCGCCGCGCAGTGCGATGGACGTGGGGTTCTGCAGGCCGTCGGCCGGGTCCAGCACGATGGAGTGGCTGCCGTCGGGCTGGACGAGCGCGACCTCGCTCGAGCCGTTGAGAGCGGCCAGGAGCTGGTCCCCGTGGCCGGTGAAGGCGAAGTCGTCGATCCCCGGCAGACCGGCGGCCTCGGTCCGGACCGAACCGGCGCGCCCGTCCCGGAGGATGGGGATGCGAACGACGGTGCCCCTGTCGAGGTTGGTGGCCCAGACCGCCCCGTTGTGGATCTTCAGACCGTTGGCGCCGAGAAAGCCGGCGGGGGCGAGCTCGGGGGCGGTGGACCAGGCTCGGGGGGTGCCGCCGGTGGTGGGGACGCTCCAGACGGTGCCGAGCACGGAGTCGGTGACGTACAGGGTGCGGGTACGCGGATCCAGCGCCAGCCCGTTGGGCAGTCCGTTGGCGGGCAGCGCGGCGATCCGCCGCGGCTCGCCGCCCGGGCGCAGTCGCCATACGCCAGTGAGGTCGGCGGTTCCGGTCGCGTAGAGGAAGTACAGCGTGCCGTCGTCGGCACGGACGATCCCTGAGGTCAGCGGGAAGCTGAGGGCTGGGGTGTGGATGCCGCCGTCGGCGGGCAGCGGCAGGGTGGCCAGGATCCGGGTCCTGCCGCTGGGGGAGACCTCGGCGATCTGGCGACCCTGGGCGAAAGTGACGTACGCGGTGCCGCCCGGGGCCAGTGCGACGTTCTCCGGCGTCTGCCCCTTGGCCAGGTCGAAGTGCGCGGCGATTCGCGGGTGGCTCAGCGGGGCGGACCCGGCCGATGCCGATGCCGATGCCGATGCCGACGTGGATGCCGGGGCCGATGCCGACGCGGATGCGGATCCGGATGCCGAGGCCGGAGTGAGCGTCGCGGCAGCGGCGGCGACCAGGACGACGGCCGGTACGGCGGACATGGAGAGCTTCCTGAACATGGTTCCTTCAATGGTTTTCGGGCATGCGGCAGCGACACACCGACGCATGGGTTGGTTAGCGGGCTCTGCCCGGGGGCCATGCGGCCCCGGGGCTGCTCCCGGCGGCGGCCGCGCGTGGGCCGTGCCCGGGAGGGACGGGCGCTCGCAGGTGACGGCGGAGCGCCCGGTGACTTTCGGGTGAGGTCAGACAGTGTCGGCCGGGGGCCGCATCGCCGCCTGGCCGATCGAGGTGGTGTCCTGGGTGGTGGGTTGGGTATGGGGCTGGTCAGTGGCCTGGGCGAGCAGGGACAGCGCGGCCCGCGACGTGGAACCCGCCTCGGTGGTGGCGACCACGACGTTGGGGCCCTGCCCGTCGCTCAGGGTTTGTTGTACGACGGTCAGCGGGCCGACCAGTGGGTGCCGCATCTCGTACGTGGCGACGGTGCACGCCTTGACCCGATGGTCGGCCCACATCGAGGCGAACTCAGCGCTCTTCGCACTCAGTTCACCCAGCAGCGCGTGCAACGCGGTGTCCTGCGGATGCTGAGCCGCCACCAGACGCAGGTTTCCCACCACGGCTCTGGCCTTGCTCGGCCAGTCCGCGTACAGGTCGCGGGTATGACAGTCGAGAAACACCAGCCTGGCCATGTTGGGACGCTGCGCGGACAGGCCCGGGGCGTCAGGGGCCAGGTGCCCGGCGAACAGCGCGTGTCCGAGGCGATTCCACGCCAGTACGTCACTGCGCAGACCGAGTACGAGCGCGGGAACGTCCGTCAGTACGTCCATCAACTGGGCCGTCGCCTCCGTCACACGCTCCGGCGATGGCCGCCGGCCACGAGTGCGATGCCTGTCCGCCCGTGCCAGGTCGTGCAGATACCGCCGCTCGGAGTCGTCCAGCCGCAGAGCCCCGGCGATCGCGTCCAGTACCGCGGAGGACGCGCTCAGTGACTGCCCCTGCTCCAGCCGGGTGTAGTAGGAGGCGCTCACACCCGCCAGCAGGGCCAACTCCTCGCGGCGAAGCCCCGGCACACGCCGACGCTCTCCGTAGGTGGGCACCCCGACGTCCTCGGGACGCAGCTGGGAGCGCCGCGTCTGGAGGAAGTCCCCGAGCTGTGATTTTCCGGTCATGGATCTGAGTATGGGCCGACTCGAAACGCACAGCCTGCCCCAGCTGTGGATAGGCAGCAGTGGGTCTGGCTCCCCACCATGACCGGTGATGACGTGGGCCTCGCCGACCCGGCACCATCCCGCACTCACCCCTGGAGAACGCCTTGAGCGCCACCACCAGCGAACACGACCTCTTCGAAGCCCTGGACCCATCGAGCTTCGCCTTCACCAGACGCGCATGGGTCGATGCCGCACCCCTGCGGGTCTACGACCTGGTCAGTGACGTGTCCGCGATCGGCCGCTGGAGCCCCAACGCGGACGACGTCACGTTCGACCGGGGCGCCGGGCCCCGGGTCGGCGCCTGGTTCAGCGGCCACAACCGGAAGGACGGCAGGGAATGGACCACCCGCTCGCAGGTCGTACGAGCGGACCGCGGTGACGCCTTCACCTTCGTGGTCGGCGGCGCCGAAGACGGCATCGTGCGGTGGAGCTGGACCTTCCACGCCCAGGGACGCGGAACCGTCGTAGAACAGTCCTGGCAACTGCTCCGCCTCGACCCGGTCCTGGGCACCACCCGCGGTGACCTCGACGCACTCCGCGACTACATGACGAACAGCGTCGAAACCACCCTGCTCTCCCTCGCCCAGTGGATCGCCGAAGACTGAGGTTCCCGGACGTAGTTCCGTTGACGGTGGCGGCTTCCGGCACTCAGAGAGCGACGCCCCCGCTCGGCGTCCACGCTCGCCAGGATGAGTCCCAGGCGTCTGTCGGCGACTCACACCCCGCACGGTGCCGAGATCAACTTGCCTCTCGGCGGCGGCGTTCCCTAGAGCGGCGACCCAACTCGCAGGGGGCCACGCCAGCAGCGAGCGCCGCCTCTCGTACGTGGTCAGCCGGTCAGAGGCTCCCACCCGTTTTCCCGCGCCGGGGCTATACCGCTGAGCCACACCAGCGCCTCACCGATCAGGCCGGGCCTGTCCCGCGTGGCCAGGGCCGGGGCTTCGAGCATGTCGGCGGCCTCTTCCAAGTAGGTGACCAGAGTGTCGAGTTCTTCGCCGGGGGCTTCGTCGTAGCGGGACCAGGAACCCAGGTAGCCACTCTCGGAGTCCAGGTACAGGCCCGACGTGCTGTCAGCCGGGCCCAAGGCCACAACCGGAATCCAGGTTGCCTTCCACACGGTGATCCGCTCCGCTTCGGGGCGATCGGCGTTGAGGGGGTCCTGGTGGGCCTGGGAGCCCGTCTTCAGACGGTGGACGGCGGCCACAGCGTCCAGGGGCATCAGGGCCTTGTTGCCCGGAAGACACCCCCAGCCATCGCCCCCGTCGTCACCCGCCGTCAGCAGCCACAGGACGTGCAACTCGACGGGGATCCGGATACCGATGTCGCCTTCCAGAGCGGCTATCGCGGCGGGACTCGCACCGGCGCGGAGCGCGGCGTAGGAGGCGGGCGCGTTCTGCTTCAGCCAGCCGGTGATGCGCCGCCAGGCATCGGCGACCTGACGTACGGTGACCGCGGCGGCAGCAGGGTCCGCGGGCGGCTCCTGCTCTCGGACCTGCTCTTGGGCATCGGCGTCCCTGGAGGGTTCGGGGGAGGGCTCGGTGGGCGGGGCAGTTCTGAGGAACCGGATCTCGATCCGGTCCGGCTCGCGGATGTAGCCGACGGACAGGTCGGGGCAGTCCTCGAACATGTCGCCGTCGACCGTCACGGTCAGGATGCCGGGCAGCCCCGAGGGCCGGCCCATGTCAGGGTCATCGGCCAGCTGGCCGGCCAGCGCCTTCAGCGCGTAGGGAGCGTCTGCCCCGAGTCGGGCGGCGGTGTCGCGTACGTCCGGCTGGATTTCGACCTTCACAGTCTGGTGCTCCTTGATGGCCGATGGCCGCTGGAGGACGCCGCCACTCACACACTAGGCCCGCGCCTTCACCGCGGGGGCTCCCACACCGCCGGGCGCCACCACCCCTGCTGCGGAAGGCTGTTGTGAGTGCTGCCGACGCGCGGCTCCCCACATCAGCAGCGATACGAGGGGCAGGGAAACCACCGTACGGACGCGACCGGAGACCGAAGGACGCGCACGGCGTCAGCGGACGTCGAGGTCCCGGCAGGTGTGTTCGTCGGGCAGCAAGGGCGGGAAGGACACCGCGTAGAGTCTGCCGCCGCTCGACCAACGGCTGTCCTGCCGTGCACCGCGGGCGAGGCCCAATGCCCCGGTCAGCGTGTCGCCCGTCAGGACCGTGTACCTGTCCTCGCGGGTCCGGATCCCTTCGGTGAGCGGACGCAGGGACCAGGGCGCGGCCGGAACCGATCCCGCTCCCACCCCGCCTGTGGCCAGCACCGCCGGCGCAGTCGGCCGGAACTCGCGCGTCCCACGCGGGGCGTCCGCCAGCCGCTCGACGTACGCCACGACCTCCCTGGGCGAGCCGCACCGCCCGCCTCCGGAGCGGTGATCCGGGTGCCGCACGCCCTCCGTCGTTCGCAGAGCCACCCGCAGGAGCGAGGCGTCGGTGCCGCTCGAGTCCTCGTACGTACGGGCTCGGCCAAAACCCACTACCGGGGCGCCGCAGCACGTCAGGCGTGAGATTGCGTAGCCGCCGTTCAAAGCCGCTTTCGCACACGCAGCTTGACGCGCCTCCATGTCCAGGAACGCCGCCTCCAGCGGAGCCGGCGCCCCTGGACAGGTTCTCTTTCAGGACACGCGTGTCTGCGCGTACGGCGTCAGGCGGACGGGGCCGACCAGGCCGTGGTTCTGACGGGCGGTACCGCCGAACACTGTCGGCTGGGCGACCCGGAGGCGGTTGATCAGCGGGGTCGCGACCTCCACCTCGATCACGTTCGCGCCGCGGCGCAGCAGACCGGGGGCGAGGTCGACGACCGGGTTCAGCCGGCTGACGGGAGGCAGGCGGCGGCCGTTGACGGTCACCCGGCACGTGTCGCTGACCTGGCCGAGTTCCAGCCGGGCGCCGTGGGCGGAGGTCCAGCCGGAGGGGAGGTCGACGGTGGTGCGGTAGTGGCCGATGCCCGCGCTGTCGGTGAGTTCCGGGATCGCCGACCACGGCAGCAGCGTATCGAGGGTGACCGAGACGGTGACGTGTTCCGTGCGGGTGGCGCTGGTGCCAGGGCGCCAGTCGTCGACGTCCAGTCGCCAGCGCGCCGGCGTGACAGCCTCGGGGACGGACCGGACCGTCGTGGTGACGGGCCTGCCGCGGTCCAGCCGGGTGGTGTACGTCCCGGGCGCGCTCGCCCGTACGGTCAGGCCCCCGGCGGTATAACCGGCCTCATCGGCGTCCGTTTCGACCACGCTCGGCAGGGAGCCGTGCCGGTCGCCGAAGAGTCCGGTGCGGCCCAGCGCGATGATCGTCGACTCACCCGGCTGCAGCGCGATCCGGACGGTGAAGTCGTCGCCGTCCCGTGTGTACTGGGCGAGCCGGACGGCCTCGCCCGACCACGGGTCGAGCAGGTAGGGAACCGAGTTGCCCGAGCCGGTGCGGCGCAGCGTGACCTCGTGATCGATGGCGGCGACGGGCGGCTTGACGGTTTCCGCGTGCTTGCCGTTGCAGAAGTAGTAGAAGTCCGCCTCCGCTGTCGCGCGGTGGGCGTTGAGGAGGGTGGAGGACGTGGCGTAGCGGGCGTCCGCGGTGACGCCGAGCCGAGCGAGAGCGTCACCGACGGCCGCCTTGTCGCTGACGAGCGCGACGTTCGGCAGAGCGAGCAACCGGCCCAGGACGGTCCGGAGTTCGGCGGTCTCGCCGCCGGCGGGTACACCGGGGGTCAGGCCCTGGTCGAAAGCGCCGAGCAGCACGACGGGCAGTCCGGCCCGGGCCAGCGCGAGGATCTTGCCGGCGTCGTCGACGGAGAGGGTGGGCGTGGAGCCGTAGAAGAAGTCACCCTCGACGAACAGGGCCTTGTAGGCCGGTCCGTCGGGCGCGAGGCGTCCTCGCCTGACGGTCGCGGAGGGCAGTTCGAGCAGGGGGCCGCTGAGGAACTGGTGGCTCCAGCCGAGGGTGATGCCCGTCGCGGTGAACCAGGAGGCGCCGATGCCGGTGGCGGTGTAGCCGGTCTGCCGGAAGATCGCCACGTCCGCGCGGGCCGTGCCGCTCTGCAGCACCCGGTGCACCCGGCCGAGGTAGCCCGCGATGTCCGCGACGTGCTTCCAGGTCGGCTGGCGCGGCCCCCACGACTCGCCGTACCCGGCGACCCCGTTGTACGGGCTGAAGGCGGCGAAGCCGGGCCAGGCCACCTGGGGCGCGGTGGCGTAGGAGAAGCCGTGCAGGACGGTCTGGTTGACGCCGGCGGCGTACGCGCCGCCCATGGTTCGCAGAAAGCGGTCCCAAGTGGTGCTGTAGGCCGTGCCGTTGTAGGCGCCCGCCTCACAGGACAGGATCGTGTGCCCGGCCATGTCACGACCGCCGGCGAGGCAGCGGTAGTCGTCGAGGTTCTTGAAGCCGAGAGACTCACCCTCGGGGATGTCGAGCAGGGCCGCCGAGGCGATCGCGTCGGTCTGGAGACCGTACGGCTGCGAGCGCAGACGCATGCCGAGGGAGTGCGCCCAGGTCCGCAGCGCGCCGAGGTGGTGCTGGTTGAACAGGCCGGAGACCGTCTCCCAGAAGTCGTGGCGGATCTGCCGGGTGAGCTGGGCCTCGAAGGCGAAGACCTGGTTGCTGTTGTCCAGCACCAGCGCCGGCAGGTACGGCAACAGGGGGCGTCCGGTGTGCTTCTCGAAGGCCTCGGGGAGTTGTGACGTCCAGGTCAGTCCGTCGGTCTCCAGTTCCACCGAGTCCTCGAAGAAGGCGCCGCCCGCGGCCCGCAGCAGCCGCCGGAGTGAGGACGTCAGGATCGTGCCGTCCCAGAAATCGGTCACGGCGCTGGTGCCCGCCGCGCTGAAGTGGTCGACGACGTACGCAGCGGGTGACGAGTGCGGGCCCGATTCGGGCTGTTGGGCGGAGCCGCGCTGCCAGTAGGAGACCAGCACCCAGTCGCCGTCCTCCGGTGCCGTCCAGGACAGGGCACCGTCGGCGACGAGAGCGGTGAGGTCCTGGACACTGTCCGCGTCCAGGCCCGTCTCCTTGCGGGTGGAGTTCGCCGGATCGACGCGGGCGGCCTGCACGGCGACGAGTGTCTGGCGGGTGACACCGGACTCGGGTTCGCGAACGGCGGCGGGAACGGGCCCTTCGTAGGCGGTACCGGCGGCCAGCGCGACCCGGCCGTAGGCGAGTTCCTGCGCTGCCACGTCGTCGTCGGGCGTCACACCGGGGACCGCGACGGGCCAACTCGGGCCGAGCGTGAGGTCGATGGTCACCCCGCGCCGGGCGGCTCTGCTCAGTGCGGCCTCCACACCGTCCCGCCAGGACCTGCTGCCCCAGCCGTGGTGCGCGGTGTCCAGCACGGACTTGTCCTTGATGCTGTGGTGGACGGCGGCGATCTCCATACCGCCGAAGCCCGCGTCGGCGATCTGGTCGATCTCGCGGGCGATCTCGTCCGGGTCCACCAGACCGTCCGGCCACCACCAGCGGAACTTGGGGCGCACGGAGCGCGGCGGGCTCGCGAACCAGTCGGCCGTCATCCCGACTCCCGACCCTGCCGTCCCGGGGACCGACGCCCCCTTGGCCCCGGCGCCCGTGGCGGCCTGTGCGGCGGTCGCCACCCCGGGAAGGGCACTCAGAACCGTCGCCCCGAGCCCGGCCGCCAGTGCCGTGCGCCGGGCCATTCCGCTTCGTCGCGGCATGCGTTCATCCATGGTGCGCCCCAAGTCCGGGAGAGGTACGAGTGATTGAATCGTTTCAATTCGTATCGACGCGGGAACGCTAAGCCTGCGATTCGGCCACGGTCAAGACCTCGCACACGATCACGTCGGGATCGGGGGAAACGGAGGGACGGGCTTGAGGGGTCGGCGGAGCATGCGCACGCAGGCGGAACCGGAGTCCGCGTGTCCCCGCGTCGGCGATGTGACACGCGTCCCCACGCATCCGGAAACGCCGCCCCCGACCTGCGGCGACCAGTGTGAACGGGGCGACGAGCACTCCCGTTCGAGCCCATGACGAAGGTATCGGGCCGGTTGAGTAGTGGTTGCTCATGCCATGCCACAGCGGCACACGGCACGCTCTGGGAGTCGGCGCGATCCGTACCTCACCGGGCCCGGACCACGAGAAGGGGCGCAGGGGGCGGCCGGTCGCGCGGCGGGTTCATGGAGGGTACGACTGCGGGCTCGGTTCGTCGGGCTTGGCAGGACCTTCCCGCAAGGGCGACGGGTTCATGTGCACGCTCAGCGGAGCAGTGCATATTCGGCATTGATCAGGAGGCCGGTATGAGAGGTAAGTTACGACGGCGAAGCGCCATGGTCACGGCGGTCGCGGCGCTGAGTGCTGGTGGGATGGTTCTGTCGACCGGGAGCGCGTCCGCGTCCGCGCTGCTCACGGTGCAAGTGGGGGCGGCTGTCTTCAACGGCCGCAACTTGGCTTCCGGGACGGTCGGAGTCCCGGACCTCTGGTCCGGGGACACACTCCTCGCCACCTGCTGGAACACCGGCGAGAACCTCGGCGGTGGAAACAGGTGGTACCTCACCGTCCTCGAGCGCTACAACCGCCTCAACGGACTCGAACTGACCGTGACCGGGTGGACGTACGCGCCCTACGTGGACAACAGCGCCGCTACCAACGGAACCCTCCAGCACTGCTGACCGGGTGAGCGTTGTGCCTTTTTCCCCATTGAAGTTGCTGGTCTGCGATCCAGCGCAGCTTCGGTGCGCGCCGAGGACGTAGTAGATACCGTGGCGTGCGCCGGAGGTGCTCCCGCAGGGGTCGCGCAGCAGGTCGGCCCACGCTCGGTCGACTCCCGCAGCCCTTCCGCCGGCGCGATCAGTAGCCGGTTCCCGGTGGCCGGCCGCCGAGCCGAAGAGCTGCTGCAGCGCGGACACGAAGTCCCCCAGGGCGGCCCGTGCAGGCACATCAGCGGCAGCACCTCGCTGACCTTGGGGCTGTGCGGGCGGATTCAGGCGAGTGAGTCAGCGTTCTCGGCGCCGGCCCGGATCGCGTCGACCAGCGTGCGCACGAGCTGTTCCCCGTCCACCTTCCCTTTCTCCTTCGCCAGGTGACCACTGAGCTTCAGTCCCGCGATCCCGTGCGCGCCCGCCATCAGCAGGGCGCCGTAGCGCGGAGTATCGGATTCACCGACCAGGTCGGCGACGATGGCGAGGTACTGGATCTCCAGACGGCTCGCGGCCCCGGCGGCCTCCGGATCGTTCGCCGGGAGAGGCGCGCTGTTCGACTTCTTGGCAGCCACTCCGTCTGATCGAACCGGCCGACTCGGAATACGCGGAGGCAATTGTCAGAGGCTCCGCCCCTCAGGTGCGCGGCGCCGCCGTGCTGCCGCGTACGACGAGACGCGGGGTCATGCTGGTCTGTACGGCGGACTCCCGGCGGCCTTCCACCCGTTCGATGAGCAGCCGTGCGGCGGTGGCGCCCATGTTGTGGCCGGCCTGGTCGACGCTGGTGAGCTGGACGGTGGCGAGGTCGGCGACCGCGGTGTTGTTGTAGCCGACGATGGAGACGTCCTCCGGTACCCGCAGGCCCAGTTCGTGCGCGGCGCGCCAGACGCCGAGCGCCGCCACGTCCGCCCCGGCCATGATCGCCGTGGGCCGCTCGTCGCCGGTGAGCAGGCTCATGCCGGCCTTGAAACCGCCTTCGTCGGAGTAGGTGGTACGGCAGATTCGGGTCTGTGCCGTGAGGCTGTGCCGGCCCATGGCCTCCGTGTAGCCGTTGCTCAGGACGATCTCCGGGGTGCGCGCCCACTTGCTGGAGCGGGTGCCGGGGGAGGAGACGAGCGTGATGTTGCGGTGGCCCAGCGAGACCAGGTGGTCGACCACCAGTCCGGCGCCCACCCCGTCGGCGTCCACGACGGAGTCGTGCAGGTCCGAGGGGTCGTGGTGGCCGATGACGACGGTGGGCGTCGATTCGGCCATGGCGAGGACCTCGGCGCGTGGCGTGCCGGGCGCGATGAGCACCAGGCCGTCCATCTGCCGGTCGACCATCGACCGGATCGTCTTGCCCTGCGCGTCCGCCCCGAACCCCGCCGCTCCGATCAGCACGGTGTACTCGCTGTTGTGCAGCTCGTCGCGGATGCCGTCGAGGATGTCCGCGAAGAAGGTGTTGCGGATGTTGTCGAGCAGGACGCCGATCGTGTACGTCCGTCCACGCATCCCGCGAGCCGCCGCGTGCGGCCGGTAGTCGAGCTCGGTCATGGCGGCGCGGACCTTCTCTTGCATGGCGGCGCTGACCCCGTACGCGTTGCGCATGACCTTGGAGACCGCGGCGGTCGACACTCCCGCGTGCTGCGCCACGTCTGTGATCGTCACACGTTTCCTGCGTTGTGAGCCCTGCTGCATGCGTCGTGCCCCCTGAGCTTCTCTACCGGATACAACGGTCTACACGATGGCTCGCACGGTGCGCTAGATGCGGTGCGCTTTTCCTCGGTGTTACGGCCCAATGTCTTGACGCCTGCCTCGGCTACGTGCACTGTGGTGCGCACTTCGGCGTAGAGAACGTTATACGAAACTCTCTCCGCCGCCCCTTCCCTCCGCAGGCCTTCGCCGTGCGCCTTTGTTCAATGATGACAGGGAGCCATGCCGTGATCACCGACTCGTCCGCCGCCAGAAAGACCCGCCTCGCAGGCCTGACCGCGAGCGCCGCCACGATGGTCGTGCTCGTCTCCGCATGCGGCGGGACAGGCGGCGGCTCGACCTCCTCGCCCGAGGAGTTCAGCTACCTGAGCGTCACGGAGAACACCACCGTCAAGTCGGCCCTGACCACGCTGTCCAAGGGGCAGTGCAAGACGGCCGACGAAGCCCTGCCGCTGAAGACGGAGACCGTGCCGCAGGCAAGCCTTGACCAGAAGCTCCAACTGCTGGCCGGCCAGGACGCGTTGCCGGTGCAGTTCGCCGCAGGCAACGCGCCAGCGCTCACCCAGCAGCTCTACAGGTCGGGCAAGGTCGCCGACCTCGAGAAGGAGCTCAAGGCACTGGGCGTCTACGACCAGTTGGAGCCCGCCGCCGTGTCCACGATCAAGGCGCTGTACGGCGGGAAGCTGGAGGTGCTGCCGTACGAGTACAACATCGAGGGCATCTTCTACAACAAGAAGATCTTCACCCAGAACGGTCTGAGCGTGCCCGGCACCTGGGACGAACTCGTCTCGGCGGCGGCGAAGCTTGAGGCCAAGGGGATCCAGCCGTTCTCCGCCTCCGGTGAACAGGGCTGGCCGCTGACCCGGCTGATCAGCGGGTACCTGTACCGCAGCCTCGGACCCGACGCGCTCCAGGAAGTCGCCGACGGCAAGGCGAAGTTGACCGACCCCGAGTACGTGAAGGCCGCCCAGGAGGTCGCGGACCTCGGCAAGAAGGGGTACTTCGGCAAGGGCGTCGGTTCGATCGACTACGACACCTCCATGAACCAGTTCCTGTCCGGCAAGGCCGCCATGCTGTACATGGGCAGTTGGGCGCTGGCCAACATCGCCGACGAGAAGCAGAACACGGTGGGCGCCGACAACGTGGGCTTCATGCCGTTCCCCGCTGTCTCCGGCGGCAAGGGCTCGATCGACCAGTACCCGTCCAACGTCGGTCTCGGCATCACCCTCGGCGCCAAGTCCTTCGACAAGAAGACCGGCGCGTGGGTCTCCTGCATCACCAAGAACTACGGCAGCACCGCGCTGAAGGACCAGGGCTCCATCTCCGGCTTCAAGGTCAACACCGAGGTGGAGGCCGCCAACGAGGTGAGCGGCCAGGTGCGCGACACGATCGGCTCATCCCAGCAGAACGTGCTGTGGTTCGAGGCCCTCTTCAGCACGAAGGCCACGACCCTGAGCCAGACCAACGCGGCCGGCCTGGTCAACGGCAGCGTCAGCCCGGAGAAGTTCATGCGGACCGTCCAGGACGCCCTGTCCGGCAAGTGACGCGGCCGGCTGTTCAGGGGGCGTCCCTGAGCGGCTCCGCACGTCAGCAGCATCTTCAAGAACTGGACTTCATACATGCATCGCGTGCTTGGCGACCGCAAGGCGGTCCTGATCCTGCTGGGTCCGGCCCTGCTCGTCTACTCCCTGATCATGCTGGTGCCGATGGTGTGGTCACTGGGGTACTCGTTCACCAAGGGCAACACCATCGAGGGGTTCACCGGCAACGGCCTGGAGAACTTCCAGCACCTCTTCACCGACCCGGCCGTGCGGGACGCCCTGTGGTTCACCGCCAAGTACGCGGTCGTCGTGACCGTCGGCCAAGTCGTCGCCGGCTACCTGCTGGCACTGCTGTACGTGTTCTTCCTCAAGCGTGCCTCGGCGCTGATCCGCACCCTGGTCTTCTTCCCCGTGGTCCTGCCGACCGTGGCGGTGGGCCTGCTGTTCCAGAAGCTCTTCCAGGTCGCCCCGCAGACCGGTCCGGTCAACTCCGCGCTGAACGCCGTCGGTCTTGACTCGATCGACTGGTTCGGCAGTGCCGGGCACGCCTTCTGGGTCCTGATCATCATGGACATCTGGCGCTCGATGGGCTTCTACGCCGTGCTGCTCTTCGCAGGCTTGGTCGACATCCCCGACGAAGTACTGGAGTCCGCCCGCCTCGACGGGGCCTCCGGCCTGCGGCTCGTCAGGCACATCGTCCTGCCGATGTCGTTCGCGGTGCTGATGTCATCGCTGATCTTCAGCATCAACGGCACGCTCAAGGTCTTCGACTCGATCGTCGCCCTCACCAACGGCGGTCCGGGCAGCGCGACCACCCCGCTGACGCTGTACATGTTCCAGACGTCGTTCACGTACGGCGACTACGGCTACGGCAGCACCATCGCGCTGCTGCTGACCGTGGTGTGCCTGATGGTGACCCTGGTCGTCTTCCGCGTCTCGCGGCGCGACCTCACGGAGAGCTGAACCCCATGGCCATAGAGACGCCTATGAAGACCGCCGGTTCTCGCAACGGTGGTGGCCACGCGCCCTTTTCCGCCGGCAAGCCGCCCCGGCGTCGCCGCCCGAGCCGCCTGTGGGTGAAGACCGTCGTCACCCTGCTGCTGGTCGTCGAGGTCTATCCGCTGGTGTGGATGTTCCTGACCTCGCTGAAGTCCAACAGCGACTATCTCAACAACTCCACCTGGAGCCTTCCCACCACCTGGGAATGGGGCAACTACACCGAGGCCTGGACCACCGGCAACATCGGCCTCTACATCCAGAACAGCCTCCTCGCCGTGCTGCCCGCCCTCGCCCTGGTCCTCCTGCTGGGAACCGCCGCGGGCTTCGCCCTCCAGATCATGGTGTGGAAGGGCCGCAACCTCACCCTGCTGGTCTTCCTGGCAGGCATGATGGTCCCGCCCCAGATGATCCTGCTGCCCCTGTTCACCGTGTACTTCCAGGCGGGACTGTCCGGCACCCTGTGGCCGCTGATCCTCACCTACACCGGCACGGGCCTGCCCCTGACGGTGTTCATGATGGCGACGTACTACAAGACCGTGCCCCGGGAGCTGTTCGAGGCTGCCACCATCGACGGCGCCGGCATCCTGCGCGCCTTCTGGACCATCAGCCTCCCCCTGGTCCGCAACGCGCTCCTCACCGTCGGCCTGGTGCAGTTCTTCTTCATCTGGAACGACCTGCTGATCGCCCTGACCTTCACCAACAACCAGGATCTGCGCACCATCCAGGTCGGCCTGCTGAACTTCACCGGCGACTTCGGCGCCACTCAGTACGGCCCCCTGTTCGCCGCGATCTGCATCAACGTCTTCGGCACCCTCGTGATCTACCTCTTCCTCAACCAGAAGGTGATGAAGGGCCTCACCTCGGGCGCCGTCAAGGGCTGACACCCCACCGGCCTCCACGGCCGATCGCAGCCCACCCCGCTTTTCAAGGAAGGTTCCCCCAGCCGTGTCGCTTCAGCCTGCCCCGGTCACGTTCGAGCACCTGCGTGACGGCCTCGGTATCGGCGTCGCCGAGCCCCGCCTGTCCTGGTCCGTCCTGGACGGCCACGCCTCACAGGACGCCTACGAACTGGAGCTGGACCGAGCCGGTGTCCTCCACCGCACCGGCCGGATACCCGGCACCGACCAGGTTCTCGTCGCCTGGCCCGGACAGCCCCTGACCTCCCGCGAACGGGTGTCGGTGCGGGTGCGGGTATGGGCCGGCGGCGGCACGGAGCCGTCCGCGTGGAGCGACGCGGGCACCGTGGAAGCCGGACTGCTGGACGCGGACGACTGGACGGCCGTACCGGTCGGCGCGGCCTGGGAGCAGGACCCGGACACCGACCGCCGCCCCGCCCGGGTCCGCAAGGACTTCACCCTTGCGTCGCCTGTCGCCCACGCCCGCCTCTACGTCACCGCGCACGGCCTGTACGAAGCCGAGATCAACGGCCGCCGCGTGGGCGACGACACCCTCTCCCCGGGCTGGACCGTCTACGGCGAACGCCTGCGCTACTACACGTACGACGTCACCGCCCACCTCGCACAGGGCCCCAACACCATCGGCGCATGGCTCGGCGACGGCTGGTACCGCGGCCGCATCGGCTTCGACGGCGGCTACCGCGACCTCTACGGCAGCGACCAGTCCCTCATCGCCCAACTCGAGGTCCAGCACACCGACGGCACGACAACCGTCATCGTCACCGACCCCACCTGGCACGCCGCCGAGAGTCCCATCCTGTTCGCCGGCCTGTACGAGGGCGAGACGTTCGACGCCCGCCTCCAGGACCCCTCCTGGTCCACGCCGCACCGCACCGACCCGGCACAGACCTGGACGCCCGTGGCCACCGCCACCAGAGACCCGCGTACCCTGACCGCCCCCAGAGGCGCACCCGTCCGCTGCACCCAGGAGATACACCCCGTTTCGGTCTCCACCACAGCCGACGGCCGTCACCTGCTCGACTTCGGCCAGAACCTCGTCGGCCGCCTGCGCATCACCGTCGACGGCCCCGCCGACACGACCATCACCCTGCGCCACGCCGAGATCCTCCAGGACGGCGAACTCGCCACCCGCCCCCTGCGCGAGGCCGTCTCCACCGACACCTACATCCTCAACGGCACCGGACAGCAGACCTGGGAACCCCGCTTCACCCTGCACGGGTTCCGCCACGCCGAGATCAGCGGCTGGCCGGGCGACCTCACCGAAGGCGCGGTCGTGGCCCGCGTCCACCACACCGACATGCGCCGCACCGGCTGGTTCGAATGCAGCGACCCGATGATCAACCGGCTCCACGACAACGTGGTGTGGAGCATGCGCGGCAACTTCGTCGACATCCCCACCGACTGCCCCCAGCGCGACGAACGCCTCGGCTGGACCGGCGACATCCAGGTCTTCACCCCCACCGCGAGCTTCCTCTACGACTGCGCCGGCATGCTCGACTCCTGGCTCACCGACGTCGCCGCCGAACAGCTCCCCGACGGCACCATCCCCTGGTACGTCCCCGTCATACCCGGCGGCCCCCAGTGGACACCGATCAAGCCCGGCGCCGCCTGGGGCGACGTCTCCACCCTCACGCCCTGGGTGCTCTACCAGCGCTTCGGCGACCTCGAACTGCTCCGCCGTCACTTCCCCATGGGCCGCGCCTGGGTGGACCTGATGGAACGCCTCGCCGGTGAGAGCCGTCTCTGGGACACCGGCCACCAACTGGGCGACTGGCTCGACCCGATCACCCCGCCGGACGACCCGGCAGGTGCCCGTACCGATCGCTATCTCGTCGCCACCGCCTACTTCGCCTGGTCCGCCCGCCACGTGGAACGGTCCGCCCGAGAACTGGGACACACGGAAGCCGCCATGCGGTACGGCCGCCTCGCCGACGAGGTCGCCGAGGCCTTCCGCGCCCGGTACGTGCTGCCCGACGGCCGCACGACCAGCGACACACCGACCGCGTACTCGGTCGTCCTGGCCTTCGGCCTGCTCGCCGACGAACGACAGCGCCAGATCGCCGGTGACCGGCTCGCCGAGCTGGTGCTGGAGGACGACGCGCGGATCGCCACCGGGTTCGTCGGCACCCCGCTCATCTGCGACGCCCTCACCAGCACGGGTCACGTCGACATCGCCTACCGCCTCCTGACCCAGACGGAGTGTCCCTCCTGGCTCTACCCCGTCACCCAGGGCGCGACCACCATCTGGGAGCGCTGGGACAGCCTCCGCCCCGACGGCACCCTCAACCCGGGCGGCATGACGTCCTTCAACCACTACGCACTGGGCGCCGTCGCGGACTGGATGCACCGCGTCGTCGCCGGCCTGGAACCGGCCTCGCCCGGCTACCGCACCATCAACTTCCGCCCGCGCCCCGGCGGAGGCATCACCTGGGCCAAGGCCCGCCACGAAACCCCGTACGGCCCTGCCGCCATCTCCTGGGAACAGACAGCGGCAGGCCTGGCCGTCCATGTCACCGTACCCAGCGGCTGCCGGGGACTCGTCGAACTGCCGGGCCACGCCCCGCTCTCCGTCGGTCCCGGCGAACACCGCCTCCGCACGGGCGACCTCGACCGCACCGCTGCCTGACTCCTCCGAAGCCCGGCGGCACCACACGGAATTCCGCGCTCCGACAGCTCTTCTCCGCCGTCCCCGCGCCACCCCTCCCCACCACGTTCCGAACAGGCCGCACCTGGACGACGGGCGGCCGTCGCGCACCACCTCGTGATCCGAATCCGCCTGCGCACCGAGGAGAATCCGACATGACGCGTCCCAGAGGAATGACCCGGCGTGAAGCCGTGGCTGTCTCCGTAGCCGCTCTGGGAGGAGCGGCCGTCACGACCGCCGGACTTCCCACCGTCGCCGCCGCCGCTCCCCGAACCACCTCTCCGACCGGTCAGCCCTGGCGGGAAGGAAACAGGTCCGCCGCTCGCCGAGCCGACGCGCTGATCGCCGCCATGACCTTCGAGGAGCAGGTTCTCCTCGTCACCGCCGTGGACCCCGAGGAGTACGAGCCGCTGGCCCACCTCGGCATCCCGGCCATGACCCGCGTGGACGCCTCCGACGGCCTGCGCGGCGACACCGGTGTGACCGCCTTCCCCGCCCCCAACGCGCTTGCCGCCACCTTCGACACCGGCCTCGCCGAGAGGTACGGCGACGCCATCGGTGCCGAGGCCCGCGCCAAGGGCTGGAACGTCCTGCTCGGCCCCACCGTCGACATCGAACGCAACCCCCGCTACGGACGCCAGGCCGAGTCCTACGGCGAAGACCCCCTGGTCGGCGGAGCCATGGGCGCCGCCGTCACCCGGGGCTTCCAGAAGAACGACGTCATCGCCCAGGTCAAGCACTTCACCGTCTACAACCAGGAAGAGGGACGCAACTCCCTCGACGTCACCGTCTCCGAGCGGGCACTGCGCGAGGTGTACTACCCGGCGTTCGAGCACGCCATCCGCGACGGCGGCGCCCTGTCGGTCATGGGCTCCTACCCGAGGATCAACGGCGTGTACGCGTGCGAGAACCCGCACACCATCTCCGCGCTCAAGGACGACCTGGGCCTCAAGGGCTACCTCGGCACCGACTACTACCCGTCCGGCGACCGCGTCGCCGAGATCAACGCCGGCGTCGACTCGGCCGCCCTCACCCCGGACACCCCCAAGGATGCCTTCACCGACGGACGTATCCCCAAGGCCCGCACCCGCGACGCGGCCCGCCGCATCCTGTACGCCCTCTTCGCCTCCGGCGCCTACGACAACCCGCTGCCCGCGAGCCCCGACGCCGTGGTGACCACCGACGCCCACCAGACGCTGGCCCGGATCACCGGCGAACAGGCCACCGTCCTGCTGAAGAACGAGGGCGGTCTGCTGCCGCTGTCGAAGAAGCGGACCATCGCGGTCATCGGCCCCGCCGGGAGGGACGCCATGACCGGCGTGGAGGGCTCCTCCTACGTCGATCCCGGCGACTTCACCACCGCCGTGGACGCCCTCACAGCCAAGGCGGGAGCCTCCCGGGTGCGGTTCTCCCAAGGCACCCTCGGAGACGTGGCCCTGCCCACCATCCCCGGCGACGTGTTCACCACTCCCGACGGCAAGCCCGGCCTGCACGCCGAGTTCTTCGCGGGCGAGGACCTCTCCGGAACGCCGCTGTCGACCATCACCACCCCGAACATCGACTTCCGCGGGGGCAACCCCGTCAGCGGACTGCCGGCGAAGTGGTCGGCCCGCTGGACCGGCAGGATCACCCCGCCGACCACCGGTCTGGTGCGGGTCAACACCCTGCTGGCCGGCGCCGCCAAGATCGTCGTCGACGGTGTCACCATTCTCGACGAATCCCGGTTCCTATGGGACTCCTTCTTCGGCCCCAAGGAGTCCGCGATCGGCGGTGTCATCGAACTCACGGGTGGCAAGGCAGTCGATATCACCGTCGCGTACAGCACCAGGGACGCCGGCTTCTACGGCCCCAGCATGAAACTGTGCTGGCAGCCCGACTCCCTCATTCCCGCCGCCGTCGCCACAGCGAAGAAGGCCGACGTCGCAGTCGTGTTCGTCAACAACTACACCGGCGAGGCCTTCGACCGCGACGACCTCTCCCTGCCCGGCGACCAGAACCAGCTCATCGAAGCCGTCGCCGCGGCCAACCCCGACACCGTCGTCGTCCTCAACACCTCCGGCCCCATGCTCATGCCGTGGCTGGGCAAGGTGAAGAGCGTCCTCCAGGCCTGGTATCAAGGCGCCGCCACCGGCACCGGCATCGCCAACATCCTCTACGGCGACACCGAACCCGGCGGACGCCTCCCCGTCACCTTCCCCGCCGACGAACACCAGGGGCCCTCCGTCTACACCGGAGGCAAGGGCGACAACGCCAACGGCGGCATCACCTACGACGAGGGCATCTACGTCGGCTACAAGTGGTACGACAAGCACCACGCCAAGCCGCTCTTCCCCTTCGGCCACGGTCTGTCCTACACCTCCTTCAGCCACGACCGACTCCGCGTCACCGGCCACGGCCGCGGAGACGAAGCCGCCGAAGTCGGCGTCGAGGTCCGCAACACCGGCCGGCGCACCGGCTCCGACGTCGTGCAGGTCTACGTCGGACACCTGCCCACCAAGGTCGACACCCCGGCCAGGACACTCGCCGGCTTCGCCAAGGTGACACTCGAACCCGGGCAGCGCCGCAAAGTGACCGTCACCGTCACCCGGCGCACGCTGTCCTACTGGGACGAATCCAAGAGCAGGTGGGTGACCCCCACAGGAAAGGTCCCTGTTTACGTGGGCCGCTCGGCCACCGACGTCGAATACGCGGGCACCATCACCGTCCACTAGCGACGACCCGCCCGTCGCCGGCACCGGCCCAATTCGCCGGTGCCGGCGGTCACCGCGCCCATATCCGGCACCCTCCAGGCCTGTAGACTCGGGTCAATGTGACGTCAATGCCTTTGAGGTTCCGTCAAATGTCGGCAGCATGAGGAGGCGGGGTGCCGGACAGGAATATCGAGTTCGGTAAGTACGGTGCTCGCGGACTCAAGGGATTCGAGGCTGTGGCTCGTCGGCTCGACGCCCTCGCGGGTTATGTCGCGACCCCCGTCACCGCGCGGCGTGGTCTGCTGGCGCGGCTGCATTACCTCACCCGCACCGATCACGCCCGCACCGCGGCGCGCGAGGCCGGTCTGACGGTCACCGACCGCACGCTCAGAGCCTGGCTCGAGGGCAGGCGCAGCCCCTCGAGGAAGAACCTCGAGAAGATCGAAGCCGCCTACCGTACGGTGCGCCGGCACAATGTCGCCCGCCACCTCCTCGGCCGCCTCAACGCCGCCGGTCGCGGTACCCGGGTCGAGATCCATCCGTTGAACCAGTCCCAGGTGGACCGCCCCCGCCAGCGGGTCATGGACTTCCGCACGCTGAACGTGCGGCACTGGGACCGCGTCGTCGAGGCCTGGGCGGCCGGAGACGACCAGGCGCTCGATGAGGCCTGGGTGGAGCAGATCGTGGACCTGGGCAGCCAGTGGGGCCAGTACGAGTACGTGACCAACGTGGGGTTCGCGGCCTGAGGAGCGCCGTGCCTTCACCCACGTAGAGCTGTGCACGGCATCGCCTAGGGTGGGCCTGTGACACTGACATCGGGCGAGCGGGTGCGGGCGGCGCTGGGCGCGTCGACGCGGATCACGGGGGATTCGCAGGCCCGTCTCGCCACCGCTCCAGGTGTGCGTCGGACGCGGATCGGCCCCGGCCCGTCCGGCACCGCCACGTGGAGCCACGACGACCGCGCAGCCCTCGCCACGCACCACGGGACGGAAGTCCCGGACCTGCCGGCCGACCCGACCCGGGCGTGCGAAGCCGTGTCGGCCGGGCGCCGGCGCCCGGCACGTACGACATCCGGCCCGGCAGTCGTGGTCCCGGCGGGTGTGGAAGGGGCTTCGAGGTGACCGGTTTCGAGGCGATCGACGAGCTGCTGGCCGAGGTCCGGCAGGAGGTCGAACTGCCCCCGGCCGAAGAGCGGCGAATGCTGCGCGAGTCGCTGAACCTTTCCCGTACGCAGGTGGCCCGGGCGCTCGGAGTGGGCCCGTCCACGGTGGGCGGCTGGGAGAGCGGCCGCGAACCGGCAGGGGAAGTACGCGAGAGGTACGCGTACTTCCTTCAGGGAGCCCGGACGAAGCTGGAGGAGCTGGACGAGTCCGCGAGGGAGCCGGTGGCGTCTCAGGAGCCGGCGCCGGCGGACGGAAGCCCCGCGGACACCGAGCCCGAGGGGACCGGCGCGGACGAGGTGGAGACCTTGTCGGTGTCCGAGGCGTGTGTCCTGTGCGGGCATCCCGCGCTCCACCAAGTCGCCGGTTTTCCGCAGCACTTGGACCCGGCCGAGTGCGGCGGCGCAGCCGAGCGGGCGACGGGGACCGGGGGAGGGGGAGGGGCGAAGCCGGCCGGGACGCCCTCCAGGACCGCAACGCCCGTGCCCTCGGGGAGATTCGTCAAGGTCGTCCCGGTGGGGCGACGTGTCCAGTCGACCGCCGAGCTCCCCGACCTGATCGGCGACGCGGTGACGGCCGCGCTCGCCGATCACGCGGGTGACGTCGAGGCGGCGACCGCCGCGTTGGTCAAGCGGGCCATCCCGGACGCGATGGCGCTGCTGGACGAAACCCGCAAGGGCGGCCGCTACGACGTCGTGGCCCATCCCTGGATCCCGGACGTCCTGCGCAAACAGACAGCCCGAGGCGCGGATCAGATCTGGGAAGCACGCCCGAAGTGGTTCCGCTCCGAACTCCCGGCAGGACGGCACGAGGTGACCGCCCTCGACATCAACGGCGCCTACCTCTCCGCCCTGAAAACCCACCTCCCGATCGGCCGGCTCGAACACTCCACCGGCTCGTCCCACGATCGCCGCCGCGCCGGGATCCACCTGATCACCCCGTCCGCCTGGGAGCACGAGGCAGTCCTCCCCAACCCGCTGGGCAACCGCGACGAACCCGGACCCCTGTGGGTCACCGAACCGACGATGCGCCTCCTGCTGCGTCTCTCGGGCCCGAAGTACGGTCTGTGCGATCCGCCCGAGATCCATGAGTCGTTCACCTCGGGGGCCACCGAGGGACTGCTGGAGAAGTTCCGCGTCGCGCTGAAGGACGCGCGGGACGGGGCGATCGCGGCAGGGGACGAGGTGACGCTGGAGTACGTGAAGGCGATGTACTCGAAGTTCGTCTCCACGATGGGGGAGTCGAACTACAACCGGGAGCTGTACCGCCCGGACTGGATGCACCTGATCCGCTCCCAGGCCTTCGCCAACCTCTGGATGAAGGCCTACAAGGCGTACGACGAGGGGCTCGTGGTGGTCCGTGCGATGGGTACCGACGAGCTGCATGTGAGCGGTGACTGGCGCGGTGTCTTCCCAGAGGGCCGCGGTGTCTCCGAGGTGAAGGTCAAGGACACCTACACCGTCGGCGGGGACGCCGGTCCGCTCTCCCGCAAATGAGACGCGGTGGCGAGCCGGCTCTGGCAGCCTGACGTACCTGGAGCCCGACCCCCTGGACCGGCAACCCTTCTCAGGAGTGTTCAGTGACCGTGATCCCGCCCCGCCTGACCCCGTTGCTCGAGCAGTTCGACTTCGCGCGGGAGCGCCTTGTCGGCCGTATGGCAGGGCCGGTCATGGACAGCGGTGACGGGACGGACACGAAGGTCGGCCCCATGACCGGCGAGGAGTTCCGCTGGGAGCCGGTGCCGGGCTGCTGGTCCGTGCGGCAGCGCGCGGACGGACCCGGGCCGCGTGCGACCCTTCTGGCCGGCAGCGGTGCCTGGGGCCGTGACGCCGCGTCCTACCCGCACCCCTGGCCGCCGCCCTTCACCACCATCGCCTGGCGCCTGAGCCACCTCAGCGAAATGCTCACCCTGCGCGCCGAACACACCAACGGCGGCCACGCGCTGACGCGGGACGACTATCCGGTCGACGGAGACGTCATGGCCGCGGTCGCGGCATTCGACGCCGGCGCCGCCGCCTGGCGGACGGCCCTGTCGAGCGCCGACGACGCCGCGCTCGACACCGTCGGGCACTGCACGTACCCGCACGGCAGCGACGCCGAGGAACCGTTCATCGACATCGTCTGGTGGGTCAACCAGGAAGTGCTGCACCACGGAGCCGAGATCGGCCTGATCCGCGACCTCTACCGCGAACGAGCGCAATGACCTCGGCGGGAGCGGCTGTCCGCGGCCGGGGGTACGGAAACCTGCGGAGTGGGCCGGCACCGCGGCACGGGGAGGAACGTCGTACGTGCCGTGACCGGATCCGCGTACCGTGCTAAGGTTGATCACAGTTGCAGTTGTGGTTCCCGTTGACTTCAAGTGCCTTTGACGAAGTAATTTCGTCGGGCATTTTTGTATTTCCGATGCTTTTTTATCGGACGGGGTTCACCTCAGCGACGCGGGGGTTCACACAGTGCGGATCCCTGGCTTGGCCTCGAAGGAGATTTAACATGGCTACCGGTACGGTTAAGTGGTTCAACGCGGAAAAGGGTTTCGGCTTCATTGAGCAGGACGGCGGCGGCCCCGACGTCTTCGCCCACTACTCGAACATCGCCGCCCAGGGCTTCCGCGAGCTCCAGGAAGGCCAGAAGGTGAACTTCGACATCACGCAGGGCCAGAAGGGCCCGCAGGCGGAGAACATCACTCCCGCCTGACGCGGAAGCGTCTGAGGCAGCTGGGACCCCTCACCTTGCGGTGGGGGTCCCAGCTTGCTGCTTTTTACAGGTTCCGCTCGACGTGCGGATGACTGCCTTTACGGCCTGCTCGTACTCCTACGATCCGGTAGGGCGCGCGTTCCGGTGGAATCGGTGAATTCCGATTCCGGCGACCGTCCCTAACCTTGCCGGTGCGACCGGCAGATTCTTGGTCTCACATTCGGCTCGTGCTTGCAATTCATTCGGCTCACTCATGCCGAGAATTCCTCGATGCGTGCCATATCGAGGAAGGTTCTCCATGAACCGCTCAGCTCGCACGAACGACCGTTTCTCCAGGACCCGCAAGGACGGCGCCGCCGGTGCCGACCGAGGGGCCCGCTTCCGACCGCAGAGCCAGGAGCGCCCCGGTGCCCGCTCAGGCGGCAACGGACGCCGTCCGTCGGCGCCGCAGGGGGAGTTCGCCCTGCCGGACACCATCACCCCGGGGCTTCCCGCGATCGCCGCCTTCAGTGAACTCGGCCTTCCCGCCGAGTTGTTGACGGCGCTCACCGACCTGGGAGTGAACGAACCGTTCCCGATCCAGGCCGCCACCCTGCCGAACTCCCTCGCGGGCCGCGACGTCCTGGGCCGCGGGCGCACCGGATCGGGCAAGACGCTCGCCTTCGGCCTGGCGCTCCTGGTTCGTACGGCTGGACAGCGTGCCGAGTCCAAGAAGCCGCTGGCCCTGGTCCTGGTCCCCACCCGCGAGCTCGCCCAGCAGGTCACCGATGCGCTCACCCCGTACGCCGAGCTGCTGAAGCTGCGGATGGCCACCGTGGTGGGGGGGATGTCGATCGGCAGGCAGGCCGGCGCGCTGCGCACCGGGGCGGAGGTCGTGGTCGCGACCCCGGGGCGTCTGATGGACCTCATCGAGCGCAAGGACTGCCGTCTGGACCGGGTGAGCATCACCGTCCTGGACGAGGCCGACCAGATGGCCGACATGGGCTTCATGCCGCAGGTCACCGAACTCCTCGATCAAGTGCGTCCCGACGGTCAGCGCATGCTCTTCTCGGCCACCTTGGACCGCAACATCGACCTCCTGGTCCGTCGCTACCTCCATGACCCGGTGGTCCACTCGGTCGACCGGTCGGAAGGCGCGGTCACCACGATGGAACACCACGTGCTGCAGGTGCACGGCGCCGACAAGTACGCCATCGCCACCGAGATCGCCGCCCGCGACGGGCGCGTGCTCATGTTCCTGGACACCAAGCACGCCGTCGACCAGTTCACCAAGCATCTGATGGGCAGCGGAGTAAAGGCCGCGGCGCTGCACAGCGGCAAGTCGCAGCCCCAGCGGACCCGCACCCTGGCGCAGTTCAAGACCGGTCACGTCACCGTGCTGGTGGCCACCAACGTCGCCGCTCGCGGCATCCACATCGATGACCTCGACCTCGTCGTCAACGTCGACCCGCCCAGCGATCACAAGGACTACCTGCACCGCGGAGGCCGTACGGCACGCGCAGGCGAGTCCGGCAGTGTCGTCACGCTGGTGACGCCCAACCAGCGCCGTGAAATGAGTCGCGTGATGTCCGACGCGGGTATCAGGCCGCGGATCACCCAGGTCCGCTCCGGCGAGACCGAGTTGAGCCGCATCACCGGCGCACAGGCCCCCTCCGGTGTTCCCATCGGCGGCGGAGTGCCGGTCACGGAGCGGCCCAAGCGCGGCGGAGCCCCCTTCCGTGGCATGGGCACCCGGCCGGGCCGGGCCGGTCGCGCCAGTGGTGAGTCCCGCAAGGTCACCGAGGCGCGCCAGGCGGCAGAGGCGCGAGCGGCCGCTCGGGTTCGTCGGGGCGCGTAGTCGGTGTGCGGCCGGTCCGACGGTCAGTCGGGTCGGGGCAGTCCTGCGACGAGGAGCTTGACCAGTCGCCGTGCGTCGTAACGAGGGTTGTTGCCGGCGCCGGCGCAGAGGCTGCCTACGCCCCGCATGAGCTCGTAGGCATCCTGACCCGAGCGGATCTCGCCCGAAGCGACCGCGGCGTCGAGCAGTTGCGTGCACACGGGCTCGAGGCGCTCGAGGAAGTAGGAGTGCAGCGGGTCGAAGCACGGGTCGGCGGACTGGAGCACGACAGCGAGTCCCTGCTTGGTGACCACGAAGTCGACGAAGAGATCGATCCATTCCGCCAGGGCCGCGTGCGCGGTCGCGCCGGTGTCGAGCAGCGCGGGACCGGCTTCGGCGAGGCTCTCGACCTGGTGCCGGTAGACGGCGATGATCAGGTCCGCCCGGGTCGGGAAGTGCCGGTAGATCGTGGCCGTCCCGACGCCGGCCTTGGCCGCGATCTGCCGGATCGGCGCCTCCACGCCTGACGCGACGAAGACCGCGGCCGCCGCGTCGAGCAGGTTCTCCTCGTTGCGCCGCGCGTCCGCCCGCTTCGTCCGGGCCGCGCCTTGTGTGCCCCGGCCCCGCTCGCTGTCGTTCACGGCGCTCTTCCCTTCCTGCTGTTTGCTAAGCGGGACGCTGTCCCGTATCGTCAATCGGGACGGTGTCCCACTTAGCCATCATGGCAGACCAGGGGTACGACGACAAACCGTGTACGCCCTGTTCGCCCTTGGCGTGCGCGAGCCGTGACCCCCGTAGAACAGCTGGAAGGAAGGCCTTTCCCATGACCGAATCAGGCGCAGTGATCACGGAGATACCCCTCAGTGAGCCCACCCCCGTCGTCTCGGTGAAGGCGGTGGTTCTGGAAGCTCCGGGCCGTGGCGAGGACCTTCGGGTGAGGATCTCCGCGCCGACGACCGGGCGCGAGCTGCCGATCATCCTCCTCTCGCACGGCTTCGGCTCGTCGCTGGACGGCTACGGTCCGCTGGCCGACTTCTGGGCTTCGCACGGGTTCGTGGTCATTCAGCCCACCCACCTCGACTCCAGGACCGTGGGCCTGCCCCAGGACGACCCCCGCGTTCCGCGAATCTGGCGGTTCCGCGTCGAGGACATGAAGCGCGTCCTCGACCAGCTCGATCTGCTGGAAGCCGCCGTGCCCGGTCTCGGCGGACGCCTCGACCGCACTCGCATCGCCGCGGCCGGGCACTCCTTCGGCGGCCAGACCGTGGGAAACCTGCTGGGCCTGCGTGTCCACGACCCGGTCGGCGGGGCGGAGGACGACCTGTCCGATCCGCGGATCAAGGCGGGCGTGCTCCTCGCCACGGCCGGCACTGGCGGAGCCGATCTGACGCCGTTCGCGGCCGAGCACTTCCCGTTCATGAACCCGGACTTCGCGAACATGGCCACCCCGGCGCTCGTCGTCGCCGGAGACAAGGACGACTCCCCGCTGACGGTCAGGGGACCTGAGTGGATGTACGACCCCTACGTCCTCAGCCCGGGTGACAAGAGCCTGCTCACCCTGTTCGGAGCGGAACACTCGCTCGGCGGGATCGCCGGCTACGAGGTCCAGGAGACGACGGACGAGAACCCCGAACGCGTCGCCCTGGTCCAGCGGGTCACGTGGGCCTACCTCCGCCACGCACTCGGCATCGAGGACGACGGCTGGACCGCCGCACAGAAGGCGCTGTCCGACGGCGCGAACCCGCTGGGCCGACTCGACTCCAAGTGAAGGCCCGAACTCGACTGGCAGAGCAGGCAGTTGGGGCGCCTGCCGGTGGGCTCCACCCGCTGGCGCCTATTCGGTAGGTACCCGGTTTCTGGCCCATGGTCCGGCTGAACGGGTCGATCCCTGGAGCAGAGGCGCTACGTCGGCGACCACAAATGCCCCGCCGTGTTCACCCCGAGGCCCGTCGGCCACGTCACGCCGCCGGGGCGTCCAAAGGGCGAAGCTCGTCCGCGTACGAGACGGAGATGCGGCGCATCAGGCCGTCGGCGGTGATGTCGTACTGGCCGAGGCGCCACAGCGGTGGTGAGTACGCGTGGACGGAGACCGTGTCGTCGGTCGCGCCGGTGAGGCGGTGGATGTGTTCGGGGCCGAAGCAGAAGGAGTCGCCCGCGCTGACGGTGACGGACAGGTGGCTGCCGCCTATGCGTGGGTTGGACTCGTTGAGCGTCCCCTGTACGACGGCGACCGCGCCGGAGGAGATGTCGTGATCGTGCCAGCCGGTGTCGTTCCGCCGGGTCCAGCACAGCAGCCAGACGTCGACGTACTCGTCGCGGTAGAGCGACGCGTAGTGGCGGTCCTGGTCCGAGAAGGCGACCTGTTCGCGCCAGAGGTCGGGACGGCCGGCGAGGTCGTCGACGAGTGCCTGGAGTTCGCGCTTGTCGAGGGCGCGCTGTGGCAGGGACTGATACGTCATGGGGTGGCTCCCTTCAGCAACCGGGCGGGGTTGACGGTGCGCAGCGCGTGGACGCCGGCGTCCGCGCCGAGGTCGGGGATGGTGAGGGGCGCGTACGGGCGGTCGCTGCCGCTGACGATCACGTCGATTCCGACGGCGCGGGCGAGCGCGTCCACCGCGCGTGTTCCGTAGGACGAGGTCTCGTAGAAGACCCCGAAGTCGATCTCGCCACGCCCGCCGCCTCGGGTCACGAGCCGCTCGCCGTGCAGCGGCGCCAGGCCCGCGAGAGCGGCGAAACAGACGCGCAGGTGTGGGTGCCGGGTGCGGCCGAAGGCGCGGAACGCGAACCAGGACGCGTGCAACTGCGCGAGGTAGGGGACCAGGGCCGGCCACCAGGACGGCGCGCCGGGGGTCGGCTGGGCGGCGCCCGGGTGGATGAAGAGCGGCTTGTCGTGACTGGTGAGGACGTCCAGAAGAGGGGCGCAACGGTCCCAGCCGGCCGCGTCCAGCAGGGCGGTGGCGGGGAGTTGGAGACCTCGGCAGCCGCGCCGCAGTTGCCGGTCGACCGCTCCGGCCGCCTCCGTCACCGGCGATGACAGACAGGGCGAGGCCCAGACGCCGAAGGGTGCCGGAAGAGCCAGTGCGCCGTCGTGGAACGCGGCGAGCAGCTGTGCTGCCTCTGCCGGTGGAAGGTATTCGATGCCGAGCGGGCTGGACAGTGACACCAGCGCCAGGTCGAGGCCGTCGGTGCGGGCAAGTGCGGTGCGCGCCCTGATGTCGTGGTCGGCCGGGTCGACCTCGTAGGGCGGTTCACCCGCCAGGTGCAGGGTCCAGCCGTCGAGGCGCGGCGGCGCGGTGCGGGCGCGCAGCAGCTCGATGAAATCGGGCGGCCAGATGTGCTGGTGGACATCGGTGAACACGCGGCAGTCCTTGGGGAAGTCCTCGTAAGGGGTTGGTTCGGGAGGGTGGTTAACCGCTTCACTTATGCGCTTAACTTAAGCGCTTAACAACGTAACGTGTCAAGGGTGCGCTGGATGAGGGACGGGCCCCGGTAGGCTTCCCGGTATGGCCAGGCCGACTAAGCGCACCACCCTCCGCGAGGTGGCCGAGGCCACGGGCCTCTCCACCGCGGCCGTCTCCTATGCCCTGCGCGGCAAGCACGTCTCGAAGGAGACGGAGGAGCGGGTACGCAAGGCCGCCGCCGAACTCGGTTACGAGGCCGACCCCATCGCCCGCGCACTGGCCAGCGGCCGCACCAGCATGGTCGGCGTCCTCGCGGGCGACCTCCAGGACCTCTGGCAGCAGCAGTTGATGGCGGCGATCGGCCGGGAACTGCTCGTCGGTGACCGCTACGCGCTGATCCTGGACGCCGGCGGTGACCCCGACCGCGAACTGGTGCTCGCGAAGAAACTGCGTGACCAGCGCGTCGACGCGCTGCTGGTGTCGCCCGTGAATCCCGCGGCCGAGGAATGGGCCGCGATCGCCGACGCGCTGCCGGTGGTGGCGGTCGGGGACTCGCTCAGCGCGGCCCGGACGGCAGGGCAGGTCATCTTCGACAACCGGGCCGGCATCGACGCCGTACTGACGTATCTGCACGGTCTCGGACATCGCCGGGTGACCGTGCTGACCCCGACTCGGCCGAGTACGCCGGACCGGCCCGCCGACGTGTATGCGCGCGAGGCCGCCGAGCGGCTCGGGCTGCGGGCCGAACTGGTGCCCTGCCCGCAGGAGTTGGGTGAGGCGACGGCGGTCGCTCGCCGCCTCCTTGAGGGCCCGCGGCCCGCGACGGCCGTCTTCTGCTTCTCCGACTCCCTGGCGTACGGCGTGTACGCGGCCGCTGCCGAGGTCTCACTGGAAGTCGGCCGGGACGTCTCCGTGGTCGGCTTCGACGATCACCCGGTGTCCCGGGTGCTCACCCCGCCGCTGACCACGGTGGACTGGGGGCTGGCCGGGATCGCCGACGAGGCCGCCCGGCTGATCGTCGCGGCGATCGAGGGGAAGCGGGTGCGCAGGAAGCGGATTCTCTGTGCGCCGCGGATGAGTGAGCGAGGGTCGGCGGTACGGGTGCGGCCCTGAGCCGCGCCTTCTCGACCGGGGCTCCCGGGGATGCGCCTTCTCGACCGGGGCCCTAGTGCTGTGCTTGCGTGACCAGGGCCCGGTGCTGCGCCTTGTAGCGAGAGGTCCTGAGGCTGCGCCTTTGGAACCAGGGCTCCTGCGCGAGCCGTGACCGTCACGCCGTTCAGCTTCCGCGGAGTGTGGTTGACGGCGATGACCTGACAGGTCTTGGGGTCGGCCTGGACGTGGAGGGGTTCGCACGCCGCGCGGGAGCCGTAGTACATGCCGTTGACGTCGAAGTCGTAGTCGTACGCCTGCCACACCGTGCTGGGTCGCTTCACGATCACCGCGCCGTGCCGGGACGTCGATCTCCGTCGTCGCGGGGGCCACCGGGCTGACCCGCGGCAACGGAGATAACGTGACCGCGTATGAGTGTGAAGCTGCCCTTGGACGCGGTGCCGCGACTGACGGGCGCGGTGGTCCTCGGCGCCGCCGTCGGCGTCGCGGTGGGACTGCCGACGGACGTCCTGCTGGGTCTGCTGGCGGGGATCGCCGCGACGGAACTGTTCTTCGTCCTGGCGGGCTGGCTGGTGCTGTGGCCCATGGACGCCACGGCCACCCGCCGCAACGCGCGGCGCGAGGACTTCAGGCCCGTGACCGACGAGATCGTCGTGATCGCGGTGGCCCTGTGCGGGCTGTCCGCGATCGCGCTCCTGCTTCTGCGCGGCGGCAGGACCGACGACGGCCACACAGCGGCGGTCACGGCCCTGTGCGGGGTGTTCCTGGCCTGGTCCGCGCTGCACCTGATGTACGCCACCCGCTATGCCTATGTGTACTACGAGAGCAACGGCGGAATCGACTTCAATTCCGACGAGCCACCTTCGTACCGCGACTTCTTCTATTTCAGCTACAACCTCGGAATGACCTATCAGGTCTCCGACACCGACGTCTCGAGTTCCGCGATCCGCTCGATCGTGCTCAGACACTCTCTGCTTTCGTACGCGTTCGGCACCAGCATTCTCGCCACGGCCATCAACGTCGTGGTGGGCATCGTGAGCGGCTGACGGGCAGCGGCGGACCGTGCCGTTCCCGCGCGGATTCTCCCGGGACACAGCAGGATGGAGAGTGGAACCGGCCGTCCCGCACGCGTCGGTCGTTCTGGCGTCTTATGAGGAGGCCGACTCTTGGCTGAGCGACAGGCTGTGATCTCCCGACCGGCCAGGGCCACCGTTTTCCTTGTGCTCACCGTGACGCCGGGCCACGAGGAGACGGTCCGTGACCTCCTGGAGGACCTCTCGGGACTGCGCCGCTCCGTCGGCTTCCGCGCGCCCGACGGCCGGCTCGCCTGCATCGCCGGTGTCGGTTCGGATGCCTGGGACCGGCTGTTCAGCGGGCCCCGCCCTCAAGAGCTGCACCCGTTCGTCGAGTTGAACGGCAGGCGTCACCGGGCGCCGTCCACACCGGGAGACCTGCTGTTCCACTTCCGGGCCGACCGGATGGACCTCTGTTTCGAACTGGCCAGGCTGATCATGGAGCGACTCGATGGCGCGGTCGCGCTCGTCGACGAGATCCATGGGTTCAAGTACTTCGACGAGCGCGACCTGCTCGGCTTCGTCGACGGCAGTGAGAACCCCGATGGGCAACTCGCCGTCGACTCCGTGTTCGTCGGCGAGGAGGACGCCGAATTCGAAGGCGGCAGCTACGTCATCATCCAGAAGTACCTGCACGACATGACCGCGTGGAATGCCCTGCCGTCCAACGACCAGGAGAAGGTCATCGGGCGGACGAAGTCGGCCAACGTCGAACTCCCCGACGACGTCAAGCCGGCCGACTCCCACGTCGCGCTCAACGTCATCACCGACGACGACGGCAACGAACTCAAGATCGTGCGGGAGAACATGCCGTTCGGCACCGTGGGAACGTCCGAGTTCGGCACCTTCTTCATCGGTTACGCCCGCACGCCCGACGTGACCGAGCAGATGTTGCGGAACATGTTCCTCGGGGACGGAACGGCCCCCCACGACCGCATCCTCGACTTCTCGACCGCGCTCACCGGATGCCTCTTCCACGTGCCGACCGTCGACTTTCTCGACGACCTTCCCGCCGCCCCCGGCGAGGAGGCGGACGTCCCCGCCGCCCCCGGCGAGGACGGGGCGGACCAAGTTCCCGCCCTCGTCGAGCGGGCGGCGACGAACGGTTCGCTGAGGATCGGCAGCCTCAAAGGAGTCTGAACATGACCACGTTCGACGGCAGCGGCAACCTGCACCGCGAACTCGCGCCCATCACGCCCGCGGCCTGGGCCGAGATCGAGGACGAGGCACGCCGCACCTTCCGGCGCAACCTCGCCGGACGGCGCGTCGTGGACGTCACCGGCCCCGACGGCCCCGGACTCGCGGCCGTCGGAACGGGCCACCTGTCCGGTATCGACGGGCCGTCTCCAGGAGTCACCGCACGACTGCGCGAGGTACAGCCCCTGGTCGAGCTGACGGTGCCCTTCCGGGTGAGCCGTGCCGCCGTCGACGACGTCGACCGGGGCGCCAAGGACTCCGACTGGCAACCGGTGAAGGACGCCGCGCGCACCATGGCGTTCGCCGAGGACAGAATGGTCTTCAACGGGTACGCCGCGGCCGGCGTCGAGGGTTTGCGCAATCGCACCACCAACCCGGTGCTCGCGCTCCCCGCCGAGCCCCGCGACTTCCCCGACGCGGTCAGCCACGCCCTGACCGCTCTGCGTCTGGCAGGCGTCCAGGGCCCGTACGCGCTGCTGCTGGGAGCCGAGGCGTACACGGCGGTCAACGAGACCTCCGACCATGGCTATCCCATCGCCGCCCACCTCGGCCGGATGCTCGACGGGCAGCTGATCTGGGCACCCGCCATCGAGGGAGCCTTCCTGCTCACCACCCGGGGCGGTGACTACGAACTGCGGCTCGGCGACGATCTCGCCATCGGCTACACCTCCCACGACGCCGACGGCATCGAGCTGTACTTCCGCCAGACCCTGACATTCCTGGTCTACACGGACGAGGCCGTCGTGGCACTCGACCCATGGACCGACGCGAGCACGCCAAAGATCTGACCTCATCACGGGACGAGACACGGACACGGTTTTCTCCCGTCCGGGACGGAGCACGCCCGTATCGCCGGTTCCTGTTCCGGTTGCGGAGCAACAGAGGCCGCGAAAGGGTGGAAAAGGGCCAATGTCACCGGGAGCTGCTCATGTCGATGTCGTCGTACGGTTTCGGCTCGTCCGACCCTTTCGGTGACCTGTTGAACCGCTTCTTCGGGATGTCGCCCGCGTCGTCTCCGCCCGCGGTCCAGCGCGTGCCCATCGGACGCCTGCTGACCGAGTCCTCGCAGGAACTTCTGAACCTGGCCGCCCAGCGGGCCATGCGGGACGGGACGTCTGACCTCGACACGGAACACCTTTTGTGGGCCGCCACAAAGGTGGAGCCATCGCGCTCGCTGCTCGCGCAGGCCGGGGTCGACCCCGACACCCTCGCGACACAACTCGCCGAGGTCCTGCCCCGCGAGACCAGCGAGCCGTCCTCCGAACCGGGCCTCACCCCGGCGGCCAAACGCACCCTCACCAGCGCGTACGCCCACTCTCAAGCGGCCGGAACCTCGTACATCGGCCCCGAGCACATCCTCGGCGCCCTGCTGGGCGACGCCGACAGCGGTGCCGCCCACCTGCTCCGGGCCGAGGGGCAGGACGCGCAGAAGCTCGCGGACCTCACGGAACGGTCCGCGCGCGCCGAGAGCCGTTCCGCAGATCCCGACAAGCCCGCGACGACGCTGGACGAGTTCGGGCGGGACCTGACGGAAGAGGCCAGGGCCGGAAAGCTCGACCCGGTCGTCGGACGGGCCGAAGAGATCGAGCAGACCATCGAGATCCTCTCGCGCCGGTCCAAGAACAACCCCGTGCTCATCGGTGAGCCGGGTGTCGGCAAGACGGCGATCGTCGAGGGCCTCGCGCAGCGCATCGTCTCCGGAGACGTCCCCGACACCCTCAAGGGCAAGAGGGTGGTCTCGCTCGACATGTCCGGCATGGTGGCGGGTGCCCAGTACCGCGGGCAGTTCGAGGAGCGACTGAAGAAGGTCATCGAAGACGTCCAGGACTCCGACGGGGAGATCGTCCTCTTCATCGACGAACTCCACACGGTGGTCGGCGCGGGCGCGACGGGCGAGGGCGCGATGGACGCGGGCAACATGCTCAAACCCGCTCTCGCACGCGGAGAACTGCACGTCGTGGGCGCGACGACCATCGACGAGTACCGCAAGTACGTCGAGAAGGACGCCGCGCTGGAACGCCGCTTCCAGCCGGTGATCGTCCCCGAGCCGACGGTCGAGGAGACGGTGCAGATCCTGGAGGGCCTGCGCGACGCCTACGAGGCTCACCACCAGGTCCGTTTCGCGGACGGCGCGCTGGCCGCGGCGGCGGAACTTTCCGACCGCTACATCAGCGACCGGTTCCTGCCCGACAAGGCGATCGACGTGATGGACCAGGCGGGCGCGCGGGTGCGGCTGCGCAGTTCCGGCCGCTCCACCGAGGTCGCCGAGCGCGAGGACGGTATCGCCAAACTGCGCCGTGAACGCGACCAGTCCGTCGCCGCCGAGGACTTCGAACGCGCGGGACAGCTGAAGGGGCGGATCTCCGAGGCGGAGGGCGAGCTCGCGGGCATCGAGGAGCGGCGTGCCGGAGTCGTGTCCGTGACGGCCCGTGACATCGCGGACATCGTCTCCCGGCGCACGGGCATCCCGGTCTCCCAACTCACCGCCAGCGAGAAGGAGAAGCTCCTCAAGCTGGAAGAGGAGATGCACTCCCGCATCGTCGGGCAGGACGAGGCGGTCACCGCCGTGTCGCAGGCGGTACGCCGCAACCGCGCCGGCATGGGCGACCCGAACCGTCCCGTCGGTTCCTTCCTCTTCCTCGGCCCCACCGGCGTGGGCAAGACGGAACTGGCCAAGACCCTGGCGGAGTTGCTGTTCGGCGACGAGAACCGCATGACCCGCTTCGACATGAGCGAGTTCCAGGAGAAGCACACGGTGGCCCGGCTCGTCGGCGCGCCTCCCGGATACGTGGGGTACGACGAGGCCGGCCAGCTCACCGAGAAGGTCCGCAGGCAGCCGTACAGCGTGGTCCTGTTCGACGAGGTGGAGAAGGCGCACCCCGACGTCTTCAACACGCTGCTCCAGATCCTCGACGACGGACGGCTCACGGACGGCCAGGGCCGCACCGTCGACTTCCGGCACTGCGTCGTGATCATGACGTCGAACATCGGCGCGCGCCTCATCCTCGGCCACGAGGGGAACGCGTCCGAGCTGAAGGACGTGCTCATGGGTGAGTTGCGGACCCGGTTCCTGCCCGAGTTCCTCAACCGCATCGACGACATCATCATCTTCCACGGACTCGACGAGGACGACCTGGCGGAGATCGTCGACCATCTGCTGGGGCGGAGCGAACGCCGGGTGCACGCCCAGGGCATGAAGCTCGAGGTGACGGACGCGGCGAAGAAGCTGCTCGTCACCCACGGCCACCAACCGGAGTTCGGTGCCCGACCGTTGCGGCGCACCATCCAGTCGGAGCTGGACAACAGAATCGCGGAGCTCCTGCTCGGCGGCGAAGCCGAACCCGGCGACACGATCGTCGCCGACGCCCGGGACGGCGAGGTCGAGTGCACCCTTCGCAAGGGCGATCCAGCAGGGGCCGACGGGGACGAACTCCAGGCGCGTACGGAACGCGACCGGCGGGCGGCCGGTCTGCCGGGCGGCTCTACGGAGGATCCGGACGCCGAGTAGAGAGAGGCGCGAGCGAGCCCGCGGTTCACGCGGCTGAGCCCCTGAGTTCAGCACGACTGAACTCAGGGGCTCCTACAGCCTCTTGTCCGAGACCGGACGACTGCCCGAGACCGGACGACGGGTGATGGCCGACGGTCAGGGGATGCGTGCGACCGCGGAGTAGATACCGCTGGCTTCGGGGGCGGGCGCCGGTGTCGTCTTGAACCATTCGGTGGCCGTCGTCAGGCCGGGCTCGACAAGTTCCAGGCCGTCGAAGAAGCGGGCGACCTCCGAGCGGGTGCGGAAGCCGAGCTTGATGCCGCTCTTGGCGTACTGGGCGGTGACCTGATCCGACAGCTCCGGGAAGAGGTCGGACGCGGCGTGCGACAGCACGAGATAGCTGCCCGAGGGCAGGGTCGCGATCAGGTTCCGGACGATGCCGTGGGCGTCCTGCTCGTCGGGAATGAAGTGCATCAGAGCGATCAGCGACAGGGCGATCGGGCGGTCGAAGTCGAGGACGCCGTGGGCTCGTTCGAGGATCGCTTCCGGCTGCCGTACATCGGCCTCGATGTAGTCGGTCGCCCCGTCCGGGTGGCTGATCAGCAGCGCCTCCGCATGCCGCAGCACGATCGGGTCGTTGTCGGTGTAGACGATCTTCGAGGCCGGCGCGATCTCCTGGACGACCTGGTGCAGGTTCGGCCGGGTGGGGATGCCGGTGCCGATGTCGAGGAACTGGTCAATGCCCTGTCCGGCGAGCCAGGCGGCCGCCCGGTGCATGAACTGGCGGTTCTGCCGGGCCGCGTCACGCGCCTCGGGCGGCAGCTTCTCGCCCAGGGCCTCGTCGACGGGGTAGTTGTCCTTACCGCCCAGGAGCCAGTCGTAGACCCTCGCGGGGTGAGCGCTGCTGGTGTCGATCTGCGGAGGGCGGGGTGCGTCGGTCGTCATGGCGGGCTCCGGCGTGAGCGGGGGTTATCGGTGCTTGCGATCACCGTAGTTTGGCACAGCATTTCGACGGTCTGTGAGGGGAGTTGGCCGTTGGCGGGCCGATGGTCGCCCGTAGCCGACAGGTTCGTCGAGGGAGCTGCCCAGGGGTCGGCCGTCGACGCCATGCGAGGTCACGTGTATGAACTCCTGTCACATGGGTGTACCTCGATGAGGTCACCGTGTAAAACTCCTTCAACTTCCCTACGGCGGTGACCAGTTGGAGAGGCAGGCGACTGTGAGTATTTCCCGGCGAACGGTACTGGCTACGGCGGCCGGTACCGCGGCGGCGTACGCGTCCGCACCGCAGGCGGCACACGCGGCGGCAGGTCAAGTGCCAGTGGCGACCGCGCGTACGTTGCGTGAGGCGGCCGACTACGCGGTGGGCAAGCTCCGCGCGGTCGCACCAGGAGTGAGCGCCTTTCCCGTCGGGACGAAGTTCGAGAAGTGGACCTATTCCCAGAACGGTGACTGGGTCGGCGGATTCTGGCCGGGTACGCTGTGGATGGCGTGGCTCCACAGCGGAGACGACCAATTCCGCACGCTGGCAATCGAGTCGGCGAGAAAGCTCGCTCCCCGTCAGTACGACACCGGCACCCACGACCTCGGTTTCCTCTTCTATCCGTCATGGGTGACCGCGTGGCGACTGACGGGAGACGACACCTGGCGGGCCGGGGCCTTACGAGCGGCCGACTCGCTGATCCAGCGGTACAACCCGCGCGGACGCTTCCTCCGGGCGTGGGGCTCGCTGAACGATCCGAACAACGCGGGCCGGGTCATCATCGACACGATGATGAATCTGGACCTGCTCGCGTTCGCCGGCCGGCAGACCGGCGACGCCAAGTATCTCGACATCGCCGTGGAGCACGCGAAGACCGCCCAGCGGGTGTTCCCGCGACCGGACGGATCGACCCCGCACGTATTCGACTTCGACCCGGCCACCGGCGCGCCGATCGGCCCGGGCACCGTGCAGGGCTACAGCCCCACCTCGTGCTGGTCGCGCGGACAGGCCTGGGGACTCTACGGGTTCACCACCATCTACCGTCGCACCGGGAACCAGCAGTTCCTCGCCACCGCCCGCAAACTCGCCGACTTCGCGGTGGGAGCGCTGACCGAGGACCACGTCCCGGTGTGGGACTACCGCGCGCCACAGCAGCCCCACGACATCAAGGACGCGTCGGCCGGCGCGATCATGGCCTGCGGTCTGCTCGACCTGGCCGCCGCCACGGGCAGGCAGGACTACCGCGCGGTGGCGCTGCGGATCCTCACCGCGCTCTCGCAGACCTGCCTGACGGAGAAGTCGTCACGCGCCGATGCCGTGGTGGCCCGCTGCACCCGTAACCGGCCGGCCGAGGACGGGATCGAGATCTCGCTTCCCTACGCCGACTACTACCTGCTGGAAGGCATCCTGCGCGTGCTGCGGCCGCAGGACGTGGACCGGGCGATCGATCTGTCTACCGTCTGAGTAGCCGGCTCCGCTCTCCGCCGGGAAGGGGAACGAGGCGCAGCGGGAAACCGAGCCGTCCCGGCCGCGCGAGGAGGCGGCATGAGGTAACGAAGCCGCCGTCGGCCGGCGTTCAGAGGCCGGCGAGCAGGTCGTCGAGCGGGGCGGGTACGCGGGCGGGGTCGAGGGCCTCGACGAGGACGCGGCCGTAGTGGATCTTGCGCCCCTTCTTCGTGCCGAGGAAGCGGCGCAACTGCTGCTGGGCGGTGCGGCCCTTTTGCGCGGGCTGGTGCAGAAAGGTCTTGAGGGCGCGTTGGTCGCCCTCCGCCCGGACGAGTTCCTCGACGCGTGTCGTGCCCAGCGCGCGGATGAGTTCGTCCTCCAGATCCGCCGCGCAGACGAAGAACTCCCGCTCTGCCGCCCCGGCCTTCTCCAACGCGCGCTCGTAGTAGGGGCGTTCCCTCTCGTCGCACAGCCCCGTGAGGCGCAGGCCCAGGCCTGGTGGACCGAGAAGTTGGGCGAAGCGCCCCACGCTCATCGCTCCGCCCATCGGCAGCACGCAGACTCCTTCGGCTGCCAGGTTCCGGCCGCGGCTCTCGGCCAGCGCGCTGACCGCTGCGGCGTCGCTCGGCCCTTCGAGCAGGACGGCCGCCCGGACGGGCAGCCGCTCGGCCAGTTCGCGCGCGGTGTCACCGGGGCCGCCGGCCGCCCATGCGATGACAGTCTCCTGGAACGCCCCCATGTCGGTCACGAGAGGAGTCTCCGCTTTTCCAGGCTGTCACGGTAGGGAATTTCGGGCGGGGCGCTGATCGGCTTCGGGCAGTCGGGCCCGACCCTCGGATGTCCGAGGTTCACGCGGGCGCGATGCGGTCTTTCACTGCCTGTAGAGCGGCAAATCGACAAGCACGGCAGCGCGCGGCGACTTCGGCACGGGCACAGCGGGGGCCGGCGCGAGGCCGTTCCACACAGGGGGAACAAGCGATGCGCATCAGACATTCGGTAATCGGCGTTGTCGGCGTCCTGGTCTGGTTACTGGCGACCCTTTTCGTCACAGGATCAGCCCAGGCCTCATCGGCCCAGGCTGCCGCACCGGTGAAAGCCGGCACCGGCGGCCAGCTCAGGGTCGCGCCTCCGGCACCGGAGGGTGCCCGTACCGCCTCGGACCTGACCGTGGCCGCGGTCTCGCCGACGATCTCGCCGTCCGTCCGGTACGTCCACGTGGCGACCGGCGAGTGGTACACCTGCGACTGGGGCAACCTCTGCGGCGAGGTGTGGGACCCGGTGGTCGGCAAGTGGAAGATCTTCTACCTCTACACCTGCAACCGGTACGCGCTGTCCAACTGGAACGGCATGGGTGACTACATCAACGCCCAGACCGACGGAGCTGTGGGCACCTTCTACGGCCAGAACGGCGGTGTCCTGAGGACCGTCGCCGCCGACGCCGTCGAGCACCCCCAGGACTGGTCGCCCGTCTGGTACATCCGCAACTGCTGATCCGGCGGTACCCGGCCGACCGCCGACGATCGGAGGCGGCCGGCCGGTGCGTGCCGCAAGAGACGCGGGGGCATTCCGAATTGCGCGGCTGAGCCCCGCGCCATCACGGCCACGTCACCGGAACGGACAGACGGCGGGCCGGTCACTGGGCGCAGACGCCCATGTCCAGGACCGACGGTCTCAACCAGCACACGAGGATCGGGGATCCCAGATGCGCACGTCAGCAAGAGGCGGCCTCGCGGTCTTCCTGCGGTGGTGCCTCCTCGCGGCGGTCCTGGCCGGCCTGGCGGCGGCTCCCGCCCACGCCGCCGCGCCACCCGCCGCACCGGGCGAGGCCCCGGCCGCGGTGACCGCGGTCGAGGTACCGCCGGGGGTGACCGCGGGTGTCGCGGTCTTCGACCGGCAGACCGGAACCTTCACCGAACAGCTCAATCCACGACTGCCGGTCCGGTCCGCGTCGGTCGTCAAGCTGCTCATCGCTCTCGACCACCTGTGGAACCGGGGTCCCAATTACAGCCTGCCCACTGACGACCGAGCCCGCTTCGACACGATGCTTCGCTCCAGCGACGACGCGAGTGCCTCGTACTACTGGTCGCAGAACGGCGGCAGCGCGATCGTCGACCGGATGATCTCCCGTCTCGGCCTGGCCGACACCGCGGGGCCCCCGGCGGGCTACCCGGGGTACTGGGGTTACACGGCGCTCTCGGCGGCCGACACCGTACGGATCTACCGCTATCTCCTGGACAGCGCCCCCGAGCCCGTCCGCTCGCTGGTGATGGGCAACCTGCGGCAGTCCACGCGGTGCGGCACGGACGGATTCGACCAGCGCTTCGGCATCCCCGCGTCGTTCGAAGGACCGTGGGCGGTGAAGCAGGGCTGGTCGGGCTTCGGTGACTTCAGCAACTGTTCCAACACAGCCGCCGCGGCGGCGGACGGGGCCGGTCCGGCCGCCGGGGGCGCGGCTGCCGGCCTCCGGCCGGCCGACGTGGACCTGACGCGGCGGGTACTGCACACCACGGGAACGGTCGGAAGCGGAGACCGCACGATCGTCGCCGTGTTCACCCTCCAGTCGACGAGCACCTCGTTCGGCGCCGCCTACACCAATCTCAACCGGCTGGTCAGGTCGCTGAACGTGCCCGGTGGCGTGCGACCGGCCGGTACCTGGTTCGGCACGTGGGGAACGGACGTACGCGTCCGGGCCGACACGAACACGTCCTCGACCACCCTCACCAGACTCCCGGCGGGCGTGGAGGTACTGATCCGCTGCGAGAAGCAGGGGCAGCAGGTCGAGGTGCCGCCGTACGTCAACGACTGGTGGGCCTATCTGCCGCTGTACGGCGGCTACGTCACCAACATCTACGTGCAGTCACCGGACAACCAGCTGCCGGGCGTCCCCCTCTGCTGAACGGCCCCGTCAGGGGCCCTCGATTTGCCCTGGAGCGCACTCGAAGGTGTTCGCTGGAACCAGAGGCCCCGCTCCGTCATGCCCGACGGCACGACGGAGCGGGCGACGAGTTTCCTGAGGAGCACGCCATGACACAGAAGACCTGGTTCATCACCGGTGCCTCACGCGGCTTCGGGCGGGAGTGGGCCATCGCCGCACTGGAACGCGGCGACTCCGTGGCCGCGACGGCCCGCGACCTGTCCACGCTGGATGATCTTGTCGCGACCTACGGTGAGCGTTTCCTGCCCCTGCGACTCGACGTCACGGACCGCGAGGCCGACTTCGCCGCCGTACGCCAGGCGCACGAGCATTTCGGCCGACTCGACGTGGTGGTCAACAACGCCGGCTACGGCCACTTCGGCCTGGTGGAGGAGATCTCCGAGTCGGAGGCCCGCGCGCAGTTGGACACCAATCTGTTCGGGGCCCTGTGGGTCACCCAGGCGGCCCTGCCGTTCCTGCGTGAGCAGGGCAGCGGTCACATCTTGCAGGTCTCGTCGATCGGTGGGATCAGCGCGTTCCCGCTGGTCGGCATCTACCACGCGTCGAAGTGGGCGCTCGAGGGGATCAGCCAGGCGCTCGCCCAGGAGGTCGCGCCGTTCGGGATCAAGGTCACCCTGATCGAGCCCGGCGGCTTCGCGACCGACTGGGCCGGTTCCTCGTCGAGCAGGTCCGAGCCCCTGCCGGCGTACGCCGAGTTCCACAAGCGGGTGCAGGAGCAGCGCCGCCAGCGCCTCGGCACCCCCGGCGACCCGAACGCGTCCGCGGCGGCCGTGATGGAGATCGTGGACGCCGACGAGCCGCCACTGCGCTGCTTCTTCGGTACGGCACCGCTGGACATCGCCAAGGCCGACTACGAGGGACGTCTGGCGACTTGGGAGAAGTGGCAGCCGGTTGCGGAGCTGGCCCAGGGCTGATGCAAGCTACGACGGTGACAGCAGCAGCGACACGGCGCCTCCCGCCGGAGTTTCGTGGCATCGCCATTCTCCGGAGCCCTCCCTGGATGTCTCCTGAGCCGATGAGCTACCACCCAGGTCACGACAGAGAATCGCCCAGCCATCCGAATTGATCACCCCACCGCCGGCGGGGCCAGGTCTGACGAAGCACTACCGGCGACGTGCGGGCGGGCAACGGCGCATCCGCACCGTTGCCCGCCCGCCACACCACTACTTCGAGCCTCTCGAGCCCAACTCCCCGGAGCTCAGGGGCACTCGGGAACCCCCGGCATCCAAGCCGGCCCCTTCAGGAAGATGTTGCTGATCCACCCTTGCTGCTGCGGAAGGTATGACCAGGCGTCGTTGGTGATCCCGCCGTACGTCACCCACTCCGCGTGCTTCTGGCACTTCACGTACACGGTGGTCGGCTTCGGGATCGTGCCCACGATGTCCGCCGAAGTCGACGGCGTCGCGCGGACGTTGACGTTGGATGCCCACACCTCCTCCGGCGTGTCCGGCGGCGGGTGCACCACGTTGCGCTGCGCCACTGCCGCGGCGACCGCCCGTACGGCGGTGCGGGACGCGACACGATCGGCATTGGCCTTGTCCGCGGGGCTCTGCGCGATTCCGTTGTCCCGGTACATCACGTGCGGGGCGTTGTCGCCGATCGCGCTGTTGCCGAAGTCCTCCAGCCAGCGGTCCTGCCACTCGTCGGAGCCGGGGTACGCCTGCTCGTTGCAGACCGCGTCGTCCGTGCGGCACACGTCGAAGTAGCGTCCGTCGCCGATGAACCCCGCGAACACGGCCGGCACGTCGAGGCGCTGCATCAGCCCGCCGCGTGAGACGTCGGCGGTGCCGTCCGAGTAGTCGGGGTTGAGGGTGACCATCTGGCCGTTCTGCCCCATGCCGATCTGCCCGTTCTCACGGGAGGCGTCACCTACGTTGACGATGGCACCGATCTCGTCCGCGTTGCGCTGGTTGCCCTTGACGGCGTCCTGCGCGATGGCGTTCTTGATCACCTGGGCGCCCTGCGAGTAGCCGAGCAGGACCAGCGTCGGGCGGTTCGGGCAGGACGCGTAGAAGTTGATCTCCTCGACGAGCTTGTCCCGGCCCTTGTACATCGAGGTCCAGTAGTCGTCGGGGCCCCAGTTGCCGGGCAGCCAGTCGGGCCAGTCCACGGCGGACGCCGGATAAGGGAGATTGCGCACGGTGAGGTCGCCGTTCTTGACGCCGACGTCGTTCAGCGCGCTCCTGAGTGCCCTGATGTAGGTGTCGTTGACGCCCACGGTGCCGTAGGGATGGCCCTCGTCCGTGGACTCCGAGGTCCCGTACGCCGATAAGATCACCCACGGTTTGGCGCAATCGGCTGGTGGCTGCGCCGGGTTGGGCCCCGGGTACTCCGCGTGCGCCGCCGTGGCGCCGCCGAGATTCAGGGCCAGCGCGAAGGCCGACAGCACGGCCAGGGTGAGCACCCAGACCTGCCATCTGGTCTTGCTGCCTCCGCCCTCTCTGATCATTCCCGCAGTCGTCATTCGTTCCCCCTCCGTAGTCGCAGGCCGAGAACCCACAGAACCCCGCGGAGTCGGTGAACTCACCTTGCGGCGGGGCCTGTTGAGCCCATCGCTGTCAGCCTCGCGTTCCGTCAGGCGCGCCACAATCATTTCGAACGTGGTCGAACGGCTTGGCTTGCGGGGGCGCTTGCCCCTCGGAGGCGGAAGGTCTGCCGACTTTCAGCCGAACCCTCTGTCGCCGCGGAGCCGGTGACCGTACCCTGACAAGGAAGAGCACTTCAGGCGTGATTGACGGGGGGAACCGTCATGTCCTGGGACAATAATGGTTTGCGTGACGATTTTGTCGTTCCGCCGATGCCGACCGCACCGCCGCCCGGTCCCGCCGACCCTTGGCGTGCCGTCGCGGTGGGGTTGCTCAACCTCTCCGGGCTCGGTCTCGGATACGCCCTGGTGCGCCAATGGGGGCTGATGGTCGCGTGCTGGGCCGCGACGGCGATCCTGCTCCTGGTGGCGCTGCCCGCGGACCCGAACGGGGTCCCCGGTGCGATGGTCGTGCTCTATCTGATCGTCCTGCTGCTCGCCGCCGCGCACGGCGCGTACGTGGGCCTGCGGACCCGGCTGACGTGGCCGCCGAAAGCGCCGATCGCAGCCGTGCTCGGCCTGGTGCTCCTGGCCGTCCCCGTCGGCGGAGCCGTCCTGTACGACCAGGCGCGTGACGAAGCCGTCGAACAGATGCTGCTGGAGCGGCTGGGACGGGCGGACAAGCTGGTCAACGCCTCGGCGGAGAAGCCGTTCGAGACGTCGGAGGCCGACTTCCGCCGTGCCCTGGCCGTCTACCAAGGCCTGACGAACGACCACCCGGACTCACGGGCCGCCGAGCGCGTCCCCGACCGTCTCAAGAACTTCTACACCACCGTCGCCTTTCCGTACGCGGAGGAGAGTTACTGCGCCGCCGTCCCTCCCTTGAAGTACCTCCGTACGGTCCCTCGCACGATGAGTAAGAAGGAACTCGGAGCCCTGTCCACCTGGCCCGACGACCGGCTGGCCACGTCGCTCTACGAGTGCGGGGCGACCTCACTCGGTGGCGGATCCGCGGACTGGACGCAGCAGTTCACCGAACTCCTGTCGACGTTCCCGAAATCCGAGCAGGCCGGAAAGGTCGAGCCCGCCGTGAAGGCCGAGATCGGAAAGGCCGTGAAGTCGGTGGGCGGCGGCGATCCCTGCGCCGCCGTCAAGCGCCTCGAGAACCTCGGCGCCGAGGCCCGCAGGCTGCCGGTGGAGCAGGCCGGTCTGGCCGACGCCATCGACAAGGACGCCGACCGGGCGGACCGGAGCGCGAGTTCGGGGACGTACAACTGCGGGGTGGACCAGTACCAGGACGGGAGTTTCAGCGAGGCCGTCACCACCATGAAGGCCTTCGCCAAGGACAACCCGGGCCACAGGAACCGGGCGCGCGCCCAGAAGATAGCCATCGCCGCGGAGGTCGCCCAGACGGTGCCCGCGGCCGGCAAGCGGCTGCCGACCACGGCATCGGGCGGCAGCATCTCGGTCACGGTCAAGAACGACAGCCCCGACAACATCACCGTCCTCTACACGGGACCGGTGACCGGAAGCTTCACCCTTGCGGCGTGCGGCAGTTGCACCACGTACTCCACTCTCACCAGCACCCTGATCGGTTTCGAACCGTGCAGTGACACCAGCAAGAACTACCCGCAGCGGACCATCCGACTGCCCGTCGGCACCACCTACTTCGTGCACAAGTCCCAGGACGCGGACGGAAAGACACCGGCCTCGGACACGGCCAAGCTGTCGTCCGGTTACATCTACACCGAGTGCGCCTACACGACGAGCTTCGGCTACTAGGCCACCGACGCGCGGGCCCCTCAGGGGGCCTCCGGTGTCCGATCGCCCTCAGTCGCGGAGAGAGGCGTCGAGTTCGCGGATGAGTTCTCCGACGCGCCCGCCGCCGGCAGGTGCGGCGGGCAGGCGACCGAGTACGGCGCTGACGGCTGCCGGTGCGTGCTGACGCGCCCATTCGAGGGTGTCCGCGGCGGCACCGCGGACTTCACCGGAGGCCAGTTCCCCGGCTCGTGCCGCATGGGCTGCCGCACCGAGGATGTGTTTGACCTGATGAGCGCTCGCCTTGGGGTGAAGGTACGCGGCGGCGGCCGCGTGGCTCGCCGCTCGTGCGGCGTCGGCCGCGGCCGGTGTACCGGCCTCCTGTGCCGCCTTGTACGCCGCCCACGCGCTCTGCCGCAACGCGCCCGTGCGTCGGCCGCCGCCTGCGTAGGCGTCCGCCGAGTCGATGGCGTCGCGAGGGCGTGTGTCGGCGGGAAGGCTCTGTTCGAAGATCGACAGCGACCTGCGCGCGCAGTCGGCGGCGTAGCCCGCGATCTCGCGAAGCTCGTGTTCGTACAGCTCGATGTCGTCCGGCTCGGCCGCCACGGCTCCGCAGGCCTAGAGGTCGTCGAAGGGCGTGGCGTACGCGAAGGTGCCGCGCAGCGTCGGCTCGTACGCCGAGAGGGTCCGTACCTGGAAGTAGTCGCCATAGGCGGGGTCCGGAGGGGCGATGCCGTACTCCGTGCTGGGGCGGAATCCGTACCGGCCGTAGTACGCGGGACTGCCGAGCAGTGCGACGAGCGGCTCCCCGAGAGCGTCCGCCGCGCCGAGCACGGTGTGCACGAGTGCCAGTCCGACACCGCGACGCTGGTGGCCGGGGTGCACGCTCAGTGGACCGAGCCCCAGGACCGGGGCGGTGTCGATGTGTCCGCGGGTACAGACGACGTGCCCGACGATCCCGTGTCCCTCAAGCGTCGCCACGAGTGACAGCTCCGGCAACCAGCCGTCGCAGCCGCGCAGCTCGTCCAGTAGCGGCAGCTCGATGGGGACCGCGACCCCCTGCTTGGCGAACGCGGCCGCGGTGACGGCGCGTACGGCTGGAATGTCGTCTGGGGCTTCGCGGCGGATGAGCACCGGCACAGTCTGGGCGTTGGAGTGGTGAGGCGCAAAGGGATTTCGCCCGCCGCGACGGAGGGCCTGGGCAGCACCGCGCGATCCCGTGGTTGGGTTAGTCAGCAATTAATATCGAACGCGCGCTGCGTCCAGACCGCCCCTGGGCCGTCAGTTTCGACGTCGACCACCGCCCCGCCCTGTGGCCGGCCGTTCCGCCGCCGGCGTGCTGCGACCGCTCGCGGACCGGGCCCACACCGTCCTCGTCGGCCTCGATGAGACGCAGGCTCTGTGGGGGGACGGGATCACCGATGCCCAAGGAGTCCGCGACCTCCTGCGCGGCCCGCGGGTCCTCGTCGTGAAGGACACGGAGACCGTGCCCTGCGACTGGGCCATCTGACCGCGGCCTCGGCCCTGAGAGTCGCCGCCGACCACGGCCCGCTGCCGGAACCCATCCAGATCACGAAGCTCCTGGAGGCCGACGAGGAGACCTGGCGGGCCGCCGTGATCGACTGATTCCTCGGGCCGGGACCGCTCTGGTGACTCCCTCCGTCGAGTGACGTGTCGCGGCTGACAGAGCGAACCGGAGATGTGATGCCGGCCTCGGGAAGTCCGGCATCTGCCACGGCTGAGGCCCGGTGGCGTGCGTGAATACCGCGAAAGATGGGCCCGTCGAGGGGCCGGAAGACGGGCGGAGTCGGGTGAAGACGGGCAGTTCGGCCTGGAGGGAGGCAACGCTTCCCCGTATCCCCCGTACCCTTCTTGGTGTCTACGGCGTCACATAGCGGGCGCCAAACCACTGGAGGCAACACCTCGTGCTGATTGCTCAGCGTCCCTCATTGACCGAAGAGGTCGTCGACGAGTTCCGTTCCCGGTTCGTGATCGAGCCGCTGGAGCCGGGATTCGGCTACACCCTCGGCAACTCCCTTCGCCG
>NZ_JBITHE010000025.1:0-103451 GCF_044457665.1 Streptomyces sp. NPDC050535
ACCGCCCCGCTCCCACCAGCGCAGCATCGCGAGAACATGAACACAGCCACGGTCAGCAGACTTCACCCCACCGAGTGAAGATCACCAACAGCATCAGTTCCGTGAATGCCCAGGTCGGAGGCCGCATGCAGGAACGTTCCTCTAGGGGACATCCTGCACATGGGGGTCGAATCGCTCGCTGATGTTCTGTTCTCCGGTTTCGATGTGCGGTTGACGCGCGTCACAGAGGCTGCCGAGGGGCTGGTCGTCGAGGCCGTTGCATGCGGGCCGCCACCACGTTGTCCGGGGTGTAACTCGCGGGCATCGAGGGTGCATTCGTCCTACGAGCGCGGCCTGGACGGGCTGCCGGTGAACGGGCGGAGCCTGACCGTGCGGCTACGGGTCCGGCGGTTCTTCTGCGACCGCGGCCGGTGTCCGAGGCGGACGTTTGTCGAGCAGGTCCCCCAGCTCAGCGAGCGGTACCGCCGCTCCAGTCTCGGACTGAAGCAGTGGCAGCACGCGGTCATGGTCGAGTTGGTGGTCGTCCCGGTCAACGGCTCTGCCGGCGGCTGCAGTTGAAGGCGGGCCGAACACGGCTGCTGGGCCTGCTCACGGAGCCGGCCATACCCGAGCAGGCGCCGCGCGTGCTCGGTGTCGACGATTTCGCCTTCCGCAAGGGAAAGCGGTACGGCACCTTGCTGGTCGACGTCGAATCCGGCCGTGTCGTCGATGTCCTGCCCGACCGCGAGTCCGGCACCATCGCCGCCTGGCTCACCGCACATCCCGGCGCCGAGATCATCTGCAGGGACCGTGCCACCGCTTACAGCAAAGCGATCAAGGAAGCCGCGCCGGACGCCCTGGAGGTCGCAGACCGCTGGCACCTGCTGCAGAACCTCGGCGCGGCCGTGGAGAAGACCTGCCATCAACACCGCTCCTGCCTGCGCAAACATGCTGAGGAGGAGACCGCGGTGCCCCTGGCGGCGGGCGAGTGACCTTCGAGATCGGCCAGAACGATCCGCGCAACCCCACCGGGGACCGCTTCACCGGCGAGCGTTTCGAGAAGGCCCTCAACGTCACCCTCAACTCGGTGGTCTTCCGCTCCGCCGACCAGGACCTGACCACCGCCGGCACCTACATCGAGATGACCTCCCGCCTGACCGAACCCGTCCTCCTGGCCCTCGCGGTCCTAGCCGTACGCAATCGAGTCAAACGCTGACGGGTGTAGCTGCTTTCAAGGGACGGCCCTACCTGCATGAACTGTGGCTTGGTGCGCGACCGGGTGATCGAACCGGGTTCCCAGGAGGGCATCGCCGCGATCCGTGACTTCCAGGCAGTCGATCTTGATCCGGCCCCGAGCGTGACCTGGCGGTTTCGAAACGATCTATGCGGTGCTCAGCCCGGCCGATCAGGCAAATGCCCAGCTCAGCCTGTCCCTTGAAAGGAGCTACACCCTATAGGTTTGGCACCATGCGCAGCTAGACAGGCATCTCCCAGCACCGAGCCTTGTCTGAGGTTCCCGCCGCTGTACTGATGGGCCCTGGACGTGGCCGGCTCCGGCAGCGCGGGGTGAAGGTGGAGTCGACGGACGGCCGTGAACGCCTGCTCGCCATCAGCGACCTGCATGTCGGCTACGCCGAAACCGCGCTCTGGTGGAAAAGATTCGACCCGCCGGACGAGGACTGGCTGCTGGTCGCCGGTGAAGTCGCCGACATCCGCTGGACCCTTGAACTACTGGCCGGCCGCCCCTCCCCTCCAGCCAGCCCGGTGTCGGCATCTCATCACGGACCACCGCCCACTGGGCGTGCGTCATATCCGAGTTGTAGAGCGGGGCCCTCTCCGGCTGATCGGCCGCGTTCCCGAACCGGTGAGCGAGGCAATCGCACACCGAGCGCGCCGAGTTGAACTCCAGGGACGTAACCGCGTGCAACTGCGACATCAGGGCCTCCCGAGGCGCACGGGTTGGAATCAACGCCCCTCGTGCTGCACCGGAGGCCTTGTCTTCATGCGCTCCGCGACCGGAGATCACGGGGCCAAGCCCGATGTTCGAGCAGAACCGCAACCATGGTCGATAGGAATACGGCTTCTAACTGCGTTTGGTGGGCTGTGGGGGCTCCGTCCTGTACCTGTGTGGGTTTCGGCGGGAATGGACGGGGAGTTTTGGGTAGCTTCTGCACCCAGGGGCTTGGCTGGCGTTTTGCCTGGTCAGGGGTATTTTTGCCTGATCGGTGGAGGTATTGTCCTGTAGCGGTTTTCGCGATCAGTTGTGCATGGTGGTCGGGTTGGGCGCACGGGGTCAGGGGGGTCACGGGGTGCGGTTACAGGTGTGGGACGGGTCGGCCACGGGGGAGTTGCGGTCGTTGCAGGGTTGGTTGCGTGCGGATCCTGAGGCGCGCCGCTCGGCCGCGGTTGACGTACGGGGTGGCGTGCCTGGGCCGGGGGAGATGGACGGGACGAGGACTCGCGGGTACGCATGGTCGGCTTGTCCGCCTGTCCGCCACGGTGTCCAACTCGGAGCAGGTCGCCGAATGGCTCAACGCCAAGCTGGTGCGTATGACTTGGCGTCCCAGCATCAAGAGGCTCGCGGCAAACAACACAGCTCACGGCGTGTGCCACACGACTGGAGCAGTCTGTGCGGCCACGGAAGCCCCCACGCACGCACGCACGTTACAGGAATTTAAATGGCGAATAGGCTATTTCTGGGGGAAATTCTGTGCGCGTACTTTCCGGTACTCCAGCATGCGCAAAATGCCAACTCATCCGACAGGCGATAGCTCTTTGGCTGAATGGCTGGTCCGACCGCGGCCTGTATCTCGCTGAAGAATCCGCCGCAAAGACAGCCACCGACTCTTCGTGCGACTGTGACTTACATACCACAATGTGGTTGGCTTTTATGCTGACAAGGAGAGGAGAATTCGATCGCGTAACGAAACTTCTCTACCCTCCAGAGGATCCGAATGGCAGCCTCTTCGGTCCGGTGATCTCGCCGGCCGGACTATCGCTAGCACGGTCACACTTGGCTTTCATGGCCGGAGACCTGGATGCAGCAGCGACCCTGAGTGAACAGGTGCTTGCGCAAGACGAGGGTATCGATAAACTCCGTATCGCGAGTCACCTCATCCTGGCATTGATCGCTGTGCGGCGCGTAGAGGTGAATGTAGCTTCATCGCACATGCAGATGATAGCCGACGATGCACTCATGGGGCGTCTCACCGTGCTGGCGGGGCAGTGCGCATGGGTAAACGTGCGGGTACGCGAAGCCCAAAGGGGAGCCGAGGGCGTCGCACCAGTCATCGAGGAACTCGTTGACTTTGGCCCAGTCAGCAGGAACGTATTCCTGTCACAGTCGGCTGCCGCTCCCTGGATCGTGCGGCTGGCGATGAAAGTCGACCAGAAGCCAACGGCGCAGCAAGCAGTGAAGCTAGCTGGAAAATTGGCCGAAATGAACCCGCAGCATCATGCGCTAGCCGCATCAGCCCTCCATGCGCAAGGTATATTTGACCGAAATCTGGTCGATCTGCGGCTCGCTGCGAAAATGCAAGTCCATCCCTGGGCGCGAGCTTCGGCTATCGAAGACGTGGGAAAGCGCTTGGCCCGTGAGCGGTCACAGCAGGATCAGGCTATAAAAATCTTCGAGCGGAGCGCTGACGCCTATATGACAGCGGGAGCCCCGCGCGATGCCTTGCGAATCAAGAAGAGACTGTGGGATCTCGGTGTTAGGCACCCCCAATCCCGTTGGCGCGCAACCCCACCGACGGCAATCGCGAATCTCACCGAAACAGAAGCTAAAGTGGCTCAATTGGTAGCACAAGGAATGACCAACACGCAGACGGCTAAGCATCTGTTTCTGTCTCCGCATACTGTGGCCTACCACCTGAAGAAAATATTCCCCAAGTTGCAGATCTCCTCACGCGTAGAACTGGCCAGGGACTGGACCAATATCGCTTCCATTGAGTGACCTTGATGGAATGGTTCTAGACTTCGTGCGTACGGTCCCAGCGGCGCATCATATTGGGCCTTTCACACCATCTCGCTGATCCGGCTGCGGCTCGATCCGACTACGAAGGCGTACGCCGCCCGCAGAGTCGCCGAGGGGAAGACACTCGATATAGCAGCCTCGGGGGGGGGGGGGGGGGGGGGAGTGAACACGTCGCCAGAGACCGGACGGTAAGAGTGAGGCGGGGATCACCAGCGCAGCAGGCAGAGCCCGGCCGCCATGCCCGCGCCGAACCCGGCCAGCAACAGCAGTTCGCCGTCGTGCAGCAGACCCGCGCGGGCCGCCTCGTCCAGTGCCACGGGGACCGAGGCGGCGCCCATGTTCCCGTAGGTGACGAGCGGGGTGTGGGTGCGGGCGCCGGTGAGGCCGCAGCGCTCGACCAGTTCACCAAGGAGCACCCCGTTGGCCTGGTGGGGCACGAAGTGCGCGATCTGGTCCCGGGTGGTGCCGGTGCGCCGCAGGAGGGGATCGATCATCGGGGGGACGTTCCGCATGACGAAGTCGGCGACACCGCGGCCGTTCATCCGCAGATAGTGACCGCCGTTCGCGACGGTGTCGGCGGAGGCGGGGACGCGGCTTCCGCCGCCCTCGATCCAGATCAGTTCGTGGGCGTCGCCGCGTCCGGCGAGTTCGACGTCCAGGATGCCCTGCGGTTCCGGCACCGCCCCGATCACCGCGGCGCCGGCCGCGTCGCCGAGGAGGACGGCGGTGCCGCGGTCACCGTAGTCGAGGAAGCGCGAGTACAGGTCGGCGCCGATGACCAGGGCGAGCGTTCCGGGGCGCTGGGCGACGAGGGCGCGAGCGACGTCGAGTGCGTAGACGAAGCCGGCGCAGGCGATGTTGATGTCGAAGGCGGCGGCGCGGTGGGCGCCGAGAGCGTTCTGCACCAGGGACGCAGTGGGCGGCAGCGGGGCGTCGCCGGTGGACGTGGCCACGATGAGGTGGTCGATCCGGTCCGCCGTGACGTCCGCGTCGTCGAGGGCGGCGGTGGCCGCGTGCCGGGCCAGGTCGGAGGTGGCCTCGTCGGGGGCGGCGTAGCGGCGTCCGGTGATGAGGGTGCGGCGGCCGATCCACTCGGCGGTGATGCCGGGGACGCGTCGGGCGATCTCCTCGTTGGTGATCTCCTCCTTGGGGAGGTAGGAGCCGGTGCCGAGGATTCCGATACGGGTGGTCATCGGGCCACCGCCAGGGCGCCGGGCACGTCGGCGGCGAAGGGGCGCAGCGGGTTGAGCCGGTCCTCGCCGATCCGGGCCCGGAGTTCGGGGTCGGTGACGCCGAGACCGGGTTCGGGGGCCAGGCACAGGACGCCGACCTTGCCGATGTGGTCGTTGCGCTGCACCAGCCGAGTGGCCTCGCCGACCTCGATCAGGGGGAAGAGCGACGACATCGCCGGCATGATGCGCCCCTGGCCGAACAGCCGGGCGCACTCCCACTGTTCGTGGAGGTTGGCGACATGGCTGCCGATGACCCGTTTGAGTTTCATCCACAGATAGCGGTTGTCGTAGTGGTGCCGGTATCCAGTGCTGGAGCCGCAGGTCACCACGGTGCCGCCGCGCCGTACGACGAACAGGGACATCCCGAACGTGGCCTGTCCGACGTGTTCGAAGACGATGTGCGGGTCCTCGCCGGTCTCTCGGCGGATGACCGAGCCGAGCCGTTTGCCGTCGGCGATGGCCTGTTCGAAGTCGTCGCCCTCGGACTCGCCGATGCCGAGCTCCGAGCGGTCGATGACGATGTCGCAGCCGAGGGCCCGCAGCGCCTCGGCCTTGCGGGGTGACCCGACGACGCCGACGGGGATGCCGCCGCCGTTCTTGACGAACTGCACGGCGTACGAGCCGACACCGCCCGTCGCCCCCCAGATCAGCACCACGTCCCCCTGTTTCATGCGGGCGCCGCGGTCCGAGACCAGCATCCGGTAGGAGGTGCCGGCGCAAGCGGGCACGCACGCGGCCTCCTCCCAGGTGAGATGGGCGGGTTTGGGGATGAGCTGGCTTGCGCGGGCCAGGCAGTAGTGGGCGAGGCCGCCGAAGTTGGTCTCGTAGCCCCAGGCGAGCTGGTGCTCGCCGAGCATGCCGTCGGCCTGGGTGACTGCCTCCTGCTCGTCGACGCATGCCGCGTTCACCAGGACGTGGTCCCCCACCCGCCAGCGCCGCACCGCCGAGCCGACCCGGACGATCACACCGGCCGCGTCCGAACCGAGGACGTGGTACGGCTGGTCGTGGCGGGCGGCCCAGCCGCCCTGCCGTCCGTAACCGGCGAGGAACCGGAAGGTCGGCAGGGGCTCGAAGGTAGCTGACCAGACGGTGTTGTAGTTGATCGAACTGGCCATGACGGCGATGAGGACCTCGTCGGGCGCCAATTCCGGCAGCGGAACGGGGCCGACTCGGAGGGTCTTGCGCACGTCCTTGTCGGCGACGTCCCGGAAGATGTCCACGTCCTCGATGCGCAGATGGGCCGCGGTGAACTCCTCCGGCAGAGCCGCATGCTCCAACTCCTCGGGACTCGCCCCCGCGAGCACCGCGTCAGTCACAGAACCCATGTCGTCCCTTCCTCTCAAGGACCTCGTCCGGCGCCGGTTCGGGCGTGGCCACCCGGCCGACCTGGACGGACTTGTGAACGTCCTTGTCCTCTACTCCTTGGAAGATGCCGGGGTCGGCCGCATTCAGGTGTGCGGCCATGTACCAGTTCGAAACATGTGCCACGTCGGCGGGAGAAAATGAAGGAGATCGCCATGGATTCTCTGGCCGAGGCCGTACTGAACGGTGCATCGGCGGAGGAAATCGAAGGCGAGCCAGTGCCGGACCTGAGGAACGTGTGGGCGCGGGAACAATTCCGGCACGTTTGTGCGCGGTTGTTTGATGCATGCCGGACGAGCTCCTCGTGGTTGGTGAGGGAATGCCGGAAGCGTAGGTTCGTGTGGGCGCACCGGGTATCCCCCGATCTGATAGTCGAGGTTCCTGAGCGGCTCAAACTCAGGTAGGGATGGTTAACCTCCCTGTTTCGCTTCGGGTAGTTGAGCCAGGGACCTGCCGATCAATAACTCTTCGGTTTTCGTGGGCTGTTGGGTCGCAGGATGCGGGGGTGTCGGAGGGGACGAAAGACAGAGCTGGTGGATGCGTCTGGGCTGTTGTTGCCGCATCCCGATGAGCGCCAACTGCGACTGACGCTGGGCGCCGCGGCCCGCGTTCTGGGCCACGGCGGGATCCGCATGGTGGCCGGAGCGGCCGGGGTGGCGAAGTCCACGGTGTCGCGCGGGAAGCGGGAGCTGGAGCACGCGGAGGAGCCCGCCGGCCGGGTCCGGGCACCGGGCGCGGGTCGGAAGCCCTTGCGGGAGGCCGATCCGGGGCTGGTGCCCGCGTTGGCGGCGTTGGTCGAGCCGGACCAGCGCGGCGACCCGGAATCTCCGCTGCTGTGGACGGTGAGGTCCACCCGGAGTCTGGCGGCCGAGCTGACGCGTCAGGGGCACCGGATCGGTTCGGTCACGGTGGCCGCGCTGTTGAAGGCGGAGGGCTTCTCTCTGCAGGGCACCTCCAGGACCACCGAGTGGGCCCGGCATCCGGACCGGGACGCCCAGTTCCGCTACATCAACGACCCGGTCACGGCGTACCTCGCGGACGGGCAGCCGGTCATCAGCGTGGATGCCAAGAGGAAGGAGACGCTGGGCAACTACGCGGTGATCGGACGCGAGTGGCACCGTGCCGGACAGCCGGCGCAGGTCCGCGCACACGACTTCCCCGAGAATGGCGCCCAGAAAGCGGTGCCGTACGGGATCTACGACATCGGCGCGGACGCGGCTGGGTGTCGGTGGGCTGCGACACGGGGACACCTCTGCCTTCGCGGTGGCCACCTTGCGCCGCTGGTGGAACGGTGAGGGGCGCCGCCGCTACCCGCACGCTTCCCGCCCGCTGGTCACCGCCGACGCCGGAGGCTCCAACGGCTACCGTGTGCGCGCCTGAAAGAAGGAACTCGCGGACTTCGCCTACGAGACGAGCCTTGAAGTGGCTGTCTGTCACTTTCCGCCGGGAACACAATGCCGTTGCTTGATCACTGGACTATCGCGGTGTGCAACGTGATGACCTTGGCTGTGATCCGCCATGTCGGTTGCCGTTCCCGGGTGTTGATCCGGTAGGAGAGCTTCGAGGAGCACTTCGAGTCCGGCCGTTCGAGGTGCCGGTCCAGTCCGTCCGGGGTGGCGTGGCCGGCGTGTTCGGCAAGTTGCGAGCTGTTTTTCGGGCCACCGGGGCGAGCAGTGCGCGCCCGTAGTCCCGCATGCGGCGGCGTGGTTCGACACGGCCGAAGTGGCGCCCGATGGTGGTGAAGAGGTGGTCCAGGTCGCGGTCCCAGGTCTCGGCTGCCTGTTCGGTGATCACGACCCGAGGCTTCCCCGGCCTGGGGCGACCTTTCCATCGGGGGCGCTCCTTCGAGGGGCGTGCGAGCAGAAGCCGTCCGTGACGACTTCCCGCCCGCTACACTCCCACCGCTCGACGTTTCCCCAGGTCAGGCCACGAAGTACTGCTGGAGCACTAGGCCGTGTTGCGAAAATGGATCAAGGCCGTGGATGATCACGTTTCGTGCGGCGTGGAGATCTGACGAACGGCCAGTGGGCCCGGCTGGAGCCGCCTTTGCCGACGGGCAAGAAGCCAGGCCGTCCGCAGACGTGGACGCGGCGGCAGCTGATCGACGGCATACGGTGGCGGACCAGGGCCGGTGCGCCGTGGCGCGACGTGCCGGAGCGGTACGGGCCGTGGGACCGGGCCTACGACCTGTTCCGGCGCTGGCAGCGGGACGGCACCTGGAAGTAGATCTTTGTACAGCTGCAGGCCGCGGCCGACGCGAAGGGCCTGATCACCTGGGAGGTCAGCGTGGACTCCACGATCGCGCGGGCCCACCAGCATGCTGCCGGGGCCCGTAAAAAGGGGCCGCGCAGAAGGAGCCTCCTGGTGGCGTCGAGACCGAGCCCGACGACCATGGCCTGGGGCGCTCGCGCGGCGGGCTGACCACGAAGCTGCATTTGGCGATTGAGCAGGGACAGAAGCCGTTGTCGCTGCTGGTCACGGCGGGCCAGCGGCACGACAGCCCGCAGTTCCAGCCGGTTCTGGAGGCCATCCGGGTGCTTCGCCTCGGCCTGGGCCGGCCGCGCACCCGGCCGGACAAGGTCCGCGCTGACAAGGCGTACGGGCCACGCGTGAACCGCGCCTACCTGCGCCGGCGTGGCATCCGCTGCACGATTCCGGAGAAGGCCGACCAGGTCCGCAACCGTAAGAAGCGCGGCTCGCGCGGCGGTCGGCCGCCGAAGTTCGACAAGGCCGACTACAAAGAGCGCCACGCGGTGGAGTGCGGCATCAATCGCCTCAAGCGTCACCGGGCTGTGGCTACGAGATACGACAAGCTCGCCGTCCGATACGAGGCAACCGTGCTGGTCGCAGCCATCAAGGAGTGGCTGTGACCCCTCACACGGCACGCTCCATGCACACCAGCTGATCCCGTTCCTCCCACGACTCGGCGACGGTGAAACCGAGCCGTTCGTACAGGGCGATGGCATCTGCCCGCCACTTCCATACCGACAGCCGTACCATGCTGACGCCGCTTTCCGCGGAATGCGCAAGCGCGGCGCCGACCAGGGCGGACGCGATGCCCCGGCTCCGGAATGCCGGGTCTGTCCAGAGCCTCTTGACCTCTGACCGGCCGCCGACGGGGGCGGTCACCACCAGGCAGCCCACGGCTGTGTCGCCGCTCAGAGCCATCAGCACGACATCGTCGGCGAACGCGGCCCGCGGGTCCAAGATTTCTGCCCGGTAGCGGTCCGGCAACCCGTCCACATCGGCAACGGCCTCGCCCTTCTCTGCCTCCGTCCGCAGATGGTAGGCCGCCAGCAACTCGGCCAACCGATCCACGGAAGGGCCCTGACCTGGCCAGCGGACGATGACAACCTCGCGTTGATCAGTCATTGCGCCAGCATCACACGACCCGTACCAGACACCGAACGAGCCCCTTGATCCACTTTCGCAACACGGCCTAGTACTCCAGCCGTAGATCGTGATCTTGTGAGTGGGGGCGCCGCTGATATGGCGTAGCCACCATTGACCATCTCGACGAGACCGGCCGCGCCATCGGCGGCGTCCATCCCTCTGCCTACTTGAGTCCACCGAGACGAAGGGCGTCCTCGATCTCGCTGAGCTTCGCGGACGGCAGGACGCCCGCCTGCCCGATCAGGTCTTCCCTGGCCAGGGTGACCAGCCAATTGCAAGGGATGAGGTCGGGACGTGGAAGTGCGACTCTCAGGACGCCTTCGAGAGGCAGTCCTTCGGGGGCACCTACTGCCACCTCAACGGCCACGCCGCCGATATCGGTGCCCGCGGGAGCGACGACCTGCATCGCCAAGAAACCGGACGCCTCTTCTCCCGACAGCAGTACGACTGCCCGCTGCTCGTCGAGGTCTGCCCACCAGACTTCGCCACGTCGCATATGTCCTCCTGATACGGGACGGCGCGCCTGCGTCGCCCCTTCGACCGCCGCCTACTCCAGGCACAGATCGTAATGTTGGCTGGTCAGGGCCGACGATAAAGGCGGCTGTGGCCACCGATGATCATCGTGAGCTGTGTGGACAAACGAAGATCATGTGGTGGCCGCAGCTCACAGCGTAGACCCTGCCCGGTGGCAGGAGGCGGTCGAGGGTCTGATGGGCCGGATGGCGGCGAGGTTCGCGCGGGTCGAACCACGCCTTCGGGCGCGGGACTTCGGGCACGAGACTTCGGGCACGAGACTTCGGGCACGGGCTGCTGGCAGACCTGCCGCGGAAGAACTGCTGGACGATCTCCGAGTGGGCCGGGGAGGCAAGTCCTGATGGCATGCAGCACCTGCTGGGCCGGGCCAGGTGGAGATGCCGATGCGGTACGCGATGACGTACGGGAGTACGTGGTGGAGCATCTGCACGACCCAGATGCGGTCCTGGTCGTCGACGAGACCGGGGACGTGAAGAAGGGCACGCACACCGTCGGGTGCAGCGCCAGTACACTGGCGCCACCGGCAGGATTGAGAATTCCCAGGTCGCCGTCCATCTCGTCTACGCGGGCCGCCGCGGACACGCGGCAGTGGACCGCGAGCTGTACATTCCGCGCTCGTGGACATGCGACCCGGACCGCTGCCGGGCTGCGGGCCTGGACGAGGACACCGTCTTCGCGACCAGGCCGGAGCTGGCCGCCCGCATGATCGGCTGGTTCCCTGAAGCCGGGCACCGCGCGGACTGGGTGGCGGGGGACGAGGTCTACGGCGGCAACCCGAAACTGCGGTCCGCGCTGGAAGAGCGCGGGGTCGCCTACGTGCTCGCCGTCGCCTGCTGCCACGAAGTCACCACCACGGCCGGGAAGTTCCGAGCGGATGCCCTGGCCGCCAAGGTGCCCAAGCGGGCCTGGCAGAAGCAGACCGGCCCCCGGTGAGCAGTCCGCCCCGCCTCACGCGGCATTCGCTCCAGGACCCAGAACTGACCGGGACGACCCGCCAAAAGCTCAGCGAGCTCATCGACGCCCTGACGCCCGCAGAGGACCACGACCGCGGTCGCACATCGCGGCTCCGGTCGCCGTCACACCACCCGGGTCCGCCCCTCCCAGTACGGGTCGCGCAGCCTCCGCTTGTAGAGCTTGCCGTTCGGATCGCGGGGCATCGTCTCGATGAAGTCGACGCTCTTGGGGCGCTTGTAGCCGGCGAGCTGCCGTTCGCAGTGGTCGAGGATGGCCGTGGCGAGGGCGGCGTCCGGTTCGTGTCCGGGGGCGGGTTCCACCACGGCCTTGACCTGCTCGCCCCAGTCGTCGTGCGGGATGCCGAAGGCGGCCGCGTCGGCGACGGCGGGGTGGGTGAGCAGCGCGGCCTCGATCTCGGCCGGGTAGATGTTGGCGCCGCCCGAGATGATCATGTCGATCTTGCGGTCGCGGAGGAAGAGGTAGCCGTCCTCGTCGAGGAGACCGAGGTCGCCGACGGTGAAGAAGTCGCCGATGCGGTTCTTCTTCGTCTTGGTCTCGTCCTTGTGGTACGAGAATCCGCCGGTGCTCATCTTCATGTAGACGGTGCCGAGTTCACCGGGCGGCAGCCGGTTGCCGTCGTCGTCGAAGACGGCGAGTTCGCTGATCGGCCAGGCCTTGCCGACCGTGCCGGGCTTCTTCAGCCAGTCCTCGGCGGTCGCGAAGGCCCCGCCGCCCTCACTGGCCGCGTAGTACTCCTCGACGCACTCACCCCACCACTCGATCATCGCCCGCTTCACATGGTCCGGGCACGGGGCCGCGCCATGGATCGCGTGCCGCATGGAGGACACGTCGTAGCGGGCTCTCACCTCGTCGGGAAGTGCCAGCAGCCGGTGGAACTGGGTCGGCACCATATGGGTGTGCGTGCACCTGTGGGTGTCGATGACCCGGAGCATCTCCTCGGGCGTCCACTTGTCCATCAGTACCAGGCGGTGGCCGATGTGCAGGGAAGCACCCGCGAACTGGAGGACGGCGGTGTGGTACAGCGGCGAGCAGACGAGGTGCACGTTGTCGTCGAACGGCTTGATACCGAAGATGCCGAGAAAGCCGCCGAGATACGTCTCCTCGGGGAGCTTCCCGGGCAGCGGGCGCCGGATTCCGCGCGGGCGGCCTGTGGTGCCCGAGGTGTAGTTCATGACCCAGCCGAGGGTGCGGTCCTCGGGCGCCGACTCGGCTTGTCCGTCCAGGAGTTCGGTGTACGGCCGGAAGCCCTCGGCCGGGCCGACGGCGTAGCGGTGGGTGGCCGGGAGCCCGGCCTCGTCGGCGGCCTGGCGGGCGGAATCCGCGAACCGTTCGTGCGCGATGAGCACCTTGGCGCCCGAGTCTGAGACGATCCAGGCGATCTCGGGGCCGACCAGGTGGTGGTTGACGGGGACGAGGTAGAAGCCGGCCTGTGAGGCGGCGAGGAAGGCGACGAGGAACTCGACGCTGTTGGGCAGGACGACCGCGAAGGCGTCTCCGCGTGCGAGGCCCGCGGCGCGCAGTCCGTGGACGAGTCGGTTGGCCGAGGCGTGCAGCCGGCCTGCGCTCCACTCCTCTCCGTCCGGCGTGATGAGGACCGTACGCCCAGGGTCCGCCGCGGCCTGGGCCCAGAAGCCGTTCGGCGGCGTGCCGGCAACCGTGCTCATGACTGGTCGCTCCTTCCCGCTATGCGGTTGATCCGGTCGACGGCGTGCTCGAAGCCCCGGGTCAGGTCGTCGAAGACCTCCTGGACGCCGCGTTCGCTGTTCATCCGGCCGACGATCTGGCCGACCGGCGTGCCGAGCAACGGCTCGACCTCGTGCTTCTGGATCCGGGAGAGCGCCTCGGCCACCAGGAGTCCCTGCAACGGCATGGGCAGCGTGCCGGGCCCGTTCGGGTCGTCCCAGGCGTCGGTCCACTCGGTGCGCAGTTGCCTGGCCGGTTTCCCGGTCAGGGCGCGTGAGCGGACCGTGTCGCCGGATCCCGCGGCCAGCAGCTTCCGGGTGACGGCGCGCGAGTGCATCTCGGCCTCTGTCACGGTCAGCCATATGGAGCCGAGCCACACGCCTTGCGCGCCGAGGCTGAGCGCGGCGGCCACCTGCTGTCCGCTGCCGATGCCGCCCGCCGCGAGGACGGGCAACGGGTCGACGGCTTCCACGACTTCGGGCGTGAGCACCATCGAGGCGATCTCCCCGGTGTGACCGCCCGCCTCGTAGCCCTGCGCGACGACGATGTCGATGCCTGCCTCGGCGTGCTTGCGGGCGTGCCGGGCGCTTCCCGCGAGGGCGGCGACGAGCACCCCGCGCTGGTGGGCGCGCTCGACGACGTCGACGGGCGGCGACCCGAGCGCGTTGGCCAGCAGTTTGATCGGGTAGTCGAAGGCGACGTCGAGCTGGTTGCGGGCGACCTGCTCCATCCAGCCCGTGATGCGCCAGCCGGACGCCTCTCCCTCGTCGAGGTCGGCCACGCCGTACTTGGCCAGGGTGTCCCTGACGTACTGCCGGTGCCCCTCGGGGATCATCGCCTCGACGTCGGCCTCGGTCAGTGTCCGGTCTCCCGGAGCCTCGACCTTCTTGGCCGGCATGACGACGTCCAGGCCGTAGGGCCTGCCGTCGACGTTCGCCTCCATCCAGTCGAGGTCGCGTCTCAGGTCCTCGGGGGCGGTGTAGCGGACCGCGCCGAGGACGCCGAATCCGCCCGCCCGGCTGATGGCCGCGGCGACGGCGGGGAACGGTGTGAAGCCGAAGACGGCGTGCTCGACTCCCAGTCTGTTGCTCAGCTCCGTCTGCATGGCCGCAGGATGCCGCAGTCCTCCGGACGAGGGAAGACCTTTTCTGATGCTCCGTCAGATTTCCTGGAACCGCCTGCCATGGTTGACACACCCTTGACCTGACAGGAAAGTTTCACCCCGCACGGCGAATCCGGAAAGATACTTTCAGGCGGCGCGGCGGGAGACTCCTCGATGACCGAAGAAGCAGTGGGCAATTCGGCGGGCGGGCCGACCCGTCGTCAAGTGGGCAGACGGGTACTGGCCTTGGGCGGCGCCCTGGCCATCGCCCCCTTCCCCGCAGGGCCCGCAGCGGCAGCCGCGCAGGACGGCGGCGGGCGGCCGACCCTGCGGCACGGATCGGCCGAGCGGGCAGGACTGCTCCCGGACCGGCTACGGCAACTCGTGGTCGACGCCGAGGCGTTCCTCGGCCCCTCCCCCGCCCACCCCTGGTACGCGGGCGCCGTACTCCTCGCCGGACGTGGCGGAACCGTCGCCCTGCATCAGCCGATCGGCATGGCGGTGCGATATGCGGCCTACGACGAGAAGACCGACACCGGAGTCGAGTTCCCCGCCGCTCAGCGGATCGCGGCGGCCAAGGACACCGTGTACGACCTCGCCTCCGTGTCGAAGCTTTTCACGTCGATCCTGGCGGTGCAGCAGATCGAGCGCGGCACGCTGGAGCTGGCGGCGACGGTCGCCTCGTATCTCCCGGAGTTCGCGGGCGGAGGCAAGCAGGACATCACGATCCGTCAACTCCTCACCCACACATCGGGTTTCCGCGCCTGGATCCCGCTCTACAGCGCGCCCACCCACGAGGGGAAGCTCCAACTCATCTGGAACGAGGCGCCGCTCAACCCACCAGGCACCAAGTACCTGTACTCGGACCTGAACCTGATCTCGCTCCAGCTCGTCCTGGAGAGGATCACGGGCCGCACCCTCGACACCCTCCTCCGCGACGAGATCACCGCCCCGCTCGGCATGCACCGCACCCGCTACAACCCGCCCGCCTCCTGGAAACCGAGGATCGCCGCCACCGAGGACGCCCGGCTGCCCTGGTCGGGGCTGAACCGGGGACTGGTCTGGGGCGAGGTGCACGACGAGAACGCGTACTCGCTGGGCGGGGTGGCCGGCCACGCGGGCGTGTTCTCCTGCGCCTGGGACCTGGCGATCCTCGGCCGTACGCTGCTCAACGGCGGTGCGTACGGCAGGGCGCGCATCCTGGAGCCGAAGACGGTGGACCTGATGTTCACCGACTTCAACACCGCGTTCCCCGGCGACGAGCACGGCCTCGGTTTCGAGCTCTACCAGCACTGGTACATGGGCGCGATGGCCACCCCGCACACCGCGGGCCACACCGGCTTCACCGGCACCTCGATCGTCCTCGACCCGACGACCGACTCCTTCCTGATCGTCCTCGGCAACTCCGTTCACCCCTACCGCGGTTGGCGATCCGGCTCCGCTCCCCGGGTCGCCGCGGCGAACAGTCTGGCGCGCGCCGTACCGGTACGCCCCGCCCGTGGCCGCACGTCCTGGTTCTCCGGGACGGCGAGCACCACGACGGCCACGCTGGCCCTGCCCGCACTCGACACCGGCACCCGTCCGGCGCGCCTGCGCTGCGCCCTGTGGTGGGACACCGAGCCCCAGTCGGACCTTCTCTGCTTGGAGACCTCCGCCGACGGCGGTACGACCTGGCAGCCGGTGCCCTTCACGACCGCGGCCCCGCACGGCGGTGAACCACTGGAACACCCCACCGGCACGGTCACCGGTTGGTCGGGGCGGGTCTGGCACCGGCTCACCGCCGACCTGCCCCAGGCGCGGCAGCTCACCGCACGCTGGCGGTACACGACCGACCGGCTGTACGTCGGTCGCGGCGCGTACGTCGACACGCTCCGCGTCGAGTCCGCCGGCCGGGTCCTCTTCGACGAGGCACGGCCCGCGGACGCCGCCCGGATCGAGGCCGTGGGCTGGGCGGAGTCCGGCGACTGAGGCACCGCCACCGGCCTCCGCGTGCCGGCTAGCGAAGGTGTCCGGGGTCCCGATCCTCCAGCACGGCCATCGCCGCGTTGTGCCCGGGGACCCCGCTCACCCCGCCGCCGCGCACCGCGCCCGCCCCGCACAGCATGACGTTCGGATGGCGGGTCTCCACGCCCCAGCGGCCCGTGCCCTCCTGCGTGTACGGGAAGGCGAGGTCGCGGTGGAAGATGTTGCCACCGGGCAGCCGCAGGTCGCGTTCCAGGTCGAGCGGGGTCTTCGCCTCGATGCAGGGGCGGCCGTCGGCGTCGATGGCCAGGCAGCTCACCAGCGGCTCGGCGAGGTGGGCGTCGAGCTGCGCCACGGTCGACTTGAGCAGCTCGTCGCGTACGGCGTCGTGGTCCCGTTCGAAGAGCCGGGCCGGCGTGTGCAGCCCGAAGAGCGTGAGGGTCTGGTATCCCTGCTCGACCAGGTCCCGTCCGAGGATGCTCGGGTCGGTGAGTGAGTGGCAGTAGATCTCGGAGGGCGGGGCGGCGGGCAGTTCGCCGGCCGAGGCCTGCGCGTGGGCGGTGGCCAGCTGCTCGTATCCCTCGGCGATGTGGAAGGTCCCGGAGAACGCCTCGCGAGGGTCGACGGAGGTGTCGCGAAGCCTCGGCAGCCGCTTCAGAAGCATGTTCACCTTGAGCTGGGCGCCCTCGGCGGGGGTGGGCGGTTCGTCACCGGTGAGGCGGGCGAGCTCCTGCGGCGAGGCGTTCACCAGGACGTGCCGGGTCGCGACGACGCCCTCGCCGTCCGCGCTGCGGTAGGTGACCTCGGCGGCCCGGCCGTCCGTCTCGATCCGCACCGCCTCGTGACCGGTGGCGATCACGACGCCCGCGTTGCGTGCCGCGGTGGCGATCGCGTCCGTCAGCGCGCCCATGCCGCCGACCGGCACGTCCCAGGCGCCGGTGCCGCCGCCGATCACGTGGTAGAGGAAGCAGCGGTTCTGACGCAGGGAGGGGTCGTGGGCGTCCGCGAAGGTCCCGATGAGGGCGTCGGTGAGGACGACACCGCGTACCAGGTCGTCCGCGAAGTACTCCTCGACCGCGACGCCGACCGGCTCCTCGAAGAGCACCCGCCACGCCTCCTCGTCGTCGACCCGCCCGCGCAGCTCCTCGCGGGTGGGCAACGGCTCCGTGAGCGTGGGGAACACCCGCTGCGCGACGCGGCCCGTCATGCCGTAGAACCGCCGCCACGCCGCGTACTCGCTGTCCGACCCGGTCAGCCGCGCGAACGCCTCGCGGGTGCGCCGTTCGCCGCCGCCGACGAGCAGCCCGGTCGGCTTCCCGTCCCGCTCCACGGGTGTGTACGAGGAGACGGTGCGCCCGCGTACCCGGAAGTCCAGCCCCAGATCCCGCACGATCTTCCGGGGCAGCAGGCTGACCAGGTACGAGTAGCGCGACAGGCGCGCGTCGACCCCGGCGAACGGCCGCGTGGACACCGCGGCGCCGCCGGTCGTCCGCAGCCGCTCCAGCACCAGCACCGACCGCCCGGCCCTGGCCAGGTAGGCGGCGGCGACGAGTCCGTTGTGGCCCCCGCCGACGATCACGGCGTCGTATCCCTCGAGTGCAGGCATGCTTCTTGGTAGCACGCGATGATCTACGACGGCCAGGGGTACGCGGCAGGCGGCGGGCGCCCGTATGGGCGCGTACGTGTCCGGCGCCGTTCAGTGTCCCCCGGACGCCCGCTGCTGGCGCAGGGCCGCCACCCTCCGGTACAGCTCCACCGCCTCCTGGCCGTGCCCCAGCTGTTCCAGGCAGTGGGCCTCGTCGTTGCGGCTGGCGAGGGCGTCGGGGTGGTCGGCGCCCAGGACGCGTTCGCGGGCGGAGGCGACGCCGCGGTACTCGGTGAGGGCGTCGGCCCAGCGGCCGAGCCAGCCGAGGCCGACGGCGACCTCGCGGCGGCTCACCAGGGTGTCCGGGTGGTCCGCGCCCAGGACGCGCTCCCGGATGGCGCACACGTCGCGGGACTCCGCGAGGGCCTCCTCCCAACGGCCCATGCGGCCGAGGTTGACGCCCAGGCCGTGCCGGGCGCGCAGGGTCTCGGGGTGCGCGGGGCCGTGCACCCGGACGCGGTCGTCGATCAGGTCGCGGTACAGGTCCAGGGCCTGCGCGCTGCGGCCGAGGCGGCCGAGGCTGATGCCGACCTCGTAACGGGCGGCGAGGGTGTCCGGATGATCGGGGCCCAGTGCCTGCGCACGGGCCTCGGCCACCTCGCGGTAGGTGTGCAGCGCTTCGGGCCACCGCCCCAACTGGCCGAGCGCGTAGGCGACTTCGTACCGCGTGACGAGCGTGTCGGGGTGCGTCGCGCCGAGCACCCGGGCACGGACGGACGCCACCTCGCTCGCCATGCGGTACGAATCCTCCAGGCGGCCGAGTCTGCTCAGGTTGAAGGCGAGGTTGTGGCGGCAGCGCAGGGTGTCCGGGTGCTCGGGGCCCATGGCGCGCTCCCGGGCGGCGAGTACGGACGTATAGGCCTGGTGGGCCTCGAAATGGCGGCCGAGCTGCCCGAGCACGTACGCCATCTCCTGCCGTGCGGCGAGTGTGTCGGCGTGCTCGGGGCCGAGTACCCGTTCCCTGGTCTGGGCGACGTGCGCGTACTCGCGCAGGGCCTCGGCGGGGCGTCCGGTGCGGCTGAGGGTGAAGCCGACCTCGTAACGGCTGGCCAGTGTGTCGGGATGGTCGGGCCCCAGAACGTGCTGGCGCTCGGCGGTGACCGCGCGGTGCACCTCGCCCGCCTCGGTCCACCGGCCGAGCCGACCGAGGCTGAGTCCCGCGTTGTGCCGTCCCGCCAGGGCGGTGAGCACCTCCGGTGCGGGGGTGGGGCGTTCGACGCGCTCGGGCACCCGTCCCACCGCGGTCGACGGACGCGCGATCCACTCGCCGGTGAGGCCCGCGGAGGCGTCGGGCGGTGTGACGCGCAGTCCGGCGCCGGTCGCCTTGTGGCCCGTGGTCATGCCGTGGGTCCAGGAGGGCAGCCGTGCCTCGCGGGACGGCGGCTGTCCGGGACGCGACTGGACCGAGGGAGCCAACAGCCTCTGATCCGGGCCCGACCGCACCAGGGCGGGCGTCACCACCGTCGGCACGTACATCGGGGTGGTGCGGCCCGCGCTGATGCGGCGGCCGAGTTCGCGGGCGTCCTGCGGGCGCCCCTCGGGTTCCTTGACGAGCAGATCCAAGATGATCTTCTCGAAGTACTCGGGGAGTTCGGCCCGGTGGCGGCGCGGCGGTTCCGGAGGTGTGTCCCGGTGGCCGACGAGGACCGCCCACGCGTCGTCGAGGTCGAACGGCGGCGCCCCGGTGGCGATCTCGTAGAGCACGCATCCGAAGGAGTACAGGTCGCTGCGCTGGTCGACCTCGGTGCCGCTGATCTGCTCGGGCGACATGTAGTGCGGGGTGCCCATCGCGATGCCGGTGCCGGTCAGCCGCGAGGTGAACCCGATGTCGTGGCCGAGGCGCGCGATGCCGAAGTCGCAGATCTTCACCGTGCCGTCGGTGAGCCGCATGATGTTCGCGGGCTTCAGGTCGCGGTGCACGATGCCCTGTTGATGGGTGTAGGCGAGGGCCGCCGACACCTGGTCGGCGACATCGACCACGTCGGCGACCGGCAGCGGGTGCTGCTTGTTGTCCTCCAGGAGCTGGCTGAGGTTGCGCCCTTCCAGCAGCTCCATCACCAGATAGAGCACGCCGTCGGACTCGCCGAAGTCATGGACGACCGTCACCCCGCGGTGCTGGAGCGCGGCGGCCACCCGGGCCTCGCGCCGGAACCGCTCCCGCAGCACCCCGGTGAAGGACTGATCGTGGTGCGGGCCCAGGGGCTTGAGGCACTTGACCGCCACCTGCCGGCCCAGCGACTCGTCCCGGGCACGCCACACCTCGCCCATACCGCCGCGCCCGATGAGATCGAGCAACCGGTACCGGCCCTGGATCAGCCTCGTCTCCGCCATCTCCCGCGACCGCCCCCGTCGATGCTCGCCCCGCGCCCTCCCCGGCCCGTCCAGTATGGCGAGTTATCTGTCGGCTTTGTACGGCGCGGGGCGCGAGCCGGGGCCGAGTCGTGACATGGCGCGCAGAATGTGTTTTGGCGGAAGTTGCCAGCGCAGACGTGCGGGAACACAGCGCAGCATGGTGCCCGTGACACGCAGGCGCCGATTCACCGCGGCGGGCGACGGGGCCGGTCTGCCGTACAACTCGTGGGCGTACGGCGGCAGGGCGGCGTACGCGAGTCCTGCCACGCGCCGCCACAGCACGGCGCGCGCCGGTACGAGCAGGGGGTGCGTCGGCGGGCGCATCAGGAAGTCGTCCACGTCACGCGCCTCCGGTCCCGCCGCCAGCTCGGGCAGCACCTTCTCGAAGTAGCGGGCGAGTTGGGCCCGGTCCGCGGGTACGTCCTCGGGGTCGAGTCCCACCAGCCGTGCGCTGACCCGCTGTTCGTGGATATAGCGGTCGGCCCGCGCGTCGGTGAGGCGGAACCCCGAGTGCCGCAGGACGTGCAGATAGGAGTCGATCTCCGCGCAGTGCACCCACAGCAGCAGTTCGGGTTCGTCGATCCGGTAGCGCTCCCCCGTCTCCGGGTCGGCCGCTGTGAGCATCGTGTGAATCCTCCGCACGCGCGCCCCCGCCTCCTCCGCGACCTCACCGGTCCCGTACGTGGTCGTCGCCACGAAGTCCGCGATGCGCCTCAGGCGGCCCCACGCGTCGCGCCGGAAGTCGGAGTTCTGCATGACTCCGCGCACCGCTCGCGGGTGCAGGGCCTGGAGGTAGAGCGCGCGGATTCCGGCGACCCACATCATCGGGTCGCCGTGCAACTGCCAGGTCACCGAACCGGGGGTGAAGAGTCCCGGATCACCCGGTTTCAAGGCCTCCATACCAACAGTGTGACCAGGATTCCCAGTTGGCACCACCCAACATTGATGACCTGCACCGATACCATGTGGCTTCAGCTGCTGGAGGCACGGAATCAGCAGAGACGGACAGCAACCGCGGGCGTTCCCCGGTGACAAGCTTCCCGGCCGCGCCCCATCCGATTCCGGGCCGGTCGCGAAGAAGGTGCCGTGCGCTGTGTGCCGGGGACGCCGAAGCATCGGGGCGCCGTCATGCCGCACAACGCGGTACCCGGACCCTGATCACGGCCGTCGCCCCCTCCCATGCTCCGCGCGGGCGGCACTTCGGCCGGAGACGTGGCACATCCCGGGCCGAAGTCGTCATGGCCCGCGGTGTATCGAACCTCAGCCCGGGAGCACCGTGACAGGCGTGGTCATGGTGCGGGTGTGGTCCACCATGCGCTCGTCTCCATGCAGGGTCACCGGGACGGGCACGCCGGGATCGACCGCCGACCGGGCGACGGTGAACGTTATCCCGCCGGGTTCGACGCGCCGGCGCAGGTCCCTTCCGGTGAAGCTGGTCATGTCCGTGTGGACCTGGAACTCGACGACACGGGTTTCACCGGCGGCGAGGTCGACACGGGCGAACCCGATGAGCTGGCGCACGGGGCGGGTGACCGAGGCGACCTGGTCGGTGAGGTAGAGCTGGGGCACGAAGGTGCCCGCCCGCCCCCCGGTGTTGGAGACCGCGGCTCGTACCGTGATCGTCGCGTCGACAGGCACGGCGGCTTCGTCCACGTGCACGTCCCCGATGGCGAAGGTCGTGTACGACAGGCCGTGGCCGAACGGGAACGCGGGCGTGGGGTCGATGTTGCTCACTCCGTCGCTCTTGAGAGCGAGCGGGGGCGCCAGGTAGGTGCCCGGCTGCCCGGCCGTGTCACCCGGGATCTGCACCGGAAGGCGTCCGGAGGGGTTGATCCGCCCGGAGAGGACTCCGGCGATCGCCGCCGCACCCTCCTCGCCGGGGAAGAACACCTGGACGGTCGCGTCCGCGTTCCGGGCGTGCCTGCCGATCGCGTACGGGCGGCCCGAGACGACGACGAGGACGGCTCGCTCCGCCGCGGCGAGAACGTCGTTCACCAGTTCGTCCTGAACTCCCGGAAGCGTGAGTACGCCGACGTCGCAGCCCTCGCCGGAGGAACCGTGCCCGAACATGCCGGAGCGGTCGCCGACGACGAGGACCGTCACGTCGGCCGCAGCCGCCGCAGCCACCGCGGCGGCGATGCCGCTGCGGTCGTCGCCGGTGACCTGGCAACCGGTCTCGTGGTGCACCTCGACGCCAGGGAACTCCTGCCGGAAGGCGCCGAGCACCGTGGGTGCCCCGACGCCCAGTGGGGTGTCGGGATGGTGGGGCAGTACGTGGTTGGGGAACGAGTAGCAGCCGAACAGGCACCGGTCGTCGTCGGCCGCGGGGCCGATGACGGCGACGGAGCGCGCACCCGCGAGCGGTAGCAGATCCGAGGGGTTGTCGAGCAGGACGACGGACTCCTCGGCCAGCGCGCGGGCGATGGAGCGGTTTCGGGCCGAGTCGAAGTCCGCGGGAGCGATGTACTGCCCGGGATTCCAGTCGGGGTCGAGCAGGCCGAGTTCGGCCTTCTGGGTCAGTACCCGCAGCACGGCGCGGTCGACGAGTTCAACGGGTACACCGTCGCCCAGGAGCGCCTCCCCGTATGCGGTGGTGTGGGGCAGTTCGATGTCGATCCCGGCCCGGAGCGCGGCACGTGCCGCGTCCGGGATGTCGGCCGCCACGTGATGCAGGGAGGCAAGGAACGCGATCGCCCAGTAGTCGGACACCACCGTCCCCTCGAAGCCCCAGCTCTCGCGCAGCAGCCGGGTCAGGAGTTCCTCGCTGGCGCCGCAGGGCACGCCGTCGATGTCGTTGTAGGCGTTCATGACCGAGCCGACACGGCCCTTGACCACAGCCTTCTCGAACGGCACGAGGATCAGGTCGGCGAGTTCGCGGGGGCCGACCGCGGCAGGGGCGTGGTTGCGGGCGGCCCGGGAGGCGGAGTAGCCGGCGAAGTGCTTCAGGGTGGCGACGACTCCGGCCGACTGCAACCCCTGCACGTAGGCCAGGCCGAGTTCCGAAACGAGGTAGGGGTCCTCGCCGAGCGTCTCCTCCACCCGGCCCCAGCGGTAGTCGCGTACGACGTCCACGACAGGGGACAAACCCTGGTGGACCCCGACGGCTGCCATGTCCGAACCGATGGCCGCCGCCATTCGACGGACGAGGGCGGGATCGAAGGTGGCCGCCCAGGCGAGCGGTGTGGGGTAGACCGTGGCCTGCCAGGTGGTGAACCCGGTCAGGCACTCCTCGTGGGCGATGGCCGGGATGCCGAAACGGTTGGCCGCCGTCACCCGCTCCTGGAACTCCGCCAGGCGCTTGCGGCCCGTCTCCGGGTCGACCGGCGCCGTGCCGAACACCCGGGTCAGGTGCCCGAGACCGTCGACGATCGCCTCTTCGAAGCTCTCGGAGCCGCGGAAGGTGTCCTGCATCGGGGCCACGTCCCCGGAATCGTCGTGGCCGGGCCAGGTGCTGCCGAGCTGTGCGACCTTCTCGGCCTCGGTCATGGCGTCGAGGAGGGCCCTCGCGCGAACGGACGCCGGCAGGGCGGGATCGTTCCACAGCCCGGTCGTCGGGCGCTCGTCGCTGATCGTCAAGGTCTCATCCGTTCTGTTGCGGGTGCGCGGGAGCCGCGCGGGTGGTCGGAGAGGTCGAGGAAGCACCGCCGACCGGTACAGGAGGGGCCCGGACAGACGGTTCGGCGGTCACGCGGAGGCGGAGGCGCCGGACAACGTCACGGGGAGGTGCCGGTCGGCGCCTGCCGGCGCCAGGGCCTCGGATCGAGTGGCGTCCCCCCGGCGAATCCGGCGGGGCGCGGCACCGTCACTTGCCGCCGGCGCCCATCAGGCCCGCGACGAGAGCCCGGCGGGCGAAGAGGTAGACGACGAGGATGGGGACCGCGGACATCAGCACCGCGGCCAGCAGGGCCGGCACGTTCGCCCCGTACTCGGAGACGAAGTTGTACAGGCCCAGCGTCACCAGCTTGTTGTCGTTCGACTGGGTCATGATCAGCGGGAAGAGGAAGCCGTTCCACGCCTGCAGGGCCGTGAAGACGGACGTGGTCGCGATGGCCGACTTCGACATCGGGACGACCAGGGTCAGCAGGGTCCGGGCCGGGCTCGCGCCGTCCAGCGCCATCGCCTCGTACAACTCGGTGGAGATGTCCCGCATACCGCCGCTGAGAACCAGCACGCTCACCGGCAGCGCGAACGCGGCGGTGGGCAGGATGATGCCCCACAGGGTGTCGTAGAAGCCGAGATTGTTGATGATCAGGAAGAGCGGAATGATCACCGCCTGCGAGGGGATGGCCAGGCCCAGCAGGAAGAGGCGGAACACGCCCGTGGTCATCCAGCCCCGTCCGCGCACGACGGCGTAGCTGATCGGGATCGCGAGCGCCAGCACGATGACGACCGTGGCCACCGCGACGACGACGGTGTTCCAGATGTACTCCGGGAAGCCGCTGTCCAGGACCGTGCGGAAGTTCTCCAGTGTCACGGTGTCGGGGATCGAGACGGGACCCTTGTCGGTGTACGTCGTCTGCGGCTGCACCGCAGTGTTGACCAGCGCGTACAGCGGGACGCCGATGATCAGGAGCCAGCCGAACGCGGCGACGCCGGCCACGTAGTTGGGGCGGGTTCTCACAGCCCCTCCAGGGTGCTCGTCATCTTGTCGTAGCCACTCAGCTTCGTGAGGAGGACCGAGGCCGCGGTGGCGAGCAGGAGCAGGAAGCTCGCGATGGCGCTCGCGTAGCCGTAGTCGTATGTCCGGAAGGCCGTCTGGTACATGGAGAACGGCAGGATCGCCGTGTCGGTGCCGGGGCCGCCGTTGGTCAGCAGCAGAACGATGTCGAAGGCCGTGAGACCGCCGACGACCATGAAGATGGTCGAAGTGATCATCGTGTTGCGTAGCTGCGGCAGCGTGATGTGGACGAACTGCCTGACCCGCCCCGCACCGTCGATCGCGGCCGCCTGGTAGAGCGTGTGCGGGACGGCCCGGGCTGCGCCCTGGTAGAGCAGGCTGTGGAAGGGGACGAACTGCCAGGTGGTCACGAGGACCAGGCAGGCGATCGCACCCTGCTGGGTACCCATCGGATTACTCCCGAACAGCCATTCGGTTTTGGCCGGCAGGCCGAAGTTCGGGTCCAGCAGTTGGCGCCACATGATGGCCGTGGCCGCCGTGGACAGCAGCAGCGGCAGGAAGAACACCGCCGACAGGATCGCCCGGTTGCGCTGGTGACCGGCCGCCCAGACGCCCAGCAGAATGCTGACCGGCGCCTGCACCACGATGTTCCCGACCAGCAGGACCCCCGTGACCAGGGTGGACTGCCAGACCTGGCTGTCGCCGAAGAACCGCGACCAGTTCTCCGTGCCGGTGAACTGCGGTGTGCTCAGGCCGTCCCAGTGCGTGAAGGAGAGGTACAGCACGCCCACCATTGGCGCGACGGCGAAGACGAGGAAGAACAGCAGCCCGGGAACCGCCCAGGCCACGCCGGGACGCTCCAGGGTGGGTGGAGCGTCCCTGTCACGAACCCGTTGCTTACGCACGGGCCGCGAAGTCGTTGCGGAGACCACGTGGACGCGCCTTCCTACTTCTTGATCGCGAGAACCGCGCTGACGAACTGCTCCGGCGAGCTCTGGCCATTGAACAGCTTCTGGATCTCGGTAAGCAGCGGCGTACCGAGGGTGAGGCCGAGCGCCTGGTCCCACGACTGGGTGAAGGAGGGAGCCTTCTGCACCAGGTCGTACTGGAACTTGGCGTACGCCGGGTCGGCCGCCTTGGTGAGGTACTGCGCGGCGTTGGAGGTGACCGGCACCTCACCCTTCTCGACCAGTCCCTGCACGTAGCTGTCGCTGTACGTGGTCTTCAGGAAGTCCGACGCGGTCTGCTTGGCGGCGGAGGTGGTCACCGAGAGGTAGTTCGTGGGGTTGCCCACCACGTTGCCCGCATCGCCCTTGCCTCCTTCCACGACCGGGAAAGCCACGTACCCCAGGTCGTTCTTCGCGAAGTCGGGGGCCTCGCTCTGCTGGGTCGCGTACTCCCACGAGCCCATCAGCACCATCGCCGCCTTGCCCTTGTTGAGCAGCGTGGAGGTGCCGCCGGCGCCGTAGTTGACCGATCCGAACTTCTTGCCGAACGCGCCGCTGTCCACCAGCTCCTTGATCATCTGCGCGGTCCTGAGGACGGCGGGGTCCTTCCACTGCGACCAGTCGCCGCCCTGGATCTTGTCGAACAGCTCCGGCCCCGCGAGGCGGTCGAGGAGGTACTCGACCCACATCAGCTCGGTCCACGAGGAGCTGGCGTTGCCGGCGAGCGCGAAGGGCGTGACCCCCTTGCCCTTGAAGACCTTGACCAGGTTCTGCAGCTCGGCGTAGGTCTTCGGCGGCTCGACGCCGGCGTCGGCGAAGACCTTCTTGTTGTAGAAGAGGAACACCGGCTGGGTGCCCCGACAGGGGATGCCCACGAGCTTGCCGCCGACCTTGCCCGCGGCCAGGGCCGACGGCAGGAAGTGCGACTCCAGGGCCGTGTCCAGCGTGACCAGCTTGCCGGCCGTGACGTAGTCGTTCAGGCTGCCGCCACCCCAGCTGAAGAACAGTCCGGGCATCTTGGCCGAGCCCATCGCGGTCCGCAGCTTGTCCTTGTACCCGTCCGTGGCGATCACGGTCATGCTGACCTTGCCCTCGCCGGCGGAGTTGAAGGTGTTGACCGCCGCCTTCTGGACCGAGTTGGTCGGGTCCTGCAGCGTCCAGAAGTCCACGTCGCCCGTGAGCGAGGACGTGGAGCTGCCGGACGAACCACAGCCGGCCACGGTGGCGCTCAGCGCGGTCGCCGTCGTCGCGGTGAGGAACCATCTCCGGGACACTCTGTTCATCGTTGAACACCTTTCGAGTCGGCAGGATCCCCGTGGCGGGTGCCCTGCACCCGGCAGGCCGTCCCGGGCCTGCCCGCACTGAGGGATCTGAGTCGATGGCCATGGCCGTCAGGTGCTGTTGCGCAAGTGTTGCGGTCCCGTTGCTCCTGCGGTTGAGCTGGCGTCGGTCACGTTAAGCGGCGCAATTCGGCCACGGCAATATCGGAGCGAAATCACTTCCGAAAGACTTTCGTAGTCCGAGGGCTTGCGAAACCAGGCTCAAGGCCGCCCGTAATTCCCGGTTTCGGGCGGCGCCGTGGACATGCGCACGACCAGTTCCGTCGCGGGTGCGCATGCGCGTCGTCGCGGGCGCCCTGCGCGTACGACGCGGGGGCCTGCCTTCGGCGAGGTTCGGCAGGACACACGTGGCCTCCTGAACCAGCCGCCCGAAGGACTGCCTCACTGCACCCAGTGGCGGCGGGGCCATGGCGGCCCCGAGGGCGCTGTCCAACGACATACGCAGAGCACCGAAGGCCCCGTACACCTGCGGTAATGGGGGGACTCAACGGGCGCGAAAGTCTTTCGAGGCCGGAGCGACCACCCCCTGTAGGCTCCCCCGCAGCCTGTCCGAGCCGCTCAGGCAGTTACTTCCGGGAGGCCGGGAATGCCGGTGCACAGCATCCACGACACACAGCCTGCGGACCGCTGGGAGGACGCCTTCCTCTCGGGCAACGGCGAGTACGGAATCATGGTGTTCGGGCATCCCCACCGGGAGCGGATCGTTCACAACCACCACCGTTACGTGCTGCCCAACGAGTCCCTCGGGATGCGGCCACCGGCCGTCGCCGACCGTCTTGAGCAGGTCCGTGACCTGGTTCTTGCCGGGGAACGGGAGCGGGCACAGCGCGAGTTCTCCGATGGCAGGGCGATGGCCTGGACACAGTCCTTCCATCCGGGGCACGTGCTCCATGTGGATACGGCGGGCGGTGAAGGCCCTGTTGAGCACTACCGCCGGGTCACCGACTTCGCCACCGGCGAGGTGAGGGTCACCTGGTTCGACGGGGAACGGGACTGGGTGCGGCGTGCGTTCGTGTCGCGCACGGACGCCGTCGCGGTCGTCGAGATCACCGGACCGCGGCTCGACCTGGGTATACGGCTGTCCGGCGAGCTGGCCGGCCGCCCCGCAGAGGTCACCTTCACGACCTCCGCCGAGGCCACCGGGGACAGGGAGGCGTCACTTGGGGTCGTGGGAGAGTATCCGCCCGGTCCAGGCGCGGCGGGATTCACCGGCGTGACCCGGGCCGTCGTCACCGGCGGCCAGGTCACGGCGGAGGGGGACACCGTCCGTGTCGAGGGAGCGACGCGCATTGTTCTGCTGACCCGGATGGACCGGTCGGCGCCCCTCCCCCGCATCGACGCGCTCCGCGCGGTGCTGGCTGAACTGCCCGCCGAATACGACGAGTTGCTCTCCCGCCATGCGCCCGTCCACGGCGAACTCCACGGCCGCGCCGAACTCGACCTGGGTGTGCCCGACAGCGCCCGCGGCCTCCCCGTGAGTGAGCTGATCGCCCGCGCCGACACCAAGACGCTGGACGGCGCACTGATCGAGGCGCTGTTCCACTCCGGCCGCTACCTGCTGCTCAGCTCCAGCGGGGTTCTCCCGCCCCGGCTGACCGGCCTGTGGCTGGGGGAATGGGGTGCCGCCTGGTCCGGCGACTACACCACCGACGCCAACATCAACCTCCAGATGGCCGGGGCTGTCCTCACCGGAATGCCCGAACTCATCGCGCCCTACGCCGCGCTGATCCGGGGGCAGATCGACGACTGGCGCACCAACGCCCGCACGATCCACGGCACCCGAGGGGTCCTCGCCCCCAGCCGGACCGACGGCGAACACGGGCTGCTCTTCCACCTGAACGACAACTGGCCCTGGACCATGTGGCTGGCGGGCGCGGACTGGCTGCTGTTCCCCCTGCACGAGTACTGGCAGGCGACCGGAGACGACGGCTTCCTCGCCCGTACCCTCGCCCCCTGGCTCGTCGAGGCCGCCGTCTTCTTCGAGGACTTCCTCATCCGCGAGGACAGTGACGGGCACGTCGTCCTGGTCCCCTCCTACTCCCCCGAGGTCGGCCCTCGCGATGGGCGGGGCATGTGCGGGGTGAACGCCACCATGGACCTGGCCGCGGCCCGGCACGCCCTCACCACCGCCGCCGACGTCTGTACCCACCTCGGCATCGAGGAGGCTGCGACCGACCGCTGGCGCGCGCTGGCCGCACGGCTGCCGCCGTATCGCATCGACGACCGGGGGGCGCTCGCCGAGTGGGCGTGGCCCGGACTGGAGACCGCGGGCGACCACCGGCACGTCAGCCATCTCTACCCGGTGTGGCCGCTGCACGACATCACCCCGGACGACACCCCTGACCTGGCTGCCGCCGCTCGCGAGGCCCTGCTGCGACGTAGGGACGAGAACCTCTCCGCGCACGGCAGCCTGCACCGCGCCCTGGTCGCCGCACGCTTGAAGGACAGCGGGACGGCGAGGGAGAACGTCCTCAAGATCGTGGGCCGGAACATGGTCTTCCGGTCGCTGATGACCTCGCACAACCCCGATCTGGAGATCTACAACGCGGACGCCGCCCACTGTCTGCCGGCCGTGGTCGTGGAGATGCTGCTCGACTCCCGTCCCGGGATCGTGGAACTCCTGCCCGCCCTGCCACCGGAGTGGGGCTCCGGCAGTCTGCGCGGCATCGCCACGCGCGCCGGGGTGAGCGTCGACGAGCTGACGTGGGACGTGCCGGAGGGCTTTGCCCGGGTGGTTCTCACGTCGCCGGTCGAGCGGGACGTCACCCTTGTATGCCGTGGTGCCGCGGACCGGCGGCAGCTTGTGCACCTCCTGCCAAACGCCCCCACCACCGTGTCCGTCACGCTCGTCTGACACCTGAGGGGCGGGCTCTCGCCGGACGCCACCTCTCGGCAGCGCCGGTCGAGCCGATCCGGCCAATGCACCACTGCTGGTCGGTGGATCAGAAGCAGGCCGGCGCCGGACACGGCAACCGCGCGACTTCGGCCTGCTCCGCGTCGTGACGGAGGCAGGCCCTCACTCCGTACCGACCGGGCGGCGCACCGACGTCGAGGTACGCAGCACGAGTTCCGTCGCCAGTTCGATCCGCGACGACGCGGGCGGCCGTCCCTCGGCCATGTGAACGAGAACCCGGGTGGCTTCGTGGCCCAGTTCCTCGAAGGGCTGGCGAACAGCGCTCAGCGGCGGGCAGGCCATGGCCGCCACGAGGGTGTCGTCGAAGGACATGACCGCAAGGTCCTCGGGGACTCGGAGCCCGTGCTGACGGGCAGCCTCCAGGACACCGAGCGCCTGCGCGTCACTCGCCGCGAAAACGGCCGTGGGCCGGTCATCGGAGCGCAGGATCTGCAGGGTGGCGAGCAGCGCCTCCCCGAAGTCGAAATCGGTCGAGCGCACGATCGTAGGGTCGTACGCGAGCCCTGCCTCCTCCAGCGCGGCCCGGTAGCCGTGGAGCCGCGCCGCCCCGGCCAGCGAGTGCGATCGTCCCGCGACCATCCCGATCCGAATGTGCCCGAGTCCCAGCAGGTGCTGCACCGCTTCCCGGGCCCCGTTCCAGTTCGTCACGCCGATGCTCGGGATGTCGTGGCTCGGCGCGCTGAGCGGGTCGATCAGCACGACCGGCAGCCGCTGCTCGACGATGCGGCGCTGGTCGTCCTCGGCCAGCATCGAGATCACGAAGATCAGTCCGACCGCGTCGAGCGCGACACACTCCTCCAGCCACTGGGAGATCGAACGACGACCGGTCGTCCCGGTCACCACGTCCACGCCCAGCGCGTCCGCCGCGTCCACGATCCCACGGACGACTTCCAACGTGTACGGGCCTGACAGGTCACGGAACACCGCGATGATCTGCCGGGGCACGCCGGGATCAGGCTCTCCCGGACGAACGTACCCGTGCCGCGCGAGCAGTTCCTCGACCCGGGCGCGCGTCGCCGCACCGACATCCTGACGCCGGTGCACCACCTTGGACACGGTGCTGAGCGACACCCCCGCCTCGCCGGCGATGCTGGTCAGCAACCCGTATTGCGCATCCTCGCGCGTCCTGCCCCGACCTGTCACCCGTGCGCCTCGCCTTTGAGCTGTCACTGGAAACTCCGCCGCAAGCTAACGGACCGAAATACCCGGATGCAAGGCACCCGCATCGGTCAAGCCCACTGGGACCCTCGAGGGAGAGCAGGACGGCTTCGATCACACCCCGTTCACCCGGGGTGCGGCCGCACCGTCGCGGCCACACCCCGCTGGTTGCGTACTATCCCCGGCTCCACCTCTGGGTGGCGTTGCCGAGAGCCGTCCACAGCTGCACCTTCGATCCGTTGGCCGTCGCCGAGTTCGTGACGTCGAGAGCGTGGCCGTTGGAGCGGTTGATCACGGATCCGTCCAGACGGAACCACCACTTCTGGCTGGACTTCCCGTTGCAGGACCACAGGATGAGCCTGGTACCCGGGGTGGTCCCGTCAGCGTCCGCGGCGAGGCACTTGCCGGCGACGCGGAGTTCGCCGGCGGCGGTCTGTGTGATGGTCTGGTTCGCGTTCCCGGAGCAGTCGTAGATCTGCACCTGTACGCCTGTCAGGCCGTTCGGCACGTCGAGACAGCGGCCGGAGTTGGCACCCTTCAGTGTGAAGTTCGTATCCGTCGGCAGCGGATCCTGGACGAGCTGCCACTCCTGCGCGTCGTCCGCCGAGGGATTGCCGGACGCGTCGATCGATGCTTCTAGATCGACGGAACCGTTCTGCGTCGCCCCGGTCATGAACAGGCTCGTGCCGCGGACGGACCGGATCTTGTAGTAGCCGTCGGTCGAGGGGACGAGGGTCCACTGCTTGTCGGTGGCACCGTCGTCGACCCACTGGGCGAGCTTCTGCCCTGCCGTGGCACTGCCGGTCCAGATCGCGGCCGAGCGGCCGCCGGCCTTGTTGAGCAGCGTGACGTCGTTGCCCTTGGCGGTCAGGTGCCAGCGCTGTGTGTCGTCGGTGGCGGCGCGGTTCCGCAGGACGAGATCGGGGACGTTCCCGGTGAGGTTGGCGTCCTGAGTCTTGCCGGCGTCGGGGCTGAGGGCCTGACCGGTCGCACGGTTGACGAGCGTGCTGTAGGCGCCCTGGGACCGGCCGAGGTCGACCTCGCCGTAGCGTATGGGACCGTAGCCCGAGCCGAAGTCGGCCTGAAGGATGACGACGCGTCTCGTGTCCTCGACGTACTGGAGATTGCGGCTGTAGCCGCCTGTGACCGGCGTCTGGTACTCCTTCCAGGTGCCGTCGCTCCTACCGGACTCGTTCACCCAGACACTGCCGCTGCTTGCCGCGTTGTAGAGGATCCGCCCGTCCGGCAGCGGGGCGAGCACCGGGCTGCCGCTCGTCGACAGCGCGTGTCCCCCGGAGGGCACCGGCAGGTTGGTGACCGGGAGGTCAGTCACGCTGTTGGGGGAGAACTTCAGCGGGTCGTCCGCGAGCCTGTATCTCACGTTCGTTCCGCCGCCCCAGTACTCGTAGGTGAGCAGCCATCTGCCGTCGGTGGTCGGGGCGATCGTCGTCATGCCGGGGCGGCCGTTGCCGATCAGTGTCTTTCCGTTGAGGTTCTCGGTCGTACCCGGGACGTCGACGATCGGCTGGGTCCAGGCAGCGCTGGTGCCGTCCCAGGTCGCGTGTACGAGGATCTGGTTGTACGAGTCCGTCGCCGTGTCGTCGTCCGGGTCGCGGGCCGGTACTCCGGTGGTGGCGTCGAAGCCGAGGTAGTCGTGCTCGTCGGAGTAGTAGGCGACGAGCTGACCGTTGCGGGCGATCAGGTACGGCTCCCACAGTGGGTCGGACTGCCTGTTGGTGTTGGCGTTCGAGACGCGGCTGCCCTGCCACCCACCGGCGGCGATGATGTTCTGGATGCTCCAGGTCGCGCCGTCGTCGGTGCTGGAGTACAACGCGATCGCCACGTCCTTGCGGTCGCCGTCCCCGTCCGCTGTCCAGTTGGGGTCGGCGGCCTTGCGCTCCTTGTAGTAGTAGTCGTCGCCCGAGACGACGCTCGCCAGGAGCAGGGTGCCGGCCGTCAGGGATCCGACGTCCTGTGGAAGCACGTAGAGGTACGGGTTCGTCCAGTTGCTCGTGTACTTCGCGTACTTGGGGTCGCTGGACAGCGCGGCGGGCGCTTTGACATCGGTCAGCTTCTGCCAGGTGGTGCCGTCGTCGTCACTCTTGTGGACGGGCAGCGTCTGTCCCACCGGATCGCCCTTGCTGTTCTCGAACGACGCCACGATGCGACCGCTCGGAAGCTGGGCCGACTTCGGATAAAGAACACAGGGCTTCTTGCTGCACGTGGCACTGTCCTGCGACACATACAGATTCGTCTGGCTCGGCTGATACGCCGAGGCACTCCCCGCGGAGGCAACGGCGAATGCCGCGCCGAGACCGAAGGCTGTCGCTGCCGCGAGGACCTTCCGCGCCATTTTCTGCATCATCTGCGATTCCTCTGAGCGTTGGTTAGCGGCGCTAGGAGCTGAGAAAGACAGCTCGGTAACCGAGACAGGAAACGACTCACATCGGACCGCAACCGGAAAGGCGTCCACCTGCCCGACAGTTGCCGTCAGAATTGCCGTCGGAGTTCTCCTGCCGACCCTCGACCTCAAGGGGGCAGAGTAATTCGCCAACTAGCTCATACTGTTTCCCTCACCTTGATTCGGCCGCAGGGCTGCGGTCTACTGATTCCCATGGATCAGCCTTCGTTGGGCGAGAAGACCTCGCGAACCGCCATGAGACGGGGTACGCAGCCGACAGCGGTCACTCATGGATCCGAATTTCGGTCGATGAGACGTGAGCCGGATGGGGAAAGTATTAGGACGCGGCGCCGCTGTGTCACTGGTGTGTTTCCGAAAATGTTTCGTACGCTGACCGGCATCAAGTGTTGACGTGGTGGAAACCATGACGGCCAGACCCACCGGGATACGAAGTCGGCTCGTCGTCCACAGAAGCAGTCCGAGCTCGCCTGGGCGGCCGTCTCGACGTACTCCCTCATACCGACCTCGCCGAACTCTCGGCCGACGCCGCTCCGCTCGACGCCGCCGAAGGGCATGCGCAGGCCGAGGGATTCGGAGGAGTGGGTGAGGTCTCATGCTCACGGAGACGCACACCGCCGCGCCCGAGGATGCCTTCCTCGTGCCGCGGGTCCGGGAGCGGCCGATGGGCGCCGAGGAGGTCACCGACCCCTACCGGCGCGGCATGCTCCTGACCGCTCGGGCGACCGGCCGCGCCGAGCGCGGCCGGCTCCGCGAAGTGCTGGGCGAACAGCCGCCCGCGTCATCCTGAAAGACACCGGAGGTACTTCCGTGCTCGCTGCCTGATACGACGAACAAGGCCCCGCCGCCGACGTCCTGCACGTCGGCGAACTCCCCGACCCCGAGCCCGGCCCCGGCGAGGTCCGCGTCCGCGTGACCGTCTCCGGCGTCAACCCCGGCGACACCAAGAAGCGGCGCGGCTGGCTCGGCTCCTCGACGCCGTACCCGAGAGTCGTCCCGCACAGCGATGCCGCCGGCATCGTCGACGCGGTGGGCAAGGGCGTCGACGCCCACCGCGTGGGGCAGCGGGTATGGGTATACGGCGCCCAGTCCTACCGCGCCTTCGGCACCGCCGCCCAGTACACCGTCGTACCCGACGAGCAGGCCGTCCGGCTGCCCGGCCACCTCGGCGACGAGCTGGGCGCGAGTCTCGGCATCCCCGGAATCACCGCCCACCGCGCGGTGTTCGCCGACGGCCCGGTCGACGGCCGGCTCGTACTCGTGCACGGGGTACTCGGCGGCGTCGGCTCCCTGGCAGCCCAACTCGCCCGCTGGAGCGGCGCCACCGTGATCGGCACCGTCCGCCGCGGCGGCGATCTCGACGGCGTCGACCCGGCCGTCGTCTCCCACGCGGTCGCCCTGGACACCGACGACCCGGCGGCGGCGATCCGCTCATACGCTCCCGACGGCGTCCATCGGGTCATCGAGGTGTCCCTGTCCGCCAACGCCGACCTCGACAACGCCGTCACCGCGCCCGACGCCGTCATCGCCGCCTACGGAACCCAGGCCGACCGCACCGAACTCCCCTTCTGGCCGCTGCTGTTCAACAACGTCACCGTGCGCCTGCTCGGCAGCGACGACTTCCCGGCCGAGGCAAAGCGCCAGGCCGCCCGCGCTCTCACGGCGGCAGCCGCCACCGGCGACCTCACCGTCGACATCGGCGACCGCTATCCGCTGGAGGACATCGCCAAGGCCCACGACCGGGTCGACGCCGGCGGACGCGGCCGGGTACTGATCACTGTCAGCTCCTGACCAGCACATCGCCGGTCACCGGTCGCAGTGCCACGAGGACGAGGGGCACTAGTACCGGGGTACTAACCGCACCCCGACGGTTCGGTCCCACAGGAGGCAGGGAGCGCGAGAAACCGCCCCTAGCTTGAGATCAAGGGTCGTTCGACCCCGTGCACTCACGTAACGATCTCTTCTCCTGTGGGAGTAATCCGTGGCCACCTTTCTGTACCGACTGGGACGGTTCGCCTTTCGGCGACGACGCCTCGTCCTCATCTTGTGGATCGCCGTCCTGGCCGCCGTGGGCATTGGCGCCATGAGCTCCACCGGCAAGACCTCGGACAGCTTCACGCTTCCCGGCACCCAGTCCCAGAAGGCCATCAACCTGCTCGGCGAGGAATTCCCGCAGGCATCCGCCGGCGGTGCCTCCGCCCGGGTCGTGTTCGAAGCACCCGACGGGCAGAAGCTGACCGCCACGGCCACCAAGGCCGCGGTCGAGTCGCTGGTGGCGAAGCTGGAGAAGTCACCGCAGGTGGCGAGTGTCTCCGACCCCTTCAGCAGCGGCCAGGTCAGCAAGGACGGCACCATCGGCTACGCCGGGGTGACGTACAAGGTCGCCGAGGCCGACGTCAGTGACGCCGCGCACGACGTCCAGACCACTGTCGTGGAGCAGGGCGAGAAGGCCGGCATCACGGTGAGCCTGGGCGGCGACGCCGTCGCCGAAACCGCCGCCAGCAAGGCCGCCGAGCTGATCGGTCTCGGCATCGCCGCCGTCGCCCTGATGATCACTTTCGGTTCGCTGATCGCTGCCGGACTGCCCCTGCTCACCGCGATCCTCGGCGTGGGTGCGGCCATCCTGTCGATCACCGTCGCCACCCAGTTCTTCGACATCGCCTCCCAGACGTCCGCGCTCGCACTGATGCTGGGCCTGGCCGTCGCGATCGACTACGCCCTGTTCATCGTGTCCCGCTACCGCAACGAGATCCGCGACGGGCACGACCCGGAAGAGGCCTGCGGACGGGCCCTGGGCACCGCCGGCTCCGCGGTCGTCTTCGCCGGCCTGACCGTGATCATCGCGCTGGCCGGGCTGAGCGTCATCGGCATCCAGATGCTCACCTCCATGGGCCTGGGCTCCGCCTTCGCCGTCGCCGTCGCCGTGGTGATCGCGCTGACCCTGCTGCCCGCCCTGCTCGGCTTCGCCGGTATGCGGATCATGAAGGGCGGACTGCTGTCCCGCCGCATGAAGGCCCTGGAGCGCGGCGAGGGCGAGTCAATGGGCGTGCGCTGGGCGAAGTTCGTCACCCGCAACCCCGTCAAGGTCCTCGCCGTCTCGGTGATCGGCCTCGGACTGCTGGCCATCCCCGCCATGTCACTGCGCCTGACCCTGCCCGACGACTCCATGAAGCCCCCCGGCAGCACCCAGCGCCTGGCCTACGACACCCTCAGCGAGGGCTTCGGACCGGGCTTCAACGGCCCGCTGACCGTGGTCGTCGACGCCCGGGGCAGTGACGACCCGAAGGCCGCCGCAGCGGACGCGACCGCGGTGCTCGGCAAGCTGGACGACGTCGCCTCGGTTCGCGACGCGGCCTTCAACGAGGCCGGCGACGTCGCCATCATCGGTGTCGTCCCGGAGAGCTCCCCGACCAGTCAGGCCACCAAGGACCTGGTCGCCGGCATCCGCGACCACAGCACGAATCTGAAGAAGGACACCGGCGCCGGCCTGATGGTCACCGGCACCACCGCCGTCAACATCGATGTCTCCACCAAGCTCGCCCAGGCCCTCATCCCCTACCTCGCCATCGTCGTCGGCCTGGCCCTCATCCTGCTCCTGCTGGTCTTCCGCTCGATACTGATCCCGCTCAAGGCCGCCCTCGGCTTCCTGCTCACCATCGCCTCCACCCTCGGCGTCCTGGTCGCCGTCTTCCAGTGGGGCTGGCTCGCGGACGTCTTCGGCGTCGACCAGACGGCGCCCATCGTCAGCGTGCTGCCCATCCTGCTGATCGGTGTCGTCTTCGGCCTCGCCATGGACTACGAAGTCTTCCTCGTCACCCGGATGCGCGAGGAGTACGTCCACGGGGCCACTCCCACACAGGCCGTCATCGGGGGCTTCCGGCACAGCGGCCGGGTGGTCACCGCCGCCGCGGTCATCATGATCGCCGTCTTCTCCGGATTCCTCCTCGACGACGCCGCACTGATCAAGTCGGTCGGCCTGGGACTCGCCTCCGCCGTCCTCTTCGACGCCTTCGTGGTCCGCATGACCATCGTCCCGGCGGTGCTGGCCCTGCTCGGCCACCGCGCCTGGGCCCTGCCCGGATGGCTCGACCGCGCCATGCCCAACGTGGACGTCGAGGGTGAGAAGCTGCGCCACACACTGGACGCCGACAGCACCAGCACCGCACCCGAGCCCGTACTCGCCGGTGTGGGCGCCGGGCTCCACCAGGGCTCGGGCGGCTACAGCGCCCCGCAGGCCTTCACCAGCGGCTCCGGCGCCGACGCCTCGGACACGACCACGTTCACGTCGCCGCTTCCGCGACACCACCGCGGCCGGCCCCGGGGACTGCCCGGACTCAAGCAGCGCCGCGCCGACCACCGTGGCGCCGAGAACCTCTCGGACACGGGCGCCGGGAGCGACGCGGCCTCGGACAGCGGCTCCACCGGCGTCAACGGCCCTGGCGACACGGAGACGCCGAGCCGTCGCGCGAAGCTCCGCAGCGAGAAGCCGGGAGCGTCCAGGTTCAAGCAGCGTCTCGCACGCACCGGTGACGCCACCCCGCCCACCGACACGGCCGAGTCGAAAGCCGGCGCCACGAAGGAGGTACGGAAGAAGATGTTCCGCAAGCGCTGACAGAAACGAGTCCCAGCGACAGCCGGCGACCACCGCCCGGCCTGCCACCGGGACGGCCGCCTCCCACCGGCCGTCCCAGCCCCGCCCGCCGGTCCGATCCCCCGGAGCCGGCGGGCGGCTCCCGACCCGCAAAGGACTCCTCGTGACCGTGCCGAGCGCAGCCGCCCCCCGCCCGGGCGAAGACCGGACCCTGGAGACCCTCGCCGGCGATTCCGAACAGCGTGTGATCGCCTCGGTACTCCTCCGGCTGGCCGCGTGGCAGCGAGCCGACCGGGCGCACCCCAAGATCCGCCACTGGGGGATTCCGGCTCTTTGCGCCGCGCTCGGCGCCACCTCCTACCTCAACCCCTTCAACAAGGGCGACGTACCGGCGCAGGTGGCACTCATCGCCGCCTTCGCCGTCCCTCTCCTGTGGCGTGAGCGCCGGCCCATGCTCGTCTTCGCACTCACCACCGCCGCGTCCGTGGCAGCGCTCCCCCTGGGGGTGATGACCGGCTCCGAGTCCGCACGCGTCGTGGCCCTCTTCAACGTCGGCCGCCACTGCACCCCGCGCCAACTGGCCCTCGCGGTCATTGTCACCACCGTGCAGCTCGTGGCGTGGGCCGCGGTGTTCTGGAGGGGCCGCCAGTTGGAGCACGCCACCCGGCCGGAGGTCGTGACCATGCTGGCGATGACCGCGATGGCGGCGTTCGCGGGGCTCGGTCTGCTGAGCCGACTGGCCGGCGCCTACATCGACACCCTGAGGAAGGAACGCGACCAACAGGCACGCCTCGCCACCGCGCAGGAGCGCGCCCGCGTCTCCCGCGAGATGCACGACATCCTCGGCCACACCCTCTCCGTCATCGTCGGCCTCGCCGACGGCGCCGCCGCCCTGACCGAGACGAAGCCGGAACGCGGCGCCCAGACACTCCGCATCATCAGCGCCAGCGGACGCGACGCCCTCGCCGAACTCCGCCGCCTGCTCGCCGTCATCGGCGACGACAACGAGCGCGTGGACGAGGCACCGCTCGCCCCACAGCCGGGTCTCAGCGATCTCGACTCGCTGCTGGAGCACGTCCGCGCGGCGGGTCCCACCGTCACCCTGGACACCCACGGCGACTTCACACGCCTGCCACCGGGTCTCCAACTGTCCGTCTACCGCATCGTCCAGGAGTCCCTGACCAACACCGTCAAGTACGCCGCCTCCGACACCTCGGTCCGCGTGTCCCTCACCGCCGGCCCGGAAGCCCTCCACGTCACCGTGGAGGACGACGGCCCGCCCCGTTCTCCGCGAACCCGTCCTCCGCGATCCGGGGGCGGCCGTGGCCTGGTCGGCATGCGTGAACGCGTCGCCCTCTACAAGGGAACCGTCACCGCGGGCCCCAACTCCCGCGGGGGCTGGACCGTCCGCGCGTTCCTCGTCCCCAGCCCGCCCTCCCCCAGTCTCTCGGCCTCTCCCGAGCAGGGGGAACCTCCATCGTCCCCGGAGCACCGCCCATGACCACAGTTCTCATCGTCGACGACCAGGCCCTGCAGCGCATGGGCTTCAACATGCTCCTGGAGGCCCAGCCCGACATGACCGTCGTCGGCGAGGCCACCAACGGTACCGAAGCGGTCCGCACGACCGCCGAACTGCGCCCCGACGTCGTCCTGATGGACGTACGCATGCCCGGCATGGACGGCATCGAGGCAACCCGGCGCATAGTCGAGTCCGGTGGCCGCTCACGCGTCCTGGTCCTGACCACCTTCGACCTCGACGAGTACGCCTACGACGCCCTGCGCGCCGGAGCCAGCGGCTTCCTGCTCAAGGACGCCCTTCCCGAGGAGCTCGTCGCCGGCGTCCGCGCGGTGGCCGCCGGCGACGCGGTCATCTCGCCCGGCCTCACCCGCAAACTCATCGACACCTTCGGCGACCGCCTCCCCGGACACTCCCCGGAGCAGCAGCTCCGACTGGACGAACTCACCCAGCGCGAATGCGAAGTCCTCACCGCCATCGCCGGCGGCTGGACCAACACGGAGATCGCCGAACGCCTCCACCTCGCCGAATCCACCGTCAAATCCCATATCGGCCGCATCCTTACCAAGATCGACGCCCGCGACCGCGTCCAGGCCGTGATCTTCGCGTACGACACCGGACTCGTCCGCCCGGCCTGACCCGCCGCGTCCCTCTCGCCCCGCTCTCCCGGCCCGTCCGATGCCCGGGCCATTTCCCCACGTCCTCAACCGTGTTCACCGCTACGTCCCCGAAGCCCGACCACCTCGGCAGCACCGCAGTCGAGCATCAACGACGAAGGAACAGGACACAGCAATGGGATCACTGGCACGAACCGGCCTGGGCGTGGCCCTGGCGTGCGGGGTACTGGTCACCACCGTCAGCGTCGGACAGAACTCGAACAACGACGCCGCTGAGGCACGAGTGGAGAGGACATCGGCGTCGGCACCGCCCAAGGGGCCGTACGTCGCTCTTGGGGACTCGTACACCTCGGGCCCCAAGATCCCTCCCCAGACCGGCGATCCGGCCGGCTGCGACCGGTCCGGCCGCAACTACCCGTCCGTCGTGGCGAAGAAACTCGGTATCGAGGCGGCCGACTTCCGCGACGTCAGCTGCAGCGGCGCCACCATCACCGACCTCACATCCCCCCAGTACACCGACCAGGCCACCAACCCCGCCCAGCTCTCGGCCCTTTCCGCCGCCACGAGGGTGGTCACCCTCGGCATCGGCGGCAACGACATCGGCTTCAGCTCGATGATGACCAGGTGCGTCGCCACCGGATCACTCTTCGAACTGGCCGGCAGGCTCACAGACGTCAGCGACAACGCGCCCTGCAAGGAGGAGTACACATCCGGCGACACCGACGTAGTGGCCCAGAAGATACGCGCCACGGGCGACCGTCTCGCCCGAGCTCTGACCGAGATCGACCGCCGCGCGCCCGATGCCAGGGTCTACGTCGTCGGCTACCCCGCGATCCTGCCCGCCGAAGGCACCGAGTGCGGCCGCGAACTGCCCCTCGCCCCCGGCGACATAGCGTTCCTGCGCCAGAAGCAGCGGGAGCTCAACACCATGCTCGGTGAACGCGCCCGGGCCGCCGGAGCGACGTACGTCGACACGTACGCCCCGTCCGCCGGACACGACGCCTGTTCGCCCGCCGGCACGCGCTGGATCGAACCCCTCCGGCCCAGCAGCCCGGCAGCCGCCGTCCACCCCAACGAACACGGTGAACGAGGCATGGCCACCGCCGTCCTGAGCGCCATGAGGAACTGACGACACCCGGGCAGGACGTAAACCGCGGGTGACCGGGGGAGCCCGCCTCATCCACGTCCTTCACACCTGCGACTCCGGGCGCGTGTGCTCGAGCGGAGCGCGCGCCCGGTACGCACCGGCCGTCCGTGGGGACAGGCGCTCGGTGCGAGGAAGGGCCCGGCCGCGATCCGGAACACCTCACGATCCGCGGCCGGGTCCTCACACTCTCCGCCTGCTCCGAACACGGCGGCCGAACGCCTCCGGGCCCGCTCCGACCGGAGAGATCGAGGCTGTCCGTGAACGGGATTCCACCGACAGGCCCGACCGAAGCCGCAGGCTGTCCCGCCTCACCGAACGCGAAGACGTACGAAGGAGCCGGCTGGGCCTGGGCCGCCCCTTTCGCTCACGTCGGCGGCTGAGTCTCCATCCGGCGCAGCTCGGCAGCGGCAGGCTAACGCCGTACCCGCGGCATCCCCAGTCCGATCCACGAGATGATCTCCCGCTGGATCTCGTTGTTGCCGCCGCCGAAGGTGAAGATCACCGCCGACCGGTAGCCGCGCTCCAGCTCGCCGTGCAGGACCGAGCCCGCGGAGCCCTCCTTGAGGGCCGCCGGGGAGGCGACGACCTCCATCAGCCAGGCGTAGGCGTCCCGGCGGGCCTCGGAGCCGTACACCTTGACGGCGGAGGCGTCCTGCGGGGTGAGGGTGCCCTGCTGGACGGCGTTCACCATCTGCCAGTTGAGGAGTTTCATGGCGTCGAGCCTGGTGTGGGTCTGGGCGAGACGGCGGCGCACCCAGGGCAGGTCGACGACGCGGCGGCCGTCGGCGAGCTTGGTCTCCATCGCCCAGTGCTGCACGTCGTGCAGGGCGCGGATCGCCATGGTGCCGTGCGCGGCGAGGGTGACCCGCTCGTGGTTGAGCTGGTTGGTGATCAGCCGCCAGCCCTTGTTCTCCTCGCCGACGCGCCGCGAGAGGGGGACGCTGATGTTCTCGTAGTAGCTCGCGGTGGTGTCGTGCGAGGCGAGGGTGTTGATGAGGGTGCAGGAGTAGCCGGGGTCCGAGGTCGGGACCAGGAGCATCGTGATGCCCTTGTGCGGCGGGGCGGCGGGGTCGGTGCGGACGGCGAGCCAGACCCAGTCGGCGGTGTCGCCGTTCGTCGTCCAGATCTTCTGGCCGTTGACGACGTAGTCGTCGCCGTCCCTGACGGCCTTCGTCTTCAGGGCGGCCAGGTCCGTGCCCGCGTCCGGTTCGCTGTAGCCGATCGCGAAGTCGATCTCGCCGGACAGGATCCTGGGCAGGAAGTACCGCTTCTGCTCCTCGGTGCCGAACCGCATGATCGTCGGACCGACCGTGTTCAGGGCCATCAGGGGCAGCGGTACGACCGCCTGGGCGGCCTCGTCGAAGAAGATGAACTGTTCCATCGGGCTCAGCCCGCGCCCGCCGTACTCCTTGGGCCAGCCCACCCCCAGCCAGCCGTCCGCGCCCAGCCGGCGGATGGTTTCACGGTAGAAGCGCTTCTGCGCGGCCGGGTCGGCGTACCGGGCGTAGGAGTGGTCGGGCACCAACTCGGCGAAGTAGCCGCGCAGTTCGGTGCGCAACCGCTGCTGCTCTGGCGTGTATTCGAGATGCACGGCGCCTCCTGGCTCCCACTGACCGAGCTGGTTCTCCCGGGCTTGACGGCGCACACGGTAGAACGCGTTGCAGAAATTGGGAATGCCGGTGACGGCTTCACACGAGTCGGGGCGCGGACTGTGCGGTGCTCAGCTCAGCGTGGCGATGAACTCCACGCACACCTGGGCGCACTCACGGCTGGCCTTCGCCGCGTCCTGCGCCCCCTCGCACTCGTCGAAGACCTGTGCGCTCTGGAGACAGACAGCGCGGCACCACTCCAACTGTGCGCGGATGCCGGCCTCGTCCTGATCGACCTGCTCGGACAGCGCACGACACGTCGCGTCGCACACCTCCGCGCACAGAATGCCCTCGCGCCGCATGAGCCGCTGTTCATTCGGTCCGTCCGGATTCATGAAGCTCGCACGCAGCGCACAGGTCCGGGCACATTCACTACAGGCCTGGGCGCAGGCGAAGCGGTCCTCCAGAAACCGGAAGAGCTCCTCTTGGGATGCCGTTGTCGTCACAACAGCCGGGTAGCCGAAGGGGATCGCACCAAACCCAGAAGGGGCGAGACGCCGCGGTTACGCGCCCGCCGCCTCCCGCGTGATCCGCTCGAACTGCGCCCCCATCGCCTCGGCGAGCGCGTGAGCCGCCGACAGCGGCCGGACCATGACCGTCAGTTCGTCGATCCTGCCGTCGTCGTCGAGGTGCAGGAAGTCGCAGCCCTCGATCTCCTTGCCACCCACCGTCGCCTTGAAGACCAGCGCGTGGTCCCGGCCGCCCGCGTCGGCGATCTCACGGACGTAGCGGAAATCGGTGAACACGCGGGTGACACCGCGCAGGATGGCCGCGGTGATCGCCTTGCCCGGATAGGGCTTGAAGACGACGGGGCTGGTGAAGACGACGTCCTCGGCCAGCAGATCCTCGATCGCGGCGAGGTCTCCCGCCTCTACGGCCTTGCGGAAGGGGTGCATCACGCCCGCCTCTCGTACTCGATTGCTCATACTCAACTAATTGAATAGGTGTCGAACAGATTAGTCGCGGGAGTGAGTGACGTCTAGCCTGGAGCCATGGCATTGCGCAACGCGGTTCTGGCCGCGCTTCTGGAGGGCGAGGCGTCCGGGTACGACCTGGCCAAGGGGTTCGACGGGTCGGTGGCGAACTTCTGGATGGCGACCCCGCAGCAGCTGTACCGCGAGCTCGACCGCATGGAGTCGGAAGGCCTCATCGCGGCCCGGCTCGTCCGGCAGGAGCGCCGGCCGAACAAGCGGCTCTTCTCCCTCACCGACGCGGGCCTCGGCGCCCTGCGCGACTTCACCGCCGAGCCCCCCAGGCCCACGGCCATCCGTGACGAGCTGCTGGTCAAGGTCCAGGCCGTCGACGCGGGGGACGAGAAGGCCGTACGGGCGGCCGTCGCCGAGCGGCTGGAGTGGGCGCGCGCCAAGCTGGCCCGTTACGAGCGGCTGCGCGACCGTCTTCTCGACGGACGCGCCGAGGAGGAGTTTCTGGCGCGGAGCGAGCGCGTCGGCCCTTATCTCACGCTGATGCGGGGGCGCGCCTTCGAGGAGGAGAACATCCGGTGGGCCGAACGCGCCCTGCGCGTTCTGGAACAGCGCGCCGCCGTGCGGCAGCAGGCCGGGCCATTGGATGCCCTATGACCGCCGCCGGGTTCCCTGTTGGTCCGCTGTCCCCGAGCGGCATAGCGTCGAGGACGTCGCCGCCCTGACGAGGTGAACGCAGAGAGTCAGGGCATGCGAGGGAAACAGTCCCATTCGCTGTCCACGCCCGTCAGGGCCCGCACCCCCCGGAGAAACGCACCATGTCGAAGATCCTGTTCGTACTGACCGGCGTCGACCACTGGACGCTCGCCGACGGCACGCAGCACCCGACGGGCTTCTGGGCCGACGAGGCCGTCGCACCGTACGAGGCGTTCACGGCCGCGGGCCACGAGATCGTCGTCGCCACGCCGCGCGGCGTCGTGCCGACCGTGGACCAGGGGAGCCTCGCCCCCGAGGTCAACGGCGGGCAGGACGGCGCCGACAGGGTCGCAGCGGCCCTCGCGTCGTTCGACGAGCTCCGCAAGCCGGTCAAGCTGGAGGACGTGGACCTGGACGGCTACGCCGCGGTCTTCTACCCCGGCGGTCACGGTCCGATGGAGGATCTGTCGGTCGACGAGGAGTCCGGCCGGCTGCTGACCCGCGCGCTGGAGTCGGGCAAGCCGCTCGGTGTGGTGTGCCACGGCCCGGCGGCGCTGCTCGCCGCCACAGGACCGGACGGCGCCAACCCGTTCGCGGGCTACCGGATCACCGGCTTCACCAATGCCGAGGAGACGCAGGCCGGTTTCGCCGACAAGGCCGAGTGGCTGCTCCAGGACCGTCTCGTCGAGGCGGGTGCCGACTTCCAGGAGGGTGAGCCCTGGGCTCCGCACGTGGTCGTCGACCGCAATCTGGTCACCGGCCAGAACCCGGCCTCCGCGGCCCCGCTCGCCGACGAACTGCTGAAGAAGCTGGCCTGAGGAATGGCGGCGACCGGCTCGACGGGGTCCTCGACGCCGCGTGGGGCTGCCTGACCAGGTACGGCGGGCGGGTCCCGGACCGCTGTCCACCAGCACGTCCGGAGTCCGGAGCAGGACTACGCCCCCCGGCGGCTCGCCGTACGCCCGCACGGGCACGGGCCCGGCCCGGCGGGCCGCCGAGGACGCCCGTACGCCGAGCGCGTCGGGGGCGTCCCGACCGGCGACACTTCCGCACACGGTCGAACTCCTCGATGAGAAGGCCCGGTTGTTCTGCGAGACCTCTGTTGAGGCGCCCGAAATCCGCCTCGCCCTGTTCACCGGCCTGAAGTCGGCCCCCGGCGACCGGGTGCGCGGTCAGCCTTCGCGCCCTTCGTCGAAACTGGCGAAGTAGGCGGCCGCCATGTCCTCGTCCGCGTGCCCCTGGGCGGCGGCGCGGGCGAGGCGCTCGGCTCCGGCGGCCGCGATGTCGAGGCGGACTCCGTTCTGCTCGCCGGCCTCGACGATGAGCCGGGCGTCCTTGGCGGCGGTGGACACGGCGAAGGCGGCGGGAGTCAGCCGGTCGTCCAGAATTAGCCCGGCCTTCGCCCGCAGGTAGCCCATGTCGAGCGGGCCGCCGGCGATGGCGTCGAAGAAGCTCTGCGGATCCACGCCGAGGGCCTTGGCCAGGGCCAGTACCTCGCCGGCCGCGTTGTTGGTCGCGAGGACCCAGCTGTTGGCGACGAGCTTGAGCCGGGTCGCGCTGCCCGCCGCGCCGTCCTCGCCGGTCCACACGGTACGGGCGCCGACCGCGTCGAAGACGGGCGTCACGGCGTCCCGGCCCTGACTCGGACCCGCGGCCAGCACGAGCAACTGCCCTGCCTCCGCGGGCTGTCGGGTGCCGAGCACCGGGGCGTCGAAGAAGACCAGCCCGTGCTCGCGGGCGAACTCGGCCAGCTCCCCGACTCCCTCGATCCCGGCCGTCGTCGACTGCACCCAGGAGATGCCGGGGCGCAGGGCCGGCGCGGCCTGCCGGATCACGTCCAGTGCGGCGGGACCGTCGTACAGCATGGTGAGGAGGACATCGGCGCCCTGGACCGCCTCGGCGGGGTCGGCGGCGATCGTCACACCGTCTTCGGCCAGCGGCTCGGCCTTGTCCCGGCTGCGGTTCCAGGCCCGGACGGAGTGCCCGGCGCGCGCGAGGTTACGGGCCATCGCGGCCCCCATGATTCCGGTGCCCAGGACACTCACGGTGAGCTTGTCGGTCATGTCTTCAACTTCCCTGTCCATGCGGTGCGTTGGAACTTTCCTGGTCCATGCGACGAGGTGCGGTTCGGTGATCGTGATGGTGGTCGTTCGTCGTCCGGCTGTGGACGTGACGACTGGGGCGGCGGCGCGGACGAGTCCGTCGAGCCGGGGCGGGTGACCGTCGGACATCGAGGTGGGCCCCTGACCGGTCCGGCGGCCGACCACCACCTGCCGGTGGCAAGACCTAGCCGGCCGCCTGGCCGCTGTCCCGGAGGCCGCCCCAGCCGTGCCAGCGGTCGACCTCGATCCAGGCACTGACACGACCCCGGTCCCGCTGCGCGTAGGGCTGACCGAGGTACTGCCGGGACAGCCGGTCGATGTCGGCCAGCCCCTCGTCGTCGCGCGTCTCGACGACGCGGCCGATCAGCGTCACGTGGGTGTACCAGTCACCCTCGTCGAGCACCGTCAGCGTGACGCGGGGGTCGGCGCGGATGTGGTCGAGCCGCTTGCGGCCCTCGTCCATGTTGACCAGCACCCGTCCGTCCTCCCAGAGATACCAGGTGGCTGTGGACACCGGCTGCCCGTCGGACCGCAGGGTGGTGATGACGGCCGGGTTGGGCTTGCCCAGCATGGCGACTGCGGCCTCGGGAAGCGGCGGTTTGGACACGGGGTCTCCTCTTGGTCGTCTCGCGCGCGGCCCACGGCGGGCGCGCGCAGACCCGCGGGCGCTGATCCACGGGACACACGCCCACGCTGCCACATGCCCGGAGCGGGACTCCGCACCGTCCCGCCGAACCTTCGTGTGTGTTACGTCGTCACTCGGCACCGGTCGCGGACGGGCACGCCTTGCTGGAGCCTTCGGCCTGCCAGGCATCGGGGACCGTGACGGTGACTTCCGTCGATGCCGTGTCGGTGCCCGGGACCAGGTTCGAGGAGACGCGGGCGTCGGCGACCGTGCAAGTCAGCTGGGTGATGGCCAGCTCGGTCAACGGCCCGGTGCCCCACGGCAGTTCGACGGACACCCGCGGGCCGTCCGTCCGGACCGTCGCCACGCCCGTCAGCGCCGGAAGCTCGGTGATCATGCCACTCCGGCGTTCCACGACGTCCGGGCCCTGGAACAGCATCTCCACGGCCGTCTCGATGCCGACAGGACCGGGGACCTGCCTGCGGACTGCGAGCGGGCCGCCCTCGCTGACGAAGTAGAGGACCTGGGCCGGCCGAATGCCGGTGGCGGGCTCCCCGGCCTCCACCACACCGGTCTCGGGGATTCCGCAGGACGAGAGCGACAGCGCGGCCGTGCACAACAACGCGGCCCGGGACAACCGGCGTACGGACCTCATGACTCCCCTCGCCGACCGGGGACCTCGTACCGCAGGGGTATCTCGACGACGAACGCGGCGCCGCCCTCCGCCCGGTTCACCGCCCGGACCGTACCGCCGTGCAACCGGACGTTTTCGGCGGTGATCGAGAGCCCGAGACCGCTGCCCTCCGTTCTGGTCCGGGCGGTGTCCGACTTGTAGAAGCGGTCGAAGACGTACGGCAGCACGTCGGCGGGAATGCCCGGCCCGCTGTCCAGCACCTCGATGACCACTCGCCCGCTTCCGTCCGCGGACGGCGTCTCCTGTGCGTACAGGCGCAGTTGTACGGGCCGTTCCCCGTGCCGCAGCGCGTTGCCGACCAGGTTCGCGACCACCACGTCGAGACGGCGCGGGTCGACCCGGGCACGCAGTTCGCCGGGCGGGGGAAGCCGGGTGTCCACCGTGTCCAGCCAGCCGCGGGAGGCGAGGGTGCGGCGAAGGGACTCGGCGAGGTCGAGGTCGTCGAGCTGCAGCCCGGCCGCTCCCGCGTCGAAGCGGGAGATCTCCATCAGGTCGTCCACCAGGCGGGCCAGCTTCACGGTCTCGCCGCTGATGAGCCGTACGGCCGTCGCGGTGTCCGGCGTGAGGCCCGCCGCGTCCTCGTCGAGGATGTCGGTGACCGCCGACATCGCGGCCAGCGGGGTGCGCAGTTCGTGCGACACGTCCGCGACGAAGCGGCGGGCACGCGCTTCCATCCGGCGCAGTTCGGCCACGGACTCCTCCAGCGCGGCGGCGGTCTCGTTGAAGGTGTGCGACAGGTCGGCGAGTTCGTCGGAGCCGTTGACCGCCAGCCGGGTGTCCAGGTGCCCCTCGGCGATGCTGCGGGTGGCTCGGCGCAGCTCCCGAACGGGGCGCAGCACACCCCGGGCGGCCAGCAGGGCGAGCAGGACGGCCAGGCCGAGCGCGGGCACGACGGCCCGCCCGATGGCGGTGACCAGGGCGTCGACATACCCCTGTTCACCGGTCTGCGGCACTGTCAGGAAGACCGCGACGCCGGACGCGGGATGCTCCGCGGGGGTACCGAAGGTGACCGGCAGGCCGACGACGAGCGAGGAGTGACCGTCCGTCGACACCCGCTGGAAGACAGCGGCCCGGCGCCCCGCCACGGCCGACCGCATGGCGGGCGTCAGCTCGGTGAACCCGTCCTGCGGAGTGGAGGTGGCACGCAGTTCGCCGTAGGTGGCCAGCACGCGCCAGTTCTGCGCGGGCTCGGCGCGGGCCACCTCCCTGGCGACCCACTCCAGGTCGGCCGGGCTCGGGGGGTAACTGATGCCCACCGCGATGGCGTTGACGTGATACCGGAGTCGCTTGATCACGGCGTCCTGGCTCTGCTGGAGCACCCCGGTGCGGGCCTCCCTGAAGGTCAGGGCGCCCGTGGTCAGGGTGGCGAGGGCGGCGACGAGCACGAACGCCACGAGGAGCCGGCCCCGCAGGCCGCGCAACGGGAGCTTCACGTGGTCACCCGTTCATCCGTACTTCCGTACGCCCGGCTCCCGTTCACCGGGACCGGAACCGGTAGCCGAAGCCGCGCACGGTCTGAATGTAACGCGGTTGCCCCGCCGGCTCGCCCATCTTGGTGCGCAGCCGCTTGACGCAGGCGTCCACCAGCCGTGAGTCACCGTGGTAGCTGTGCTCCCAGACCGCCTCCAGCAGTTGCTGGCGGGTGAACACCTGGCCGGGCGACGCCGAGAGCGTCAGCAGGAGCCGTAGTTCGGAGGGGGCGAGGGAGACCGGCACGCCCTGCCGGGTGACGGTCAGCCCGGAGCGGTCGATGGCCAGTTCGCCGCCCTCGCCATGGGTCTCTATCTTCGGTATGCCGCCCACGGCCGGCGCGGCGCCGACTCGGCGCAGGACCGCACGGATGCGGGCTTCAAGTACGCGCGCCTGCACCGGCTTCACGACGTAGTCGTCGGCGCCGGCCTCGAGCCCGACCACGATGTCCGTGTCGTCGCCCCGGGCGGTCGCCATGATGATCGGCACCTGGTCCTCGGTACGGATCCGGCGGCAGACCTCGAGCCCGCTCAGGCCGGGCAGCATCAGATCGAGCACGACGACGTCCGGGCGGAACGACCGCAGCCGGGCGAGTCCGTCCTCGCCGGTCCCGACGGCGCAGACGTCATGTCCCTGACGGCGCAGTGCGAGCAGCACGCCCTCCCGCACGGCGCGGTCGTCTTCGATGAGCAGGACACGTGGCATGCGCCCAGTATCCGTACGGATGAAATGACTTGAGGCGGGGACGACCTCCGGCCGGGGAACTGTTACGGGACGATCACATAGCCCGGACCACGACCGGACGTTACCGTTTCGTTATCTACTGGGCCAGGTCCCATCACATCGCGCACACAGCCTTGACGGCCATGACCAGGACCCACCAACGTGCGACGCCCTCGACCTCGCGTGCCCACCGTCGCCGCAGAGGCCCCGCGCACGGCGGCGGGAACGGCCGCGGGAACGGCCGCAGGAGGAGAGGGCCCCTGCTGGGCGGCCTGGCCGCGCTCGCCGTGTTCACCTCCGTCGCCACCCTGGCGATGAACTGGACACCGCCCGGTGCTCCCGGACCCGGCGCGGCGGCCGTACTGCCCTCGCAGCCGGCACCGGACCGCTCCCCGAAGCCGAGCGACTCGGCGGCCGGTACCGAGGAGAGCGACAGGGCGGACATCAAGCCCAGCGGGACCGGCACTCCCTCCTCGTCCGACATCCCCGCGTCGGGTCCCGGCACGTTCACCACCGCCGGAGGCGGGAGCGGGACGGTGGGGAAGGGCAGCCGGCTGCTGCGCTACGAAGTCGTCGTCGAGGACGGTCTCGAGCAGTCGGCCTCCGGCGTCGCCCGGCAGGTGGAGGGCATACTCGCCGACCCGCGCGGCTGGACGGCCGACGGCGAGTCCGCGTTCCGGCGCGTCTCCAGCGGCACGCCCGACTTCGTCGTACGGCTCGCCACACCCGGAACCGTGGACGAGATCTGCGGCAGGTACGGGCTGGACACCGGCGGCGAGGTCAACTGCAGCGTCGGCAAGGACGTCGTGGTCAATCTCAGGCGCTGGCTGCTGGCGACTCCGGTGTACGCCAAGGACGTGGACGCCTACCGGGCGCTGATCATCAACCACGAGGTCGGCCACTTCCTCGGCCACGGCCATGTGACCTGCCCCGGCGCGGGCGAGCCGGCCCCGGCGATGATGCAGCAGATCAAGGGCATGCACGGCTGCACCCCCAACGTCTGGCCGTACGACACCGCGGGCCGCCCCATCACCGGGCCCGCCGCATCCTGACAGAGGGGCGCGGCAGCCGCGCCGGTTACGCAGAGTGTCCGTTCACGTCTCCGGCATGCCGGATGGTGTGGACGGGGCCAGCCTGGACAGGTGGACGCAAACACACGAATCCAGCGGAAAGGTGCGCACCATGGGGAGTCAGAACCAGGACGATGTCATGGGCGACGAGGTCTACCAGCCCGGAGGCCCCGAAGACCGGGAGGACGAGGGCATCCTCGATCCGGAGGACACTCTCAGTGACCGGGAGAGCGACCCCTATGACGAGGGCTGGTCACCGCCCGAGCGTCCGCTCGCGGTGGACCACCAGGGCACCACCGCGCGTGAGCAGCGCGAGGGCGAGAGCCTGGACCAGAGGCTGGCCGAGGAACGCCGCGATCCGGCGCTGGAGGAGCCCCGCGCGGACGACGGCCTGGGCGACCTGGACGAGGGGGACGGAGAAGTGCTGGACGGCGAGGTCGGGGCGGCTCGTGCGGGCCGGCTCGTGGCTCCGGACGAGGGCGCGCACGAGGACGCCGAGAAGGACATGCTCGCCGAGGACGTGGGCATCGACGGCGGCGCGGCCTCGGCGGAGGAGGCGGCCGTCCACCTGATCCCGGACGAGAACGACGGCCTGCCGTAGCACTCGTCCCGTACCCCCTTGCATCCCGAAGGGCGCTGTCCCCATCCACTCCAGCCGACCCGAACGCCCTCTACGTACGGGAGACCTTCCATGGATCGCGACCCCGCTGACGGCACCTCCGCAACACCCGACGTCCACAGCTCCGTGCTCACGCTGCGGGTGAACGGCAAGCCGCACACGCTCACCGTCGACCACCGTTCGGTGCTTCTGGACGTGCTGCGCGAGGATCTCGACCTCGTCGGATCCAAGAAGGGCTGTGACCACGGTCAGTGCGGCGCCTGCACGGTCCTGGTCGACGGCCGTCGCGCCAACGGTTGTCTGCTGCTCGCCGTCTCCCTCGACGGCAGCGACATCACCACGGTCGAAGGACTCGCCGGGGACGGCGACGACCTTCATCCGCTCCAGCGCGCCTTCCTGGACCGCGACGCCTTTCAGTGCGGCTACTGCACCCCCGGGCAGATCTGCAGCGCCATCGGCGCGCTCTCGGAGGCCGCGGCCGGCCACCCCTCCCACGTCACCGACCCCGCCACCCCCTCCGGGCGGCCCGTACCGCTGGACCGCGACGAGATCCGCGAGCGGCTCAGCGGCAACCTCTGCCGGTGCGGCGCGTACCCGAACATCGTCGAAGCCATCGAGGACGTGATGTCATGAAGTCCTTCGCCTACGTACGCGCGGGCAGCGTCGAGGAAGCGGCCGACGCGTACGCGTCGCATCCCGGTGCGCGGTACCTCGCGGGTGGCACCAACCTCGTGGACCTGATGAAGCTCGGGGTGGAGCGGCCCGCCACCCTCGTCGACGTCAGCCGGCTCCCTCTGGACACGGTCGAGGAACTGCCCGACGGTGCGCTGCGGGTCGGGGCGACCGTCCGCAACAGTGACCTCGCGGCCCACCCGACGGTCCGTGACCGCTATCCGGTGCTCTCGCAGGCGCTGCTCGCGGGCGCCTCCGGGCAGTTGCGCAACATCGCCACCACCGGCGGCAACCTTCTCCAGCGCACCCGCTGCCCCTATTTCCAGGACACCGGCAAGCCGTGCAACAAGCGTGAGCCGGGCAGCGGCTGCGGAGCCCGCGACGGCGTCCACCGCGACCACGCGGTGCTCGGCCACTCGCCCCAGTGCATCGCCACCCATCCCTCCGACATGGCCGTCGCGCTGTCCGCTCTCGACGCCCACATCGAGCTGTACGGGCCCGAGGGCGAACGCGTCCTCCCCGCCGCCGAGTTCCACCGGCTGCCCGGTGACCATCCGGAGCGGGACACCGAGATCCGCCCCGGCGAACTGATCACCGCGATCATTCTCCCGGCCGTACCGGCCGGGCTGCCGTCCCTCTACCGCAAGGCCCGCGACCGCGCCTCGTACGCCTTCGCCCTCGCCTCCGTCGCGGTGGTGCTGGGGACGGCGGACGGCGTCGTGCGGCACGCCGGGATCGCCTTCGGCGCGCTGGCCGCACGACCCTGGCGTGCCCGGATCGCGGAGGAGGCGCTGCTCGGCGCCGCGCCCACGGCCGCCGCGTTCGAGCACGCCGTGGATCTCGAACTCGCCGCCGCACAACCCCTGCGCGACAACGCCTACAAGGTGCGTCTGGCCCGCAACCTCGCCCTCGACGTCCTCTCGCGACTGGCACCGGCCACCGCCTGAACCGGATCCCGTCAGGACCTCGACCCCGGCATCTCCAGGAGGACTCCATGGCCGACACCGACACCGACAAGGCGCTGGGCGCGCCCGCCGAGCGCCGGGAGGGCCGTGACAAGGTCATGGGCCTGGCCCGTTACGCCGCCGAACACCCCGCCTCCGGCCGGGCACACGGATGGCCCGTGGCCGCCACGATCGCCGCTGGATCGGTCCGCGCGATCGACACCGCGGCGGCACTTCGACTCCCCGGAGTCCTCGCCGTGCTCACCCACGAGGACGCCCCCCGGCTCGCCGACCCCGACGACCCCACACTCGCCGTGCTGCAGAACTCCCGTGTGCCGCACCGCGGTTGGCCCATCGCCCTGGTCGTAGCCGAAACGCTGGAAGCGGCCCGGGCAGGCGCCGCCGCGGTCCGTGTCGACTACGCCGTGCGGGACCATGACGTGACACTCACCGTGAGTCATCCCGGAAGCTATCTCCCCGAGGAGGCCAACGGCGGCTTTCCGGCGGAGCGGGAACACGGCGATCCCGAGGGCGCGTTCGCGTCCGCCGCGGTCCGCGTCGACGCCGACTACCGGGTGCCTCCCCTCCACAACCACCCCATGGAGCCGCACGCGGCCACGGCACGGTGGACGGACGACGGCAGGCTCGTCGTGCACGATTCGAGCCAGGGGGCCACGACCGTACGCGCCGTGCTGGCCGGGTTGTTCCGAGTCGCCGAGGATCAGGTCACCGTCGTGTCCGAACACGTCGGCGGTGGCTTCGGGTCGAAGGGGACACCGCGACCCCACGTGGTGCTGGCCGCGATGGCGGCGCGGCAGACCGGCCGTCCCGTCACCGTGGTCCTGCCCCGCCGCTTCCTGCCCGGTGTCGTCGGCCATCGCGCGCCCACCCTGCAACGGCTTCGCCTCGGCGCCACGGAGCAGGGCCGGCTCACCTCGCTCCGGCACGAGGTCACCACCCATACCTCCCGCATCAAGGAGTTCGTGGAGCAGGCCGCCACGGCCGCCCGCGTCATGTACGCGGCACCGCACAGCCGCACCAGCCACCGCGTGGTACCGCTGGACGTGCCCAGCCCGTCCTGGATGCGCGCGCCCGGCGAGGCACCGGGTATGTACGCCCTCGAATCGGCCATGGACGAACTCGCCGTCGCTCTCGGCATGGACCCCGTCGAGCTGCGCGTCGCCAACGAGCCGGAGACCGAACCGGACAGCGGCAGACCGTTCAGCAGCCGGCACCTGGTCGAGTGCCTGCGCGAGGGCGCCCGGCGCTTCGACTGGTCGCACCGCGATCCCCGTCCACGATCCCGCTCCGAGGGCCCTCTGCTGGTGGGGTCAGGGGTCGCCGCCGCCACCTACCCCGTGCTGGTCTCGCCCTCCACCGCCGGTGTCCAGGCGTTGCCGGACGGAAGCTTCACCGTGCGCGTCGACGCGACCGACATCGGCACCGGAGCCCGTACCGTCCTCGCACAGATCGCCGCCGACGCCCTGGGCGTCCCGCTGGACCGGGTCCGCACCGAGGTCGGGAGCAGTGACCTCCCCTCGGCTCCGCTGGCCGGCGGTTCCTCCGGCACCGCCTCCTGGGGCTGGGCGGTTCACGAGGCGTGCACACGGCTGCGCACCTCCCTGGCGGACCACACAGGACCGTTGCCCGCCGAGGGCCTCGCTTCGACCGCCGACACGGAAGGGACCGCGGACGCCGACAGCGCGTACGCGCGGCACGCCTTCGGCGCCCACTTCGCCGAGGTCGGCGTCGACACGGTCACGGGCGAGGTCCGGGTACGCCGCCTGCTGGGTGTGTACGCCGCCGGGCGCATCCTGAACGCCCGTACCGCCCGCTCGCAGTTCATCGGCGGCATGACCATGGGCCTGGGCATGGCCCTGACGGAGGGCAGCACCATGGATCCCGCCTTCGGCGACTTCACCGAATCGGACCTGGCCAGCTACCACGTCCCCGCACACGCCGACGTGCCGGCGGTCGAGGCCCACTGGATCGACGAGGACGATCCCCATCTCAACCCGATGGGCAGCAAGGGCATCGGCGAGATCGGCATCGTCGGTACGCCCGCGGCCATCGGTAACGCCGTACATCACGCCACCGGTGTCCGGTTCCGCGAACTGCCCCTGACCCCGGACCGTGTGCTGTCCGGCCTGACGGACTGATCCCGGGTGTTCCGTCTCCCACGGACCAACGGGTGTCGCCGCAGGTGACCAGCGCCCCGCGTCATGGAACTCCGCACCCGCACGGGCTGTGGATGCCTGCCGGAGTGGTGCAGCTCAATGCAACGGCACGGCGGTTGAGTCCTCCACCGACGCTTCGTCCCGGCGCCTGCGTCCTCGGACCGTCCCTCGTACCGCCACCGCCGCAAGGAGCAGGACCAGGCTGCTCGCCACCACGGACCCGGCGATGCGCATGGCTCCCGTGCCGTCCGACAGGGACAGCACCACCGGCCGTGGCGAGGCAGGCAGGGGCGCGGCGGACGTATGTCCGTGCGGTACGGAGGTCAGAGCCGCGTAGACGTCCAGGCGTGGCGCGTCCGCCGGATAGGCGGTCGAGGTGAGCCTGCGCGCGGTCTGCTGAGCGGTCAGCCGCGGTTCTCGGGAGCGTACGAGGGCGGCGGCCCCGGCGACGAAGGCGGTCGCGAAGGACGGTCCGCTGCCGGTGAACGCTCCTCGCCCGCGCGGGCCGGTGCCGACGACCTTGTCACCCGGTGCCGCAAGGTCGGCGCTCGCGGGCTCGGCCGCCCCCTCGGGGCGGGTGCCGTCCGGGCCGAAGTCGAGGACGGACAGCACGTCCTCCGCGGCGGCGGGCCAATAGGTGCCGGGGCCGGCGGCAGGCGTCGCGGTGTCGTCCCCCGAGCCGGTGTCAGGTGCGGCTGCCGCGACCACGAGGCAGTCGCGCGTGGCCGCGTACCGTACGGCCGAGGTGAGAGCCCCGCTCTTCTCGGACAGCGCCAGCGGTACCGCGATCACCTGAGCCCCGGCCCGCGCCGCCTCGCGGATACCGGCGGCGACTCGGTCCGCGTCGGTGCGGCCGTAGGCGTCCGTGCCGCGGACGGCGAGGATACGGGCGTGGGGCGCCATGCCTCCGAGGTCGGCCCCGGTGCTGTCGACGGCCGAGCCCGCGATCAGCCCGGCCACGAAACTGCCGTGGCCCACGCAGTCCTCCCCCGCATCCCCCGCAGCGGTGACGCGCCCTTTGAGGGCCCGCGCACCCGGCATCACACCGGTGTCGACGACCGCCACCGTGACGCCGTCGCCCTGCGCGTACTTCCCCGCCTCGGACAGTCCGAGCACCTCGTGCGTCCAGGGGGTGGCATCCATGACCGTCGGCGATTCCTTGGTGCAGGAGGCGTCTGGAGCGAGCGTGCCGGGTATGACGGGGAGCCGGACGGTCTCGCCCGATCCGGTGGCTCCGGTGGTCGCTGTCGGTGACGGGGCGGTTGCCTGCGCGGCCGGGGCAGGGCAGACCGTGAGGAGTGCGGCACACAGCGCGATGGGCAGGGGCCGCGGGACGCGGGAGAGCGTGGCGAGTCGACGGGTCCCGGGGGCGGGCCGGGCGAGCCGGGGGGCGAACATTGCTTGGTCTTCTCTCTCGGGGCTCGTGGCCGCGGGACGCCAGGGTTCGGATCAGTGACCGTCGGCGGCGGCTGTGGCGTTCGGGGCGGCGTCGGTCCGGTCGGGGTGGGACGGGGTCGGTGGGTGGGTTCAGCCCGGTCACATCCGTTTCAGGGCAGCTCGGTTCAGCCCAGAAGGCTGAGTTTCGTGTCGATGCATCGCGCTGCGGCAGGATCGTGTTCGGTGAGCAGGGCCGAGGCTCTCTCGTAGCAGGCCCGCGCCTGATCGTCGTAGCCCTGGCGGTGGTGCGCGTCGCCCAGGGCATCCCAGGCGGTGGCCTCGCCGAGTGGGTCGTCCAGTTCTCTGTTGAGCCGGGCCGACCGGTCGAAGCAGCGCATGGCCTCGTCGGCGGCGCCGAGGCGCTCGTAGGCGCGACCCACGTCGTACAACGCGTGCGCCTCTCCTCGCCGGTCGCCCGCCCTCTCGTACAGTTCCCGGGCCGAGCGGGCGTGGCGCAGCGAGTCTTCGTGATGTCCCTGTTCGTCGTCCCGGACCGCCAGGTCGCGGTGTACCCGAGCCGCACCGCGCAGGTCACCCGACGCCGTGAACAGGTCCAACGCCTCCCCCAGAGCGGTCAGTGCCTCCTCCCGCCGACCGAGGAGAGCGTGTACGCGACCGAGGCTGTGCCGGGTGCGGGCCACTCCGGGCAGGTCGCCCGCCCGCCGTGCGGCCTCGTCCGCTTCCTGGGCCGCCGCGGCCCACGCACTCAGGTGACCGGCGCGCCGCCACATGGGTTCCAGTGCCTCGACGAACCGCCAGGCGGGAAAGGCCGGTTCACGCGTGGCCAGGCGGACGGCTTCGACGAGTCCTCGCCGTTCTTTTGTGTACCACCGCCAAGCGGCATCGGCGTCGGGGAAGACGTCGAGGGCCGGTTCGGTGCAGAGCCATGGCGAGGGCTCCGGTCGCTCCAGCGTCCGGGAGGCGGCCCTCGCGGTGGCGAGGATGTGCACGAGCAGTCGGTGCACCGCCTCGCCACGTGCTGGTGCGCTTTCCTCCTCGCGCAAAACCGTGGCAGCGTAACGGCGTTCGGAAGCGGGCAGGGTGAAGCGGCCTATGGCCTCTTCGGTCACCAGGTGCAGGTCGGCGAGTTCGTCCAGCAGTTCGCGGGCTCGTCTCGGCTCCACCCCGCAGAGGGAGGCCGCGACTTCGGCATCGATCTCGGTCCCGCGGTGCAGCGCCAGCAGCCGGAACAGCCGGGCCGCCCCGGTACCGAGCGCCCGGTAGGAGGTGGCCAGCGGGTGTGGAAGACGGTCCGTGCCGCCGTCGAGCGCTTCCGGGGCGCAGTCCGAGGGGAGAGCCGGCCGGTTGGTGAGGACGTCCTCCGAGCAGACGAGGTCCCGCTCGCTCGCGAGGCTCAACGCTCCTGGCGACCCGGCGCAACGAGCGACGAGCTCTTCGACCGCCTGTGGCCCGACGCCGAGTTCTTCCGAGCGGATCCGGCCGAGCAGGAACGCCCGTGACTCCGCGGGTGCCAGCGGTGCCAGGACGACGCGGCGGGCCGCCTCCTCGGTGACCAGGCCGGACAGTTGGCGTCGGCTGGTCACCAGGGTGAGACTGCCCGCAGCCGCGGGCAGCAGGGGCCGCACCTGTCCGGCGTCGTGGGCGTCGTCGAGCAGCAGCAGGATGCGACGCCCGGCGGTCAGGCTGCGGTACAAGCCGGTGTGGGCGTCCACATCCTCAGCATCCTCGGGGAGTTGTGGCTTCGAGGCGCCCAACGCGTGCAGCAGGCGACGCATCCCCTCGACCGGCCTGAGGGGCGGCCCGGACGCGTCGAAGCCGCGCAGCGCGACATGGAACCGGCCGTCGGGGAAGCGATCCCGGAGCTGGTGGGCGACCTCCACCGCCAACGCCGTCTTGCCTATTCCGGCAGGACCGCACAGCACTCCGACGGCTGACGCCCGCTGCCTCGACAGTGTGTCGTCGGCGAGGGCCAGCAACAGCGCCGTCTCGGCCGACCGGCCCACGAAGGAGGCGGAGGCGGGCGGCAGCCGCTCCTCGGAGCCGCGGAGCTGCTCCTGCTCCTGCTCCTGCTCCTGCTCCTGCTCCTGCTCCTGCTCCTGCCGATCATGGGGGCGTCGCGCGAGGCCCCTGCCCGACGGCGCCGTCGCGGATGTGTCCACGCGCGGGCGCGCGACGGCCCGGGCCGGTCCGCCTCCTTCGAGCACACGCTCGTGAGCGGCGCGCAGTTCCGGTCCCGGCGTCACCCCCAGCTCCTCGGCGAGGCGAGTCCCCACGATCCGGCACACGTCCAGGGCCTCCGCCTGGTGGCCGGTGGCGGCCAGCGCGAGAGCCAGATCGGCGTGGACCCGCTCGTCGACCGGGTAGCGCGCCGCGCACCGTTCGAGTATGGGAACGACGTGTTGCGGTACCCCGTGTCGTAGGGCGGCCTCGGCGGCCTCTCGTACGGTGGTCAGGTACTCACGGTCCAGCGCGGTGAAGACCCGGTGGCTTCGTATGGTGAGCGGAATCCCGGCGGCGACCGGACCCTGCCACAGCGACAGTGCCTCGGCCAGTCGTTTCACCGTCTCCTCCGGCCCACCGGCACCGTCCGTCTCGCGGGCTCTCTCCCGCAGGTGACGGAAACGGCTCAGATCGACATCGTCGACGCCGACCCGCAGCCGGTATCCCGCGCTGCCCCGTACGAGGCGATGTCCCTCGGCGCGGTTCGGCAGCCCAGGCTCGAAGAGACGGCGCAGCATGCCGACGTGTCGGTGGATCACGTTGGCGGCGCTCGGCGGCGCGTCCTGACCCCAGAGCACGTCCACGATGTCCCCGACCGGCACGGGACGCTTCGCGCGCACCAGGAGTACGGCCAGCGTGGCCCGTTGCTGCGGCGGCCCGAGGTCGAGTTCGGTGCCCGCCAGCCAGCCGCGCACCGGGCCCAGCACCGAGAAGCGCAGGGCGGGCAGGTCGTCACTCATGCGTTCGGTCTCCCGCCGGACCGTACCCGCTACCCCTCGTACCACTTCTGGTTCTCGGCCCCCTCGCACGACCAGAGTTGCAGCCGGGCACCGTTGCCGGTCGCCCGGTCACGGACGTCGACACACTTGTCCGCCTTCGCGTTCACCAGGTCCCCGGCGGAGTTGAGGCTGAAGCGCTGCGCCGCGCCACCGGTGCACTTCGCGAGCTGGATGGCGGCACCGTCGTCCACCGACGCCCCGGCGACGCTCATGCACAGGCCGAGGGCGCGTACCGTACTGTCCGAACGGAGGGTCCACTGCTGCCAGTCGGCGCCGGTGCAGTCCCAGATCTGGAGCGGGGTACCGGCCGAGGCCGTGCCGTCCGTGACGTCGATACAGCGGCCGGACTCGGAACCGACCAGGGACGTCACCGCCAGTGTGGTGGTCCCGGACCCGCTCTCGGTGACGGTCCCCGAGGAACCGACGGCGGTGGATGTGGCCGGTTTGGCGGTCTTCGCGCCCGCCCCGGACTTGTCCGCCCCGGTCGAGGACGAACCCTTCGCCGTCCCGCGGCCGGACGGGGTGGCGTCAGCGGCGCTCTTTCCCTTCCCGTCGGCCTTGTCACCGCGTACGGACGTGGCCGCCGTGCTGCTCCGGGGCCGTGCCGCGGCGGTCCCGGACGGGGCCGCGCCGGGCACGGCCCCGGTGCGCTCTCCGTCCTGGGTGTACTCCCCCTCGGCCGACCGCTGCCCCTGTGGTGTTCGTTCGTCACCTCGGCCGAGAAGCAGGAAGGAGGTTCCGGCGACCAGCAGGGCGAGCAGGGAGGCTCCGATGACGGTCTGTTTGGAGACGGTTCGGGCGGTGGGGTCGGTGCCGTCGTCGTCGGGGGGATGGCCGGCTGCTGTTGCCGTGGCCGTACCCTCCCCTTCCTCAGCACGCGTGCTCGTGCTCGCGTGTTCGCTCCGGCCGGTACCGGCCCGGACGTCGCTGCCCTCGGCGTCCGGGGTGCCGTTCTCGCCCGTGGCGGCCGGGACCTGAACCGGTTCCGGCTCGGCGGACGGGATGAGCAGGGCGAAGGCGCGGGCCCGCCGGAGACTGGCCGGTCCGGCGAACGTTCCCTCGCCGGTGTCCCCGGATACCGAGACGTCGCCGTTCTCGGGCAGCTCCCGGCTCTCCTCCTCCGCCAAGGCGGCGGTGGCCCCTGTGGCCCCCGCGGACGTGGACGAGGTTGCGGACCCGGGGCCGGGTGTTTCCCTGCGCGTCATGTCCACCCTCCTGGATCGCGTGTGATCGGTCGCGCTCGCACATCTCGGGCGATGTGCGGCGGTGGTCGTGTGCAAGGTCGTCGGGCCGTCGCATCCGCTCCCGGACGTACCGGAGCGTGCGCCCTGGAGCGACACCGGGGCCGCCCGACCGGGCAAGCCTAGGGCGGCCGAGTGACTGGAAACTGACCTCGGTCGAGCCGGACGAACGGCTCGTCCGGTTGACGGGCCGAGGGGTCCGCGCCCGCCCCCGCGGTGCGGTCTCACAGCGGTATCGGGTGTCACAGCGGTGCCGGCCCCCGCGCGCCGGCTCCGGCGGCGGGCAGCCGGTCTGCCCAGTCGAGGACGAGCGCGTTGAAGTCGTCGAACCGTTCCTGGTGCGGCCAGTGGCCCACGCCGTCCCAGAGGACCGAGTCGCCGGCGGGATGCGGGCCGACCGACCGGTCCCAGTCGGGGCCGGCGTTCCTGGCTTCGGCCCAGCGGCGTGAGCAGACGGTCAGAACGGGACAGGTCCGGCGGGACAGGTAGGCGTCGGCGGCGGGCCGCACCGCGGGCCCGGTCGACGGGTGATAGAGGGCGGTGAGCATGCGTACGAGGACGTCACCGTCCGTGGTGAGCGCCCGGCGTCGGCGCCAGGCGGGCAGCCAGCGCGGGTGCCCGTCCGCCGCGTCCTCCTCCGCCGCCAGGGACCGGGCCACCGCCGCGGCGGGATCGGGCACCCGGACCGCCGCCGCCATCGCCGCGGCGTGCCGCGGGTGCAGGCCGTAGCGGGGGTTGACCGCCACCAACGCCCGTACCAGGTCCGGCCGTTCGACGGCGAGCACCGAGGTGATCACGGCGCCTGCCGCATGTCCCACGGCGATCACGGGGCGGGTGTCGAGGGCCGCGAGGAGCCCGGCGAGGTCGTCGGCGAGGTCCCGTGGCGTGTGCCCGTGCCGAGCGGCCGGGGAACGGCCGTGACCGGGCAGGTCGGGAGCGATCAGACGGTGCCCGGCGCCGAAGGCCTCCAGTTGCGGTGCCCAGTCGTCGGAATCGCCGGCCTCGCCGTGGACGAGAAGCACGGTCGAGGGTCCCTCGCCGTCGATCGTGTGGAAGAGCCGGCCGCGGTCGTCCGGCAGCTGTCTCATGCCCGTGTCCCGGGCAGTACGCGCAGCGCGGGCCGCGGATCCGCCCTCGACGCCGACGAACCGCGGGTGGGGGCGGCGAGGGTGCGCAGTCGGTCCCTGATCGGGTCGGCGGACAGGCTCACGCCTGCCACCGCGTGATGCATGCCGTCCCGCACGGCCAGCGCCCGCTGCCAGGCGTTACGGGCTGCCGCCGCGTCCCCGGCGTCCCGGTGTGCGTCCCCGAGCCGGACGAGGACGCGGGCTTCCAGGTGCGGGTCGCCGGCGGCCCGGTACAGCTCAAGAGCGCGCTGGTACTCGGCCAGCGAGCGGCGGTGGTTGCCCAGTCTGTCGTGGCAGCGGGCGAGGGCACACCAGACCGCCGCCTGGGCGTGGGGTTCGGCCAGGCCCCGCAGTGGTTCGTGGGCCTGGCGTGTGCGGGCAAGCGCCTGGCGGGGCCGGCCCAGCAGGTCGTGCGTCCGTCCGAGTTCCCGCAGCGCGCCGGACTGGCCCACCCGGTCACCGGCCTCCCGGTACCGTTCCAAGGCCTCCTGCCGGTGGTGCAGGGCATGGACGTGGTGCCCCTGTCGCTCGTGAAGCCGACCGAGTTCCCCGTGTGTTCGCGCCAGCCCTGCCGGGTCGTTCACCTCGTCGAACAGGTCGAGCGCGCGGCGGAGATGACCGTGCGCTTCGTGCGGCCGGTGCAGGCGCCCCTCCGAACGGCCGAGCGCGCGATGCGAGTGGGCGAGGGCGACCGGGTCATCGAGCCGCAGGGCGGAGTCCAGTGCCGCTCGTCGGCACCCGAAGTCGTCATGGGGCAACTCCCACTGTTCCAGTAGGCGTTCGAGGGCCCAGGCGAGCTGCCAGGCGTGCCGGTCGAACCCGTCCTGGGCGGCCGTCCGCACCATCCGGGCGAGCGTCGCGCGCTCCGCACCGATCCAGGCCAGTGCCTGCGGCACGCCCTCGTGCCTGCCCGCGGCCACACCGGAAGCCGGAGCCGGCAGGGTGAGGGCGGTGCTGTTCGGGGACAGCACCCGTATCGCGCCGTGGGCGGTGTGCAGGACGTGATCGAGCAGTCGGTGCATGTCCTGCCGGGCGGCGGAGCCGGAGGTCTGGCCGAGCGCGGCGGGTACCGGGGATGCCGTACGTGCCGTGGATGCCGTGGTGTCGCACGCCTCTGGCGAGTTGGCCCCCAAGCCGTGCGGGCCGGTGTTCCCGGCGTCGCGCTCCGCTGCGCGCCCACGTTCCCGTGCGTACACCCGTGCCGGCCGCACCCACTCGTACCGGTCCTCCAGTCGTTCGGTGACGAGCCCGACGCGTACGAGTTCCCCGAGGAGGGGGCGAACCCGTTCCAACGGCACGCCTGCCATGCTCGCGGCGAGGGGCGCTGAGGCCGTCTCACCCGGGTGCAGGCCCAGGAGCCGGAACAGTCGTGCGGCATCGGGCGACAGCATCCGGTAGGAAGCGTCGAAGGCCGACCGGAGTTCGGGGAGGGCGTTCAGGTTCAGCTTGCACTCCCGAAGGTCGGCGGCGAGAGCGCTCAGCGAGAACGCCGGCCGGCCGGCCAGCCGGGCGGCCACGGCGGCCACGGCGAGGGGCAGTCCACCGGTCAGCGTCGTGATCGCCGCGACGGCGTCCTCGTCGCCGGTGACCCTGTCCTGGCCGATACGGGCCGCCACGCAGTCGCGGGCCTCGTCGGCGGAGAAGGGTTCCAGAGTCAGGAAGCTGGTGTGCTGTGCGCTGCTCGCCAGTTCCGGCAGCGGGCCGCGACTGGTGATGACGGCCAGGCAGCCAGGAGTGGCGGGCAGCAGATCCGCCACCTGCGCGGCGTCCCGGGCGTCGTCCAGGACCACCAGGACGCGGCGTCCCGCGAGTGCCTCCCGGTAGCGCCGGGACCGATCGACGTCGGGTCCCTCGGCTGCCGGAATCCCCAAGGACCGGAGGAAGTTCCCGAGTACCGCGGTGGGCTCGGCGGGCGGCCCGTGGTGCGCGGAGCCGCGCAGATCGGCGTAGAGCTGCCCGTCGGGAAAGCCGGAGCGGGCACGCCGGGACCAGCGGCGGGCGAAGGCTGACTTGCCCACGCCGGGCGGTCCGTTGAGAGCGACGACCGCGGGCTGGTCGCGGAGGTCGTCCGCGCTGGGCATCAGGGCGGTTTCCCGCTGCCTCCCGACGAACACCGGGAGGTCCGGCGGGAGTTGGGCGGGGACCAGGAAACTCCCCGCGGACGATCCCGTCCGGTCCGCGGTGACCGGGTCCTCGCGCCGACCGTTTCCGGCGAGCGCCGGAACGACGGGTGTGCCCAGGATCTGCCGCGCGGCGGTCCGCAGCTCGGGCCCCGGACCGATGCCGAGTTCGTCCGCCAGCCGCGCCCGGACGGCACCGTACGCGCGTAGCGCCTCCTGAGCACGACCGGTCGACATCAGGGCCCCCAGCAGCCGAGCGTGCAGCGGCTCGTCCAGCGGGCGTTCGACGGCACACCGGCGCAGTGCCGCGAGCAGTTCACCGCCTCGCCCGCAGCGCAGGGCGACATCGGCCGCCTCCTTGACCACGCCGTGCCGCTCACGGTCCAGCGCGGTGAGTATCGGATGGATTCGTACGAGGGGGTGGACGCCGTCGGCGACGCGGCCCTGCCACAGGGCCAGCGCCGCCACGTACGTCTGTGCACTGTCCTGCGGAGACCCGCCGTCGCGAGCGAGCCGGGCCTCGCCGACCAGTTGTCGAAAGCGCAGCACATCGAGCGTGCGGGGGTCCGCGTCGACGCGGTAGCCGCCGGCGCCGCGCAACAGTCGGCGTCCAGACTCACGGGGGCCGAGATCCGGTTCCAGGATCCTGCGCAGCAGACCGATGTAGCGATAGACCAACGTCCGTGCACTGGCCGGTGGTTCGTCGGCCCACAGCGCGTCGACGATCTGCTCGACCTCCATCGGCTGCCCGGGTCGGGCGAGCAGCAGGGCCAGCAGTGCGCGCTGCTGCGGGGGACCCAGTTCCAGAGGGGCTCCGTCACGCCAGGCACCGACCGGGCCCAGCACGGTGAGCCACAGTCCCCGCCGACCTTCGTCTACCGCTTCCGCCGACATCGTGCCGCCTCAGTACTCTCCGGCACCGACGTCGTCTCACGACCGACCGCACCAAGATCATCAATTACGTCGGGGACCCTAGGGAAGCCGTCTTGGGATGGCCTTGGCGACCGCATGGCACCCAGGAAACAGGGCCTTCGCGCCGCTACCCGCCGGGGCGCCGGCCGCACCCCGGCCCGAAAGCCCCGGAGACGGTCTCCGGACATGGAGGACCGGCCGGAGACGGGCTCGGGGACGTCGGAGACCGGCTTGGCAACGACTTGGCGCGTGCCGCGGCACGACGTCGTGGCACCCGGCCGCTCCGCCTCCCTCACCCGCGGCACCCGGCCGGTACGCCTCTCCACCCGCGGCACCGCACCGCCTCAGTCCTCCAGCAGGCCCGTCTGGATCTGGACCGTCTTGCGCCGGGTGATGCGCAGGGCCCGGCCCGGCACGAGGACACGTGGCTTCACGCTTCCGAAGAGGTAGCCCTCGGAGGGCGGGCAGGAGAGCAGCAGAGCGGGCGTGTTGACCTCCAGCATGCGACGCAGCACCTGATCTCCGAGCCCGCGGCCGGCACCGGCCGCCGAGCGGGTCACCACCAGGTGGAAGCCGACCTCGTATCCGAGGGCGAGGAAGTCGAGCAGGGGCTCGAAGGGGCTCCGCCCGAGCGGGGCGCCGATCAGGTCGTAGTCGTCGACCAGGACGAACACGGACGGTCCCTGCCACCAGTCGCGCTGCCGCATGCGGGAAGGCGCGATGTCCGAACCGGGCATACGGGAACGCAGGGCCCGGGCGGCGCCGTCGGTCATGTCGCGGAGCTGGTCGATGGAGACCGCGTGGCCGAGCCGGTACTCCTCGGGGACGGCCTCGACGAGTTCCCGGCGGTAGTCGACGACCAGGACCCTCGCCTGGTCGGGGCTGTAACGCTCGGTGATGCCCTTGGCGACCAGCCGAAGAAGGTTGGTCTTGCCGGTCTCGGAGTCCCCGACGACGACCAGGTGGGGATGGTCGGCGAAGTCGTGCCAGGCCGGGCCGAGCTTCTCCTCCTCCAGGCCCAGCGCGATCCGCAGGTCCCCCTCCGGCGCGGGAAGACCTGCCGCGGCCAGCCGGACGGGCAGCATCTTCACGGCCGGGGCCGCGGGACCGTGCCAGTTCTCGGCGATGCTCCCGACCATCTCGCGCACGCCCTCGGCCAGGTCCTCCTGGCGCTGGACACCGTCGAGACGGGGCAGCGCGCCGAGGTAGTGCAGTTTCGTCTCGGCGGTCAGGCCACGGCCGGCGATCCGGGGCACCGTTCGAGCACGCCGGATATCGATCACCGACTCCATCGGATCGCCCATCTTCAGCTCCAGGCGCGTACCCACCTGGTCCCTCACCTGCGCGGCGAGCTCCACCCAGCGGGCTGTGGTGACGATGAGGTGCACGCCGTAGTTCAGGCCGCGCTGGGCGAACTGGGACAGGGTGGTGACGTGCTCCAGGAAGTCCTGCCGGAGGGTTCCCCATCCGTCGACGACCAGGAAGACGTCGCCGTAGGGCTCCTCCGGGAACTCCCCGGCGGCGCGCCGCTTCCGATAGGTGGCCATGGAGTCGATGCTCTGCTCAAGGAAGAACCGCTCCCGCTCGGCGAGCACCGACGCCACCGCGGCGATCGTACGGCCTATCCGCTCGCTGTCGACGTGCGCCGCGACGCCTCCCACGTGGGGCAGTCCGGCGAGCGCGGTGAGGCTGCCACCGCCGAAGTCCAGGCAGTAGAACTGGACTTCGCGCGGGGTGTGGGTGACGGCGAGAGAGGTGATCAGGGTGCGCAGGAGCGTTGACTTGCCGCTCTGCGGGCCGCCTGCGATGGCGACGTGCCCGCCCGCCCCGGACAGGTCGACCAGCAAGGGGTCGCGCCGCTGCTCGAACGGCCGGTCCACAATGCCCACCGGGACCCGCAGCGCCCCCGGGATCAGCCTGTCGGGGCCGGTGGAAGCGGCCTCGACGGTCAGCCCGCGCACGGCGTCGACCGTGAGCGGCGGAACCAACTGGTCCAGCGTGGGCGGCAGGTCCAGCGGCGGCAGCCACACCTGGCGGGCGGGCGGCCCGGAGTCACGCAGCCGGTCCACGGCGGTGGCGAGCAGGCTCTGTGCCTGTGCCTCCTCCTCCGCGCTCGGGTCCGGTTCCGGTGCGGGATCGGGCAGTTGGCGGGGCGCCACCCAGCCGACGCTCCACGGGGCGACCTGCTCGGCCACCTGGGCCGGAGCCAGCGCACCCCGTCGCCGCCGGTAGGCGCCCGATACGTAGGCGGCCCTGAACCGGGTGAGCGCCTCTACCCCGCTCTTGAGGTAGCCGCTGCCCGGTTGTGACGGAAGGTGGTAGGCGTCGGGCACGCCCAGCACTCCGCGGCTCTCCATCGCCGAGAAGGTCCGCAGGCCGATCCGGTAGGACAGATGACTCTCCAACTGGTGCATCCGGCCCTCGTCCAGGCGCTGCGAGGCGAGCAGCAGATGCACGCCCAGGGATCTGCCGAGGCGGCCGATCATGACGAACAGGTCGACGAACTCGCTGTGTGCGGCGAGGAGTTCGCTGAACTCGTCCACCACTACGAAGAGGCTGGGCAGTGGTTCGAGGGGGGTGCCGGCGGCACGCGCCCGCTCGTACTCCAGGGCCGAGGTGTAGTTGCCGGCCGCGCGCAGCAGTTCCTGACGACGTATCAGTTCGCCGTGGAGGGCGTCCTGCATGCGGGAGACGAGCGCGACCTCGTCGGCCAGGTTGGTGATGACGGCGGAGGTGTGCGGCAGTTCGTCCAGGCCCAGGAAGGTCGCGCCGCCCTTGAAGTCGACGAGAATGAAGTTCAGCGTCTCCGACGAGTGTGTCAGCGCCAGACCGAGGACGAGGGTGCGCAGCAGCTCGCTCTTGCCGGAGCCGGTGGCACCGATGAGCATGCCGTGCGGGCCCATGCCGCCCTGCGCGGACTCCTTGATGTCCAGTTCGACGGGCGCGCCGTCGGCGCCGACGGCGATCGGGACACGTAGCCGGTCGGCCGCCGAGGTCCGGGCCGCCCAGTAGTCGGCCGGATCGTGCCGGTGCAGGTCGGGGATGCCTAGCAGGGAGGTCAGTTGGATGTCCGACGCGAGCGGCTCGGCGCTGTCGGTGGCCAGGCTCATCCGGTACGGGGCCAGAAGCGCGGCCAGCGCGCGGGCGGTCGCCGGCCCCATCCGGTCCGGCCGGCCGAGCACAGTGGTCTGCTCCTGGCGGCTGCGGTCGGTGCGTACCACGTGCAGCGCGCGGTCCGTGAGGTCCAACCGCAGGTTGGTGCGTCCGGGGCGCCAGGTCAGCGCGCCGCTCAGATCGAGGACGACGGCGTTGCGGAATCCCTGACCGTCCAGGCGGTGACCGGACGGTACACGGCCGCCGTCCACCACGACAACGGTGAACGGCTCCTCGCGGCCCGGCATCGCGTCCGGGTCGAAGGCGGGACGCTCCTGGAACTCGGCACCGAGCAGGTTGTCCAGTTCGGTGGCCGACGGGGCCACGAGACGGACCGGTCCCGCGCCGTCGCGGTCGCTGCGGTGATGGGCGTGCGGCAGCCACTTCAGCCACTCCCACTCCCCGCGCCTCTCGTCGGACACGCACAGCGCCACCCACACGTCCTCCGGCGCGTGAAAGACCGCGAGCTGCGCGATCACGGCACGCCCGGCCGACCTGATCTGTTCCTCGTCACCGCGGATCAGCACCTTCGACCAGGCCCGCAGTGCGATGCCCACCGGCTGATCGGGAATGACGGAGTACGCGCGGATGAACCGGCGCAGCGCGTGGGCGCTCAGCGGTTCCAGATCCTCGACCGGTTTGGTGGACAACGGACTGAGCCGGACGCCCAGCCGCTGGTCGCCCACGGCGATCCGGACCTCGGCGAAGTCGTCGTCGGCGGGGCGGCGTTCCCACAGCCGGGTGGTGCGCACCATCGACCACAGCACCGTCGGGTCGGGATGCCGCCAGATCAGCGCCTGCCGCTGGTCGGTGACCGCCCGCCGTACCTTGCGGCGCACCTGGGCCAAGTACCTGAGATAGTCGCGCCGTTCACCCTTCGTACGGCGCTTGCGCTCCCCGCGGCTGCGCATGACCTGCCCGACCACCATGGCCACCATGGACATCATCATCATGCCCATGGCGATGTAGCTCATGACCGTGTTCTCGCCGGGTCTCAGAAACATCACCAGCATCGACGCGGACATCATGCCCATCGGCAGGAACGTCCAGACCGCCGAGGCGTCCGCCTGTGCCTCCGCCAGCGTGGGCGGCTCCTGGAGACTGAGTTCGCCCTGGGGCATGTCGGGACCGCGGCGGCGGGCAGGCCTGCGGAAGAGTTCCACGGACATGGGACGGGGCTCCTTCGAGGAATCCGGCGGTTCGCCTCGCGCGGCGGGATCGCCGGGCCGGCGCGGACCCCGGCTCGGCGGTGCCCGCTGGGGCCGGGGCACTCACCGCCCGGTCCGCCGTCGCCCGTCGGGTCCTCGTGACGGATCTCCGTGGCGTCGCTTCCGGCAGGGAAACCCCGCACCCCTCGCCGCGATCGTAGGCGCGCACCAGTGCGCAAAGAATGCCCGTGCGTCGTGCGCGGGACCATGCCGGTCCGCCGGTACGGGCATCCGATCACGCTCGGTGCGCGAGGCGTACCGGTGTGTTCCGCCAGGTCCTGGCAAGCGCCGACGGCTGCCGCGCGGTCAGTTTTTCGACACAGGCCTCGCCCTACGATCGCCCTCTACGGAGCCGCAGCGGCACGCCGACCGGCTGCCCGCCGTGCCTTCGGACGCGTGCCGTCTGTGTCCGCGCTGAATCCGTGCAGTCTTCGCCCGGATTCAGCGCGGCCGGGCGCTCCGCGGCGGTGGACGTGGAAGGTCGACCTGCCGCGCCCTCGCGGACGACGAGACGGGAGCCGCCGACGAGCGACTCGTCGACCGAACGGATCCTTCGACGCCCGTCCCGCCCCCTGTTCAAAGAAGAGAGGCAGTACCAGCGTGACCGACAGTTCGGTGGCCGGCCTGTGCCGGGTGACCGTACGGACCTCCGAGGGGTCTGTGGACCTCGCCGTGCCCGTGGACATCCCGTTCGCCGACCTGCTCCCCATCGTGACCGGTTATGCGGGCCAGGAGATGGAGGAACTGGGCCTGGAGCACGGCGGTTGGGTGCTTCAGCGCCTTGGGGGCGCGCCCCTCGACCTGGAGGCGACCGCGCAGTCCCTCGGCCTGCGCGACGGCGACACACTGCATCTGCGCCCACGCGTCGCGGCACTGCCCGAAGCCCACTTCGACGACGTGGTGGACGGCATGGCGAGCACTCTCCGCGAGCGCCCGCACCAGTGGTCGCAGGCCGCGACCCGGTGGTTGCTGCGCGTCCTGCTCGCGTCGACCGTGGCTCTCGCTCTGTTGATCCTGGCACTGCCGGGCGGCCCGGTCGCGCTCCGCGCGGTCACGGCGGCCCTGCTCGGACTGTTGCTGACCGTGGGCGCGGGTGCGGCCAGCCGTGCCATGGCCGACAACGGCACCGCCACGGCCCTGGCCCTGACGGCCGGTCCGTGTCTCGCGCTGACGGGCTGGCTGTTGCCGACGCTCAGCACGGACGACGGCTCCGGGCCGGGCGCGACGGGCGGCCGACTGCTGTCCGCGGCAGCCGCCTGGGCGGCCGGGGCCGGTCTCGCCCTGATTCTCATCTCGGGCCCGGCCCGCTTCTTCCTGGCCTCGGCCATGGTCGCGACGGCGGTCTGGCTCGCCGCACTCCTCATGGTGCTCTTCGACCTGCCCGCCGCCCACGCCGCGGCTCTCGTCGCGGTGTGCACCGTGCTGCTCGGCGGCTTCGTGCCGGCCTTCTCGTTCTGGCTGGCTGGACTGCGCATGCCGCCGCTGCCGACCAACGCCGGGGAACTGCAGCAGGGGATCGACCCCGAGCCCGGCGAGCGCCTCGTCACCCGTACCGTCCGCGCCGAGGCGTGGATGACCGTGCTGTACACGGCGGTCGGCGTCATCTGCGGTGGCGCCCTCACGGCCCTGGCCCCCGAACCCAGCACGCCCGCCCGCGTCACCACCGCAGTGCTCGCCCTGCTGCTCGTCCTGCACAGCCGAGGCGTCGGCAACATCTGGCAGCGGGTGGCGGTGCTGTTCCCCGGCGTCTGGGGTGCGGCTGTGCTGGTGACAGCGCTCGCCGTCGGCTCCGGCACCCACGACAGGCTGCTGCTCGTCGTGCTCCTGTCGGCCGCGACGGCCGTCCTGGCAGTGCTCTGCTGGGCCCTGCCCGGCCGCCGCCTCGTCCCGCACTGGGGCCGGGCCGCGGAACTCCTGCACTCGGCGGCGGCCATCGCCCTGCTGCCGCTGGTGCTGTGGATCCTGGGCGTCTACGGCCGTATGCGCGGGGTCTTCGGCTGACCGCCCGGTCCGCACGGGGGCCGAGCGTACGGACATCGGACGACCGACAGCAGACATACGGACAACCGAATCGCTCGGCCGGTCCGAGCCACTGAGAGATCAGCGAGAGGAGGAACCGATGCAGTCCAAGAGGGACCAGGTCGAAGCCCACGTCTTCATGATGAGCCGCCTCACCTCCGGCATGCTGCTCACCGACCCGGACGCCCCGGACAGCCCTGCGGGCCGGACCAGCAGGGGCGCGGCCTGGGGGCTGCTGCTGGGCGCCTTGGCGGCGGCCGGCTGCGTGCTGTTCGGGTTGATGTCGCCGGGCGGCGACGACTCCTGGAAGAGCGCCGGGGCCGTCATCGTCCGCAAGGACACCGGAACCCGCTACATCTACCAGGACGGCGCCCTGCGCCCGATCCTCAACTACGCCTCCGCGCGGCTGATCGGCGGAGCCGACCTGTCCACGAAGCTGGTCTCGGGCGCCTCACTGCGCGGCACGCCGCACGGCGCGGCGGTCGGCATCCCCGGCGCTCCGGACGACCTGCCGGCCACCGGCGATGTGAACTCGGGCTCCTGGCTGGTGTGTTCGGGACTGTTCACCGATGACAAGGGCACACCGTCGGCCACCACCGCGCTGGTCATCGGCTCCCAGCCGGCCACCACCGACGGACTGACCACCCAGGAAGCCCTGCTGGTGGCCGCCCCCGACGGGGACAGATATCTGATCTGGCGCGGCCGCCGCCTGTCCGTGGACATCGAGCACGGCGCCGACCGTGCCCTCGGCTACGGTGACGCGACCCCTCGCGCGGTCTCCGCCGAGTTCCTCAACACCCTGCCTCTGGGACCCGAGTTGAGCCCCATGGACGTTCCGGGCCGAGGCTCCGACGGGCCGTCCCTCGACGGGCGCTCCACTCGTATCGGGCAGGTGTTCACCGTGCAGGTCCCGGATTCGCCGGTGCGGTACTACCTGTTGGCCGCGCGAGGCCTGGTACCGGTGAGCGGCACGGAAGCGGCGCTCGTCCTGGGCGACCCGCGGACCCGCGAGGACAGTTACGCGGGGAAACGGCCGGCCCCGGTGACACTCGCCACCGACACCGTGGACGACCACCTCACGCCGTCCGGAACGACGCCCGGCACGTCGCTCGCATGGCCGTCCGGGCCCCCTCGGCTGGTCGAGCCGGAGCAGCGGCAGAACCTGTGCGCGGGTATCCGGCCCGGCAAGCAGGGCCCGATCACCAGTGTCTCCACGGTGTCCAGCCTGTCCGCCGCGCCCGCCGCGGCCCCGGACGGAGTGCAGCCGGCCTGCTCCCCGGTGGACGCCATCGCCGTACGCCCCGGCGCCGGAGCCGTGGTACGTGCCCTCAGCGCGTCCGGCGGACAACTGGGCGACACCACCTACCTGGTGACCGAGGCGGGAGTGAAGTACCGCATGGTCTCCGGCGACGCGATCGCGGCCCTGGGATACGACGGCACGGAACCGGCCGGTCTGCCGGCCGCCCTCCTGTCGATGCTTCCGACCGGACCCGACCTGGACCCCGCCGCGGCGGCAGGCAGCGCCCCCGCGCACATCACCGCCGTCGGCGACTGCAAGGCCGCCGGCACCTCGAAACGCGGCCCCGGGAAGGCACCGGCCACGAACTGACCCCCCCTGTTCCGGCCTGGGCGAACCGACTGCCCGGACATCGATACGCCCCGCGGGAACCCACTCAAGGCATCAACTCAAGGGAATGAGGAACGCACATGGCCACTCCGCTCCAGCAGTCATCCAGGGCGTCGACCCAACTGGGCATCAACGCCCTCACCACCGCCCACCAGGCCATCCAGCGCTGCAAGACCGACGTGGACACCACGGCGGGCGCCCTGGCCACCAGCTACAGCGCCGCCTCCGAGGACGGCCGCGAGTTCCAGAAACTGCTTCAGCAGTGGGACGAGCAGGCGCAGATCATCCTCAACAAGCTGCAGGGTCTGATCGACAACCTCAACCAGACCATGCACGAGCAGACCGGCACCCAGTCGAAGAACACCGACATGGTGCGCACCTCGCAGAGCGCCTCCGACTCGGTCTTCAACCAGTTGTCCCGCTGATCCCGCCTGTCCGGGCACACAGCAACCCGACCTCACGACAGAAGGAGTTCCCATGAGCGCCGACGGTGTGATTCACGTCGAGTACAACCACGTCGACCAGGGCGTGGAGGACATGATCCAGCAGACCCGGGCGATCGAGACCACGCTCGACAACCTGGAGGGTGAGCTCAACGAGCTCAAGACGACCTGGCAGGGCCGGGACGCACTGGCGTACGGCACCGCCCAGGCCGCGTGGGACAGCGCGGTGACCAACATGGAGCAGTTGCTCATGTCCCACGCCACCCTGCTCGGAAACGTGTCCGACAACTACCGGCAGACGGAGAACAGTCTCGCCCAGATGTGGAGCGAACTGTCCTGAGCGGCCCGGCCCGACCGTCGGGGCGGCCCGCCTTCGCCCCACTCTCGCTTCGACCTCGCGGCCGTTGGCGGACCACCCCGACCACCGGCGGCAGGCCCGGCACCCGCACCCCCGCCCGACGTCCGACGCCCCGAACAGGCGCACCGATCAGCCACGGAGGAGCCATGGCAGACCTCACCCATCTCGACGCAGGATCGGTGACGCAGTTCGCCGACAACGAACTGCAGACGTTTCTCGGCGACGTCAGGAAGATGCGGCACGACACCCCCGACGAGCCGCCTGTCCAGGCCCTGTTCACGATCTACTCGGCCCTGAGCGCCACCCCCAACAAGCAGCTCGCCATCGGCCCCATGGGCGCTGCCGGCACCGTCCACGGCGACGCCCTGCGCACCAACCTGGTGTCGCTGGCCGACACCGTCGACGGGGTCTTCGTGAAGCAGCAGAAGCTCTTCGGCGACATGGACATGGACCTGAGGGACACCGTGACGACGCTGCTCGACACCGCCGGAGCGTCGCTGCAGTCCATCAGCGGCAGCCAGTTCATCTCCGCCATGGCCGACGTCGGCCAGGACCTCGGCGGCAGTACCACAACCCTCTGACCGCGTCACACGTATCAGGAGTCACCCACGATGGCAGAAGAGACCGGGCCCTGGGAGCAGACGGTCTACCTGGCGACCGGGTACAAGGTTCCGACCCGGGCCTCGGTCACGACCGACCTGCAGGGAAAGGGCAACCGCGGCGGGGCGGGCGAGGACAGTGCCGTCGACATGCCCTGGATCTCCGTCACCATCACCAACGTGGGGAAGACCAACGCGACCACCGTGGCCCAGAACCTGGCCCAGGCGGGTCTCACCTCCGTGCTCTTCTTCGCCGGAACCGGTGACGGCGGCCCCATGGAGAACGCCAGAAACCTGGACCTGTACGTCGTGCGGATCGGCTATCCGTGGCAGCGCGGCGAGGGCGTGGCCGGCACCAACTTCAACAAGTACTCCCTCGGCGTCGGCTCCGCCCTCACCCAGCTCTCCGCCTCACCGTGGAAGACCACCGGCTTCTCCTTCGACGGGCTCACGGTGAGCGAGACCGACGCCGTCGACCTGGGCACCTTCTCCTACCGTGCCAAGTCCCTCGATCGCGCCGAACTCTTCTTCCAGGAGCACGAGGAGCGCCTCGAGGGCTGGGTGAACGCCATGGGGCGGGACAACGCGGCATGGCAGGGAAACGCGGCGGGTGTCTTCGTCAACCTCCTCGACACGCTCCGGAAGCAGTACAAGCACTACCACGAGCAGTTCGCGCCCCGGAACTTCACCACCTCGGCCGCCAGCGTGGTGGACGGCTACGTCAGCAGGACGTTCCAGGGCAACGGCCTGATCCTCGCCGAACAGGCCCTGGGCAAAGCCGTCAAGACGCTCAAGGACGCCCACGACAAGTGGCGCAACGACCAGAACGGACCGGTCACGGGCAAGGCCCCCGACGGCTCCGCCAACACCCCGGCCGCCCACTGGAACCCGGAGGCCGTCCTCACGGACGTCCTCAACGAACTCAAGCAGTGGATCGACACCAACAACGCCGCCAAGGTCGTCACCAAAGAGGCCCACTACGGTACGGCCTACGGCGGGACGAACTACTCGTACGACCTGCTGGAGGGGTTCAAGGAGAACGTCCCCGCCTACGGTCCGCTCACCGACCCCAACTCCTGGGCGAAGGTCGCCCAGGAGGCCGTCTCCCGCTGGACGAACAACATCACGGCGAACCTCGACCCGGCCGCCGAGACCGCGCAGACCACCTTGAGCGCGACCTGGTCGCAACTGCTCAACTCCGACTGGGACCCCGCCTACGGCTTCGAAGAGGCGCCCCCCGCAAGTCTCACCAGCACGAGCAGCACGAGTGACGACACCAACGACACCAGCGGCTCGGACTTCGACGTCAACGACATCGCCAACATGTTCAGCAACCAGAACGCGTCGGTCAACAGCGCGCTGAACGACATCGCCTCGTCCACCAACGACGCGTTGAACGGGCAGAACGACGCGCTGAGCAATGTGGCCTCGTCCACGAACGACGCGCTGAACGACGTGTTCTCCAGCGCCACCACGAACGGTGATCTCAACGGCGGCCTGGACACCGACAGTCTGCTGTCCGACGGCACCACCGGCGACGGCACCGGATCCCAGACCACCGACTCCGGCCTCGGCACGTCACCGGCCTACACCTCACTGCTCAACAGCGCCCTCAACGGCGGTCTCGGCACCGCCAACAGCGGAACCACCAAGGTCAACTCGGACGGCAGCATCACCGTCACCAACCCCGACGGCAGCACGACGACGACCAGGCCGGACGGCACCGAGGTCACCACGTACCCGGACGGCAGCACCCTCACGACCGACCCGGACGGCCTGAGCACCCTCGTCGAAGCCGACGGCAGCACCTCCGTGCAGAACGCGGACGGCACCGTGACCACCACGTACGACGACGGCAGCCGGAGCACCATCAACCCGGACGGCTCGTACACCACGACCAGCGCCAACGGCGCCCTCAACCAGGGGCAGTTGCAGGTCGGCGAGACCCTGACCAACGCGGACGGCAGCATCACCACCGTCAACGCGGACGGCAGCATCACGACCACCTACCCGGACGGCCTGGTCAGCACCCTCGACCCGGACGGCACCTACACGGTCGACATGGCCGACGGCAGCACGATCGACACCTCGTCCCTGAACCCCAGCGGCACGGGCAGCATCGTGAGCGGCCTGAACGGCTCGTCCGACCTGTCCTCACCGTCCTACACGTCCTCGACGTCCACTCCGAACGAACTGCTCGGCACTGTCACCGACTCCGCCACAGACGGCGACTTCCTCTACGACGACGTCCCCTACACCTCCTCGCTCTCCGGCGCGCTCGGTGGGACGGCCACCACCGGCGCCGGTCTCACCTCCAGCCCGAGCGTCAACCCCGGTGCCCTGGCCGCCGCCTCCAGAGCGGGCGGCCTCAACGGGGAGATGACCGCGGCGACCGAACGCGTCAGGTCGGGGTACGCCGACACCGACAGCGCGGTAACCGGAACCTCTCGTACCGGCGCCAGAACCGCCGCCGTCGCCGAACAGGCCACCGCCAGGACCACCACCAGCTCCGGCATGCCGTTCATGCCCCTCGGCGCGGGCGGCGCACCGGGTGGTCAGGCCACCCAGAGCGAGGACCGCAACCGCACCACCTGGCTCTCCGAGGACGAGGAGGTCTGGGGTACCGACGTGGCCGCGGCCCCGGCGGTCCTCGGCCGGGACGACTGAGGCGAACGGGCGACGCCCCGGAACCCCCACACCGACGCGAGAACACGAGAGCGCGAGAGAAGGAGACGCAGTCATGGAACCCGTCGAAGAGCGACTGGCCAAGGCGATGGAAGCGCTGGAGACCACCAGGGCCGCCCTCACGGGCGCCGAGCAGACACTGCGGCAGGCGTCCGTCGTCGTCATGTCGAAGGACCGCTCGGTGGAGGTCACGGTCGGAGCGCAGGGCGAAGTGACGGCGATGAGGTTCCACGACGGCAAGTACCGGTCCATGGCACCGGCACAGCTGGCATCCGTACTCCTGGAGACGATCGGCCAGGCGCGCTCCCGCATGGCCCGGCAGGTGCTCGACACCTACCGTCCGATCTCCGAGGGCGTGCCGCAGGTCGCCGGGGTGCCCGGCGCGGAGATCGACTGGGACGCCCTGTTCGGTTCGATGGTCCGCGAAGGCGGGGCCGGCCCCAGGAAGAACCCGGGCGGCCGACTGCGTGACGAGATCGTGGAGGACACCGCCTGAGGTGCCTACCGCAGTACTCAGCAGGCCGGTCCCGTGCGCACCGGACGACCCCACTGCAGCAGCCCGACCCGGAGGAAGCATGTCCCACAGCTCGTTCGAAGCCGACCCGAACCTGACCCGCAGAGGCGCGGAGGTCCTGGCGAACATCGCGGAACACGCGCATGCGCTCGTCAACGACCTCGCCCACTACAAGTCCGCTCTCAGCGGCTGGGCCGGCCAGGACGACGACTACGCCCAGCAGGTGGGACCACAGATCAGGACGACCTACAAGCGGACGCTGAACGCGGGGCGGCAGATCACTGACGCCATCGTGGCGGTGGTCGACAACACGGCGGGGTCGGCACGACACGTCGAGAAGGCCCGGACGGAGGCTGTCGACGGCATCGTGGACGCACAGGCGGCGTACGACGGCAGGCACTGACCCATGGGTGATCTGCGGGTCTCTCCCGAGTGGAACGCGTTCATCACGGCTCTCATCGGGGCCGGCTTCATCGAGGCGAGCGAGACGGGCGCGAAGGTCAGCGGCGAGACGCTGGACGGTTTCGGGCGTCGGATGGCGTCGCTCGAGAACGAGATCACGTACTCGGTGCGGCACATCGGTGACTCGTTGCCGGGTGACGCGGGCCGTGAGTACGTACGCGCGATGTCGGTGCTGACGGGCTCGGACGGAGGCGTGAACCACCTCCAACTGCTGGAGCGGAACCTCAAGGAGGTGGCGGCCGGGCACCGTGACCAGTCGCTGAACATCCAGGAGAGCAAGTGGCAGATCGTCGCGGAGCTGATCCGTCTGCTGATCGAGCTGACGATCCTGGCGGCGACGGCGTGGTTCAACCCGGCGGCCGGTGGTCAGGCGGTCGCGGCGAAGGTGCGCAGCCGGGCCGCGTTCCTGACGGCGCTCGATCTGTTCCTGCGGCGTTCGCACCTGCTGCCGAGTCTGAGCGAGGCGCTGGAGGAGGCCTTCCAGACACTGATCGTGCGTCTGGGGCTGATGGCGTTCAACGAGCCGGACATGAAGCCGCACGGAGTGGACTGGAAAGCGGTGTTGCAGAGCGCCGCGTTCGGCGGTGCGGCGGGCTGGCTGTCGGGTCCGTTGCGCGGACTGGCGGAGAAGTTCAACCGGCTGTTCGGCAAAGGCCCGGGACAAGGTCTGACCAAGAACCTGTCGGACGACGTCGCGTCGAAGGCCGTACGGAATCCTCCCGCGGGCGGCAACAACAGCCGGTCGGTCATGGATTCGGTGACTTCCTCGCCGAACAAGGTCTCGGAGTTCGTCGCGGACGGCCTGACGGAGGCACTTCCGGAGTCGTTGCTGGCGATGGCCTTCTTCGGTACTCCCTGGTCGTGGAGCGCGTTCGGCATGGCATTCGCCCTGTCGGGGACGAGTGAACTGACGACCGGAATGCTGCACCAGGGGGTCGCGAGCGGAGTCGGCGACCTGCGGCAGGCGACAGTGGGGAACCGAGGAACGGCATCCCCGGCTCCGGCCGCCAAGATCGGGACGGTGTCAGGCTCAGGCGGCTACCGCCAGTCCGCGGGCCGGGGCGGCGCTCCGAACGCGGTGAACAGCCTGGACGCCCTCGACTCACTGGGAAGAGAACCGGGCACGGGCACGGTGTCGGGTGTTGGAGCGACGCAGGTCCGGACGGCCCCGACCACGACACCCGCCTCGCACACACGGACCGAATCGGCGGAGGCACCCCGCGAAACCCACGCCTCCGGGACCCGGAGCGGCGCGACGACCTCCACCGACACCTCCGCGGACTCCGCCCGACGAGCGGGCGTCACGGAAGCCGGTCGCTCTCCCGCCTCCGCGGTTTCCGAGACCGCCCGTACGACCAGCACCGCGCCCGCCGAGGGGAGCCGCTCCCAGGCGGCGTCCGCCTCCTCCGAGAGGACGCCTTCCTCTCCGACGACGGCCGGAACGAACCGTGCCGTGCCCGGAGCCCCCGCGGAGACCTCTCGGCCGGCGACCGCGTCGTCTCCCGCATCTCCCGCGACCGCCGCCGAACCGCCGCGCTCGGCGCCCCAGTCCGCACCGAACGCCGCACGGACCGGGGCCGCGACGACGGGGACGGCGGGGACCACCGCGACGACCTCTGAGTCCGCCCGCCCGTCGTCCGCTTCCGCACTCCCCTCGGAAGCGACGCGCACCGACACCTCCACCACTCCCCCGCCGGTTCGTCCCGCGGTCACCGAGACCGGGGCCGGAGAGACCTCGCGGACGCAGACGTCCCCTTCCATCCCCGACCAGGACGCGCTGCGCAGCCGGCTCTCCGATGAGTGGCAGACGAACACCCCCGGTCCGGACGACCTGACCCTCGCCCACAACATCGTCAGGACCCACCAGGTTCTGACAGCCTTCGAGCCCGGACTCCAGCCTGCCTTCGACGCAATGGACCCGGGCCACCTGGCCGTCTACGCGGTGGCACTCGACCTGCGTGTCAACAACGACATCGATCAGGCCGAAGCCCTGTCCCGCCGGCTGGCCGTGGGCCGTCCCAGGGCGGTGCGCGGTTATCTGCCCGGCGGCAGCGGCCGGCGGCAGCCCGACGCGGCGCGAACCGCGCGGACCGTCGGCGGTTCCGGCGACGCGGCCCGTACGGGCGGGCCCCGCGGTCCCCGCCAGCCTGAGGAACACGCGTCCCGCAGGGCCGTCACCGACCCTTCCGTCGAGGAGCAGGCCCGGCTCGCGGCGGAGGCTGCGAGGGCGACCCCGGCCGCCGGTCGGCGCCTTCCGGCCACGCCCGTACCGCCTCGGTCGCTCGAAACGACGGCGGATGTCACCGAAGCGGGACGCACGCGGACGACCCCGGCCGTCGAGCCGGGCCGTGGCACAGCGGTACCCGGAGCGGAGCGCCGCCGGCCCGCCGGGTCGGGGACGGCACCGACCGCCCTCACCACGTCTCCTTCCGCCCCCACCACGCGCCCGACCGGCCCCCGCAGCGCCACCCGGCCGGTCACTGAACGACCGTCCGCCGGAGCGGGCAGGCGCAGGCCGGATCCCGCTCTCCCCGCGTTCCGACAGCGCGACGTCGTCCGTACGGTGTCGGTCGAGGACGTGCGGTATCAGGTGCTCCAGGTGGAGCCGGACGGCGACTGCTTCTTCACCTCGGTCCTCGCCAACTCCACTCGGCAGCTTGCCGATTCACCGCTGAGCGAGCTGAACGTCCAGCAGCTCCGCGAGCGGGTGGCCGGCTGGCTGGCCGGCGACACACCCGCCGCCGAGGCACAGCGACGGAACCTCGACTCCGGCCCCACGCCGCTGCTCACCCTGCTGAACGACCTCCCCCTCAACCAACTCGAGGACCTCCTCGGCCACAGGGCCGCCGAGCTGACGCCGGGGGAACTGGCCAGGATCGAAGAGGATCTGAGCCGGCCGCAGTACCCCCGTGAACTGACCCGGAGATTCGACGCCCCCACCGACCGGGCGATCGTCGGGGACTTCACGGTCGGCATGGCGGCCCGGCTGCTGCCGGACTTCACCCCCGACCCCGCGCTCGTCCGGCCGCAGGACCGCGCCCGGCTGGCAGCCGACCGTCGCCTGGCCGCGATGCGTGCCGAAGCGGCTCGGCTGCTCTCCGAGGTCACCCCCCGCAGCGAGGCTGCCTACAGCCTGCTGGCCGACCGCTACCGGGGCATCGCGAGGCTCAAGCCCCGGCTGCGGGACCTTCTCGATCTGACGCCCAGCGCGGCAGCCCAACTCGCCCTGCGCAACACCGACATGTGGGCGACCCCGTTCTACGACCAGGTGCCGCAGCTCACCGCCGTCGCCCTCGGCCTCAACATCACCGCCGTGCAGACGATCAGGGGCCTGCCGCGTGACATGGCCTTCGCGAACCCGCTCAACCCGTCGGCGCCCCAGTCCCTGTACCTGTACTACGAGGACGACCACTACTCGGCGATGACACAGGTGGGCGGGCCGGTCCCGGTTCACCGCACCCAGATGATCGCCGAGGACGCCCAGCCCACCGAGAGCCCGGAGAGCGAACTGCCCCCCGCGGCTCCGTGGAACGCAGCTGTACGGCCCGGGCTCGAACCTCTCGCGGCGGCGCTGCGCGCACATGAGGCCAGCGAGAACCTCGTCGCCCGTCTGAACGACCTCTCACCGGCCGCGGTCGAGCAGCTCGGCGCCATGCTCGCCAGCGGAGCCGCGGTCACCCCTGACACCCGTTCGCAGGACATGAAGGCCGCCTCTCTCGACGCTGCCGCGATCGCGCGCCAACGCCGTCGGAACCGCAGCGCACCGGCCCCGGCCTTCAGTACGGCTCCCGTCACGATCGCCTTCCCCGATCGATCCTCGACGATCGCCCCGGATGACCAACGGCAGCTCGACACCCTGGTCGAGCTGATCGCGGAACAGGCGCTATCCAACCGGCTCCTGGGCACACCCCTACCGGTGATCCACGTCGCCGTCGCCCGGCAGCAGCGGTCCCGCCTCGCGCTGCCGGGCGCCGCCTCCAGAACTCTGGACGGCCTCCGTGGGCAGGCCACCGACCGGTATCTGAGAGACCGGCTGACCGCCGTACTGGACGACAAGCAGTCGGCCACCCGCAGGTTCAGACTCACCGGCGACGACTTCCGCATCGAGACCGACACCGCCGCCGAGCCGATACCGAGGGGCACGGCCGCCGTACCCGCACGTGGCGTCGCCGTCACGGTCCAGTACGGTCCCGGCCTCACGCCCGCCCAGGAGGAGGCCGCACCCGAATTCGTCCGAGCCGAGTGGGATCACCTCGCCCACTCGGTCAGTCCCCGCCGGGACGCCGCCCTTCTGCTCGCGCTCACCATGGTGCGCAACCACCAGCGCGTCGTGGGATTCCGGCCCGACTCCGACCCGGACTTCGGCGAGCTGCCGCTTTCGCACCGAGCCGTGTACGCGGTCGCGGCCGCGATCGTCCGCAACCCACGCGACGTTGCCGCCGCGGAGGAACTCTCCCGCGACCTGGCTACCCATCAGCCTCAGCCGCGAAGGACCCAGGGAGCACCTGCCACTTCATCGAACCCCCCGGCCTCCTCCGAACGGGCCCCCGGCCGTTTCCTGCCGGTCCCGCCCCCGCCCTCGTCGGGTGTGGCCCCAGATGTGGACACGCAGGGGGTCTCCGGTGGTGTGGCGTTCGGTGGTTCGTCGCCGGGTGTGACGGTGCATCGCCTCTCTCCCATGCCCGCTTCCGGGGAATCGGCTCCGGCTCTTCCTTCTGTTCCGTCGTGGGCCGGCGAGTTGTCGGCGCGTATACGGAGCGCTTCCCCCGCGGACCTGGTGTCGTCGGTGGCGATACTGCGGCAGGAGGAACGGGCCTGGCTGGCTTCCGAAGCCGAACTGGTCTCCTCCCTGCGGGAGTCAATGTCGGCGGCGGAGTTCGCGAACGTGGCGGCGGCCCTGCTGCTCGACGTGCATCCCGGCGTGCATCAACCCGTCTCGGCGAGACGTGAGGCGTATCGGCTGATCTCCGCACTGCTCGCGAACAGCGACGTGGCGGCACGACTGCTGGCGAGCGGGTCACGGGTGGTGATCGTGCCCAGGGACCTCCCGATGACCGCACTGGAACCCTTCGCCTCCTTGGCAGGACGAGAACTGGGCGACGGCCGCGTCTGGGACGACGTACGAGGCGGCTCGGGACGAGTGACAGCGATCACCGAGGAGAACCTCCTCGGCGAGACGACACCCTTCGCCAACAGCGTGTACGAGGACAGGTACTCGACGACGGTGCACGAAGTCGTGCACGCCGTCGAACGACACGGACTCACCGACACCGACCGCCGCCTGATCAACGAGGTCTTCACCTCCCGACTGGCTCAAGGCCCGGACTCACAGTGGCCTGACGGTCCACGCCGCGACAAGTCGAACAAAGAAGTGGACAACTACTCCGCCAAGAACGCCCACGAATACTTCGCGCAGTTGACGAACGCCTATCTCGGCGTCAACCACGGACACGACCCCTTCACAAAACAGCCTCGCAACAACGGGGCCGACTGGGTGCGCGCCCACGAAAAGAGGCTGCTGCCTCTGCTGCGACGGCTCTACGGAAACAATCCTCGGGTCGTTGCGACATCACCCGCCAATCCGGTCGCCGAAACCCGCGAGGAGAACGAGAAGTACGCGGCCGTCCGCGCGCTGTTCGGTGACACGTCGACAAAGGACGCGGGGACTCCGTCCGGGCGGCCGACTGCTGACGGGGGAGCCGGTGCGAGGCCACGCGGTGCGCTGCCGCGCGTGGCGGAAGAGGGTGTGACGCTGCCGCCTCCCCCGGTGTACTACTCGTATCCGGCACCGGACATGTCGGTGGGCGATCTGACGAGGTGGAACGGACCGCTGACACCAGCACAAACCGATTCCGTCCAGTTCCAGGTGAGGACGTTCCTCAACACCGCGCGGCTGAGCGCCGCGCGGATCATGCTGCACCGGCTCACGGAACGAAGTGCGGCTCTGATCCACACACAGTTCGAGGCCGAGGCGCAATGGCTTGAGCAGTGGGTGAGCCAGTCGCTGGATGCCGGTCACCACAATCCGTCTCTCGCGACACCGCCCAAGATAGTCAATTTCTTCTGGATCGGGCGTCCGATGAACCTCGGCGCTGTCGGGAACATCCTTGACTGGGCGCAGCGGGCCAAGGATCACGGGTGGGTGGTCAATCTGTGGACGGACACCAATCCGGCCTATCCCGGCGGACCGAGGCTGAGCACCTGGCACGAGCCCACATATGAAATGTTGGTGCAAGCTGGAGTGCGTTTCCGTTCTGTCGATGAAGCTCTGCCGCCCAACATCTCTGTGACACCTGGGCACCATGCGCTCAGCCCGGAACAGGCACAACTGGTGAAGTTGCGCACGATCTACAACAACGCCCGGACGAATCCTGGGGCGTTCCCCATCGGTAAAGATGTGGCGCAACTGGCGATCCTGTTCCGTCAGGGTGGCGTCTTCAGCGATGTGGACATCACGCCCGGACAAGCGGACATGTTTTCCGCACCTCGCAAGATGGGCCGCTCCGACCTTCCACTCATCGGGCCCATGTTCCGGGACGAGAGGACGTACCAGGACCAACGCGTCGCTATGGCCGCACTGCTGGGAATTCCGCCCGATCACCTGACTCAGGCCGACGTGGCCTTGCATGCCATGGCGGACGGCCGGTACGGCAACGCTTTCATGATGACAGTCCCGCATACGTCCTTCTTCTCGCGCGCCATTAATCTGATCGACAACAGCGTCACGAGCTGGAACGGCCAGGAACTCGCGACCAGCGGTGTGATCGTGACCGGCCCGGTCCTGTATGCGCGGGCGGCAACAGCGCAGGCGGACACCTATCAACTGGGCATGGCGAACGGCGAGTACGCCAAGGGCGTCGACCCCTACGAGATGCGGCGATGGTCGCATGTCGGCTGGCTCACCGACGAGAGCGAGAACCAGGTCGACCTGCCCGGTGCTCCTGGCGCGCACAACCCGTTTTCGTTCCTGCCCGCGCCTCCGGCGTCGCGTGCGGGAGTGCAGGAGGTGTCGGGGGGTGTGGCCTTCGGTGGTGGGGAGTCGGATGGTTCGTCGTCGGGTGTGACGGTGCACCGGATCTCCGCCGAACCTGCATCGGTGTCCGGGGACGCGGTGTCGGTGTCCGGGGACGCGCTGTCAGGGCAGGTGGCTGTTCCGTCGTGGGCCGGCGAGTTGTCGGCGCGTATACGGAGCACCTCCCCCGCGGACCTGGTGTCGTCGGTGGCGATACTGCGGCAGGAGGAACGGGCCTGGCTGGCTTCCGAAGCCGAACTGGTCTCCTCCCTGCGGGAGTCAATGTCGGCGGCGGAGTTCGCGAACGTGGCGGCGGCCCTGCTGCTCGACGTACATCCCGGCGTGCATCAACCCGTCTCGGCGAGACGTGAGGCGTATCGGCTGATCTCCGCACTGCTCGCGAACAGCGACGTGGCGGCACGACTGCTGGCGAGCGGGTCACGGGTGGTGATCGTGCCCAGGGACCTCCCGATGACCGCACTGGAACCCTTCGCCTCCTTGGCAGGACGAGAACTGGGCGACGGCCGCGTCTGGGACGACGTACGAGGCGGCTCAGGACGCGTGACAGCGATCACCGAGGAGAACCTCCTCGGCGAGATGCCCGCTCTCTCGAACGGCACCTACGCGGACAGCTACTCGACGACAGTGCACGAAACGGCTCATGCCGTCGAGAGGTACGGACTGACCGCTGCCGAACGCCGTCTGATCGGAGAGGTTTTCGCTGCCCGCCGGGCCGGGGGTCTTGACGTGCAATGGCCGGACGGCCCGCGCCGCGACAAGTCGAACAAGGAAGTGGACAACTACTCCGCCAAGAACGCCCACGAATTCTTCGCACAGTTGACGAACGCCTATCTCGGCGTCAACCACGGACACGACCCCTTCACAAAACAGCCTCGCAACAACGGAGCCGACTGGGTACGCGCCCACGAAAAGAGGCTGCTGTCTCTGCTGCGACGGCTCTACGGAAACAATCCTCGGGTCGGCGTGACCTCGCCGGCGAACCCCGTCACCACCACGCGTGAGGAGAACGAGAAGTACGCGGCCGTCCGCGCGCTGTTCGGTGACACCTCCCCGGACGAAACCGAACCGGCGTCGGAGTGGCCGACCACGCACGCCAGTGCCGACAGCCTCCCGCACGGTATCGGCCCGGCCACCCACCTCCAGGAAGTCGAAATACTGCCGCCACCACCCGTGGTCTATTACACGGCTCCGCCGGTGGACACGCCGGTGGGCGATCTGACGAAATGGAACGGTCCGCTGACGCAGCAACAGACGGACCTCATCATGGCCCAGGTGGGAATGTTCCTCGGCACCGCACGGCTGAGTGCCGTACGGATCATGCAGCACCGGCTCGCGGACCGCGGTACGGCGCTGGCCCGCACGCCGTTCGGGGCCGAGGCACAGCGGCTTCGGCTGTGGACGGACCAGCAGTTGCAAGCCCCCAGCTACAACACGGCTCTCGCGGCGCCGCCCAAGAGGATTCATTTCTTCTGGATAGGGCGTCCGATGAGCCCTGGGGCCATCGGTAACATTCTCGACTGGGCTCAGCGGGCCAGGGACCACGGGTGGGTGGTCAATCTGTGGACGGACACCGCTCCGGCGTATCCGGGCGGACCGATGCTGAGCACCTGGTACGAGGAGCCGTACAACATATTGCTGCAAGCGGGAGTGCGGTTCCGTAGCGTCGACACAGCTTTGCCGCCCGGCATTCAGGTGACTCCCGGAAACCAGGGGTTCACTCCGGAACAGGCACAACTGGTGAAGCTGCGCACGATCTACAACAACGCCCGGACGAATCCGGCGGCTTTCCCCATCGGCAAGGATGTGGCGCAACTGGCCATCCTGCTCCGCGAGGGCGGCGTCTTCAGCGATGTGGACATCACGCCGGGACGAGCGGACATGTTCTCCGATCCCCGCAAGATGAGCCGTTCCGACATTCCCCTCATCGGGCCCATGTTCCGGGACCAACGGACGTACGACCACCAGCGCGCCAATCTTGCCCGACTGCTCAGAACGCCGGTCGGTCGCCTGACTCAGGCCGACGTGGCTCTGCATGCCATGGCGGACGGCCGGTACGGCAACGCCTTCATGATGACCGTCCCACAGTCCGCCTTCTTCAGGCGTGCCATCGACGCCATCCCCCACGAGGTCACGAACTGGGACGGTCAGGAACTCGCGAGCAGCGGTGTGATCGTGACCGGCCCGGCGCTCTATGCGCGGGCGGCGACGGCACAGGCGGACACCTATCAACTGGGCATGGCGAACGGCGAGTACGCCAAGGGCGTCGACCCCTACGAGATGCGGCGATGGTCGCATGTCGGCTGGATCACCGACGAGAGCGAGAACCAGGTCGACCACGGCGTCGCCCTGGGTCCCCACGACGCGGGCGGCTTCCAACCGCCACCGCCCGTTGACGCTCGGCCCGGTTCGCCGGTGTCGGGCGGAGCGGTGTTCTCGGCACGGGAGCCCGCCGAGGACGACAGCGGGAGCCGGAGCCCGGTGCCCGAAGCCTCCCCGGTCCTCACCCCGGAAACGACCGAAGAAGCCGTGCGCTCCGTGCGTCGTGCGCTGGCCGAGGGCTCGATTCCCCAACTGCCCGCCGAGCAGCGGCGGATGATGGGCGCCGACCCTCTCCTGATGAGTGCCCTCATGTCGGCGCTGGGCCCCCGGGGGTTCGCGCGGCTGGCAGCCGAACTCATGGTCGTCGTCCCGGCCGGAGCGCAACGCGCACCCTCGGCGCGACGCGTCGCACACGACATGGTCGCCCGCGTACTGAGCAACGCGTATGTCGCCAGGCGCCTGTTGCAGAGCGGTGTCCAGGTGCTGGTCCTGCCGAAGAGCACACCTGTCACCGACTTCCCGGAGTTCCGCCACCTCCGGGACCTGACCGCCGACGACGGTCGCTCCTGGAACGGAGTCAGAGCCCTTCAGGAAGGTGGCCTGGTCGTGGTCTCCGAGGAGAACCTCCTGGGAGAACTCGGCTTGAGCGGCGCGAGATCACATGGCGCATCGGACGTGCCGCACGAGTTGGCTCACGCGATCCACCAACTCGTCCTGGGCGACGAGGCGAAGAGACTGATCGAGACGTCCTATGTGAACCGGCAGAAGAGAGGGTACGACGCGCCATGGCCCGACGGTATTCGGCGTGACCTGCTGGACAACCCGATGGACAACTATTCCGCGACCGACGTCCTCGAGTACTTCGCACAGGTGAGTGCGGCCTATTTCGGCGTCAACGCGGGACGCGACGGCGACACTCTGCGTGTGCGGTCGAACGGCGCCGAATGGGTCGAGGCGAACGTGCCGGAGCTGATGCCCCTGCTCGTGCCTCTCTACGGGCCGGTGGCCGAAGCACGCTTCGAGGAGGTGGCGAATCCCGTCGACCGTACGGTTCGCGAGGACGAGGCCTTCGACGGTGTCCGCGCCCTGTTCGGTGACGAGCCGGACGGGGTGGACGGAGTTGTTGAACCGGACGCCTTGTCCCGGCAGTTGCGCCAGGTCGCGACGCCTCCGCCGGACGCGGACCGGCTACTTCGTGAGCTTCCGGGCCTGGACGGGCCAGAGCGCCTACGGGCAATCGCCTCGCTGGACCCGGAGCACCGGCGTTGGCTTTCCGTGCACCAGGGGTTCGTGGACACTCTGCGGTCCCGCCTCCAGCCGCCTCAGTTCGCCGAAACAGCCGCTCAGTTGATGCTGGACGCACCGGACGGCCTGGCGGCCCCCGAGACGTCACCGGCGGTGGCGCGAGCGTTGTTCGCCCGCCTGCTCATGGATCCGGACGTGGCGTCACGGCTGTTGGGCAAGGGCTCGTATCTGGTCGTGCTGCCGGACCGGACGCGGCTGACCGAGCTGCCTCAACTGCGGCACCTGCGGGGGAAGACCCACGGCGGCCTCCGCTACGACGACGTGACCACCCTCGGTAACGAGATCGGCATGGTGGTGCCCGAGCGGCAGTTCCTCGGGGGCGGCGCCGAGGCCTCCGTCGAGGATCGTGTCCGCGAGCACGGCGATGTCACGCACGCTCTGGCCGGCACGGTGTTCCTGCACGGCGTCAGCGACGACGATCGGCTTCTGGTCGACGCCGCCTACCGGGCGAGAATGGGCCGGGGCCCGGACGCGCCGTGGCCCGACGGCATCCGGCGGGACCGGAACGGAGCCGCGAAGGACAACTACGCTTCCATCAACCCCGCCACCTACTTCGTGCAGTTGTCCAGGAGCTACCTGGGACTCAACGCGGGGCACGACCCGAACACCGGGCGCCTTCGGGCGAACACCGCCGCCTGGGTCACGGCCCACGAGCCGGCACTGCTACCGCTCCTGAACCGCCTGTACGGTTCCGCGCCGCCCACGTCGGCTCCGGCCGCGCTGAGCATGGAAAGGCCACAGGGCACGTCCGGTACGTCCATCCCCTCGCCCCAGAGGACTCACGACACCGGACAGCCCGGCGGTACGACGTTCACGGGCGAGCCCGTGACGCACCGGTCCGCGGAGCCCGGCACCACGCCGAAGCGGCCGACCGTGGTGGCCGCACCCCGCTCGGTCCTCGGCGAGCGCATCCTCGCCGCTCCGACCGCGGCCGACGACGGTCGTTCCGCCGTCTCCGGTGGAACGACGTACACCTCACCGCCGGCCGCGGTGACGGCCGGCCGGACAACAGCGCCGGCGCAGGTGCTGACGCCCCTCCAGCAGTCGCAGGTCGCCCATGCCGCACAGGCCGTGCGTGAGCTGGCGGCCCGAGGAGAGCTGGCCTCCATGCCCGTGGAACGCCGGCGACAGCTCTCGCTCGGCATCAGCCTCGTTGACCGCCTGAAGACAGATCTGCCGGCCGCCGAGTTCGCCCGGCTGGCGGCGCAGTTGCTGGTCGAGGTACCGGCCGCTGTGGGGCAGGCGGCTTCGGCCCGTGTCCAAGCGCACCGCATCGTGGCGCACACGCTGGGCAACGCGGATGCCGCGGCGGCACTGCTCACGCGTGGCGTACGGGTCGTCGTCCTCCCGAAGGACATGAAGATCACCGATCTTCCGCAGACGATGTCGCTGCGTGGACGGAAGACCGCTACCGGCCGCTCCGTGGAGAACACCAGAGGCATCTCGATGGGTACCACGGTGGTCATCCCCGAGGAGAACCTGCTCGGCGAACCGTCGGCCGTCGGCGAGGGCGCCGCCTGGTCCGGTGACTCCACGGCGGTCCACGAGATGGCCCACGCCTTGATGGGGCACGCCCTCACCGCGCACGAGCGCGACGTCATCGACGCGACGTATCTGGTGAAACGCGGTGCGGGACCCGACGCGTCCTGGCCGGACGGCATCAGACGGGACATCCTCGGCAACCCGACGGACAACTACTCCTCGATCGACGCGGACGAGTATTTCGCGCAGGTGGTGACCGCCTACATGGGCGCACACGCGGGATACGACCCCAGCACGTACCTGCCGGTCAACAACGGAGCCGACTGGGTCAAGGCGAACGAGCCCGCGCTGGTGCCGATCCTTCGGCGGCTGTTCGGATCCGCGGAGCAGGCCCGGTTGGACGGACCGGTCAACCCGACCGACCGGACGACGGCGGAGGAGCTGGCCTTCGACGCGGTGAGGGAATGGTTCGGGGACTCACCGGTCGCCTCTCTCGACCGAGCGCGCAACGACGTCGTACGTCCTGCGAACGCCGAAGGACTTTTGCGCGAGCTCCCGCAGCGGAGCCCACAGGAGCGTGCGAGCGTTCTGGCCGGCCTCAGGCCCGAGCACCGGCGCTGGCTGTCGGTCCACCACGGGTTCGTGGACACCCTCGAATCGCGTCTCGACGCACACGAGTTCGCCGCCACGGCGGCGCGGCTCATGGTCGAGGTTCCCTCGGGATCCGAGACGGCCGGACGGCAGGCCCGGGATCTGCTCGCCCGGCTCCTGGCCGATCCCGAGGTGACCGCCCGCCTGCTGAAGAGCGGCACGGCGGTCACCGTCCTGCCTCCGGGGACCAGGCTGGTGGATCTCCCGGCGTTCCAGGACCGCCGCGGTACCACCGAGGCCAACGGCGTTCAGTGGGACCGGGCCAGGTCCGCCGGGGGGATCACCGACACGGTGATCGCGGAGGAGTCGCTGCCCGCCCCCGCGGACGCTCTGCGGATACTCGCCCAGACCCTCTACTCGTTCGCGTTGAGTGTCGACGATCGCCGTCGCATGGCCGCCTCCTTCAGGGCCCGGAAGGCACTCGGCCAAGACGCGCCCTGGCCCGACGGAGTCCGCCGTGACATGCGCGGAACGCCCACCGAGAATCTCTCGTCGCGGCTCCCCCTCACCTATTTCATCCAACTGACCAGCGTCTACCTGGGGATGAACAGCGGGTACGACTCCAGCACCGGCCGCCCGCGCGCGAACGGCGCCGCCTGGATCGCGACACACGAGCCCAAGCTGATGCCCCTCTTCCAGCGCCTGTACGGCACGGCCGCGGCGACCGGCACCGGCCGTGCCGGAGTCGCGCCCGTGCAGGAGCCCACTGTGACCGGCGGCGCCTCACCGGCGACCGGACGCTTCCTCCCCGCTCCGGGGCCCGCGACAAGCGACGGCGTCTTCCCGGTCTCCGAAGGCACCGTGTTCCTGACGCAGGCCGACCAGCCCAACGTCCCGGGCGGGACGGGCGAGACGGACGAGGTACCGGGGACGCGGCCCTCACCCGAGGCCGAGCGCCCGATCGACAAGCCGCTGACCGTGCGCTTCCCGCGCGGATCGCGATGGATCGAACCGGACCAGGACCGGGACGTCCGCGCACTCGCTCGACGCATAGTGTCGCGGGCGCTCAGGGACCGCGCCGAGGGACGAAAGCCCCAGGCCATCCGCGTCATAGGCCGGGGCAACAGCACCGACCACGCCGCCTACACGGGAAGAACCCGGGCAAAGAACACCGCACGCATCCTCGAAGGTCATCTCGCGGCGGCACTGCGGGAGTTGCAGGGTGCGACCGCCGATCCGCTCACCACCAGCCGGCTCGACATCCAGTACGGCTTCGAGGACACCTCGGACCAGAACCGAGTCGATCCGGTCACGCGCCGTACAGCGACCGTCGTCCTCGGCGACGACGTTCCTGACGGCATCGAATGGACATCGCTGCGCGAGCCCGGAAGCAAGGACCGTCACGAGCGCGCCGAAACCGCGCTGACGGTTGTGTTCGGCAAGGGCGGCAAGGACGTGCCGGCGCGGGAGGCGCGACGTATCGAGGACCTCGCCCAGCGGATCGCCGTGCGCGCGGTGCGGGACCGGGCACGAGGGCTCCGGCCTCCGGAGATCCGGGTGGCCGGACGCGGCAACAGCCGTGACTCGGCGGAGACGACGGGCCTGCTGCGTGCGTCCAACACCCGGGCGGAGTTGCAGCGGTGGCTCGATCTCAAGCTCGCCGAGCTGCAGCCGGCCGCGACCGAGCCCCTCACCGTGCGGGACCTCACCTTCGAGGACGTGTTCGACGACGCGCCGAGGGCCCTGTACGAGGATCCGCTGACCCGTCGCACGGCGACGGTCACCGTCGACTGGCCGGACGACGAGGCGGCCGACGACCGGTCGCCGAACCCCGACAGCGTCGTCGATCGGCCCGCGGAGCCGGACACCCTGGTCATGCGGAGCGGCACCGTTCTCGTACTCCGCCCGGTGCTGGGTGCCGGCGACGGCTTCGTCGAGGCCGCTATGGAAGCCGTCCGGGATTCCGAACTGGAAACCGTCTGGTATCGCGAGGACGGCACCCCGCACCCGGACGTCGTCGACTCCCTCCGCGCAAGCTCGGTCGCCGAGTTGAGCGAGGCAGACCTGCCGGAGCCTTCTCCGGACTTCTCGCCGGGCCCGCTGTCGGCCACCGCGGAAGAGCTTCGGCGGATCGGCATGACACCTCAGGAGATCCGGCTTCTGGCGGAGGAGAACGGAACCGTCACCGTCGGACCCGACGAGCTGACACCTCTGCTGTCCGCACGCCTGCGACTACTGCGGTCCAACGGCTGGGACACGGCGACCACAGCCCTTGCCGTGACCGCCCTGGCGCGGCTGTTGCTCCTCGACCTCACCGTGGTCGACCGGGACACCGGCACGGAGACAACGGCGAACGCGGGACGAACGCGTGCGGTCCTCGTACGGGACGACGGCCGCTTCCGCTTCGCCGTGCCACGCCCCGATGAGGACGAGAACCGCGCACCGTCAATTCCGTAACCGGCCGTCGACGCAGCAGTGTCGACTCAGCAATAGGGAAAGACAGCATCATGGTTGACAGCACGCCGCAGACCGGCAACGCCCTGACAGACGACCTGCCGTACCTGCTCCGGAGCCGGGAAGAGGCGGTGGACGGCTCGGCCCCCACGCTGACCGAGGCCTACGAGGACGCCACTCCCCCGATCCTCAGCCGACCGGTCGTTCCGGAGGACCTCGCCCCGGAGCGGGAGGACGCCCTCACCGAGGCTGACCCGGTCGACAACGCCCTCGCCCAGGCCGTACCGCCGCCGCCCGAACACATCGCACAGGCCGCCCTGTTGGCCGGTGACCACTGGTTCGCCCTCGTCGATCCCTCTTGGACCCAGGCCTGGCCTCCGCCCGAGTGGACGGTCGTGGGTGAGTGGCGTTCCGACGCCTCCGGCGAGATCGTGGAGTGGCGGCACAACCCGTCCTATGTGCGGTCCCCGGCTGCCCGTGGCTGGGCCCGGCCCACCGATCCGATCGACGCCGCAGTGCAGCGAGCCGCCGCGGGTTACGGGCGCGAGCACGAGGTGCCCGATCTTCTCGCACAGGCTGACGTGGCGGTGCTCGTCGGCCCGGACGGCCGACCGGTGACAGCGGTCGCGCCGGACGGCAGCCCCGTCGTGCTCGCCTTCACCTCGCAGGCTCACCTGGCTACCGCGGGGCGTCTCCTGTACGAGATCCACACGGTGTCGGACCTCGCCGAACAGCTGCCGGAAGAGCATCAGCTCTACCTGAACTGCTCCGCGCCCGTGTCCATGTGCGTCGAACCCGACGCACTCGACCGGGCACTCGCGAAAACGCATGTGGAGACCGAGCCGTACGACACGTCACGGGACGTGGACCTCACCTCGGAGCGGGGCGGCGCACCGGACGAGGACAGCGACCCATCGGTCGGATCCGCTTTCAGTATCGAGACCGCGGGCTCCACGCCCGACCCCCTGGCGTCCACGCCCCGGTCCGAGCCGTCCGAGCCGCCCGCAGTCGACGCCATGGCGCGGCCGGCCGGCGTCACGGATGCTCCGGAAGTCCCCGAGCCGCCGAACGCTGCGCCGTCCCGCACCCTTTCCGAGAGCGTGGCCTCAGCGCTGATGACAACGGAGGGCCGCTGACCGACCCGTGGCGAAGTGGTCCCCGCGTGCGTCGCAGGGCCCACTTCGGCCCACGTCGGTCCACGTCCGTCTCTATCGGCACCAAGAGCTGGAGGCCGGCCGCGGCCCCTCCACTCAGACGGACAAGTGCCGGCCGGGGTTCTGCTGGACGGACCGCTCGGCCTGTGTCCACGCGGTGCTCGACACGTCGGGCACATCCTCGGGCAGCAACTGCTGAAGCTCCTCAAGGCCTGGCGAGGCCAGGCCGCCGAGCCGCCGGGCCTGGCGTGTCGTCATCGACTGGAAGAGCTGCCGGGCGGTGCGGGCATTGCCGAAGGACCGGTCCCGGGGCAGCGCGTCGAAGTACGTGTGCAGGACGTCGACCGTCCCGGGAACGCAGGTGTAGCCCGACTCGGTCGCCTGCGCGCAGACGATGGTGACCAGTTCCCCGGTGGTGTAGTCCTCGAAGTGCACATTGCGGGAGAAGCGCGACGCCAGGCCGGGGTTCGAGGCGAGGAACCGCCGCATCTCGTCGCTGTACCCGGCGACGATCACGGCGACCTCGTCACGATGGTCCTCCATCAGCTTCAGCAGGGTGTCGACCGCCTCACGGCCGAAGTCCGAGGGCGCGTGCTCCGGCGTGAGGGCGTACGCCTCGTCGATGAACAGCACGCCGCCCAGAGCCCGTTCGAACACCTCGCGCGTCAACTGGGCGGTGTGGCCCACATACCGGCCCACGAGATCAGCACGGGCCACCTCCACCAACTGGCCACGCGGCAGCACACCCAACGCGTGGAGCAGGTCCGCGTACAGGCGGGCCACGGTGGTCTTGCCGGTACCGGGGGGCCCGGCGAAGACCAGATGGTGGCCGAGTCTCGGGGCGGGCAGACCGACGGCCTCGCGCTGCTTGGCAGCGGCAAGGACGCTGACCATGTCGCCGACCTCGCGTTTGACCGCGCCCAGGCCCACCATCGCCTCCAGCCCGGCGAGCAGTTCCCCCGGGTCGCGGGGGCCCGTCGCGCCCTGCCCGTCCTCGTCGTCGCCGACGTCGGCCGGAAGCAGCAGCGTGAGATCGCTCTCCGCGGGGTCGACCACGGTCGCGAGCCGGACGGCCTGGCGGTCGACCATCTCCTCGAACACACGGCGTGCGGCGCGGCCGTTGCCGAATCCCGCGTCGCGTGGCATGCGCTCGTAGAGACGGACCAGTGCGTCACGCGTACTCGAGTGCAACGCGTAACGGTGAGCCGTGCACATGTTCTCGGTGATCGTCACCATGTCGGTGTCGGAGTAGTCGGCGAACTCGATGCTGCGGGTGAAACGGGAGGCCAGCCCGGCGTTCGCGGTGAGGAAACCTTCCATCTCCGCGGTGTACCCGGCCACCACGACCACCACGTCGTCGCGGTGGTCCTCCATCAGTTTCACGAGGGTGTCGATGGCCTCCCGACCGAAGTCGGCCCCCGAACCCTTGCTGTCGGAGAGCAGTGTGTAGGCCTCGTCCACGAAGAGCACTCCGCCGAGTGCCTCCTTGAACGCCTCGGTGGTCTTGATGGCCGTGCCACCGATGACCTGGGCCACCAGATCGGCCCGGGAGACCTCGACCAGATGTCCTGAGCGCAGCACGCCGAGCTCGGCGAGGATTCCGCCGTAGAGGCGTGCCACGGTGGTCTTGCCCGTGCCGGGTGGTCCCGCGAAGACCAGGTGGCGGCTCATCGGCGGTACGGGCATGCCGAGTTTCGCCCGGCGTTGTGCCAGCTGGTTGAGGTTGACCAGCGTGGCGACCTGTCGTTTGACGCCCTCCAGGCCGACCAGAGCCTCCAGTTCGGCCATCGGCCCCTTGGCCGTCGGCGGCTGCGCCCGCGGGTCGGCGAGGCCCCTCGGATCCTCGCCGCCGCGGGCGGCCGGTCCCGCGTCCCGGGCTCCGTCGCCGCTGAGTTCCGTGCCCCAGGAGTCCGGTACGGCGTTGTCCCCACTGGACAGGTCCTCGACGGCCAGCCGCTCGGTGGCACGGGTCAGGCGCAGGCCGGACCCCCGGTTGTCACGAGTGACACAGCCGGTGACCGACACCGCGTCGGCGCTGTCGACCCGGATGCCGTCACCGAGACCGCCGGTGATCTCGCACTGGGCGAGGGCGGCCCGCGCCCCGGCCGAGACCTGGACTCCGTGTGCTCCCGAAGCGGTGATCCGGGCCCGGGTGACGGTCACGTCCGCACCGGTGCCCGCGACCACTCCCGAGGCGCCGCTCGCGTGGATCTCACCGTCGCGCAGTGTCACCCTGCCGCCCTCGGAGACGAGGACCCCGCTCTCCTTGGCCGCGCGAAGCGTGCAGTCGCCCAGGAAGATGTTGCCGCCGTCGGTGATCCGGACGGCGTTCGCGCCCGCGTCCTCGATCAGGCAGCCCTCGAGCCGGCCGCGCCCGCCGTCGCTGACCTCAACACCGTCGGTTCCCGGGGAGCGCACGACCGCACGGTGGAGCAGGGGGTTGGCGCCGGAACGGATCGAGACGGCGACTCCGGCCGCGTAACCGATCTCCAGCCGGTCGAACTCGGCGGCGGAGTCCTCGGCCAGCAGGACGGCCGCGCCCGCGTCAGCGCAGTCGCGTACCACCGCACGATCGAGAACGGGGGTCGCTCCGCCCAGTACATGGATGGCATGGCCGGCGGACGACAGGAATTCGCACTCCTCGAAGGTCCCCCGCGACCGCTCGCCGACGAACAACCCGGTCGCCGCGGTCTCCGCGGTGCGGCAGCGCCGCAGCGTCGGATCACTTCCGGCGGCCACGACGATCCCCGCCTGCGAGGTCACGGTGACGGTGACGTCCTCCAACACCGGGCGGGCGCCGGAGGTCACGAAGACACCTGTGGACACGTCGTGGACGGCGGTGCGCAGCACCGTCGTCGAACTGAGTCCCTCCAGAGCCACGGCAGGCTTGTCGGTGTCCGAGATCTCGCAGTCCTCCACGGAGCCGCGCGCCTCGCCGTTGGCCAGCACACCGTTGCCGCGGGCGTCCCGCAGACGGCAGCCGCGGATCGTGGCGCGCGACTGCTCGCCGAGGACGATCGCGGACGATCCGACATGCTCGACCACGCAGTCCTCGACCACGCTCCCGCCCGGGGCGACATCGACGACGCCCGCGCCCGCCGGGTTGCTGATCCGGCAGCCTCGCATGGCCAGCGACCCCGACAGCCGGGCCAGCACCGCCGTCCACCCGGAACCCACGACGGTGCAGCGCTCCATGGCCACCTGCCCCCGGGGCACATCGACCACCGGCACGTCCTCCTCGCCGCCGCGCAGGAGCAGGTCGGTGAGCATGACCTCCTCGGCCATGAGGACCAGGGCGCTGCCGTGGCGGGGGCAGATCTCGGCGCTGTCCCGGCCACCGGAGGCGACGATCGTCACCCGGGTGCGCACCGTGAGGTTTTCGGGATAGCGCCCCGGAGCCACGCTGATGACGGCACCGGCACGTGCCTGCGCCAAGGCTTCGCTGATGGTGCGGTACCCGTCAGGGCGGTCCGGGCAGACTGTGAGCACCTGCCGTGACACTGTTCAAAACCTCCTGAGCCACGTACACGCGGTACGCGGACGGCGCGGTGACCCGGGGCCTTGGCCACGGAGCCGCGCCGATGGGGTCGGCTGTGGGCACCCGGATCATAGGCAGCCCGTTGTGCGTAGGAAGTGACCGTGGGACCGGACTCCTGCGGTCTCGAACTCGCGTACGCTCTCTCTGACTTGCCCGCGCTGCACGCGGTCGTGCGTCAGCAGCCCTTTCGCGAGGATCACACCGTGCCCCAGCCACTCACGCCCGCGCCACTGCCGTGCCACAACCACGCGGCTCCCCTGGTGCGTACCTGTTTCTCCGACGAGCGGTCGTGGCAGACCCTGCTCGTGCGCGTGGGAACACCTTCCGAGGATGACTTCCTGGCGAACGTCGACGTTGTCGACGACGTCGCGTACGCGGATTGTTCGCCGGAGCGGATAGCGGGCCTGACGCCACCGGAGAAGCAGCTGGTGGTGATCGCCGACGAACACGCACTCAGCGCGCCGGGGAACCCGCTCCTCGTCGTCCGGACCGGCTCCGCGCGGCACGCGGAACTTCGGGTGGTGACCTCGCAGTTGTGGTCGATCGAGAACAACCTCACCTGGGCCAACATGGACTGGGACGAATTCGTCGCAGCCGCGGACGAGGACGGCGTGTTCCGGGGTTTCTGATCAGGGATCGAGCTGAGAGAGAACGAGTTTCCTGTGAACGAACTTCCAGGGGGCAGTGGCGTCCTGTTGGTCAGGACCCACTTCACCGATCAGACGGCGTGGGAGCAGTTGTGCGCATGGTTGCGCGGCTACGTCCCCGAGGGCCTGCTCGTGGATCTGCGCACAGTGGACGAAGCACGGTACGAAGGCATGACGGCGCGGCAGCTCGTGACCCTCGTCCCCGACCACGCGGACTATCCCTGTGTCTTCGTGGCGGATGCCGTCACCTTCGCGCAGCCGGTGGCGTCAGCGCGTGACCGTGTTCTCCTCGTTGTCGAGGTCGCTGACGACGGCCCGGGCGGAACGTTCCCGGCCACGGCGTCGGCGCTCGCCGAGATCGAGGCGAATCTGTCGCTGGCGAACGCGGACTTCGGCGACTACGTGGAAGGGCTCGCCCCCGACGGGGTCTATCGCTGACCCGACAGCACGTGCTCACCGGCGGCACGGTGGCCCGTCCGCCGGACCCCGGCCCCGGCCTGGTGCGCCGGAGTTTCTCCGGGGGACATCTCCGGTACATTCCCGTCCGTGCTGCGAATACGAGTCCTGGGTTCCCTGGGTGCCGACGTCGAGGGAACACCGGTCGAACTGGGTTCCCCGCGGCAGCGAGCTGTCTTCGGGCTACTGGTCGCGGCCCGGGGGGCGGTGGTGTCGGTGGACCGCATGGTGGACGCCGTGTGGCGCGGAGTTCCCCCGGCCAAGGCCATCGTCTCCCTGCACGCCTACGTGTCGAACCTGCGCCGCCTGCTCGAACCGCGGCGGCCCGCACGGGCGCCCGCGACCGTTCTGGTCACCGCCCCGCCCGGATACGTTCTGCGGTTGCCCCCGGACGCCGTGGACGCCTGGCGTTTCGAGGCGCAGGTGGGTCGTGCCCGGAGCGCTCCGGTGGGCCAGGCCCGCGAACTGCTGACCGAGGCCCTCGGATGGTGGCAGGGCCCCGCGTTCCTGGAGCACGCGGACGAGATGTGGGCCGCGTCGGAAGTGAACCGGCTGACCGAGCTGTACGCACAGGCGCGGGAACTCGCCGTCGACGCCGATCTGCGCGCGGGGCACGCCGACGAGGCGACGCTGACCGCCCAGGCCCTGGTCGAGGAGAACCCGCTGCGGGAGGAGGGGTGGCGACTGCTGGCGCTCGCCCATTGGGCGTGCGGCCGGCAGGCCGGCGCTCTCTCCTCGTTGCGTCGTGCCGCGCGAATACTGCGGGACGAACTCGGCTGTGATCCCTCGCCCGTCCTGGTCGAGCTCGAGCAGGCCGTGCTGGCCCGGCGGCTCGACGTGCTCCGCGCGGTCGTACCGGAACCAGTTCCGGCATCGACAACTGCCTTGTTGGACAACGCCGTTGCGACCCCCGTACCGGCAACTGTCGCCCCTACCACTGCAGCTGCCGGTGCGGCTACCGCTGTCGACACCGGCGCCGCCGCCGACCTGTCCACGAACGGACGCGCCCCCTTCGTCGGCAGACACGACGAGTTGCGCGCGGTCGCCGGCGCCGCGCTGGCCGCCCGGCACGCGGCCAGTACCACGCTGGTCACCGGCGAAGCCGGCGCCGGGAAGACGGCGCTTCTGGTCCGGTTCGCCGAACACCTGCGATCCGACGGGTGGTTCGTGGTGGTCGGCCGCTGCCCGGAGTACGAGGGAGCGCCGCCCGCCTGGGCCTGGGTGGAGGCTCTAGGCGCACTCGCCCGCGACATCCCCCCGGCCCAACCGGGAGAACTGGCCGCGCTGTTGGGCGAACCCGGTGCCGGGGAGGCCCCGACGGGCGACGCGGCGACCGTCGGACGCTTCCGTACGCACCGCGCCTTCGCCGCCTGGCTGCGGGACGCGGCGGGCCGGCAGCCGCTCGCCGTGTTCCTGGAGGACCTGCACCGCGCCGACGGCGAGACGCTCGCCCTGCTGGAAGCCGCGGCCGCGGTCACCGGCGTCCCCCTCCTCACCGTCGCCAGCTATCGTCCGGCCGAAGCGGGGGAACTTCTGGGCAAGACCCTCGCCCATCTCGCCCCCGGCTCTCCGCACCGGATCGCGCTCGGTGGTCTGCCGGCACAAGATGTCGCGACACTGGTGGAGGCCGTCTGCGGCCGGCCCGTGGACGCGAGGACCGTGACGGCGCTCACCGACCGCACCGGCGGAAACCCCTTCTACATCCTGGAAAGCGCGCGGCTGCTGGCCCGTGAGGGCGCTCTGGTGGCCGTCTCCGAGGTCCCGCAGGGCGTGCGCGACGTGCTGCGCAGACGCCTGGCTCTTCTGTCTGCCGACGCTCGCTCCGCCCTGCAGCTCACGGCCGTCGTGGGACTCGAAGCCGATGTCTCGCTCCTGATCGACGCGGCCGACCTGGACGAGGACACGCTCCTGTGCGGACTGGAGGCCGCCCTCGCCGCGGATCTGCTGACCGAGCCCGGCCCCGGTCGCGTCCGCTTCGTGCATGCCCTGGTGCGTGACACCGTGTACACGGACCTGTCCGTCGTACGGCGTTCCCGTCTGCACGACCGCGTGGCTCGGCAACTGCGCTGCCGGCGCCCGGACGATCTCGCCGCGCTGGCCCACCACTTCGCCCGCTCCGGCAGAAGCTCGACCGCGCCCCTGGCCATCGACTACGCGCTGCGCGCGGCCGAGTTGGCCGAGCGGCGGTACGCCCACGACGTGGCCGTGGACCTGATCCAACAGGCGCTGGATGCGCACGCCGCCGCCGCGTCCGACTCCGACGGGCATCGTGAGGCCATGGTCGTCCTCCTGGTGCGCCTGCTGGGTGCGCAGGTACGGGCCGGCGCGACCGACGCCGCCCGCAGAACCCGGCAGCGCGCCGTCGACCTGGCCATACTCGCCAACCGCGATGATCTGGTGGCGGCGGTCTACGGCGCCTGGACCGAACCCTCGCTGTGGCGCAGCAGGCTGGAGGGTTTCTTCGACCGGACCGCGCTGACCCGACTCGAGCAACTGGCGCAGGACAGCACACTGGACGATCCGACGCGCGCACGAGTGCTCCAGGTCCTCGTGGACGCCGTAGCCGCCGAGGACGCACCGCGGGCCGCCGAGGCGGCGCACACCCAACTGACCCTGGCTCGCGCTGACGGCGACCCCCGTCTGCTGGCCTCCGCTCTCATGACATCCGCGAGGCTGATGCCCCATGAGGCGCAGAACACGGCCCGCCCGCCCCTCGTCGCCGAGTTGCGCCGGCTCGCCCTGACCTACGATCTGCCTGCCTACCGCTGGGTGTGCGAGCACCTGGACTCCCTGACGGCCGCCGCACGCAACGATCCCGACCTGGTACGCAGGCACACCACCGACGGCCTGGACATAGCGCGCCGCTACCGGATGCTGTGGGCGCAGGGCATCAACACCCTCGCCTCGGCCATGCTGGCCACGATCACGGGCCGCTTCGGCGTGGCGGAGGCCGGATACGCCGAGGCGGACGTCCTGCTGCAGCGCATCGGAGCGCACCAGGCCGCCGCCCCGCGCACACTGGGCCTGATGACCATCCGGCTCACGCAGGGCAGGACGTCCGAGATCGAGCAGGACGTCCGGGACCTGCACGCGACCGTCGGCGACCCCATCGCCGTGTTGCACGCGCTCGTCCTGGCCCGCCTGGGCCGCACGGACGAGTCGCGGCTGGTGTCCTTCCCGTCGCGGCCGATGACGGACCACCTGTACGGGCTGGAGCTCGACTACCGCAGCGAACTCGCCGTTCTGCAGGGCGACACCGACGCCGCGACCGTGCTGATCGGACACCTGACGCCCGTCCGGAACCAGTTCGGCGGCACCGCCGGCGGCGCCTACGCCAGTCGTCCCCTCGCCCACGCCCTCGGCGACCTGTACCGGCTGGTGAAAGAGGATCAGGCCGCGGCCGACTCCTACGCGCAGGCTGAACGGGTCGCGCACGCCTGGAACTCGGCCCACCACATAACCGCCGCCCGCCGGGCCACAGCGGATCTGCGAGCCGCCGGAGACCGGCGCCGGACGTTCGCCCCGTAGGAAGGGTCTTCGACCAGCTGCACCGGATCCTGCTGGCCGAACCGAACGCGGTCGGCCGCCTCGACTGGTCGAGGGCCTGCGTGGACGGCTCTCACATCCGCGTAAAAAAGGGGCGCCGACACTGGTACGTCGCCGGTCGACCGGCGGAAAACGGGCAACAAACACCACCTGATCTGCGACTGCCTCGGCACTCCCCTCACGGTCATCACGACCGCGGCAAACGTCAACGACGTCACCCAGACCCTCGCCCTGG
>NZ_JBITHE010000026.1:0-96579 GCF_044457665.1 Streptomyces sp. NPDC050535
CGCTTCGCGCTGACGCGCTCGTCCTCAAACGCCGGACGGGCTGGAAATAGCCCCTCCGGCGTTTGAGGAGCGGGGTCTGGGGCGGAGCCCCAGGAGCAAGGGACGGGAAGGGGCGGAGGGGGCGAACAACCCTCCGACCGGAGCCGCGCAACGAATCTCCGCCAGGTCGGCAACCCGCGCAACGAATCGTCCGCGCACACGCAACGGCTGCTCCTTGTCCCCCCGAGCCCCCCGCCCGTAGCGTCTACCTGGCCCCCAAACCCCTCCGTACCGGCAAGGAACACGCATGCGCACAGCCCTGCTGCAGAGCTCCGGCCGCCCCGGCTCGGTCGTCGAGAACCTGCGGGTCCTCGACGAAGCCGCGGGCCGCGCCGCGGCGGCGGGTGCCGGGCTGCTCGTGGCGCCGGAGATGTTCCTCACCGGGTACGCGATCGGCGACGACATCGGCCGCCTCGCCGAGCCCGCGGACGGCGACGCGGCGGACGCGATCGCCGAGACCGCCTGCCGCCACGGCGTGGCCGTCGCCTACGGCTACCCGGAGCGCTCCGGGGACGCGGTCTTCAACTCCGCGCAGTTGATCTCCGCCGACGGCACCCGGCTCGCGAACTACCGCAAGACCCACCTCTTCGGCTGCTTCGAGCAGGACCACTTCACGCCGGGCGAGCAGCCCGTCGTGCAGGCCGAACTCGGCGGGCTGCGGGTCGGGATCATGATCTGCTACGACGTGGAGTTCCCGGAGAACGTCAGGGCGCACGCCCTCGCCGGCACCGACCTCCTGCTCGTGCCCACCGCGCAGATGCACCCCTTCCAGTTCGTCGCCGAATCCGTCGTGCCGGTGCGCGCGTTCGAGAACCAGCTGTACGTCGCGTACGTCAACCGCACCGGTCAGGAGGGGGAGTTCGAGTTCGTCGGGCTCTCCACGCTGGCCGGTCCCGACGGGGTCGCCCGGGTCCGAGCGGGCCGTGGCGAGCAACTGGTCCTGGCCGACGTCGACCCGGCCTTCCTCGCGGCCTCGCGCGAGGCGAACCCGTATCTGGAGGACCGCCGCCCCGGCCTCTACGGGTCCCTCGTCTGACCCTCGCCTTCCCCTCAAGGGCTTTCCCTCAAGAGCTTCACCGCAAGGAGTCCGTACCCCATGACGTCCACCGTGCCCAACGCCGTCCAGCACGTCGACGTGCAGCAGCCGCCGATCACCATGTTCGGCCCGGACTTCCCCTACGCGTACGACGACTTCCTCGCGCACCCCGCTGGGCTCGGCCAGATACCCGCGACCGAGCACGGCACGGAGGTCGCGGTCATCGGCGGCGGCCTCTCCGGCATCGTGGCGGCCTACGAGCTGATGAAGATGGGGCTCAAGCCCGTCGTCTACGAGGCGGACCAAATCGGCGGGCGGCTGCGGACCGTCGGCTTCGACGGGTGCGACCCCTCGCTCACCGCCGAGATGGGCGCCATGCGGTTCCCGCCCTCCTCCACGGCCCTCCAGCACTACATCGACCTGGTGGGCCTGGAGACCCGGCCGTTCCCCAACCCCCTTGCCGAGAGCACGCCTTCGACAGTCGTCGACCTCAAGGGCGAGTCGCACTACGCCACTTCCGTCGACGACCTTCCGCAGGTCTACCGCGACGTGATGAACGCCTGGAACGCCTGTCTCGAGGACGGCGCCGACTTCTCCGACATGAACCAGGCCATGCGCGAGCGTGACGTGCCCCGCATCCGCGAGATCTGGTCGAAGCTCGTCGAGAAGCTCGACAACCAGACCTTCTACGGCTTCCTCTGCGACTCGGAATCCTTCAGGTCCTTCCGGCACCGCGAGATCTTCGGCCAGGTCGGCTTCGGGACGGGCGGCTGGGACACCGACTTCCCGAACTCCATCCTCGAGATCCTGCGGGTCGTCTACACCGAGGCCGACGACCATCACCGCGGCATCGTCGGCGGCTCCCAGCAACTGCCGCTGCGGCTGTGGGAGCGCGAGCCGGAGAAGATCGTGCACTGGGCGTACGGCACCTCGCTGGCCACGCTGCACGACGGAACCCCGCGCCCGGCCGTGACCCGGTTGAACCGTACGTCCGGCAACCGGATCACCGTGACGGACGCCAACGGCGACATCCGCACCTACCGGGCGGCGGTCTTCACCGCCCAGTCCTGGCTGCTGCTCTCGAAGATCGCCTGCGACGACTCGCTCTTTCCGATCGACCACTGGACGGCGATGGAGCGGACCCACTACATGGAGAGCTCGAAGCTCTTCGTGCCGGTCGACCGGCCGTTCTGGCTGGACAAGGCCGTCGACGACAGGGGAAACCCGACCGGGCGTGACGTCATGTCGATGACGCTCACCGACCGTATGACGCGCGGGACTTATCTCCTCGACGAAGGCCCTGACCGGCCCGCCGTCATCTGCCTCTCCTACACCTGGTGCGACGACAGTCTCAAGTGGCTGCCGCTGTCCGCGAACGAGCGGATGGAGGTCATGCTGAAGTCGCTCGGCGAGATCTACCCGAAGGTCGATATCAGGAAGCACATCATCGGCAACCCGGTGACCGTGTCCTGGGAGAACGAGCCCTACTTCATGGGCGCGTTCAAGGCGAACCTGCCCGGCCACTACCGTTACCAGCGGCGCCTGTTCACCCACTTCATGCAGGACGGACTACCCGAGGACAAGCGGAACATCTACCTCGCGGGCGACGACATCTCCTGGACCGCCGGCTGGGCCGAGGGCGCCGTCCAGACCGCCCTGAACGCCGTCTGGGGTGTCATGCACCAGCTCGGCGGCACGACCGACCCGACCAACCCCGGCCCCGGCGACGTCTACCACGAGATCGCGCCGGTGGAGCTTCCGGAGGACTGAGCCCGCGGCACGGGATCAGTTCAAGGCCCGGTCGAACGGTGTCAGTCCGGCATCGGCGTCAGAAGCATGCGTCCCGCGAAGCCGACCGCTCCGTCCAGCCGGTCGGTGAACTCCTCGGCGAGGTCCGGCAGTCGGCGCAGTGCCCACAGCGCGCGGGCCGTGGACCAGGTGGCGTCGCGGGCCCGGTCCAGGCTCCACGCACCGAGCAGATGAGTCAGCGGATCGGCGATCTGGAGGAGATCGGGACCCGGCATCAGCTCTTCGCGGATGCGCTCCTCCATCGAGACGAGGAGATCGCCCACGCGGTCGAACTCGTCCTCCAGCTCGGCCGGTTCGCAGCCGAGCGTACGACAGGCGTCCACGACCGCGAGCGCCAGGTCGTGTCCGATGTGCGCGTTGATGCCCGCGAGCGCGAACTGAAGCGGACGTACACCGGGATGCCGCCGGAACTGGAGCAGCGGCCGCCAGCAGGCGGGCGGACACCCTTCCTCGGCCACTCGCAGATAGCGTTCCGCGAACCGTACGTCCAGCGTGACCGCGGCCCCGGGATCCGTGAAATCCCCTGCGTGCAGGCGCCGGCCGACCTCCTCGGTGACGGCGAGGTAGACGCGGTTGAACACCGCGATCCCGTCCCGCTCGGGGAGGGTCGCGTCCAGGGTGCGCATACGGGAGACGACCGTGTCTACGGGAGTGGTGAAGTGTTCCAACAGCGCCATGGGGGCAGCGTCCCGGTCCTAGGCTGATCGCAGTGCCGCCGGGCCGGACGCTTCCCCAGAACGGGGGAACCCGTCCGTGGCGGGAGTGGGGGGAGCAGTACGTGTCAGGCTCACGTGCCCAGCGGGCGGCCGAACGCAAGGCCGAACGCGGGAGGGCGGCCCGGCGCGGTGCCATGGTCGCCGCGGCCTCGGTCGTGGTCGCGGTCGGCAGCGTCACGGGGATGATGTCCGCGCTCGGCGACGGGCGTCCGTCCGACGACGCCGGACCCCTGGTGACCCGCGCGCCAAGTCTGCTGCCGCTGCCCGCCGTTCCGACCCCGCCGCCGACCAGCACCTCGGCCGCGCCGTCCCCGTCCAAGTCGCCCCCGTCCGGCTCCCCTTCACCCCGGCGGACCCCGAAACCCTCCATCAGCAAGGAGAAGCCGGCGACCTTGGCCGCCTCCACCCGGCTCTACCGGCACCCGGAGTCCCAGGTACTCGACTGGGTCGCGGCCAATCCGGGCGATTACCGGCGCTCGGTGATCGAGTCCCGGATCGCCGACCGCCCGGCCGCGGTCTGGTTCGCCGACTACACGCCGTCCGACATCACGGCGCGGGTCAGGGCGGTCACGGCGGGCGGTGCCACACAGGGCCGGGTTCCGGTCGTCGTGGCGTACACGATCCCGGGGCGCGACTGCGGCGGCGCGTCGGAGGGCGGGGCTCCCGACCTCGCCGCGTACGACGGCTGGATCGACAACTTCGCGGCGGGTCTCGGCTCCCGCGAGGTCATCGTCATCCTGGAGCCCGATTCACTCGCCCAGGCAGACTGCCTCTCCGCCGCCCAACGGGCAGGCCGGTTCGCCTCGTTGGCCCGCGCCGGACGCGTCCTCAAGGCCGCGAACCCCCGGGCCCGTGTCTACTACGACGCGGGACACTCCGCCTGGAACCCGGCCGTCACCCAGGCGGCGTTCCTCGAACAGGCGGGCGCGGCCTCGGCAGCCTCCTCCGACGGCGTCTTCACCAACGTGTCCAACTTCCACCGTACGAGTACCGAGGCCGCCTACGCCCGGCAGGTGCTGTCCGCTCTCGGCGGCCCCGCGAGCCTGGGCGCCGTCATCGACACCAGCCGCAACGGCAACGGCGCCCCTGCCGACGGCGAGTGGTGCGATCCGTCGGGCCGGAGGATCGGACAGGCGCCGACCCTGAACACCGGAGAGGCACGGATCGACGCCTACCTGTGGGTGAAGCTGCCGGGCGAGTCGGACGGCTGCAAGGGCACTCCGGGGACCTTCTCGCCCTCGTACGCCTACGAGTTGGCGCGCTGATTGTCCTCGTCGTAGGACGAGGTGCCCTCGTCGAGCAGCGGCTCGCGCGTCTTGAGGTGCGCCGGGGCCAGCGCCCGCAGCGCGTGGTACCCGACGATGACGACGAGGGTGCCGAGCGCGATCCCGCTCAGCGAGAAGGTGTCGGTGAACGTGATGGTCACGTTGCCGATGCCGATGATGATGCCCGCGGCGGCCGGTACCAGGTTCAGCGGATTGCGCAGGTCCACGCGGGCGTTGAGCCAGATCTGGGCGCCGAGCAGGCCGATCATGCCGTACAGGATGACGGTGATGCCGCCGAGGACACCGCCCGGGATCGCCGCCACGATCGCGCCGAACTTGGGGCAGAGACCGAAGAGGAGGGCGAAGCCGGCGGCGGCCCAGGAGGCGGCCGTCGAGTAGACGCGGGTCGCGGCCATCACACCGATGTTCTCGGAGTACGTGGTGTTGGGCGGCCCGCCGACCGCCGTGGAGAGCATCGAGGCGACGCCGTCCGCGGAGATCGCGGTGCCCAGCTTGTCGTCCAGCGGGTCGCCGGTCATCTCGCCGACCGCCTTGACGTGGCCCGCGTTCTCGGCGACCAGCGCGATGACGACGGGCAGCGCGACGAGGATCGCCGACCACTGGAAGGACGGCCCGTGGAAGGCGGGCAGGCCGACCCAGTCGGCCTCGCCGACCCCGGAGAGGTCGAGCCGCCAGTGGTCGGTGACCTTGCCGCTCGCGTCCACCGAGTGGATCCGGCCGAAGATCCGGTCGAAGGCCCAGGAGATCCCGTACCCGAACAGCAGGCCCAGGAAGATCGCGATCCGTGACCAGAAACCACGCAGGCAGACGACGGCCAGACCGGTGAGCGCCATCACCAGCAGCGCCGTCCACTGGTCCTGGGGCCAGTAGGTGGACGCGGTCACCGGCGCCAGGTTGAAGCCGATCAGCATGACGACCGCGCCGGTCACGATCGGCGGCATCGCGGCGTGGATGATCCGCGCGCCGAAGCGCTGCACGGCCACGCCCACCAGGAACAGTGCCACGCCGACGACGAACACCGCGCCCGTGACCGTCGCGCTGGTGCCGCCCTGCGCCCGGATCACCGCGGCGACGCCCACGAAGGAGAGCGAGCAGCCGAGGTAACTGGGCACCCGGCCGCGGGTCGCCAGCAGGAAGATGACGGTCGCGACGCCGGACATCATGATCGCGAGGTTCGGGTTGAGGCCCATCAGGACGGGCGCGACGAAGGAGGCCCCGAACATGGCCACCACGTGCTGGGCACCGAGCCCGGCCGTGCGCGGCCAGGAGAGGCGTTCGTCGGGGCGGACGACCGCTCCGGGGGCGGGCGTGCGCCCGTCGCCGTGCAGTTTCCAGCGCACACCGAGGTCCATGGTGAGGCTTCGCTTTCTCTGTGTGTGAATCTGTCCGGACCATTGTCAGGGTCAGCCAGCGGTCCTACGCTCGCACGGTCCCACTCATGAACTGCGTTCATATTTCTGATCGGAGTGTCTGATGAGTGCAAGCCCACGACTGGGCGTGCTTCTTGCGGCCGTGATCACCCTGGCGGCCGTCGTCGTCCCCTCGGCCGTGGCCGAGGCCGCGCCGAAGGCCCCGAGGACCGCGGTCCTCGACGGCGCCGCACTGCGAGAGGCCAAGGTCCGGCTGGACCGCGGCGACCGCCGACTGGGGCGCACCCTCGCGAACTTGACGGCCCGCGCCGACAACTGGCTGGACCAGGGCCCCTGGACGGTCGTCGACAAACCGAGACCCGCCCCCGGCGGCGACGTCCACGACTACCTCAGCCAGGCCCCCTACTGGTGGCCCTCCCAGCCCAAGACCGCCGAGAATCCCTGGGGTTGCCCCTACGTCCAGCGTGACGGCCAGCGCAACCCCGAGGTCGACACCGGCACCGACCGGCAGGACGTCGAGAAGGTCTTCGACTCGGCCTACGACCTCTCACTGGCCTGGTACTACACGGGCAAGAGGCAGTACGCCGAGAAGGCCGCCTCCGTCCTGCGCACCTGGTTCCTCGCCCCCGGCACCCGTATGAACCCGAACCTCGACCACGGGCAGTTCATCCCCTGCAAGTACGACGGCCGGGCCATCGGCATCATCGACTTCTCGCAGTCCTACACGAGCGTCCTGGACGCCATCGCGATCCTCGGCACCGGTGCCCCCGGCTGGTCCAGGACCGACCGCGCCGACATGCTCGCCTGGAACATCGACTTCCGCGACTGGCTGGCCGACAGCCCCTTCGGCAAGGAGGAGGGCGCCGCCAAGAACAACCACGGCACCTTCTACGACATGCTGCTGGCCGGCCTGGCGTACGCGACCGGCGACAACAGTCTCGCGCGGCGGACCGTCCTGGACGCACGGGCCAGGCGGATCGACCCGCAGATCGCCGCCGACGGCAGCCAGCCCCAGGAGCTGGCCCGCACCCGCAGTTGGCACTACTCGACCTTCGACCTGGTCGCCTACACCCGGCTCGCGGCCATCGGCCGGCACGTCGGCGTGAACCTGTGGTCCTACGAAGGCCCGGACGGCCAGAGCCTGTTCAGGGCGGTCCGCTATCTGCTGCCCGCCGCTACCGGGGCCGAGCCGTGGACGTATCCGGAGCTGGAGTTCTACCGGTTCGCGGCGAGTGACGTCGTACACGCGGCGGCCGACGCCGGTGACAGGGCGGCGCGGGCCGCGGTGCCGAAGCTGGAGGCGCCGCCGGGCGGGGACCTGTGGGCGCTGCGGCCGGCGGCCGAGCAGCTGGACTCGATAGCCGGCTGAGCCGGCCGGGCGGGGCGGCGGGTCCCAGGGCCGGTACCCCGGTCGTAGGTCCTGGATCCGGGGCTTCTGAGCGTTTGCTTAGGATGGGGGTGTCCTTTCAGCCACTCGCACCCGTCCCGTAAGCCTCAGGAGCCCCGCCCGTGACCGCCGAAGCCCCGATCGCCCCCGCTCTCGCGTACGGCCGGCTCGTCCCGGTCGCGGTCCACTTCGACGACCTCGACGCGCTCGGGCTGCTGCACAACGCCCGCTACCCCGTGCTGGTCGAGCGCGCCTGGACCGCGTTGTGGACCGAGCGCGGCTTCGGCTTCGACGGCGACTGGGAGGCCGCGGGCGACTTCTGCAACGTGGTCAAGGAGCTGCGGATCAGCTACGAGGCCCCGGTGGACCGGCCGGGCGCGTACGCCGTACACCTCTGGCTGGAACGGCTCGGCAACACCGGACTGACGTACGGCTTCCGCTTCTGCTCGGGCGATGGTGCCCTGACGTACGCGCACGGCACGCGGGTCCTCGTCAGGCTGGACGCCGGAACGCTGCGCCCGACGCCCTGGAGTGACCGGTTCAGGGCCGTGGGCCGGGAACTGCTGCGCCCGGCGGACTGACCTTCGTCCGCTCCCGGTCGCCGCCGCGCAGCACACTCGCGAAGGCGGCGACACCGCACGCCAGCACCGTCACCAGGCCGAACGACACCATCAGGCTGGTCGCCTGCGCCAGCGTGCCGATCGCGCTCGGCGCGACCAGGCCCGAGGTGTACGTGATGGTGGCGACGCCCGCGATCGCCTGGCTGGGGTTGGGGCCGCTGCGCCCCGCCGCCGCGAAGCACAGCGGGACCACGACCGCGATGCCGAGGCCGAGCAGCGCGAAACCGGCCATCGCGACCGCGGGGTGGTCCGCGACGACGATGAGCAGGCCGCCCAGCACCGCCAGGACACCGCTCACCCGCACCGTGCGTACCGCGCCGAAGCGGTTCACCACCGTGTCGCCCACGAGCCGGGCCACCGCCATGGTCAGCATGAAGCCGGTCGTCGACGCCGCCGCGAGACCGGCCGAGCTGCCCAGTTCGTCCTGGAGGTACACCGCCGACCAGTCCAGGCTCGCGCCCTCCGCGAACACCGCGCAGAAGCCGACCGCACCGATCAGCAGCGCCGACCTGGGCGGCAGCGCGAACCGCGGCGGCGGCTCCTCGTCCTCGGTGGGCTGAAGATCGAGCACCCAACGGCAGACGATCAGTCCGAGAACCGTGAGGGTCGCCGCCGCCAGGCAGTGGTGGAGGCGCGCGTCCGAGCCCAGATGCGCGGCGACCGTGCCAGCGGCCGAGCCGGTCAGGGCCCCCGCGCTCCACATGCCGTGCAGTCCGGACATGATCGACTTGTCGAGGCGGCGCTCGACCTCCACGCCCAGCGCGTTCATGGCGACATCGGCCATGCCCGCCGTGGCGCCGTACGTGAACATCGCCAGACAGAGGCTGAGCAGGTCGGGTGCCATGGCGGGAAGGACCAGCGACAGCGTCCACAGCGCCAGCAGGCCGCGCAGCGCGGTGCGGGAACCGAAACGGTGGCTGATCCGGCCGGCCAGTGGCATCGAGACGGACGCGCCGAACGCCGTGAAGGCGAGCGCGAGACCGAGCTGGCCCGTGCTGATCCCCGCGTGGTCCTGGATCCACGGCACGCGGGTCGCGAAGGACCCGGTGACCGCGCCGTGCACCGCGAACACGGCGGCCACGGCGTACCGTGCGCGCTTCAACTCGCGCATGTCGTAGACCACTTCACCCATGGTGCCGCTGCCCTCCCGGACGTCCTCCCCGCACTGCCGACGTAAACTATCAGGAACCCTGCCTGATAAATAGATAATTTACGGCCGGGGCACCGGACCGAGGTCTCCGTGCCCGCACTGATCTGGAAGGATCCCGGCATGCCCGCATCTCCGAGCACCGCCCGGGCCATCAACGACCGGCTCGCCCTGCGTCTCATGCAGCGGGAGGGCCCTTTGACGGCAGGGCAGTTGAAGCAGCTCACCGGACTGTCCCGGCCCACCGTCGCCGACCTCGTCGAACGTCTCACCGCCGCCGGACTGATCGCGGTGATGGGGGAGTCGGGGTCGCAACGGCGCGGCCCGAACGCACGGCTGTACGGGATCGTCGCCGGCCGGGCCCACCTGGCCGCCCTCGACGTCCGCACCGAGGGCGTCGCCGTCGTCGTCTCCGACCTCCTCGGCACCGAACTCGCGCGGGCGTCGGTGCCCATCGCGGACGACGCGGGCACCGGGCCCGCCGTCGAGCAGGCGGTCGCGCTGGTGGAGCGCACCGCCAAGGAGGCGGGGGCCGAGCGGCTGCACACGGTCGGTATCGGTGCCCCCGGTCTCATCGACCCCGCGACCGGCGAGCTCCGCGACTCCTCCGGCCTTCCCGCGTGGCACCGCCGGTTCGTCGCGGCCCTCCAGGAGCGACTCCCCGGCGCCCGTGTCCTGGTCGAGAACGAGACCAACCTCGCCGCCCTCGCCGAACAGCGCGAGGGCGCCGCCCACGACCGCGACACCTTCGTCCTGCTCTGGCTCGGCCACGGCACCGGCGCGGCCGTCGTCCTGGACGGTGTCCTGCGCCGGGGTGCCTCCGGCGGCACCGGCGAGATCGGCTTCCTGCCGGTGCCGGGCACCGCGAAACTCCCCTCGGCGACGGACTGCGAGGGCGGCTTCCACTCCCTGGCCGGGGCGGCGGCGATCGCGGGGCTCGCGGCGGAGTACGGCGTGACGGCGGAGGGGGCACCGCACGAGCCGTACGCGGCGGCGCTGGTCCGGGAGGCGGTGCGGGCGGAGACGACGCTGGTTCAGGGGGCCGCAGGGGAGACGGGCGCGGAGATGGGGGTGGATCGGCGGGCGGGGGAGGCGGCGGTTGCTCAGAGGGTCGCAGGGGCGACGGATGCAGAGGTGGCGGTGGATCGGCGGGCCGCGAAGACGGCGGTGGTCCAAGGAGTTGGGGGTGCGAAGGCGAAGGCGCTGGTGGCCCAGGGAGTCGCGGGGGCGGAGCCCGCAGTCCGGGCGTCACTGTTCCTCGATGCTCTCGCCGACCGCCTCGCCATCGGAGCCGCGTCCGTCGTCGCCGTGCTCGACCCCGGCTGTGTCGTCCTGGGCGGCGAGGTCGGGCAGGCCGGTGGGGGCGTGCTCGCCGCGCGGGTCGGGGAGCGGCTCGCGCGGATGTCGCCGTTGCCCGTGGAGATGCGCGCGAGTGCGCTGGGCGGAAGCGCGGTGCTGCGCGGCGCGCTGCTGACCGCGCGCGAGGGCGCGCAGGACGAGCTGTTCGCGCCGCCGACCCGATAGGTCCTCGCGCCCGGGCCAGTGGCGGGGGCTGTCGCGCCGCAGGTCCCCGGCGACCCGGAGCTGGGCGAGCGGGTCTTCGTGGCGGCGGCCTGTCACCGCCTCCGCCATCAGTGCCACGGCGATGCTGTCGGAGTCGGTGCAGGTGTACCGGGGCCCCGGACGGTTGAAGGCCCGGCGGCGGGGCAAGGGCCTCCGTCACCGCCGCCGGGCCGATCGGGGGCGGGCGCAGCAGTCGCTGATCGTCCGGCCGGTGTTCGCCGTTCGCCGGAGCCGATGATCGCGACCTTAAGAGGACTAGACCAGAGCGGTCAATAGGTATGGACCAGTAGCGGGCCCTGTGGCGACGCGAAGGCCCAGGCGGGCGCGGTGGCGCGGGAGTTGACCGCCTGTGCGGTGGAGTGGCAGTGGAGGCACCCGGTCTGTGAGCCAGCCCACAGACCTTCGCCCGCATGACCGTCGATCGGGCGTGGCACACTGACCGTGTACCAGTAGCAGCGCACTCCGGGGTCGGTGAAAGTCCGAACCGGCGGTTACAGTCCGCGACCCGGTCGCTTCCAGCGGCCGGTTGACCAGGTGAAATTCCTGGACCGACGGTTAAAGTCCGGATGGGAGGCAGTGCGCGGCGGGCGGGCATACGTGCGCGCTGCCGATTGTTTCGACCTGTCCTGACAGGACGAGTCCCTTTCGGCATCGTTCCCGGTGTCGCAGTCCGTTTCATTCTGTCGTCATCGACAGGCCCCGGAGTCCGTGCCCCTTGAGGCAGGAGGACCCGGGAAGTGTTCACCGGAATCGTCGAAGAGCTGGGTGAGATCACCGCCGTCGAGAACCTCGGCGACGCCTCACGCTTCCGACTTCGTGGCCCTGTAGTCACCGAAGGTGCGCAGCACGGCGACTCCATTGCCGTCAACGGCGTCTGTCTCACCGTCGTCGAGCACGAGGGCGACGAGTTCACCGCCGACGTCATGGCGGAAACCCTGGACCGCTCCAGCCTCGGCGCCCTGGCCGTCGGCTCCCGCGTCAACCTGGAGCGACCCACCGCGGTGGGCGCGCGCCTGGGCGGGCACATCGTGCAGGGCCATGTCGACGGCACGGGCGCGGTCATCTCGCGCACGCCGTCCGAGAACTGGGAGATCGTGAAGGTCTCGCTCCCCGCGGACCTCGCCCGGTACGTGGTCGAGAAGGGCTCCATCACCGTCGACGGCATCAGTCTGACCGTCGTCGAGGCGGCGTCCGACTACTTCACCGTCAGCCTCATCCCCACCACCCTCGCGCTGACCACGCTCGGCCTCAAGCAGCCCGGTGACCCGGTCAACCTCGAGGTCGACATCATCGCCAAGTACGTCGAGCGACTCCTCGGCAGCACGGGGGCCACGCCGTGAACTGGCTCAACTCCGAGGCCTTCACCCTCTTCGGCCAGCACATCAAGTGGTCCGACATGATCGGCAACACGATCGGTCTGATCGCCCTCGCGCTCGGCTGGCGCCGCTCCATCTGGACCTGGCCCGCCCAGTTCCTGTCCGGTGCCATCCTCCTCGCCGCCTTCGCCACGGCTCACCTGTCCGGCAGCGCCGGCAAGCAGATCGTCGTCATGGTCGTCGCCGCGTGGGGCTGGTGGCAGTGGAACCGCGGCCAGGGCCGGGCGCAGGACGGCTCCATCGCCGTACGGTTCGCCACCTGGCGCGAACGCGCCTGCCTGGTCGGCGCGGCGGCGGTCGGCACCCTCGCCGTCGGCGGCCTGTTCACCGCCTTCCCCACACTGTCGTGGGACCCCTGGCCGGACGCCTACATCTTCGTCGGCACGGTCGTCGCCATGTACGCCCAGGCGCGCGGCATGGTCGAGTTCTGGTTCGCCTGGCTGCTCGTCGACCTGGTGGGCGTGCCGCTCAACTTCGCCAACGGCTTCGCCTTCTCCGGTTTCGTCTACGTCGTGTACGGCGCGCTCGTCCTGTGGGGCATGCGCGACTGGTGGCTGCGCTCCCGCAAGGCCGGGCAGCCCGTCCTGGAAGGAGCCCCGGCATGACAACAGCGCCGGTCTGGTACAGCAGGGACAACATCGAGGACTTCGCGCTCGACCCGGTCGAGAAGGCTATCGCCGACATCGCGGCCGGCCGCCCTGTGGTGGTCGTCGACGACGAGGACCGGGAGAACGAGGGCGACCTCGTCATCGCCGCCGAGAAGGCGACCCCCGAGATCGTCGCCTTCATGATGAGCGAATGCCGCGGTCTGATCTGCGCCCCCATGGAGGGCGACGAACTCGACAGGCTCAAGCTCCCGCAGATGGTCGACGACAACACCGAGTCGATGAAGACGGCGTTCACCGTCTCGGTCGACGCGTCCGGCGCGCACGGGGTGACCACCGGCATCTCGGCCGCCGACCGTGCCACCACCCTCGCGCTCCTCGCGGACGGCGGCGCCCGGGCGGAGGACTTCGTCCGCCCCGGCCACATCTTCCCGCTGCGCGCCAGGCCCGGCGGAGTCCTGGTCCGCAACGGCCACACCGAGGCGGCCGTCGACCTGGCCCGTCTCGCCGGCCTGCGCCCGGCGGGCGCGATCGTGGAGATCGCGGGCGAGGACGGCCGCATGCTGCGCCTCCCCGAACTGATCCCCTTCGCCCGCAAGCACGGCCTGACGATCATCTCCATCGAGGACCTGATCGCCTACCGCCGCGCCGCCGAGCCCACCGTCCGTCGCGAGGCGAAGACACAACTTCCCACCGCCTTCGGCGAGTTCACGGCGTACGGCTACCGCTCCACCGTCGACGGCGTCGAGCACGTCGCGCTCGTGCACGGCGAGATCGGTGACGGCGAGGACGTCCTCGTCCGCGTCCACTCCGAGTGCCTCACCGGAGACGTCTTCCACTCGCTGCGCTGCGACTGCGGTCCCCAGCTCCAGACCTCCATGGAGCGCATCCAGGCCGAGGGCCGGGGCGTCGTGGTCTACCTGCGCGGCCACGAGGGGCGCGGCATCGGCCTGCTGTCCAAGCTGCGCGCGTACGAGCTCCAGGAGCGCGGCCGGGACACCCTCGACGCCAACCTGGAGCTGGGCCTGCCCGCCGACGCCCGCGACTACGGCGCCGGCGCGCAGATCCTCGACGACCTCGGGGTGACGAGCGTCCGCCTGATGACCAACAACCCCGACAAGACCGACGCACTCGTCCGGCACGGCCTCAGGGTCACCGGCAGGGAGCCGATGCCCGTACAGGCGGGCGAGCACAACCTCCACTACCTGCGCACCAAGCGGGACCGGATGGGCCACGACCTGCCCTGGCTCGACACCACCACCGTGTCGGCCTGCGGCAACCAGTAAGAGCACAAGAACAGCACTGAGGAGAGACGTGAGCGGCAAGGGTGCACCTGAACTGTCCGTACGCAACTGCGGCGACCTGCGCGTCGCGGTCATCGCGGCACAGTGGCACGAAAAGGTGATGGACGGCCTCGTCGACGGCGCGCTGCGCGCCCTGCGCGAGCTGGGGATCGACGAGCCGACCCTCCTGCGGGTTCCCGGCAGCTTCGAGCTCCCGGTCGTCGCGAAGGTCCTCGCGGGCCGCGGATACGACGCCATCGTCGCGCTCGGCGTCGTCATCCGCGGCGGCACCCCGCACTTCGAGTACGTGTGCCAGGGCGTCACCCAGGGCCTCACCCAGGTCTCCATCGACACCGGCGTCCCCGTCGGCTTCGGTGTGCTGACCTGCGACACCGAGGAGCAGGCGCTGGACCGCGCCGGCGTCGAGGGCTCCCACGAGGACAAGGGACACGAGGCGGTGACGGCCGCCGTGGCGACCGCGGTCACCCTCCGCTCGGTATCCGAACCCTGGCACTGAGTGGTACGGCCGAGCGCGTAGGGTTGGGACCACCATGTCCAATAAGACGTTCGAGGAGCTCTTCAGCGAGCTCCAGCACAAGGCCGCCACCGGCGATCCCGCCACTTCGCGCACCGCCGAGCTGGTCGGCAAGGGCGTCCATGCCATCGGCAAGAAGGTCGTCGAAGAGGCCGCCGAGGTATGGATGGCCGCCGAGTACGAGGGCAAGGAAGCCGCCGCCGAGGAGATCTCGCAGCTGCTCTACCACGTCCAGGTGATGATGGTCGCGCGCGGGATCTCCCTCGACGACGTCTACGCCCATCTGTAGAGACGTGCACGCCCACCTGTAGAACAAGCCCGTTCCGCGGAACCCCCCTTCACGCAAAGGAAGCCGACCTCATGCTGCGCATCGCCGTCCCCAACAAGGGTTCCCTGTCAGGACCTGCGGCGGAGATGCTGCATGAGGCCGGCTACCAGCAGCGCAGGGAGTCCAAGGAACTGCGGATCGTCGACCCGGAGAACGAGGTCGAGTTCTTCTACCTCCGCCCCCGCGACATCGCGATCTACGTCTCCTCCGGCCGCCTCGACATCGGCGTCACCGGACGCGACCTGCTCATCGACTCCGGGGCCCACGCCGAGGAGATCCTCCCGCTCGGCTTCGCCCGCTCCACCTTCCGCTTCGCCACCAAGCCCGGCACCGCCAAGGCCGTCGAGGACCTGGCCGGCCTGACGGTCGCCACCTCGTACGAGGGCATCGTCGCCAAGTACCTCGCCGACCGCGGTCTCGACACCTCCGTCGTCCACCTCGACGGCGCCGTCGAGACCGCCATCGAACTGGGCGTCGCCGAGGTCATCGCGGACGTCGTTGAGACAGGTACCTCGCTGCGCAACGCGGGCCTGGAAGTGTTCGGCGACCCGATCATGAAGTCCGAGGCCGTCGTCATCCGCCGCGTCGGGGCCGACGCCGCCGAGGAGGCCGAGCCCAAGATCGCGCAGTTCCTGCGCCGTCTCCAGGGCGTCCTGGTGGCACGGACGTACGTGATGATGGACTACGACTGCCGCGCCGAGCACCTGGAGAGGGCCGTCGCGCTCACTCCCGGTCTGGAGTCGCCGACCATCTCGCCGCTGCACAACGAGGGCTGGGTCGCCGTCCGTGCGATGGTCCCGTCCAAGGAGGCCCAGCGGATCATGGACGACCTGTACGAGCTCGGCGCGCGGGCCATCCTGACCACGGCCATCCACGCCTGCCGGCTCTGAGGGACCTCACACCATGTCGGAACTTCCCGCTATGCCCGTCACTTTCCGGCCGCGGCGCACCCGGGCCGTCCTGGTCGGCACCGGTGTGGCGATCTTTGTGGTGCTGACCACAATCGTGATGCTCCTGGAGCAGCTCGGCCCCGGGGAGAAACTCAGCTTCGTCCTCACCGGCGCGCTGATCTTCGGGGTGCTCCTGATGCTGGCCCGGCCCAAGGTCGTGGCCGACGAGAGCGGCGTCACCGTCGTCAACATCGCCAGCAGCAGACACCTGGCCTGGGCGGAGATTCTGCAGGTCAACCTGCGGCCGGGCGACCCCTGGGTGTTCCTCGACCTCAGCGACGGCACCAGCCTTCCCGCGCTCGGCATCCAGCCGGGCATCGCCAAACAGCGCGCGATCGAGGACGCCCGCGCGCTGCGCGCCCTCGCCGAGGCCCGTTCCACGGATCACTCCGAGGAACATCAGGGCTGACTCTCGGCCTTCCACCCTGCCGCACGGGCCCATGTCTTGATTAACCTGTTGGCGGAGGCGTTCTCACCGCGCCTCCGCCACTGATGTGCCAGCCGGTACTCAGCGGCCCCCAGCTACCCGAGGAGTGACTCCCTCCAGCGATGGACGGATCGTCCTGTAGTACCTGCGCCGCCCCCTTCCGACATATCGAGGCGGCGGCATGACCATCCCCCTGCTGCTCCTAGGCGCGGCATTCCTGCTCATTCTCGCCAATGGCTTCTTCGTCGCGGCGGAGTTCGGCCTGGTCACGGTCGACAGACCCGACGCCGAGAAGGCGGCGGCCGAGGGCGACCGACGGGCCACGACGGTCGTCAACTCGCTCAAGGAGCTGTCCTTCCAGCTCTCCGGCACCCAGCTCGGCATCACCATCACCTCACTCGTCGTCGGCATGCTCGCCGAACCGGCGCTCGCCGAGCTGCTGCACGGGCCTTTCACCGCGACCGGCCTGCCCGAGGGCGCCGTACCCGGCGTCGCCGTGGTCGTCGGCATGCTGCTGGCCGCGGCCGTCCAGATGGTGATCGGCGAGCTCGTGCCCAAGAACTGGGCCGTCTCCAAGCCCCTCCAGGTCGCCCGTTTCGTGGCGGGCCCGCAGCACCGGTTCGCGCGCACGTTCCGGCCGGTGATCGCCGCGCTCAACGCGGTCGCCAACCGGCTCGTACGCGCTCTGGGCGTGGAGCCCGCCGAGGAGCTGGCCTCCGCCCGCACCCCCGGCGAACTCATCTCCCTCGCCAGGCACTCGGCACGGGCCGGCGCCCTGGAGCAGGACACCGCGGATCTCTTCGTACGCACCATGTCGCTGGCCGATCTGACCGCGCAGCACGTGATGACACCGCGGGTGAGGGTCAGCGCCCTCCAGTCCTCGGCGACCGCCGAGGACGTCGTCAACCTCACCCGGGCCACCGGCCTCTCCCGCTTCCCCGTATACCGGGAGCGGATCGACGAGATCGTCGGCATGGTCCACCTCAAGGACGCCCTCGCGGTGCCCGCGCGGGACCGGCTGCGCACCCCCGTCGGCCGGATCGCCCAGACCCCGCTGCTCGTCCCGGAGACCCTTCCGGTGAGGCCGCTCCTGGAGCGGCTGCGCAGCGAGCAGCCGATCGCCGTGGTCGTCGACGAGTACGGCGGCACGGCGGGCGTCGTCACCCTGGAGGACATCGTCGAGGAACTCGTCGGCGAGGTCCGCGACGAGCACGACGGACAGGATCTGCCGGAACTCGCGGCGGTGCCGCCCGAGGACGGGAAGCCCGCGTGGGAGGCCGACGGCAGCTGCCGGGTCGACGTCCTGAAGCGCATAGGCCTCGACGTGCCCGAGGGCCCGTACGAGACCGTGGCGGGCCTCGTCGCCGATCTGCTCGGCCGTATCCCGGCCGCCGGTGACCGGGCCGAACTGCCGGGCTGGCGGCTGCTGGTGCGCCAGGTCGGGCACTACCGCGCCGAACGCGTCCGTCTGGTGCGGACCGTGCCTGTCGCGGAGGCGGTCCGATGAGCGTGCTCCAACTCCTCTTCGCCGCCCTCCTGGTGCTCGCCAACGGCTTCTTCGTCGGCGCCGAGTTCGCGCTCGTCTCCGTACGGCGCAGCCAGATCGAACCGCTGGGGACCGCACGGGCGCGACAGGTGCTGTACGGCCTGGAGCGGCTGCCCCAGATGATGGCGGCGGCCCAGTTCGGCATCACCATCTGCTCGTTGACGCTCGGCGCGGTCGCCGAGCCGACCGTGGCACAGCTCCTCGAGCCGCTCTTCGAGGCCGTCCACATGCCGCACGGCGTGATCCACCCCCTCGGGTACGTCATCGCGCTCGCCTCGGTCGTCTTCTTCCACCTCGTCATCGGCGAGATGGTGCCGAAGAACCTGGCGATGGCCGCGCCCGAGAAGACGGCGCTGTGGCTCAGCCCGGGCCTGGTCGCGTTCGCGCGCCTGTGCCGACCGGTCACCGTCGGCCTCGGGGCCTGCGCGCGGGTGATTCTCAGGCTGTTCCGCGTGGATCCCAAGGACGAGGTCGAGGCGGTCTTCACCAGTGAGCAGCTCAACCGCCTGGTCGAGGACTCGGGTCAGGCGGGCCTGCTCGACCCCGAAGAGCAGGAGCGCCTCGAGGACGCCCTGGAACTGGGCTCCCGCCCGGTCACGGACGTCCTTCTCGACTCCGGCTCGCTGGTGACCGTGGGCCCCTCGGTCACCCCTGGCCAGGTCGTCGCGCTCACCGCCAGCACCGGCTACTCCCGTTTCCCGGTGGTCGCGGAGAACGGCGCCTTCATGGGCTACCTGCACGTGAAGGACGTACTCGACCTGGAGGAGTCGGACCGGGCGGTGCCCCAGCAGAACTGGCACCACATGACGACCCTGCGGGCCGAACTTCCCCTGGACGACGCCCTCACCGTGATGCGCCGCGCCGCGACGCACCTCGCCCAGGTCGCCGACGTGTCCGGCAAGGTCCTGGGCCTGGTCGCGCTGGAGGACGTCCTCGAGCTGCTGGTCGGCGAGGTACGCGACTCGGCGCACCGGCAGGTTCCGGCAGCGCCGGCGAGGGTGTCGGAACCGCGCGCGAGCGAGGCCCCGGAGGAGGCACAGGCACTGGCCGGCTGAGCGGGTTGTCTCGTCCCTTCAGAGGCGCGGGGAACTGCGCGATCTTTCAGGGGGGTCTGGGGGCGCGGCCCCCAGGGACGGGAATGGGCAGGGGCGGCGGGGGCGAAAAGCCTTCGGCCGCCCCCGCTCACATGGCCGAAGGATCCTGTGGCCCTCTACCTGAGAGGACCTCCCCGTACGCCTGCATCAGGTCCGGCAGCCGCAGTGTCGACAAGTCGTCGCGGGACAGCGCGCCCGGGTATCCGGACAGCCGCAGATCGCGATACGCGCAGCTCTTCTCGTACAGCGTCCGCAGGAACCGCCCGTTGCCGAGCTCGTCGATCCACCCCTGGTCGACCACGTGCCCGGCGATCGAGCGCAGCTCGTCCAGCGCCTCCTCGTCCCACACGTCACCGTTCTCGGCGGCCAGCACCTCGCCGATGGAGGTGAGTTCGAGCGGGCGGTACGACGGGAAGTCGACGCGGGTGGTGAACCGGGAGGAGAGCCCGGGGTTGGCCGTCAGAAGGCGGTCCATGCCCTCCGGGTAGCCGGCCAGTATGACGACCAGGTGGTCGCGGTTGTCCTCGGCCCGCTTCAGCAGCACCTGAAGGGCCTCGTCGCCGTACGCGTCGCCCTTGCCGTAGCCGGAGTTGGAGAGGGAGTACGCCTCGTCCACGAAGAGGACGCCGCCGATGGCCGAGTCGATCAACTCGTTGGCCTTGACGGCCGTCTGGCCCAGGTACTCGCCGACCAGGTCGGCCCGCTGGGCCTCCACCAGGTGGTCGCCGCCGAGGAGCCCGAGCGCGTAGAAGACCCGGCCGAGTATGCGGGCCACGGTGGTCTTGCCGGTGCCGGAGGGGCCCGAGAAGACGAAGTGCCGCTTCGGCGGCTGGACCGGGAGGCCCTGCCCGGCGCGCAGCCGCGCCATGTTCAACTGCGCGGAGAGCGCCTTCACCTGGCGCTTCACCGGCTCCAGGCCCACCATGCGTTCCAACTCGGCGAGCGCCTCGTCGAGTAACGCGGGATCGGTCGGCCCCGGCGGCAGCGGCCGCACCGGTACCACGGCCTTCTCGCGCACCACGTCGGTCTCCGGCGGCGGCCCGCCCGGCGGCATGAGACCCGGCTCCGAGAGCTTCAGGTCCCGCCCCTCGGTGCCGAACAGCGGGTCGATGCCGTCGGGCCCCTCCATCACGTCCTGCCCGACCCCGGCGAGCGTGATCGCGGCGAGGTCGCTGACCTCGTCGTATCCGTCGCCCTCGGAGATCGCCGCGAGCCGCGCCGAGGTGTCCATGAAGGCCGGGTCGATCCGGTGCACCGCCCGGTACAGCGGCAGGGCGGCGGCGGAGCGCCCGGTGCCCTCGTGGGCCCGCGCCAGCCAGTACCGCAGCTCCTTGCGCTGCGGCTGCTCGCTGCGGCAGCGCATCAGCGCGGAGGACAGCAGCGGCTCGGCCTGTCCGAACATCTCCAGGCGCACCCGGGCCATCCCGCCGAAGAGGCCGGCCTCGATGCCCAGCATCGCGTCGTGGACCAGCGGGTCCGTGTGCCGGACCAACTGCTCCCAGTCCTTGACCAGATAGGCCCGGCAGGCGTGCAGGAAGCGCACCTGCGGCTCGGTGTCGACCGGTGGCAGACCCGCCAACGACCGGTCGAGCTCGGGGACATGGCGTCCGTCCAGCCAGTGCGAGGCGTGCGCGAGCAGCAGGTCACGCGGGCTTTCGAGCACCGGCTGCACCCACCAGCCCAGCCAGTACCAGGAGTTGAGGGTGCGGCGATGGCGGGTGCGCTGCTCACCGAAGCGCTCCCGGTGCCGGAACATCCTGAGGAGCGCGGTCGTCGTGTCCACCCGGAGCGCGTGCAGTCCGAGCCAGCCGTCCGCCATTCCCGGGTCCATCCGCACCGCGGTACGGAATTCCTCCTCCGCCTGCGGATAGGCGCCCATCGTGTAGGCATCCACCCCCCGCAGCCAGGCGAGGTCGGCCGGGGCCTCCGGGCCCTGCGTGCCGAAGTCCATCACGTCCCCCCACAAACCGTGCCCCCGATGGTCCTCCGCCGGGCCGGTACCCGTCGGCAGCCTTGGTCGAACCGCTGTACCGCGGACGGGAGTTGCGTCGGTGCGCAGAGCAGCCGTCCGAATATCGCACCGAGAGGCATCGTACCTGCGGGGGAGTGCCCGGCCGAAGGGCGCGGCACACCCCGTTCCGCGAGGTGGGAGCGGGCGGGGCGCACTCGGCATGGTGACCGAGGGTGACCGAAATACGCCGTGTGGCGTCCGGAAACGGGTCCGGGGCAGAACGAAGCCCCCGATCACGGGGGAACAACCGGGGGCTTCGCGTCTGCGGGGCGACTTCGAACAGTCGCACATTCAGAACGTAAGACCTGTACGGCCCCCCGGTCAAGCCGAGTTGGAGCACTGAAGGAAGTTCTCAGGGAAGGGTCTTCACAAGTTCAGCACACTGCGGGCGGTCCGTCACCGTGAGTGAGTTACGGGCCGGCTGTGAGGGTCACAGCGGGCCCGGGAAGCAACTCGTACCCCTCGAAACACTGCCGTACCAGAAGGTCGGCGAAGGGTCTCGAGGGATCCTCGACGAAGTGCCGGCGCTCGGCGGAGACCCATTCGCCCCAGAACTCGTCCTGCGCCTCGCCGTCCCGCCGCCGCCCACGCGACCATGCCTCCTCTCGCGGCAACTCCATCCACAGCAGTCGCGCGAGATGCGGGCGCAGCTCGCGGCGGCCCGCGCCGACACCCTCCAGCAGGACCACGGGGGCGGGCGGCAGCTCCCGGACCGGACCGAAGGCCCGGGCGATCCAGTCGTACGGGGCGAAGCGCGCCGTCTCGCCGCGCCGCAGCGGGGCGACGACCTGGTCCAGCAGCCGTCCGGTCCAGGCGAAGAGCTCCTCGTGCGTCGCGATGTCGTCGAGGTGCAGTACGGGTGCGCCGCCCAGCTCCCCGGCCAGCCGCTCGGCGAAGGTGGTCTTTCCGGAGCCGGCGTGGCCGTCGACGCCGACCAGGCGGACGGGGCCGCGGGAGGGCGGCAGCCGGAGCAGGTGCGAGGCGAGGCCGCTGATGTCTCGGACGCCTCGAATGCCTTCGATGTCTCGAATGGGGGATCCCGGGAGGGGTGCGGGCGTGCTATTGGCATATTTCTGGGAAAGGACTCTATACCGGGCGGCCTCCCCGTGTCCGGGCCGCCGCGTTCCCGTGGTGTCAATGGACCTGACCAATATTGGTGGGCGCCGCGAGGCCCGAAGTGCTGGCAGAAGCCTGTGGGGGCATCCATAGTTGGCGCACACCCGCGCATCGGACTTGCCCGTTTCGGATCGGACACCCGGGGGACACCCTTCCATGCCCAGAGCTGAACAGCCGTCCCGTAGAACCGTCCTGACCGCTGCCATGGCCGCGGCCGCGGCGGGCGGTGTGAGTACGGCCGCCGCCGCGGACTCACCCGCGCGCTCGGCGCGCGCCCGGTCGAAGGCGTCGTCGGCCCCCCCGTCGAAGGCGCCGTCGGGCCTGGTGGACAACCGCGCCTGGATCTCGTACTCCGACTGGCGCGGCGGCACCGCGAAGGGCACGAGGGCCGTGCCGGGCGTCCGTCCCGGCGTGGTGATCGCGACCGCGGCGGGTACCAGGACGTACACCGACCCGCACACCAACCGAACCGCCCTGTGGGAGTACGCGACCTGGACCTCCCCGGTCCACGAGCTCGCCGTTCCCGCCACCGAGGCCGTCGCCTCCTGGAACGCGGACACCCCGGCCGGAACCTGGATCCAGGTCGAGCTGACCGGCACGTACTCGGACGGCACCGCCGCCCCCTGGTACGTGCTGGGCCGCTGGGCGGCGGGTGACCAGGACATCAGGCGGACCTCCGTCGACGACCAGAGCGACGGCAAGAGCAGCGTCTGGACCGACACCTTCGCCATCGACGACGCCGCCTCGGGCCTGCGCCTGGACTCCTACCGGCTGCGGCTCACGCTGTACCGCGCCCCCGGCACCAGGGTCACGCCCACGGTGTGGCGCCTGGGCGTGATGGGCTCCGACGTTCCGGACCGTTTCACCGTCCCGGCCTCCACACCCGGCCTCGCCCAGGAGCTGAAGGTCCCGCGCTACTCGCAGGAGACCCACGCGGGCCAGTACCCGCAGTACGACAACGGCGGCGAGGCCTGGTGCAGCCCCACCTCCTCGCAGATGATCATCGAGTACTGGGGCCGCAAACCGACGGCGGACCAACTCGCCTGGGTGGACCCGGACTTCACGGACCCGCAGGTGTGCCACGCGGCCCGCTACACCTACGACTACCAATACGGCGGCTGCGGCAACTGGCCCTTCAACTCCGCCTACGCGGCGACGTACAAGGACCTCCAGGGCGTGGTGACCCGGCTCGGCTCGCTCACCGAGCTGGAGACGCTGATCGCCGCCGGTGTCCCGGCCATCACGTCCCAGTCGTTCCTCGCGTCCGAGCTGACGGGGGCGGGGTACGGCACCTCGGGCCACCTCATGACCGTCATCGGATTCACCGCCGACGGCGACGTGATCGCGAACGACCCGGCGTCGCCCAGCGACAGCGCGGTGCGCCGCGTCTACCCGCGGCGCCAGTTCGAGAACATCTGGCTGCGCACGAAGCGGTACAACGCCGCCGGGAACGTCTCCTCGGGCAGCGGCGGCATCTGCTACCTGTACTTCCCGGCACAGCCGACGCTGCGGCAGCGCGCGGCCCTGATGGCGGTGGGCGTCCGCTGAGGAAGGGGGGCGGGCGGCCCCGAGGAGGGGCCGCCCGCTTGCTCAGCCCTGGACCGGACCGACCACCCAGTCGGGGTGGTCGGGCATCGGCGGCGTCCTCGCGCCGTACAGCCACGGGTGCAGGAAGCCGGCCAGGTCCTCGCCCGCGACCTTCGAGGCCAGGCCGACGAAGTCCCGCGTACTCGCCGTCATCCCGCGGTACTCGGTGACCCAGGCGCGCTCGATCTTCCCGAAGGTCCGCGGGCCGACCCGCTCGCGCAGCGCGTAGAGGACGAGCGTCGAACCGTCGTACCGCATCCGCTTGAAGAGGTTCGGCTCGGTCGGCTCGGCCGGGGCTCCGTAGTCGTGGCGCCACTGGTCATGGCTCTCGTACGCGGTCTTCATGGTGCCCTCGAAGCTCACGCCGCCGTGCTCCTCCGAGTACAGCCGCTCGTAGAAACGTGCGTGGCCCTCGCTCAGCCACAGGTCGGACCAGGTCTCCATGCCCACGCTGTCGCCGGTCCACTGGTGGGCGAGCTCGTGCACCAGGTTCCGTTCGGCGGTCACCCGGTCGCCCAGGAGGTCGGCCTTCGGGACCAGGGAGAGCGTCTGCGTCTCCAGGGCGACGGCCAGGTCGGTGTCGCCGACGAGGACGCCGTACCGGTTGAACGGGTAGGGGCCGAGCCGCTCCTCCAGCCAGGCGATGTGGTCCGCGGTGAGCTTGCGGTACTGCTCGGTCGGCGCCACCAGGCCGTCCGGGACCACATCGCGGATCGGCAGCCCGCGCGGGCCGGTGCTGTCGACGAAGGTGAACCTGCCGATCGCCAGCTGCGCGAGCTGCGCCGCCACCGGCTGCTCGGAGTCGTACGTCCACCGCACCCGCCCGTCGGCCCGCTCGGTGCGGTCGGTGAGTCTGCCGTTGGCCACGGCGGAGAGGCCGGCCGGGGTTGTGACACGGAAGGTGATCGGCGCCCGCCTGCTCGGGTGGTCGTTCGACGGGAAGATCATCTTGGCGCCGTCGGGCTGCGGATAGAGCACCGTGCCGTCGGGCGTCGGAATCCAGCCGTAGTCCTCGATGGCGTCGTCGCGGTGGCGGATCTGGTTCGGGTCGGCGGTGTCGGTGACCTTGACCGTGAAGGCCTTGCCCCGGGCGAGGGCGTTCGCGGGTGTGACGACCAGTTCGTCACCGTCGCGCACGGTCGTGGCTGTCCGGCCGTTCACGGTCACCGTGTGCAGGGTGTTGCCCGCGAAGTCCAGGTTGAAGCGGGACAGCGACTGCGTAGCGGTGGCCCTGATGGTCGTCGAGGCCTCGAAGGGTGTCCTCGGCGCCTGCCAGTCGAAGTCGAGGGTGTAGCGGCTCACCTGGTAGCCGCCGTTGCCGTCGAGCGGGAAGACCGGGTCGCCGAGCCCTGCCGCGCCGGGGGACGGGGCGCCGGAACCGGTGGCAGCGGCTTGTGAGACCGGGCCCGTCAAGGCGGCGGCCACGGTGATCGCGGTCGCGAGGACGAGGCGGGCGTGGCGGCGTGGCGTCCGGAAAGTAACCATCGAGCGCCTTTCGGTCGGCTGATCACTGGCCTGTGAGGAGACGCACACCCCGTGGGCACCGTTGCGGGAGGCAGAGGCTTTCGAAGGTGATCGAAGTGTCCGGCGTGACCAAGGTCTCCACCGCCGAAGCCGTTTCCGGTGGCAAAGTGGTCGAGTCGGTGGGGAGCCGACGGGAGGCGGGGGAGTCCACCGCACCACTACGTCAGCGAGATGCCATGACCGCGACCTCAGCCACCGCCACCCGAGTCCGCGCCCGTACCGGCGGTCCCGAGGACGACGGCCCCAGGATTCTGGAACACGTCGCGGGCTGGACGTTCGTCCTGGTGCTTGCCATGCTCGTCACCCAGCTCGGCCTGCTGTGAGCTGATGCGGCGGACGCTCCCGCCGGCGCCCCGGCGGACGCCCGTCGCGGTTGACGAAGGCCGAACGAGCAGGTGGTGCCTGTCTGCCATACTGCGGGATGTCCCGTCGGCAGCCGGAGACCAGGACCGAAATTGAATAGCAGTCAACAGCGTGCCGTCGAGCCTCTCCGGGCTCGCGGCACCGATCGCTCACTGGCGCGCCGCGCCGAACTCATCGTCATCGGGCGGAAGTTGTTCGCCGACACGTCCTACGACGCGCTGTCGATGGACGACATCGCGCGGCACGCGCATGTCGCCAAGGGGCTGATCTACTACTACTTCAAGTCCAAGCGCGGCTACTACCTCGCGATCATCGAGGACTCGGTGACCGAACTGGTCTCCCGGGCGGCGAGCGGCCTCGAACTCCCCCCGGCGCAGCGGGTGCACCGCACCATCGACGGCTACCTGCGCTACGCCGAGCACAACCAGTCCGCGTACCGCACGATCATCAGCGGCGGAGTCGGCTTCGACGCCGAGGTGCACGCCATCCGGGACGGCGTACGCGAGGTCATCGTCGAGACCATCGCCGAAGGGGCGTACGGGCGGCGCAAGATCGCGCCGCTGCCGCGAATGGCCCTGCTCGGCTGGCTCTACAGCGTCGAGGGGGCGACCCTCGACTGGATCGCCCACCAGGACCAGGTGCTGCCGCGCGACACCATGCGCGAGCTGTTGGTGAAGATGCTGGGTGGTGCCATGCGGGCCGTCGAGGAGCTGGATCCCTCGTACGCGGCCCCGCCACCCGCACGCCGGGACACCTGAGCAAGAGGCGGGAGCCGCCGGACTCCCGCCTCGAGTGACAGCCTCGTGAGGCTAGTTGATCGACCTGATCAGTTCGCCGTTCGTGGTGTCACCGCTCAGCTCCCAGAAGAAGGTGCCTCCCAGGCCCTGCGCGTTCTTGTACGCCATCTTGCTCGAGATGGTCGACGGGGTGTCGTAACTCCACCAGTTCGTACCGCACTTGGCGTACGCCGTGCCGGCGACCGTACCCGTCGCCGGGCACTTCGTCTTGAGCACCTTGTAGTCCTCGATGCCCGCCTCGTACGTACCCGCCGCCGCGCCGGTCGCGGTGCCGCCGGGCGCCGCCTGGGTGACGCCGGTCCAGCCGCGCCCGTAGAAGCCGATGCCCAGCAACAGCTTCGAGGCCGGGATGCCGAGGCCCTTGAGCTTCGCGATCGTCGCGTCGGTGTAGTAACCGGCCCGCGGTATACCGGAGTACGAGGTCAGCGGCGAGTGCGGAGCCGTCGGTCCCGCCGCGTCCCAGGCGCCGAAGAAGTCGTACGTCATCGGGTTGTACCAGTCGACGTACTGTGCGGCGCCCGCGTAGTTCGCCGCGTCGATCTTGCCGCCGCTGGTGGCGTCGGCCGTGATCGCCGAGGTGACGAGATTGCCGGTGCCGAACTTGGCGCGCAGCGCCGCCATCAGGTTCTTGTAGGCGTCCCTGCCGCTGGTGTCACAGTTGAGACCGCACGAGTTGGGGTACTCCCAGTCGATGTCGATGCCGTCGAAGACATCCGCCCACTTGGAGTTCTCGACCAGGTCGTAGCAGGACTGGGCGAACGCGGCCGGGTTCGCGGCGGCCGCGCCGAAGCCGCCGGACCAGGTCCAGCCACCGAAGGACCAGAGGACCTTGAGGTTGGGGTGCTTCTTCTTCAGCTCGCGGAGCTGGTTGAAGTTGCCGCGCAGCGGCTGGTCCCAGGTGTCGGCGACGCCGTCCACGGACTCGGCCGCGGTGTACGTCCGGTCGGTCGCCGCGTACGCGTCGCCCATCGCGCACTTGCCGCCGGTCACGTTGCCGAAGGCGTAGTTGATGTGGGTGAGTTTGGCGCCCGAGCCGGAGGTCTCGATGTTCTTGACGAAGTACTTCCGGTCGTAGGTGCCCCATTCGGTGAAGTAGCCCACGACCTTGGAACCGGCCGCGGCGGCCTGGGCGGTGCCGGCCGGGGATTCCGCCGCGGCGGGGGCCGGCTTGGCCGTGGCGGTGGTCGCGCCCGCCAGGAGGCCCGCGCCGAGAACGGCGCAACAGGCGGCGGACAGGAGCGCCCGGAAGGGGGCGCGGGGAAGGTGCGGTCTGCGCATCGGTGTCTCCTCGTGGGGGAGGGGAGTCCTGGGGGAGGGTGCTGGGACCTGCTGATCGCCGCGGGCACGCATGCCCACTTGGCATGAACGCGGTGAGGCGTGAAGGGAACCCTAGGAGGACTAGACCAGTGCGTCAATGGTTCGGACCAATTTCCCTTTCTTTTAGTAAGCGGTCGTTAACTGGTGACTGGATGCCGCCGATCGGGCATACTCACAGCGCCACCGCCGCTGATCAGCCCCTTCCGTAACCCGGGACGGCAGCATCGGCCGGAGCACGTGAGACCCGCGGGAGCCATCCCACCCAAGGTGAGCGTCCGCCAGTGCCCAACAGGGAGGAGAGCGTCGCCATGCCCGACCGCGCCCCGCAGCCGGTTGACCGTCAGCTGCCCACGGACGAGGCCCGGGATCTGATCTCGCTCGTCCGCGACATCGCGCAGCGCGAGATCGCCCCGCAGGCGGCCGAGCAGGAGGACGCCGGGCACTTCCCGCGCGATGTCTTCCGCCTGCTGTCCGAGTCGGGACTGCTCGGACTGCCCTACGACTCCGAGTACGGCGGCGGCGACCAGCCGTACGAGGTCTACCTCCAGGCACTCGAAGAGCTCGCGGCGGCCCGCCTCACCATCGGCCTCGGCGTCAGCGTGCACTCCCTCGCCTGCCACGCCCTCGCGAACTACGGCACCAAGGAGCAGCGTGCCGAGCACCTGCCCGCGATGCTGGGCGGCGATCTCCTCGGCGCGTACTGCCTCTCCGAACCGTCCTCGGGCTCGGACGCCGCGTCCCTCCGTACGAAAGCCGTTCGGGACGATGGGGGGGACTGGGCGATCACGGGCACCAAGGCCTGGATCACCCACGGCGGAGTGGCCGACTTCTACACCGTGCTCGCGCGCAGCGGCGGCGAGGGCGCCCGGGGCATCACGGCCTTCCTGGTGCCCGGTGACGCGGAGGGCGTGAACGCCGGGCCGCCCGAGAAGAAGATGGGCATGAAGGGTTCGCCCACCGCGCAGGTCCACTTCGACGGCGTACGGGTGTCCGACGACCGGCGGATCGGCGAGGAGGGCCAGGGTTTCGCGATCGCCCTGTCCGCGCTGGACTCCGGGCGGCTTGGCATCGCGGCCTGCGCGATCGGCGTGGCCCAGGCGGCCCTCGACCAGGCAGTGGCCTACGCCACCGGCAGGCAGCAGTTCGGGCGGCCGATCTCGGACTTCCAGGGACTGCGCTTCATGCTCGCGGACATGGCGACGCAGATCGAGGCGGGCCGGGCGCTCTACCTCGCCGCCGCCCGGCTGCGCGACGCGGGCCGGCCGTTCTCCAAGCAGGCGGCCATGGCCAAACTCCTGTGCACGGACGCCGCGATGAAGGTCACCACGGACGCCGTCCAGGTTCTCGGCGGGTACGGCTACACCGCCGACTTCCCCGTCGAGCGCTATCTGCGCGAGGCCAAGGTCCTCCAGATCGTCGAGGGCACCAATCAGATCCAGCGGATGGTCATCGCCCGTCACCTCGCGGGTCCGGAATCACGCTGAACTGCCCGTGGCCGTACATCGTCGAGGGCGACACCAGCCGGACCCACTCCGGGTCGTGGCGCCCCGGCAGGGTGCGGCCGCGATCGGCCCAGGTGCGGATGAGGGCGCGGTAGATGGGTGGATCCTGGAGCGGCGCCGCCTGAACCGGCTGCCGAACCGATTCTGCGGGAGCCGGTGCGCCGGTTCTGCGCCGACGCCCGGTCGGTGAATATGTGGGGGTCATACCGGGGCAACGCCCGGGTGGGCGGGCAGGTCACCGACCCCCCGAATCGAGAGTGAGTTCGCGGCGGGCCCGGACGGGGCTCCGGGTTCGCGGCGCGACACCTGGCCCATGGCGTCCAACTGACGTAGCGTCAACTGCGCCGCCGGGGGTCGTACCCCTGCGGGCGACGTCAACTGCCGCGCGCCCAGGGAGGCCTGCCGTGCCCGACGACCGCCCCGTTGCCCTCGACGAGTACCCCGTGCACCAGGTGCCCCTGTCCATGAAGCATGTCGCGACCGGGGACCGGAACGCCTACGACCGCTGCATCTTCCACGTCTTCGACCACCGGGGGCGGATGCTCCTGATCGTGGGGCTCGGGGTGTATCCGAACCTCGGGGTGATCGACGCGTACGCCACCCTGCGGGACGGGGACCGACTGCACGCGGTACGGGCGTCGGACGCGCTCGGCGACGACCGCATGAAGCTCGCGGTGGGGCCGCTGCGGATCACGGTGGAGGAGCCGCTGCGGCGGCTGAGGCTCCAACTGGACAGCGAGTCCGTGCCGGCGTCCCCTGCGGGGTCCCTGCTGGGCTCTTCGCCCGGCTCCGTGCAGCGCTCCCCGTCGGACTCCCCGCCGGATCCCGGGCCGGCCGCCCGCCCGGATCCCGGGCCGGAATCTCCGTCGGACTCCCTGTCGTACGACCTCACCTGGACCGCCGACTTCCCGGCCCTGTGGGAGCCGCACCACATCCAGCGCCGCGGCGGCCGGCTCACGCTGGAAGGGCGACGCTTCGTGCAGGCGGGCAGCGTGGAGGGCGTGATCCGCGTCGGCGGGAAGGAGACCCCCGTCCTGGCGGGCGAGTGGACCGGCACCCGCGACCGCAGCTGGGGTGTCCGTCCCGTCCCGGGCGAGGAGGGCGGACGTCTGGCCGAGGAGCACCCGACCGAGGGGTTCCACTGGGTCTGGTGCCCGGTCCGCTTCGAGGACCGGTTCCTGATGGTCGTCATCCAGGAGGACGCCGACGGTCACCGCACCCTCAATGACGCGACCCTCGTGCGCGAAGGGCACCGGGACCTCCAACTCGGCTGGCCCCAGGCCGACATCAGCTACCGGCCCGGCACCCGTCACCCCACGTCCGCCGTCATCCACCTCGCGAGTCCGGCGGACCGCAAGCCCACGGAACTGGCCGTGGAGGTGCTCACCTCCTCCCCGCTGGCCGTCGGCGCCGGCTATCCGCCCGCCGACGACTGGCAGCACGGCACCTGGCGCGGCCACGGCTGGACCGACCGCCGCGTCTACGACCTCTCCGGCCCGGCGGCCCATCCCCTCGCCGCGTACGGGGTGATCGACCACGCCGCACGCTTCACGCTGGACGGCCAGGTCGGGCACGGCATCTTCGAGCACGGCTCGTTCGGCCGCCACGATCCCAGCGGCTTCGCCGGATTCGACGCGGTCGCGGGCTGAAGGGGGGCGGCGAGATGGCCACGGCACCCCGCCCGCGCACGACGACACGCGACGTCCAGGAGCTGACCGGACGGCTGACCGGCTGGCTCGCCGCCCGCCTCCCCGGCGCCAGGGCGGTGAACGTCTCCGTCCCCGAGTCCAACGGCCTGTCCAGCGAAACCCTGCTCTTCGACATCGAGCACCCCGAACCACCGCTGCGCGCATGCGCGTTGAGACTGGCGGCGGACCCGGCGGCGTACACCGTCTTCCCCGTCTACGACATTCCCCGGCAGTACCGCACGATGCGCGTGGTCGCCGAGCACACCGATCTGCCGGTGCCGCACGTGCTGTGGCTGGAGGAGGACGCCGGACCGCTCGGGGCGCCGTTCTTCGTCATGGAGCGAGTCGCCGGACGCGTGCCCCCGGACGTCATGCCCTATACCTACGAGGGGAATTGGCTGCACTCGGCGAGCGACGAGGAGCGCGAGCGCCTGGAGGCGGCGTCCATCGGACTCCTGGCACGGCTGCACGACCAAGTGCCGTTGAAGGAGGCGGACTTCCTGTCCTACGTGGGCGACGGCAGCCCATTGAGCCGCCATGTCGAGACCCAACGTGACTACTACGCATGGGTCGTTGACGGACTGTCATGCTCGCCCCTCATCGAGGGCGCCTTCGACCGCCTGGGCGACCTGTGGCCGCGCGACGAGGGCGAGGCGGTCCTCAACTGGGGCGACGCGCGCATCGGGAACGTCATCTACGACGGTTTCGAACCCGCCGCCGTCCTCGACTGGGAGATGGCCGCGCAGGCCCCGCGCGAGGTCGACCTCGGTTGGACCGTCTATCTGCACCGTTTCTTCCAGGACCTCACCGTGGGCTTCGGCCAGCAGGGGCTGCCCGGCTTCCTGCGCCGCGACCGGGTGGAGCGGCGCTACGCCGAACTCACCGGCCACACACCGCGGGACATGGACTTCTACACGCTGTACGCCGCCCTGCGGCACGCCATCGTGATGCTGCGCATCGCCTACCGTCAGGTGCACTTCGGCGAGATCGCCGTCCCCCCGGATCCGGACACACTGATCCTGCACCACGACAGCCTGCGTGCCATGGTGCAGGGCAGCTACTGGGATTGACGAGGCGTCAGTCGCGGAACACGCGAGGACGGTCAGGCGGCCAGGCGGCGCATCTCGGGCACCCGGATCGGGCGCGAGCTCGCACCACCGACGTGCGAGAACGGCTGGGTCCGCCAGTCGAGACCCTGAGGGAGCGTCAACAGCAGTGCCGTGTCCTGCTCCTGGAGTTCCGTGGTGTCGTCCGCGGGCTGTGCGTCGTCCGCGGCCCGGCCCGTGCCGGTGCAGACCGTGAGCCCGAACGGGTTCCACGGGGAGGCGCACAGCGCGTGCTCGGGCAGGACTTCCTCGTCCGCCAGCAGCGCGATGGGCTGCGCGCAGTCCGGGCAGATCACCCGGTACATCTCGAAGGTGTCGTACGCGTCGAACTCCTCACCGTCCAGGGCGTCCGATTCGACGCCCTCCGGCTCGGGGTCGACGACCGGCTGCTGCCGCTTGGGTGCGGTACGACCAGGGCGCTTAAGACTCTGCATGGGCTTCTCCCCCTCGGGTGGGCCGACAAGGCACTGCGACCTCGACCACAGCAAGCACTTCCCGTCCCGTCTCTGCGGTAATCACGAGAACATCACGCACCCGGTTCCAAGTATGTGGCGTTCGTCACATGCCGCCCGCAGGTGCCCGGCCCGGCGGTTTTGTCCCCGGCCGGCGCACCGCTCGTACCTTGTCACATCACGAACCGGGTATGACCTGCGCCGCTCAGGTATCGGGCGGGATCAAGGGCCCTGTAGGTTCAGCGCCATGGAGGAGCTGGACCGACAGATCGTGCAGCTGCTCGTCGCGGACGGGCGGATGAGTTACACCGACCTGGGCAAGGCCACGGGCCTGTCCACGTCTGCCGTGCACCAGCGGGTACGCCGGCTGGAGCAGCGCGGCGTCATCCGCGGTTATGCCGCGGTGGTCGACCCGGAGTCCGTCGGGCTGCCGCTCACCGCCTTCATCTCGGTGAAGCCCTTCGACCCAAGCGCCCCCGACGACATCGCGGAACGCCTGGCCGACGTCCCCGAGATCGAGGCCTGCCACAGCGTCGCGGGCGACGAGAACTACATCCTCAAGGTGCGGGTCTCCACCCCGCACGAACTGGAGGAGCTCCTCGCCCGGCTGCGCGGCCTCGCGGGAGTGTCGACGCGGACGACGGTCGTGCTGTCGACGCCGTACGAGGCGCGGCCGCCGCGGATCTGACGGCCCCCGGCGCCGGGGGCGTGTGACCAGGGGCGAGACTGTTCCCCATGAGTGAGAGCACCGCCTCGTCGGACACCGTGCTGCTGCGCGGTGGAGAAGTCCACAGTCCCGCGGATCCCTTCGCCACCGCGATGGTCGTCGAACGCGGGCAGGTCGCGTGGGTCGGCTCCGAAGGCGCGGCCGACGCCTTCGCGGACGGGGTCGACGAGGTCGTGGACCTCGAAGGCTCCCTGGTCACCCCGGCGTTCACCGACGCCCACGTGCACACGACCGCCACCGGTCTCGCACTCACCGGCCTGGACCTGTCCGACGCCCCCACCCTGGACGCGGCGCTCGCCCTCGTACAGGACTTCGCAGCCTCCCGCCCCGCCGGCCAGGTCCTCCTCGGCCACGGCTGGGACGCGGCCCGTTGGCCCGGCGGACGTCCTCCGACGCGTGCCGAACTCGACCGGGCGGCCGGCGGGCGCCCGCTGTACCTCTCCCGCATCGACGTGCACTCCGCCGTCGTCACCACCGCGCTCCTGGACCTGGTGCCGGGGGTCACCGACCGCGCCGGATACCAGGACGGCCCGCTGACCCGCGACGCCCACCACGCCGTCCGCGCGGCCGCCCTCGGCGCCGTCACCGGCGAACAGCGCACCCGGGCCCAGCGCGCCGCGCTCGCCCACGCCGCCTCGCTCGGCATCGGCTCCGTCCACGAGTGCGCGGGCCCGGACATCTCCTCCGAGGACGACCTCACCGCGCTGCTGCGGCTCGCCGCCGAGGAGCCCGGCCCCAGGGTGGTCGGCTACTGGGCCGAACAGGATGTCGACAAGGCGCGTGCCCTGGGCGCGATCGGCGCCGCCGGCGACCTCTTCGTGGACGGCTCCCTGGGCTCGTACACCGCCTGCCTCGACCACCCGTACGCCGACGCCGGCCACACCGGCGCCGCCTACCTCGACGCCGCGGCCGTCGCCGCCCATGTGGTCGCGTGCACCGAGGCGGGCCTCCAGGCGGGCTTCCACGCCATCGGGGACGCCGCCGTGGCGTCCGTGGTCGAGGGCGTGCGTTCCGCCGCCGAGAAGGTCGGCCTCGCCCGCGTGCGCGCCGCCAGACACCGCGTCGAGCACGCCGAGATGCTCACCCCCGAGACCGTCGCGGGCTTCGCCGAACTGGGGCTCACCGCCTCCGTACAGCCCGCCTTCGACGCGCTGTGGGGCGGCGAGGACGGCATGTACGCCCGGCGTCTGGGCGCCGAACGGGCCCGCACGCTCAACCCGTTCGCGGCCCTGCTGCGCACCGGCGTGCCGCTCGCCTTCGGCTCGGACAGCCCCGTCACCCCCCTGGACCCGTGGGGCACCGTCCGCGCCGCGGCCTTCCACCGCACGGCCGAGCACCGGGTGTCGGTACGCGCCGCGTTCACGGCGCACACGCGCGGCGGATGGCGGGCGGTCGGACGGGACGACGCGGGTGTCCTGGTGCCGGGCGCACCCGCGGACTACGCGGTGTGGCGTGCCGGGGGCCTCGTCGTGCAGGCCCCCGACGACCGGGTGGCGCGCTGGTCGACCGACCCGCGCTCCGGTACCCCCGGGCTGCCGGATCTGACCCCCGGGAACGACCTCCCGGTCTGCCTGCGCACCGTGGTGGGCGGCAGGACCGTATTCGTACGGCCTAACGAGTGATGTGCCGGGGTGGCGCGGCTCCGATCACCGCCCGCCGTCCCGTCTCGCGACCTGCGCATCCTCCGCACCGACCGGCCTCTTGTGGGGAAACGTGCAGGTCAAACGACTGTTGACAGCTGGCCGCAGGTGACGGGTAGGTTCGGCCGGGTCCACCACCGGACGTCCGACCGGGGTATTTCCGCGCGGCCTCGAAGCGCCGCTGGGTCAGGGGTGATGTGCCGCACCGGCGCACCACCACTGGGAGCCAGGCCCAGCGCTCGCGCAACGAGAGGCGAGGGAAACGTTCCGACAAGTCGGCAGGTGTGACCCGGGTGGGGCCCGGACGTTCAGTAGACAACGGCTTTCGGTCGACCCGCAGCCAGCGGGTCCCTGGTCGGCCCGAAGGGCGCCGGGCCCCGATCCGCAGCACGCGTGCTGCGCCGGGCGGGTTTGGTCCTACCCGCCTCTTGGCCGATCGACACCCCCGTAGTGCCGCCACGGCGTGGCAGTGCAGGTTGCGGCCACTATGGTGGACCCCTGCGTACGTACTCGAAGGGGCAGCAGTGAACGACGGCGACGGGACCCTGGCGGCGGAAGCCCAGGGGAGACAGTTCGGCCCGCTCGGCACGACCTTGGTGATCATCCCGACCTACAACGAGGCGGAGAACATCAAGAAGATCGTCGGCCGGGTGCGCACCGCTGTGCCCGAGGCGCACGTGCTGGTGGCGGACGACAACAGCCCGGACGGCACGGGCAAACTGGCCGACGAACTGGCCGCCGGCGACGAGCAGGTCCAGGTGCTGCACCGCAAGGGCAAGGAAGGCCTGGGCGCCGCCTACCTCGCGGGCTTCCGCTGGGGCATGGAGCACGGCTACGGCGTACTCGTCGAGATGGACGCCGACGGCTCCCACCAGCCCGAGGAACTGCCCCGGCTGCTGACCGCCCTCAAGGGCGCCGACCTCGTGCTCGGCTCGCGCTGGGTGCCGGGCGGGCGGGTCGTGAACTGGCCCAAGTCCCGCGAGTTCATCTCGCGCGGCGGCAGTCTGTACTCCCGCGTGCTGCTCGACGTGCCGATCCGCGACGTCACGGGCGGCTACCGCGCCTTCCGCCGCGAGACCCTCGAAGGCCTCGGTCTCACCGAGGTCGCCTCCCAGGGGTACTGCTTCCAGGTCGACCTGGCCCGGCGCGCCGTGAGGGCGGGCTATCACGTGGTCGAGGTCCCGATCACCTTCGTGGAGCGGGAACTCGGCGACTCCAAGATGAGCCGGGACATCCTGGTGGAGGCCCTGTGGCGGGTCACCACATGGGGTGTGGGGGAGCGGCTCGGGCGGATCACGGGGCGCAAGTCCCTCTGACGTCCCTGGGACCCGACGGCGATCCGGCCGGCGTACGGCTGCCGCGACTGCTCCGGTGCCACCAGTTGCCGCCCTCGGTCCACAGGCTCTGTTGATCATCCCCTTATCCCGTACTGAGCCGTGTCCAGGCACACTGGGAACATGACGACTGGCGCTCCGACTCCCACGTATCCCGCCCGCCCCCGGCGCTCGAGGCTGCGCACCTTCCTGCCCCTCGGCATCGCCGTGTGGCTGGTGCTGGAGATCTGGCTGCTGACCGTGGTCGCGGGGGCGGCGAGCGGCTTCACGGTCCTCCTGCTGCTGATCGCGGGCTTCGTCCTCGGCTCCGTGGTCATCAAGCGGGCCGGGCGCCGCGCCTTCCGCAACCTCAGCGAGACGCTGCAACAGCAGCAGAGCGGGGTGGCGCCCACGAGCGGGACGGGCAGGAGCGACGGCAACGGCCTGATGATGCTCGGCGGCCTCCTCATGATGATCCCCGGCCTGATCTCGGACGCCGTCGGCCTCCTCCTCCTGATCCCGCCGGTCCAGAAGGCCCTCAGCCGCTATGCGGAGCGGACCTTCGAACGCAAGATCTCGGCGGCCGGCGCCGGCACGCTGGGCGACGCCTTCCAGCAGGCCCGTCTGCACCGCCCCGGTGGCAAGGTCGTCCAGGGCGAGGTCATCCGGGACGACACGGGCCCCCGGGACTCAGGGCCGCGCCCGCCGCTGAACGGCTGATCAGGCGCCCCGGGACCGACGCGGGCCCGGGGCCGTTTTTATGGACTCCTGGAGCCGTCACGCCCCTTGGAGTGCCCCGGAACGCACAAAGCCGCGGGCCCCGTACCCTCAGGTACGGTGCCCGCGGCTGCGTGCGTGCGTTGTATGCCGCTCAACCCCCGGAGGGGTTACGCGGACTTGCGGCTGTCCCGGGGATGAACCGCGATGTTCATCGCACCGGAGCGCAGAACCGCCAGACGCTCCTCAAGGACCTCTTCGAGTTCCTCTCGGGTGCGTCGCTCCATCAGCATGTCCCAATGCGTACGCGCGGGCTTGGCCTTCTTTTCCTCAGGGCCGTCGCCGTCCACGAGGAGTGCCTGGGCCCCGCAGACCTTGCACTCCCACTCGGACGGGATCTCCGCCTCCACCGAGAAGGGCATCTCAAAGCGATGTCCCTTCTCGCATGCGTACTCCACGGCCTGGCGCGGGGCCAGGTCGATGCCGCGGTCCGTCTCGTAGCTTGTCACCACGAGGCGCGTACCGCGAAGAGCTCGCTCACTCATGAATCGTGCCTCCCGGGCTTGTCGCCCACAGGACAGGTGTCGCTGTCGTCGTCATCCGGTCAACGTCCGGTCGGCGGTAAAGATTCCCGTTCTGGGTCGTGCGTCGCCGTCTAGCCGCCCCTTGTTGTACCCACAGGCGCCCGCTTTGTCACATCTGCGGGCAGATGTGACCCGGCGTTTCAGTAACTTGACACGCAGTAACGGTACGCCTGGCAGGCCAAACGCGTACACTACCGGCCTTTGGCCTCCGGCGCTAAATCCTGTCGGGTACGGGATTTCCCGCGTCGCGTATCGCCTGCCGCACCGGCACCCTCGCGAGCAGGACGAATCCGATGGCGAAGAAGGCCACCAGCGAGATGATGGCGTCCCGATAACTTCCGGTCAGCTGGTAGGTGAGGCCGAAGAGAAGAGGGCCCAGCCAGCTCATACCGCGGTCGCTCATCTCGTACGCGGAGAAGTACTCGGCCTCCTTGCCGCTCGGCACGAGGTGCGAGAACAGGGAGCGCGACAACGCCTGGCTGCCGCCCAGGACGAGCCCGATACCGGCGGCCAGGACGAAGAACCAGACGGGCGCTCCCGCGGGCAGGAAGTAACCGGCGCCGAGCGTCACGGTCCAGGCGACGAGCGAACCGAGGATCGTACGTTTCGCGCCGTATCTGCGCGCCAGACGGCCCATGCCCAGGGCGCCCCCGACCGCCAGCACCTGCACCAGCAGAACGGCGACGATCAGAGTCGACTGGCCGAGGCCCAGTTCCTCGGATCCGTAGATCGAGGCCTGCGAGATGACCGTCTGGATTCCGTCGTTGTAGACGAGGTAGGCGAGCAGGAAGGAGAGGGTGAGCGGTTTGCCGCGCATGTCGCGCACGGTGGCCGCCAGCTGGCGCCATCCGTGCGTCGGACCCGTCCCGGCCGCTGCGGTGCGGCGGTCGCGCAGGCGCTTGAGCGGTACGAGGGTGAAGGCGCCCCACCAGACACCCGCCGAGGCGAGACAGATCCGCACCGCCGTCGACTCCGAGACACCGAAACCGTCGTGGGCCGTGAACAGGATCAGGTTCGCGACCAGGACGAGTGCGCCCGCCGCGTAGCCGAAGGCCCAGCCCCGCGAGGAGACCGCGTCACGCTCCTCGGGCCGGGCGATCTGCGGGAGGTAGGAGTTGTAGAGGACCATCGACACGGCCACCGAGGCGTTGGCGACGATCAGCAGGAGACCGCCCAGCAGATAGCGGTCGCCGTCCAGGAAGAACATGCCCGTGGTGGCCGCCGCGCCCACGTAGGCGGCGATCGCGAGCAGCGGCTTCTTGCGGCCCGTGCGGTCGGCCGCCGCACCGGCCATCGGCATCACGACGATCGACAGGACGACCGACGCCGAGACCGCGTACGCGAAGAAGGAGCCGGCTCGGACGGGGATCCCCAGGGGATGGACGAAGCCGTCCGCGTCCGCCGCCGCCTTGGCCACCGACGTCAGATAGGGGCCGAGGAACACGGTCAGCACGCTCGTCGAGTAGACAGAGCAAGCCCAGTCGTACATGTACCAGCCGTGTTGCTCGCGCCGCCGCCCGACAGCCTCGTCGGCCGCCTCCGCCCGCACGGTGTCAGTGCCCACCCGTGCTCCTCGCTTCCCCGTGAACCAGCCGCGCCGCAGGGCTCAGACCCAGGTGCCCCGGTCCTCCAGAACCCCGCGCAGCGTGTCGATGTGATCGGTCATGATGCCATCGACTCCCAGGTCCAGGAGCCGGTGCATCCGATCGGCGTCGTTGACCGTCCACACGTGGACCTGCAGCCCACGCGCGTGGGCTGCGCGCAGGAAGCGCCGGTCGACCACGGGCACGCCCGACTGGGACACGGGCACCTGGGCGGCGATCGCCGAACCGCGCACCGCCGCCGGTATGCCGTACGAGCGCAGCCGGAGCCCCAGGACGCCGCGGGTGCCGTACGAGGTGGCCAGGCGCGGTCCGGCAAGCCGCTGGGCGCGGAAGACGCGCGCCTCGGAGAACGAGCCGACGCAGACGCGGTCCCAGGAGTTGGTGCGGCCGATCAGGTTGAGCAGGGGGTGGAGTGCGGGTTCGGCCTTGATGTCGACGTTCCAGCGCACCCCGGGGAAGGTTTCCAGCAACTCCTCGAAGAGGGGCACCGGTTCCCTGCCCGCCACGCGCGCGTGGCGCACGTCCTCCCACGGGAGGTCCGCGATCCGGCCCGCCCCGTCCGTCACCCGGTCCAGGGTCGAGTCGTGGAAGGCGACGAGCTTGCCGTCCGCCGTCGCGTGCACGTCCGTCTCGATGTAGCGGTAGCCCGTCTCCACCGCCCGCCGGAACTGGGTCAGGGTGTTCTCCAGGCCGTCCGCCGCCCCGCCACGGTGTGCGAAGGCGATCGGGCCGGGGTGGTCGAGGTACGGGTGGCGTATACGGGTGCTCACCCGGGCAGTATGGCGCGCTCCGGTTGACCGGCGGCAACCACCGTGCTGCCACCCGGTGCCGTGGGAACGGCGAACACGCGCAGGAACAACTGGGCGAGGGGGCCGATCGCGACCGCGTACAGCACGGTGCCGACGCCGACCGTCCCGCCGAGGGCGAAGCCGGTCACCACGACGGCCACTTCGACGACCGTACGCATCAGCCGGATCGAGCGGCCCGTGCGCTGGTGCAGTCCCGTCATCAGGCCGTCGCGCGGCCCCGGACCGAAGCGCGCGCTGATGTAGAGGCCGGTCGCGGCGCCGTTCAGCACGATGCCCGCCACGAGCAGGGGAATCCGTACGGCCAGGGTGTGCGCTTCGGGCAGCAGGGCAAGCGCGCCGTCCATGGCGATGCCGACGACGAAGACGTTGGAGACCGTGCCCAGGCCCGGGCGCTGGCGGAGCGGGATCCACAGGAGCAGCACCGCCGCGCCCACGAAGATCGACACCACGCCGATGGTCAGGCCGGTCAGCTCGGCGAGACCCTGGTGCAGCACGTTCCAGGGCTCCAGCCCGAGGCCCGACTGCACCAGCATGGCCGAGCTCGCGCCGTACAGCACCAGGCCGGCGTACAGCTGGACGAGCCGGCGCGGGAGCCGCCGTCCGGACTTGGATCCGTTCTCCGAGCGGCTGGACAAGAGGAGCCCCCTGTGGTGGTCGTGGCCTGATGCATGACACTCTGTGGCTTGAGAAGTCATCGTATCCATGGCCAATTCGGGGAAGGTGGACTGGGAATCATGACGCAGTGGACTTCGGCGGTGGGGGCCGCTCAGCTCGCCCGCCTCCTCAACTCCCAGCAGGAGCGCCCCGCCGGGCCCGGCACGCGCCGCCCGCCCGCCTACCGCGCCCTCGCCGACGGCGTCCGGCTGCTGGTGCTCGAGGGCCGCGTGCCGGTCGCCGCGCGGCTGCCCGCCGAGCGGGAGCTCGCGCTGTCCCTGTCCGTCAGCCGTACGACGGTCGCCGCCGCCTACGAGGCGCTCCGGTCCGAGGGATTCCTCGAGTCACGCCGCGGAGCGGGCAGTTGGACCTCCGTGCCCGCCGGGAATCCGCTGCCCGCGCGCGGACTGGAGCCGCTGCCGCCGGAGGCCCTCGGATCCGTGATCGACCTCGGCTGCGCGGCGCTGCCCGCACCCGAACCGTGGCTCACCCGGGCCGTCCAGGGCGCCCTGGAGGAACTGCCGCCGTACGCGCACACCCACGGCGACTACCCCGCCGGACTGCCCGCGCTGCGCTCGATGCTCGCCGAGCGGTACACCGCGCGCGGCATCCCGACCATGCCAGAACAGATCATGGTGACCACCGGGGCGATGGGCGCGATCGACGCGATCTGTCATCTCTTCGCGGGGCGCGGCGAACGGATCGCCGTCGAGTCGCCCTCGTACGCCAACATCCTCCAGCTGATGCGCGAGGCGGGGGCCCGGCTGGTGCCCGTCGCCATGGCCGACGGGCTCGCCGGGTGGGACCTGGACCGCTGGCGCCAGGTCCTGCGGGACTCGGCACCGCGACTCGCGTACGTCGTGGCCGACTTCCACAACCCGACCGGCGCCCTCGCCGACGAGGACCAGCGGCGGGTGCTGGTGGACGCGGCCCGGTCCGCCGGGACGGTGCTCGTCGTGGACGAGACGATGAGCGAACTCCACCTGGACGACGACGGCTCGGCCATGCCGCGTCCCGTGTGCGGCTTCGACCCCGCCGGGTCCACCGTCATCACGGTCGGGTCCGCCAGCAAGGCCTTCTGGGCGGGGATGCGGATCGGGTGGGTGCGGGCCGCTCCCGACGTGATCCGCAGCCTGGTCGCCGCGCGCGCGTACGCCGACCTGGGCACGCCGGTGCTGGAGCAACTGGCCGTGAACTGGCTGCTCAGCACCGGTGGCTGGGAGCGGGCCGTGGAGATCCGGCGGACGCAGGCTCGGGAGAACCGGGACGCCCTTGTCGCCGCCGTACGGCGTGAGCTGCCCGAGTGGGAGTTCTCGGTGCCGCGGGGCGGGCTCACGTTGTGGGTGCGGACCGGCGGGCTGTCGGGGTCGCGGCTGGCCGAGATGGGCGAGCGGGTGGGAGTCCGCGTGCCGTCCGGGCCGCGGTTCGGGGTGGACGGTGCCTTCGAGGGGTATGTGCGGCTGCCGTTCACCGTCGGCGGCGCGGTGGCCGAGGAGGCGGCGGCGCGGCTGGCCGCGGCGGCGCGGCTGGTGGAGACGGGGGCCGGTGGGGGGAGCGAGGCGCCTCGGACGTTCGTGGCTTAGGGGAGCTCGCCGCGCCGGCCCCTGCCCGTCCCTGGGGGCTGCTGCCACCAGCCCCCGCTTTCGGCCCGAACGGCCTGGTCCTCACACGCCGGACGGGCTGATCTCCACGGGCAGGGGCTCCGCCTCCGCCGGAGTCGTCCGCGCCGGGAGGAGGTCCAGGACCGCCCTGCGGTGGGCCTCACTGGTCGCGTCGTCGTAGGGGTCCGGGGTGGCCGGGACCTGGAGACGCAGAACGGGGCCGGTACCCAGGCGGGCGTATCCCCGGCCGGGTGGCACGTCGCGGGTGGGAGTGGTGTGCGGGGGCGCGCCGAGCACCGCTTCCAGCTGGGCGGGGGACGCGGGACCGAGCACCACGCGCGCGCGGGTGTGCCGGCGGACGGCGTCGCTGAGGGAGTCGAGGCTCTCGAAGTGCTCGGCGACGACGACCGTGACCCCGGCCGCGCGGCCATGGCGCAGGGGGACCTGGAGGAGCGACTGCGGGTCGTCGCGGCCGTCCACGGCGCCGAAGTGCCCCAGGGCGCTCGGTCGGTCCAGCAGGATCCACAACGGGTGCTTGGTGTCGTCCGGCGCGGCCTGGCCGGCCTGCCGGGCGCGGTTCGCGGCGATGAGGCGCCGCTCCGTCTCGTGGGCGGCCCACTCCAGGGCGGTGAGCGCCCCGGCGAGCCCGCACTCGACGGCCAGGACACCTTCGCGGCCCGTCAGGCACGCGTACTCGCCGGTGCCGGCGCCCTCGACGATCACGACATCGCCGTACTGGAGACACTGAAGGGCGATCGAGCGCAGCAGCGTGCTGGTGCCGCTGCCGGGCTCGCCCGCGACCAGCAGGTGGGGCTCGGTGGAGCGGACACCGGTGCGCCAGACGACCGGGGGGACGTCACGCTGTTCCTCGCCGTAGGTGAGGGGGAGCGTGCGCTGGACGTCGGCCGGGTCGGTGAAGCCGAGGACCGTCTCGCCGGGTGCCGTCACGAACCGCTGGGCGGCGGTGTCCGTGGGTAGCGGCGGAAGGACCGTGATCCCCAGCTCGTTGCCCTCCTCGTCCCACTCGAAGTGGTATTCGCGGCCACGGCCGGACTTGGCGTGCAGGAGCTGCTCGATCCGCGCGCGGGACTCCGCCTCACCGTCGGTGAAGTACGCCGGGTAGCGCAGCAGGAGCCGGGACACCCGTCCGTCGTCGTCGAATTCGTACGAGGCGAAGGCCTTCTCCCAGTCGCCGCCGTGCGCATAGAGGGGAGCGGGGTCCTCGGCCGCGGAGAAGTACGGGACCAGGGCCTCGTACAGGGACTGGAGTCGCTGGGTCTGTGAGTCGTCGGGGCCGGTCGGCGCCGGCTCGACGCGTTCGCGGCCCGCCCAGGCTGCCGCCGCCATCAGCGTGATGGCGGCGAGCAGCGGTCCGTACGGCACCAGTGCCACGACCAGGACCACCGAGGCCACCAGGAACAGCAGTGGCCCGCGACGGTCCTTGGGCGTTTCGGCCCACTTGCGCCGTCCGGCAGCCGCCAGCCGGCGCAGTCCACGAGTGATCGTGATCAGTGGGTGGAGGACGTCGGTGGCGCTGTCGGCTGCCGTCCGGGCCAGATCCCGGCTTCGGGCGATCTCTGCGCTGCCGTTGCTCAGAATGCGGGGGAGAGGGCGCCGGGCCACTGCTGTCTCCTGATGGTGCGTACGAGAAGGGGGACGGACGTCAGAACTTGATCCCGCCGAGGAGGCCCGCGAGGCTCTCCCCGCCGGCCTTGATGCTCGGGGCGATGGCGGTGCTCGCCATGTAGAACCCGAACAGTGCGGCCACCAGGGCATGCGACGCCTTGAGTCCGTCCTTCTTGAAGAAGAGGAAGACGATGATGCCGAGGAGGACGACGCCTGAGATGGACAGAATCATTTGAGCTCTCCTGGTTCGTGGGGACAGTCACCATGAGTTCTTCCAGGATCACAGCATGTATCCATACGATAAAAGGTGCAATTAGGTGAATTTCGCTGGATTTCACCCGAGTGGCGGAGTCGTTCGGACCCCCTGAGCAGGTCTGCCGAGACGCCGAAGTCCGTTGTGATCTTTGCCGCAGGCGGTGCCGGTCATGTACCCCCGGAGCCAGTACTCTGGCGATTCACCCGAACGGTTGCAGAGAGGCGGTCCGGCCGATGAGTGAAGCCCCCGACCCGGAGGTCGTGGAGCTGGCGACCAGGATCTTCGATCTGGCGCGCCGTGGCGAGACCGAGGCACTGGTGGCGTACGTCGACGCCGGCGTCCCGGCGAACCTCACCAACGACCGCGGCGACTCGCTCGTGATGCTCACGGCCTACCACGGCCACGCCGACGCCGTACGCGCCCTGCTGGAGCGCGGCGCCGAGGCCGACCGCATCAACGACCGGGGGCAGACGCCGCTCGCGGGCGCGGTCTTCAAGGGTGAGGAAGCGGTGATCCGGGCGCTCCTGGACGCCGGCGCGGATCCGGCCGCGGGCACGCCCTCGGCCGTCGACACGGCCCGCATGTTCGGCAGGGCAGAGCTGCTCGAGTTGTTCGGAGCGCTCTGACTTGGCAGTTCTGACCAGGTAAAACGTAGAAAACGGGGGAGGCGGAGCGGGGCCGCCGGAAATGCGGTCGCGGCAGGAAGAACCGCTGGGTCATCATGACGTCGTGATTCACGGACGCGATGGCTGGGCAGGTGTTGCCGCACCGCGCGGGCCGTGAGACGGCCCGCATGGGCCCACTGACGAGAGGCAGAGGAAGATGGTCTACAGCAAGCAAGAGACGGCGGGCGCTCCGACGTGTTGTCACGCGGCCAGGTAAGGCAGGATCCCGGTTGCGTCGACGCTTGATGTGAGGCTGTTTCCCATGTTCGATCCGGTCATAGCGCCCAGCGGTACGCTGCTCGGCCTGCTCCAGAGGGGCCGCGGCGACGGCACGCTGCACGCGCTCACCGCACCGCGCGCCGAAGCGCTCGCGGCGCTCAACCACTGTGTGCTGCGCGACCCCCGCCACGACTGGCAGGTGGAGAACCGCTCCCTCTACTACGCCCGCCTCTACCTCGATCTGAGCGGTGAGCTCGACGAGATCGATCGGCATCTCTTCGACGTCGAGGACGTCCTCGACGACTGCGAGTCACGCACCGGGCTCGCCCTCGCGGTCCTCGGGCACCTGGCCTCCTACGGCAGGCAGGACGCGCTGAGACTGCTGCGCAGGTACGCCGCCGCCGGCACCAACTGGGCCTGGGCCCTCGACGAACTGGCCCTGCGCGACGACGACGCCGGCCTGCGGGCCCTCGCCGCCCCCGTGCTCGCCCGGTTCGCGGCCGACCAGGAGGGCGAGGCCGCGCTCGCCGCGACCGTGCGCGACGCGTTCGAGCCCCGGCCCTGGCGGCTGTGGGCCGACGATCCGCGCGAATCGATCGGCACGCGCGTGCGTGCCGCCCGGGAACAGGGCTCCTTCGACCGCTGGCAGCGCCAGATGCGACCGTCCGGGCCCCGCCCCGGCTGGAGCGTGCGAGCCGTGTTCGAGTGGGCCGAGCAGGGCATCGAACGGGGAGCCGCGCTCCATGTGCCCGCCGCCCGCTGCCTCAGCGCCGTCGCCGGCCCCGAGGACCGGCCCGAGATCGTCGAGGCCGCCCGCGACGGCGCCGACGGAGCCCGCAGTACCGCCCTGCGTTACCTCGCCGACAGCAATGATCCGGACGCCCTCGACCTGATCGAGGGGGCTTCGGCCACCGGTTCGGCGGCCGTCGCCGAGGCCGCCGTGGAGGCCTTCGAACGGATGCGGAGTATCGCCGCCGTCGACCGGGCACGGAGCTGGGCCCACCGGCCCGACGCCCTGGGAGCCGCCGCGGGCCGGATTCTCGCCTGCCGGGGCGGTACGCGGGACAGCGATCTGGTGCTGGGCGCGCTGCGCGAAGCCGTACGGGGTGAGGGCCCCGACGCCCCGACGCTGTGGACCCTGGTCGACGGTGCCGGACGGCTCGGCATCATCTGCGCCGCCCCCGTCCTGCGGCACGTGTACCGCGAGACCGCCTCGTCCCATCTGCGCGGGCGCGCCGCCCGCGCACTCGCCGCCACCGATCCGTCCTTTCCCGCCGGATTCGCCGTCGAGTGCCTGTGGGACTGTGAGGAGACCACCCGCGAGGTCGCCGCACGGCACGCCGAGACAGGTGACGCCCGAGTGGTGGTCCAGCTGCGCAGGCTGGCGGCGGATCCGGCCGAGGAGGCCGAAGTGCAGACGGCGGTACGGAGCAGAATCGGGCCGGACATGCCCGCCGTATGAACGTTCGGTGACTCATGAGCCGGAAAGTCGTGGACGCGGACTGACCTGGACGGGTGCGGAGTTCAACGCTCATGGGACGTTCCCCGTGCGGAAAGATCCACGTTGACGCGAGCACGTCCAGCGGGGCGACAACACGGGTATGCGTGTCGTCATCGTGACCGAATCCTTTCCCCCCGATGTGAACGGCGTGGCCCACTGCGCGCTTCAGACCGCCCGGCACCTCGTCGATCGCGGTCACGTTCCCCTCGTCGTCGCCCCGGCCACCGCCGCCGGGAGCGGGCCCGACGCCACCGCGCCGTGCCCTGTCGTCCGTATCCCCTCCATTCCGCTCCCGGGCTACCCCCAGGTCCGCGTCGCTCTCCCCAGCCGACGCGTCGCCGCGGCGATCACCGAACACCGCGCGGACATCGTTCACCTGGCCAGCCCCTTCATCCTCGGCGTCCGTGGCATGGCCGCGGCCGCCCGGCTCGGCATCCCCGCCGTGGCCGTCTACCAGACCGACCTCGCCGGTTACGCCCGTACCTACGTGGGTGCCGGCGAGGCCACCGCGTGGCGGCGCATCCGCTCCGTGCACGCCGCCGCCGACCGGACGCTGGCCCCGTCGAGCGTGGCCCTGCACGACCTGGAGGCTCACGGTGTGCCGCGGGTACGGCTGTGGGCGCGTGGCGTGGACACCGAGCGCTTCCGTCCCGACCGCCGGGACGAGGCGGTGCGCCGGGAACTGGCGCCGAACGGCGAGCTGATCGTCGGCTACGTCGGCCGGCTCGCCCCCGAGAAGCAGGTCGAACTGCTCGCCGGGGTCTGCGGTCTGGACGGCGTGCGCCTCGTGATCGTGGGCGACGGGCCGAGCCAGGCCGGTCTCACCGAGCAACTGCCCGGCGCGGTCTTCCTGGGGCGCCGCACGGGTGACGAACTCGCGCGGATCTTCGCCTCGCTGGACGTCTTCGCGCACACCGGCCCCTTCGAGACCTTCTGCCAGACCGTGCAGGAGGCCATGGCCAGCGGGGTGCCCGTCGTCGCGCCCGCCGCGGGCGGACCGCTCGACCTGGTGGCCCACGGGCGTACCGGACTGCTGGTGCCGCCGCGGGACGCCGCCGCCGTACGCGACGCCGTGCTGACCCTGGCCGCCGATCCGGGGCTGCGGGCCGCCTACGGCGCCGCGGCGCGCGACATGGTCGAGGGCCGTACCTGGGCCGCCGTCGGCGACCAGCTCATCGGGCACTACGGCGACGTGCTCTCGGCGAGGACGGTGATGGCGGCATGAGCCTGCGCATCGTACGGCTCGCCAACTTCGTCGCCCCCTCCTCCGGCGGCCTGCGCACCGCGCTGCGCGAGCTGGGCACCGGCTATCTGGCCGCGGGACACGAGCCGGTGCTCATCGTCCCCGGCGAGCGCCTCACCGACCGGGAGACCGAACAGGGGCGCGTCATCACGCTGCCCGGGCCGGTACTTCCCGGCACCGGCGGCTATCGCGTGCTCACGGACAAGCGGCGGGTCGCCCGGCTCCTGGAGTCGCTCGCACCCGACCGCCTCGAGGTCTCCGACCGGACCACCCTGCGCTGGACCGGCGTCTGGGCGCGGCGGGCCCGGGTGCCCGCCGTGATGGTCTCCCACGAGACCGCCGACGGGGTGCTGCGGACCTGGGGGCTCTCCGAGGGGATGGCCCGGCGCACCGCCGACGCCCTCAACGTGCGCACGGCACACACCTACTCACGTGTCGTGTGCACCACGGAGTTCGCCGAGCGCGAGTTCGTCCGGATCGGCGCGCGCAATGTCGTACGCGCCCCGCTGGGCGTCGATCTGGAGGGGCGGGACCCCTCGCTCCGGGATCCCGCGGTGCGGGCCCGCTACGCGCGCGCGGACCAGGCCCTGCTGGTGATGTGCTCCAGGCTGTCCGTCGAGAAGCGGCCCGGTACGGCGCTGGACGGTCTCGAGGCGCTGCTGCGGCGCGGACAGCGTGCGGTTCTCGTCGTCGCCGGGGACGGACCGCTGCGGGCCCGGCTCGAACAGCGCGCCCGGGAGCGCAGGCTGCCCGTCACCTTCCTCGGACACCTCGCGGACCGCGCGGCGCTCGGCGCGCTCCAGGCCTCGGCCGACGTCTGCCTGGCCCCCGGGCCCGCCGAGACGTTCGGGCTCGCCGCCCTGGAGGCGATGGCCTGCGGCACGCCCGTGGTGGCCAGTTCCCTGTCCGCCCTGCCGGAGGTCATCGGGTCCGCCGGGGCCACCGCCGCGGACAACGGGGACTCCTTCGCGGACGCGGTGCGGCTGCTGCTGGGGCGTCCCGAGTGCGAACGCCGGGAGGCGGCACGCGCGCGTGCCGAGTGTTTCGGGTGGAGTACCGCCGTAGAGGGCTTCCTCGCCGCGCACGACGCGGTGGCCGAGGTGCGGCCGCGCCTTCAGGAGGGCGTGGGATGAGCCCCCTTCGTTTCGTCGCCCTCGGGGACTCGCTGACGGAAGGGGTGGGCGATCCCGTGGGCGACGTGTGGCGGGGGTGGGCCGAACTGCTCGCGCGGGGGCTCGCCCCGGCGGACGCACCCGTGGACTTCATCAACCTCGCGGTCAGCGGCGCCCAGACGCGGGACGTGCTGGAGCGCCAGACGCCGGAGGCGATGGCCCTCGGCGCCGACGTGGTCTCCGTCGTCATAGGCGTCAACGACACCCTGCGGTACACCTTCGACATCCACTCCGTGGCCGCGCGGCTCGACAAGGTGTACGCGGCCTTCCGGGCCCAGGGAGCCGTGGTGATGACGGCCTGCCTGCCGGATCCCGGTTACATGCTCGGGCTGCCGGGTGCGCTGGCGCGGCCGCTGGCCCGGCGGCAGCGGGCCGTCAACGCGGTCGTGCACGCGCTGTCCGAGCGGCACGGGGCGCTGCATCTGCACGCGGCGGAGGAGGACTGGCTCAAGGACCGCGCGATGTGGAGCGCGGACAAACTGCATCCGGGGGAGCGGGGGCACCGGGCGCTCGCGCTCCGGTTCCACGCGCTGCTCGGGGAGCAGGGCGTCGCCACCGGGGTCCGGCCCTCGGCCGAACCGGAGTTTCCCGTGCCCACGCGGTCGGCCAGCCTCTGGTGGCTCGCCACCGCGGGGACCGGGTGGGTCGCCAGGCGGTGCACGGACCTGCTGCCGCAGCTCCTCACCCTGGCCGCCGCCGAAGTACGCCACAAGGCGCGCGGCACCAGCGCACGCCTGGACCTGAGCGCCTCGCATGCCGTGGCCGCCGCGCTGGCCGCCCTGTCGGTGACCGAACAACAGCCGGACGTGGCCTGAGGGTTCGGTCCCGCCCCAGGCCGCCTCATCGTCGTCGTACGGCCGTGAAGCGGACCGGTGTGCCGGGGACGGCCTGAGCCGCCGCCGGGAGGTCGGCCGGGCGGACGACGGCGATCACCGGGTACCCGCCGGTGGTGGGGTGGTCGGCCAGGAAGACGACCGGTCCGCCGTCGGGCGGTACCTGGACGGCGCCCAGGACCATGCCCTCACTGGGGAGTTCGCCGGGGACGGCCCTGTCCAGTGGGGGCCCTTCCGTCCGCAGGCCGATGCGGTTGCTCGCCGACGACACCCGGTAGGCGCGGGTGGTCAGGGTGCGCAGCGCCTGAGCGGTGAACCAGTCGTCGCGCGGGCCGAGCGTCACCCCCAGGACCAGTTCGGACGGCGGCCCCGGGTGCGGGACCACGTCCACGCGCGCGTGGGGCGCGCCGGGGAGGCCCATGGGCAGCACCATGCCGCCCCTGAGCGGCGGAGGGCCCAGGCCCGAGAGGAGGTCCGTGGAGCGGCTGCCGAGGACCGGCTCCACGACGACCCCGCCGGAGACGGCCACATAACTGCGCAGTCCCGCGCGCGCGGTGCCGACGTTCAGCAGCGCGCCGGCGGGAACGCGTACCGGCGCTCCCCAGGGCGCGGGGCGGCCGTCCACGGTGACCGGGCAGGGCGCGCCCGTCACCGCCACGGCGACCGCCGAACGCGGGCGCAGGGCACACCCGTTGAGCGTCGTCTCCAGGACGGCCGCTTCGGAGGGGTTCCCGACGAGACGGTTGGCCAGCGCCGCCGCGGGTCCGTCGAGCGCGCCGGACCGCGGTACGCCGAGGTGCGCGTGGCCGGGGCGGCCCTGATCCTGGACGGTCGTCAGGGCGCCGGCCCGTACGACGGACAGGGCCCGGTCGGTCATGAGCACCTGGTCGGTACGAAGCGGACCCGGGTGCCCGGGGCCAACAGCGCGGCCGGCACGCGCGCGTGGTCCCACAGCACCGCGTCCGTCGTCCCGATCAGCTGCCAGCCACCCGGCGAGGAGCGCGGGTACACGCCGGTGTAGGGGCCGGCGAGCGCCACGGAGCCCGCCGGAACCGTTGTCCGCGGGGTCGCCCGGCGGGGAACGTCGTACTTGGAGGGCATGCCCGTGAGGTAGCCGAACCCGGGCGCGAACCCGCAGAAGGCGACGCGGAACCCGGCCGCCGAGTGGATCTTCGATACCTCGTCGTCGGGGACGCCCCACAGGGCCGCGACGTCCGCCAGGTCGGGACCGTCGTAGCGTACGGGGATCTCGATGGCCTGCTCCGCGCGCGCGGGCAGCGGCGGGATGTCCCAGGAGGCGAGGCGGGCCGCCAGGCGCGCCGGGTCGTCCAGGCCGTCCAGAAGGACGGTGCGGGCCGCGGGGACGATCTCGGCGATCGACAGCGAGCCGTCCGCGCGGCGGCGCAGCAGTTCGGCGTGCAGGGCCTGCGCCTCGTCCCCGGAGGAGACCTCGACGAGCAGGGCACGGTCACCGACCGGCAGTGCCCTCATGCGAACGCCTCCACGCGGATGCCCGCGGACTCCAGCCCGGCGCGTACCCGGCGGGCCATGCCCACGGCGCCCGGGGTGTCTCCGTGCAGGCACAGGGAGCGGGCCCGGACCGCGACGCGCGCCCCGGAGTGCGAGGTCACGACCCCGAAGCGGGCCAGGCCCAGCGAGCGTTCGAGGACGGCGTCGGGGTCCGTGATCACCGCGCCGTCCTGGGTACGCGGCACCAGAGTGCCCTCCTCGGTGTACGCGCGGTCCGCGAACGCCTCGGTGACGGCGGGCAGTCCCGCCTGCTCGGCCAGTTTCAGGATGCGGGAGGACGGGAGACCGAGGACGGGCAGGGAGGCGTCCGCGAGCAGTACGCCCGCGACGACCGCCCTCGCCTGATCCTCGTCGTGCACGACGCGGTTGTAGAGCGCGCCGTGCGGTTTCACGTACGACACGCGTGACCCAGCCGCACGCGCGAAGACCTCCAGGGCGCCGATCTGGTAGGCCACTTCGGCCGTCAGCTCGTCGGGCGGCACATCCATCGCGCGCCGCCCGAAACCCGCCAGGTCGCGGTAGGAGACCTGGGCGCCGATCCGTACCCCGCGCTCGGCCGCCAGTTCGCACACCCGCCGCATGGTGGTCGCGTCCCCGGCGTGGAACCCGCAGGCCACGTTGGCGCTGGTGACGACGGACAGCAGCTGTTCGTCGTCGGTCAGGCGCCAGCGGCCGAAGCCCTCGCCCAGGTCGGCGTTGAGATCGATCGGTGTCGTCATGAGGTTCCGTTCCGCTCCGTCGTGCCGCTCAGGCCACTCGGTACTGTTCGTCACGGGTGTCCGTGACGAACATATGCCCCGGTGCGTGCGTGATGGCGAAAGGCGGCCGGGACGCCATCACGGCAGCCTGCGGTGTCACCCCGCAGGCCCAGAACACCGGGATGTCGCCCGGTTCGGCGTCCACCCGGTCGCCGAAGTCGGGGCGTGTGAGATCCCGGATACCCAGCCCCGACGGCTCACCGCAGTGCACCGGGCTCCCGTGCACGGCGGGCAGCAGACTGGTCTCCCGGATCGCCGCGGCCAGGTGCTCGGGCGGCACCGGGCGCATCGACACCACCATGGGACCGTGCAGCCGCCCGGCCGGACGGCACTGGCGGCCCGTCACGTACATGGAGACGTTGCGGCCCTGTTCGAGGTGGCGCATCGGTACTCCCGCCTGGCTCAGCGCCCACTCGAAGGTGAAGCTGCACCCGATGAGGAACGAGACCAGGTCGCCGCGCCAGTGGTCGAGCACGTCGGTCGGCTCTGCCACCAACTCGCCGTGTTCCCACACCCGGTAGCGCGGCAGGTCGGTGCGCAGGTCCGCGCCCTCGGCGAGCGGAGTGGTCCAGGAGCCGGCGTCGGTGACGTCGAGGACCGGGCAGGGCTTGGGGTTGCGCTGACAGAACAGGAGCATGTCGTACGCCCAGTCGGCGGGCACCGAGATCAGGTTCGCCTGGGTGTGGCCCGCGGCGACTCCGGCGGTGGGACCCGCCAGACCCGAACGGAACCGGGCGCGCGCCTTCTTGGGGGTCCACGCGTGCGCGTGGCTGTCGAGGAGGTTCAACGGGCGGTCCCGGGGGGTCTGGGTCACGGGGATCACAGGGGTCGTGGCAGTCACAGGAGTTCCTTCCCTCGGGTCTCGGGGAGTCCGATCAGCGCCAGCGCCGCGAGGGCGTATCCGATGGCGCCGAAGACCAGCGCACCGCCCACTCCCCAACTGTCCGCCAGGAAGCCGACGGTGGTGGGGAACACGGCGCCCACGGCGCGCCCGGTGTTGTACGTGAAGCCCTGCCCCGTGCCGCGCACCGCGGTCGGGTACAGCTCGCTGAGGAAGGAGCCGAAGCCGCTGAAGATGGCCGACATGCAGAAGCCGAGCGGGAAACCGAGCACGAGGACAAGGGTGTTGGCGCCGCTCGGGATGTTGGCGTACACGAGGATGCACACCGCCGAGAGGATCGCGAAGAGCAGGATGTTGCGCTTGCGGCCCAGTTTGTCGGTGAGGTAACCGCCGGTGAGGTAGCCGATGAAGGCCCCGGAGATCAGAAACGTGAGGTAGCCGCCGGTGCCGACGACGGACAGTCCGCGCTCCGTCTTCAGGTAGGTGGGCACCCAAGTGGCCAGGGTGTAGTAGCCGCCCTGGACGCCGGTCGACAGCAGCACCGCGAAGAACGTGATCCGCAGGAGACCGGGGTCGCCGGCCGACGCGGGCTTGAAGATCGCGGTGAACGAGCCCTTCTTGGCGCTCTTCTTCCGCACGGCGGACGCCTCCGGGGCGTCCTGCACCCGGCGCCGCACCCAGACGACGAGCAGTGCGGGCAGCGCGCCGGTCCAGAACATCACGCGCCACGCGAGGTCGTCGTCGAGGAACTGGAAGACCATCGTGTAGACGATCACGGCCAGTCCCCAGCCGACGGCCCAGGAACTCTGGACCGCGCCGAGCGTGCGACCGCGGTGCCTGGGACTCGCGTACTCGGCGACCAGGATCGCGCCGACCGCCCACTCACCGCCGAAACCGAGCCCCTGAAGGGCGCGGAAAACCAGCAGGGTCTCGTAGTTGGGCGCGAAACCGCAGGCCACGGTGAACACCGCGTACGTGATCACGGTGATCATCAGGGCCTTGACGCGCCCGATCCGGTCGGCGACCACACCCGCGATGGCGCCGCCGATCGCCGAGACGACCAGCGTGACGGTGGTGAACAGGCCGGTCTGACCGCTGTCGAGGCCGAAGTACGCCGCCAGCGCGACCATGCTCAGCGGCAGCGTGAAGTAGTCGTACGAGTCGAGGCCGTAGCCGCCGAACGCGCCGGCGAAGGCGCGGCGGCCACGCGGACCGAGGGCGTGGAACCAGGCGAACGGGCCGTCCTGGGGGGTGGGTCCGGCCCCGTCGGGCCGGTCTTCGGCGGCCAGGGCCTGGGACGGAGGGGTCGTGCTCATGGGCACCTCACAGAGAGGGACGGAGGGTGCTTGGACTGAGCCGTGCCGTGCGGGAGGCGCTCCGCGCCGGTGCGGTGCGGTGTCGTGCGACGGGCGCCTGACTCTTAAGGTAGAGGATCGTTGAACGATCCCTCAATACCCATGTTGTTTCGTTCTTGTATCTGCGATTGAATTCCGGACATGACAGAGCTGAGCGGACTGGCGGACGATCGCGCCCTGTTGGGCCGCACCAGCACCGCCGAGCGGGTCGCGGACATCCTCAGGAGCCGGATCGCCGAGGGGTACTTCCCGCCCGGCACCCGGCTGTCCGAGGACAGCATCGGCGCGGCTCTCGGCGTCTCGCGCAACACGCTGCGCGAGGCGTTCCGGCTGCTCACGCACGAGCGGCTGCTCGTCCACGAGCTCAATCGCGGGGTCTTCGTGCGGGTCCTGACCGTCGAGGACGTCGAGGACATCTACCGCACCCGCGCCCTCGTCGAGTGCGCCGTGGTCCGAGGGCTCGGTGAGCCGCCGTACGCCGTGGACGGCCTGGCGACCGCCGTGGCCAACGGGCAGCGGGCGGCTCGGGAAAGTGAGTGGAAGGGTGTCTCGACCGCCAACATCCACTTCCACCGGGAACTCGTCGCGCTCGCCGGAAGCGCCCGCACCGACGAGCTGATGCGCAGCGTCTTCGCCGAACTGCGCCTCGCGTTCCACGTGGTGGACGACCCGCGACGACTGCACGAGCCCTACCTCGCGCGCAACCGGGAGATCCTCCAGACCCTCCAGAAGGGCGACCGGGACGAGGCCGGGCGGCTGCTCACGGTCTACCTCGACGACTCGCGCAAGGGACTCGTGGCGGTGTACGGGAAGCGGGTGGCCGAAGGGGAGCGGGGAACCGGCTGACCGGCCGCGACGAGCGCGGGGGCCGCTGTGAGCGCCGGTCGCTTCTGCGTCGTTTCGACCGTTGTCAGACCTAGGACCTAGTCTGTGCTCCGTGACTTCGCCTGCATCGACGGACAGTGTTCCGCCCCAGCTCAGCGCGGGGCCGCGCCCCGCTCCGGGCCCGGCCGCCGACGAGGGTCTGGCGCGGCGGCTGCGCGCGCTCGCCTGCACCGCGCCGTTGCACGACCTCGACGTACGCAAGGCGAATCTCGCCGGTGAGTACTCGGTCTACGGGATGGCGGAGGTGGCCCTCGCCGCCATCGACCTCGTCACACTGAACATGGACTTCGACACGGGTGCCGACCACGACCAGATAGTGGCCAGGCTCATCCCGCGCATCGCCGCCCAGGCCCCGCGCCGGCCCGTCGCCGAGCACGAGCGCGTCGCTCGCTGGGTCCTGGAGAACCTGATCAACGTCGGCAGCGTCGACCGCGGCTTCCGGGCCGTATACGGCACCTTCGCGCCCGACGGCTCCTACGTACGCCGTGACTACGACTTCAAGTTGATCGAGGAGGTGCCCGGGTACGGCGGAAGCGTGTATCTCCGTACGACGGACGAAGCGGTCAACGTGCTCGTCGGCGCCCTCGACACGGATGTCACCAGCGCGCAGATCGCCGCCGAGGTCAAGCTGGAGGTGCTGATCAGCCGCGGCAGGCTCGCCGACGCGCAGCTCGCCGCCGAGCAGGCCAGATACCGCACCGTGCAGTACGCGGAGACGCTCCGCAGGGCGCTGGACGCGACCCGGCGCAACGTGCGCGCCGTCGACTGGCTCCAGGCGGTGCCCGACCTGATCGCGGAGGCCCTCGACCACGTCGCCGACCGTTATCGCCACGAGAACGCGATCCTCACCAACATCCGCAAGGCCCGCGACGAGTCCGAGGACGCCGAGCAGAAGCGGCGTGCCGCCGAGCTCGTGGACATCGTCAAGGACTGCATCCGCAGGCATACGCAGTTGCAGTCCCGGCTCCTGGAAGCGGGGCCGCTGTTCCGTGCGGAGCAGGACCGGCAGGCCTTCGGCACGCCCATGACGACCTCGGGCATAGATCTCTACGGGCATCTCGTCGCCCCCGTGCTGCCGTTGCCCGTGGAGCAGGCGCTGCGCGTGACGGACGCGTTCTTCGCGCGCGGGACGGGGCTGCGCACGCCGATGTCGGTGCGGGTCGGGGACCTCGTCGACATACTGCTGACGCCTCCTCTGGAGCGGGAGCATCTGGGCGCCGAGATGCCCGAACCCGACCTGATCGCCACGCCGGACGACAGCCGGTTCAGCGAGGAGCAGTTGACGAGCGCCATGGAACTCCTCGATCTCCCGGCCGACGCCCCGCGCCGGCTGTCCGGGCTGCTGGCCGACGCGCGGCGCCGGGATCCTGAACTCCCGTACCTCGTCGCACTGTTGGCGGTGCACGCGGCCAGCCCGCCGGTCGGTACCGCCTACCGGCAGGGCGAGGGGAAGCTGCTGTTCGCCGTGGACGACGGAGTGGAGCTGGAAGATCCGGAGTTCGGCGGGGCCGATCTCATCGTCGGCATGGCTCTGCTGGACACGGTGGGGATGGCGGCGGGCAGGACGGAGGCGGCGTGATGTCTTTCGGGGTGCCGTACCAGTCGCGGTTCCGGTCGCCGTTCGTCTCGCCGGTCGGGTCACCGCTCGGGTCACCGTTCGGACCGTCGTGCCAGTCGCCGTTGCGGAATCGGCCGACCGGCGCCGGTCGCGTCCGTGCGGTGCGACCGACGGGGCCCAGCGGCCCCTGCCCAGCCGCCCGCCCCCTCGTACACCGGACCAAGGAGTGCCAACCGTGACCGAGCACGTCGAATGGAGTGACCCCGAAGCCGTCGCCGCGCCGGCGACCGCCGCCGTCACCCCGGCCGACGCGGCCGACGCCGCGCGGCTCGTCGCCTTCGGGCTCCAGCCCAAGCTTCAGCCCGCGCGCGACCAGGAGTATGCCGAGCTGTTGCGGCGGTACCGCGAGGACCCGCCGTTCGCGCGGCTCGCGGACGCCGTGGCCGCAGGGCTGGGGCTGGTCGTCCTGGAGGTGTCCCCGCGCGCGGGGATGGCCGTGACCGCGGCCGAGGACTCCGTGTTCGCCGTCCGTATGGGCGACTACGCGCGGCGGGCGTCGGCCGACTCGGGCGACAGGTTCCTGCACGGGCTCGCCCATCTCGCCGTCGCCGCCATGTCGTTCCCCCGCCCCGAGGACCTCGCGGACGACGGCTACATCGGACGGGTCTCGGTCAACGGAGTCGACGCGTTCGTCCGACAGGCCTGCCGCCGGCTGGAGGAGCGGGCCGACGAACAGGGGCAGAACACCGACCCGGCGACGGACGCGCCGGGACTGGAGGCGGCCTGGCGGATCTGGGCGCGGCGCAGCTCCACCGGGGCCACCAAGGACGCCCGAAGACTGGCCGGTTCCACCACCGGGATCGTCGGCAAGGCCGTCGCCTTCCTCACCGACTCCGGGTTTCTCCAGCGCACCGGGGACGACTCCGGGGGGACGTACCGGACGACGGCCCGCTATCAGCTCCAGGTCCGCGACATGGCCGGTAGTGCGGCGATGGCCGAGCTCCTCGAGCTGGGAGTCGTTCCGGTGACGGACGGCACGGCCAGTCTGCTGCCCGCCGAGGACACCGACGACGTGGAGCTGGCGGTCGGCGCGGGTCTGCCCTTCCACTCCTGACCGAGCGACTGAACGCCGACCGGGACGGTCACCGTACGACCGGGTGGCCGACCGGCACGGTCACCGGCCCACGCGGTAACCGACCAACGCGGTGAGCCGGCCAGCGAAGTAACCGACCAACGCAGTAAGCCGGTCAGCGAAGTGACCGGCCAACGCTGCAGTATCCGACCGACTCGACAACCGACCGACCACCTCGACTTCCCTTACGACTACGAGAGTTCGCCGCCATGTACGAGTTGTCCCGGGTCCGCCTCTACTCCATCGGGCCTGCCGGTGCGCGCTATGCCGACACCGTCCTCGACCTGCGAGGAGTGGGTCAGCCGGTGCCCGACCCCGCGCCCACGCAGGCGGAGTTCTTCGCGGAGGAGCCGGTCGGGCCGCCCCGGCGCCCGGCGCCCGCGGGCGTGCTCTTCCTGGAGAACGGCGGCGGGAAGTCGGTGCTGCTCAAGCTGATCTTCTCGGTGATGCTGCCGGGCCACCGGAACACGCTGGGCGGCGCCAGCTCCGGCGTGCTGCGCAAGTTCCTGCTCGCCGACGACTGCGGGCACGTCGCCCTGGAGTGGCAGCACACGCTGACCGGTGAGTGCGTGGTGGTCGGCAAGGTGAGCGAGTGGCGCGGGCGCCAGGTGTCCAACGACCCAAGGAAGTTCGCCGAGGCCTGGTACTCCTTCCGGCCCGGTCCGGGGCTGAGCCTGGACAATCTGCCGGTCGCCGAGGCCACGACCGTACGGCCGCCCGTGGAAGGCGTGTCCGGGGCGCAGGGGCGTCGGCGCACCATGAAGGGCTTCCGGGACGCGATCACGGAGGCGGGCAAGGCGTACCCGCACCTCGAAGTGCACTGGGAGGAGATCCACGACCGCTGGATCGAGCACCTCGGCGACCTGGGCCTCGACCCCGAACTCTTCCGCTACCAGCGGGAGATGAACGCCGACGAGGGCGAGGCGGCCGGTCTCTTCGCGGTCAAGAAGGACTCCGACTTCACCGACCTGCTGCTGCGCGCCGTCACCGACACCCGGGACACGGACGGACTCGCCGACCTGGTCGGCGGTTTCGGCAACAAGCTGGGGCGGCGCGCCGAACTCATCGCCGAGCGGGACTTCACGGCCGGGTCGGTGGACCTGCTCGGGCGGATCGTCGAGGCCGCCGAGGGACGGGCACACGCGCGTGACATCCACGCGGGCGCCGAGCGGCGTACGCGGACGCTGGCCAGGCGTCTGTCCGCGCGTGGTGTGCGTGAGCGTGACCGGGCCGGCGAGCTGGCGCAAGGGGTCACCGGCGCCGCGCGCACCGTCACCGAGGCCGAGGGGGCGCGCTCCACGAGCGCGCTGATCGCGGCCGAACTCGCCTACCGGCACGCCTCGTTGGCCCTCGCCGGAGCCGAGAGGACCGCGGCCGCGCAGAAGCGTGAGCTGGCCGACGCGCGCACGCTGCACTTGGCGTGGCAGGCAGCCGAGGCCGTACTGCGGCACCGCTCCGCCGCCGACCGCTCCGCGCGCGTGGCCGCCGCGATCCGCGAGGCCGAACGGGACGCGGCGCCGGCGCTGGCCGCACGGGCCAAGGCCGCCGTCGACCTCGTGCGGGCCCTGCACCGTGCCGCCGACGGTGCCGAGGCGCTCGCCAACGAGGAGGAGGAGCGGTCCGCCGGGCTCCAGGAGGTCGGCGAGACGGCTCACGCGGACGCCACCGCCGCCGCTACCGCCGCTCAGCGCGCCCGCAGCGAGGTCGGGCACCTGCGCCAGCGCCTGAGCGAGGTCGAGCAGGAGACCACCGAAGCGGTGCGGGCCGGCTGGCTCGACGACAGCGCCCCCGACGCCGACCCGGCACGGGCCGCGCTTGCCGCCAGCGACGCCGAGAAGACGGCCGTCGCCGCCTGGGACAGCGCCCGGGAGGCCTCGCGGCGAGCCTCCGAGCAAGCCCGCGAGGCGGCTTCCGTGGCATCCCGCGCGGAGCTGACGGCGGCCCGCGCGGCGGACGCGGCGACGGCGGCCGAGCGGTCGTACGACGCCGAGCGGGGCACCGCGGAGAGCTTGGCGGGGGAGGAGCGACTGGCCGAGCTGCTGAGCCTGCCGGGTTCCTCCGGCGGCGCGCGAGGCGGGGTGCCGGTCCCCCGGGCGGGAGCGGAGGGTTCCCCGGGACGGGGGGTGGCGGGCAGCGCCTCCGACCGCGCCGGCGACGACACACAGGGCGGTGCCCGCACGGCGCGGGTCCGCTCGGGCGCAGGCGAAGGCCGGGGCGCCGCTGACGGACACGGCCAGGACGGCGTCGCCGCGGTGGCGCGCTCGGGCCGCGGTGCCGGTCGCGCGGACGGGGTCGGCGGAGAGGGCAACGCGGGCAGGGCCCAGGACGAGACCTGGTCGGCGGCCGAAAGCGCCCTTGCACCCGAGCAGTTGGACCACTACGCCGACGAACTGCGAGAGCTGCTCGACGACGGGGTCGCCTCCGCCGAGCGTCAACTGTTCGACCTGCGGACCGCCGCGGCCGACGACGCGCGGATCCTCGGGGCGCTCGGCGACGGAGGGCTGCTGCCGCCCGGCCCTGACGTGCTCGCCACCGTCGAGTACCTCGGGGAGCACGGGATTCCCGCGCTGCCCGGTTGGCGCTACCTCGCTCAGGCCGTCGACCCCGTCGACCACGCGCGGGTGCTGGCCGCCAGGCCCGAGCTGGTCGACGGCGTGATCATCACCGACCCCGCCACCCACGCCCGCGCCCGCGAGGCGCTCAACGACGCCGCCCTGCTGCCGAGATCCGCCGTCGCCGTCGGTACCGCGGCCGCGCTCCTCGCCCCGACTCCGGCGCCCGGTACGGCCGACGGCGACGTCTTCCTCGTACCGCCGAACCCGGCCATGCACGACGAACACGCGGCCGACGAGGAGCGCCAGGCCCTGCGCACGCGCGCGACGCGGCGCGACGAGGACATCCGTGAGCTGGCGGGACGGCTCGCCAAGGACCGAGAGCTGGCGGCACGGCTCGCGTCCTGGCGCACCGGGTGCCCCGCGGGGCGGCTCGTCGAGCTCGCCGCGACCGCCCGGGACGCGCGCGCGTTCGCCGAGGAGGCCGAGGCCGAGCTGACCGAGGCCCGCGCGGTGCGGGCCGAAGCGGACGAGGCGGCGGCCGAGGCAGCCCTCGTCCGGGACGAGCGGCAGGAGGCCGCCCAGCGCGCCCGACGCGCCGCCGACGCGCTCGCCGGGCTCGCGTTCCGGCTGCGCGAGCGGGCCGGCTGGCAGGTCAGGGTACGCGAACTCGCCGACGACGCAACGGAGTCGGAGGCCCGCGCGCAGCTCTGTCTGGAGCGCGCCCGCGCCGCCGACGAGGACCGCCGCGGCGCCCAGCGCGCCGCCGACGACGCACGCCGCACGGCCCGCGCGCTGCGTGCCGAGCGCGCCGAGATCGCGGGCGCCCCCGACGACGTACCTGAGGACGAGTCGACGGCCGCGAAGTCGTCCCTGCCCGCCCTGCGCGAGGCGTACCGGGCGGCATCGCAGCTCTACGAGAAGGTCGGCGTCGGTGCCGACCTCCGCGCCGAGCAGGCGCGCGCCGAGACCGAGGAGAGCGCGGCGCTCGCCGAGTGGGACCGGCTCAGCAACAAGGTGCGTACGCGCGCATCGCAGCTTCTGGAGTCGCCGGACGGTTCCGACGGGCCGTCCCGGCAGGCCGCGGCCGCCCGTGCCGAGGAGCTCGTGCAGCTCTTGGAGACCCGGATGTCGACCGCGAGCGAGCAGCTCGGGCGGCTGCGCGGCGAGGCCGAGCGGCACGCGCCCGAGGACGGCGAGGCGCACACCGGACTGTCCGAGGAACTGGTCCCGCGTGACGCCGAGCACGCGCAGGCGCTGCTGCGCACGGCAACCGGTGAACTCGCCTCCCGCACCGAGGCGTTGAGCCGGGCACGCGAGGCCCACGCCGAACTCCTCGACGCCCACCGGGCCGCCGAGGACGCGGGCGCCGGTTTCGACGAGACCGCCGCTCTGCTCAGGGACCTGCTGCGCGAGCACTCCGAGGAGGAACACGAGGAGACCGAGCCCTACCCCGGAAGCCTTGAGGAGGCCCGGCACTCCGCCGCGGAGGCCCGCCGCTCGCTGCGTGGCTGCGCCGCCGACCTCTCCGCCGCCGAGGCCGCCGTACGTGAGGCGAGTGACATCCTCGTACGGCATGCCAACTCCACGCGCTACGAGCAGGTACGGACCCCGGCGCGGCAGCAGATCCGTGAACTGCCCGCGTCCGCGCTGCCGGAGCACGCCCAGAAGTGGGCGGACGCCTTCGCTCCCCGACTGCGGGTGCTGACGGACGAGTTGGAGCAGCTGGAGCGCAACCGGGACTCGATCGTGGACCGGCTGCGGGGGCTCGTCGAGTCGGCGCTGGCCACGCTGCGGTCCGCGCAGCGGCTGTCGCGGCTGCCGGAAGGGCTCGGCGAGTGGTCCGGGCAGGAGTTCCTGCGCATCCGGTTCGAGGAGCCCGACCAGGCCACGCTCGCCGAGCGGCTCGGCGAGGTCGTCGACGAGGCCACCCGGGCGGCGGTCAAGAAGAACTCGGACATGCGCCGCGACGGCATGTCACTGCTGCTGCGCGGGGTGAGTGCCGCGCTACAGCCGAAGGGCGTCGCCGTCGAGATCCTCAAACCGGACGCCGTACTGCGCGCCGAGCGCGTCCCCGTCGGACAGATGGGTGACGTGTTCTCGGGGGGCCAGCTGCTCACCGCGGCCATCGCGCTGTACTGCACGATGGCCGCGCTGCGCAGCAACGACCGGGGCCGCGACAAGCACCGGCACGCGGGCACGCTGTTCCTGGACAACCCCATCGGGCGCGCCAACGCGACGTACCTGCTGGAGCTCCAGCGGGCCGTGTCGGACGCGCTCGGTGTCCAACTCCTCTACACGACAGGGCTGTTCGACACGACCGCGCTCGCCGAGTTCCCCCTTGTCATCCGCCTGCGCAACGACGCCGACCTGCGCGCCGGGCTGAAGTACATCAGCGTGGAGGAGCACCTGCGGCCGGGTCTGCCGCGTGCGGCCGCCGCCGAGGAGGCCGGGCACAGCGAGATCACGGCGACCAGGATGTTCAAGAGGCCCGCGCCGAGCACCCCTTGAGGGGCGCGGGGAACTGCGCGACCAGCCACGGACGGCCCGCAGTCACCCCACGACAGGAACCTACCCATTCGCCTTCAGCATGTCCGCGCACTTCTCGCCGATCATCATCGTCGTGATGCACGGATTGACGGAGATGAGGTCCGGCATCACCGAGCCGTCCGCCACCCGCAGACCTTCGATCCCCTTGACCCGCAGGCGGGCGTCGAGCGGGGCCGAGGTGTCGTCGTCCGCGCCCATCTTCACGGTGCAGGACGGGTGGTAGACGGTGTTGTGGGTCTTGTGGATGTAGTCGAGCAGTTCGTCGTCGGTGCGGACATCGGGTCCGGGGGCCAGCTCGGCGCCGGTCCAGCCGCTCAGTGCGGGCTGCGACGCGATCTTCCGCGCCAGTTTCAGGCCGTACGTCATCACCCGGGCGTCGTGCTCGTGGGTGAAGTAGCGCGGATCGACCATGGGCTTGTCCCGGTAGTCGCGGGTGCGCAGCCGCACGGTTCCGCGTGACTTGGCGCGGGTCACGTTCGGGGTGAGGCAGAAGGCGTTCTCGGACGTCGGATAGCCCCAGCGCGCGGTGTTCATGTCGAACGGCACCGAGCCGTAGTGGAACATCAGGTCCGGGCGGTCCAGACCCGGTTCGGTGTCGTAGAAGATGCCCGCCTCCCACCACTGGCTCGAGGTGGTGGTCATGGGCTGCTTGGCGTCCCACATGATGACGCCCTCGGGGTGGTCCTGGAGGTTCTCGCCGACGCCCGCCGAGTCCAGCACCACCTCGACGCCGACCTCGCGCAGGTGCTCGGCCGGCCCGATGCCCGACAGCATCAGCAGCTTGGGCGTGTCGATGGAGCCGCAGGACACGATCACCTCGCGGCGGGCGCGCACCGTGCGGATGTGGATCAGGTCCGGGTCCAGGTACTCGGCGCCGACGCAGCGACGCCCGTCGAGGACGAGCTTCTTGGCGCGGACCCCGGTGCGCACCTCCAGGTTGGGCCGCTTGCCGATGACCGGGTGGAGGTAGGCCACCGACGAGGACTGCCGGATGTTGTTCTCGTCGGAGTTGATCTGGAACCAGTTGGCGCCACGGACCACGGTCTTGCCGGTGTTGAAACCGGTGGTGGGAATGCCCGCCTGCGCACACGCCTCCAACAGGGCGGTGCCACAGGGGTCTTCGCCCTTCAGCGTGCGCAGCTTCACCGGGCCGGTGCGGCCGTGGTGGTCGCCGGGAGCGTCGTTCGACTCCAACCGCCGGTAGAGCGGGAAGAGTTCGGCCGCGCTCCAGCCCGTACAGCCCGCCGCGGCCCAGCCGTCCAGGTCTTCGGCGGGTGCCCAGAAGGCGATACAGGAGTTGTGCGAGGAGCAGCCGCCGAGCACCTTGGCGCGGGCGTGCCGCATGAAGCTGTTGCCGCTGGCCTGCGGCTCGATCGGATAGTCCCAGTCGTAGCCGGACTCAAGGAGGCCCATCCAGCGCTCCAGTTTCATCACGTCGTCGTCGCCGACGTCGCTCGGACCCGCCTCCAGCACGCACACCGTGACGGACGGGTCCTCGGAGAGCCTGGCCGCGACCACGTTGCCCGCGGTGCCGCCACCGACCACGACATAGTCGAACTCATCTGCGTTCATGGGGAGTTGACCTCCTTGAGTCGGATGCTTACTTGGTCGCCTACTCGATCGCGGTCACCATCGGGGCGCTCACTCGACGGCCGCGTCGGACGCGGCCGGGGCGGCCGGGGGCTGCGTCAGCTGGTGCTCGGCGAGCACCCCGGTCCGGTGCCGCTGCACGAACCAGTAGTAGGCGAAGCCACCCCCCATCACGATGCCGACGAAGAGGACGGCACCCCAGCGCAGATACCAGTGGAAGGGGGCTGTCGCGTTGTAGACCGCCGCGCGCGGCCAGAGCAGGTTGATCGTCATGGCCGTGCCCCACAGCACCGCGACGATGTTGACGAGCAGGCCCCAGCGGCCGAGCGAGAACTTGCCGTCGCCCGCGGGCTGCCACTTGCCGCGCAGTCGGGCGACCAGCATGGGCACGGTGACCCCCAGATACGCGAGGTAGATCATGATGATGCCGATACTGGTGACCACGGTGAAGATCTGCGGCTGGCGGATGTTGACCACCAGGATCGCCAGCGCCAGGATGCCGATGATGACCGCGGGCAGCACCGGGGTCTGGAACCGCGGATTGACCTTGGCCAGCTTGGACGCGGCGGGCAGGTTGTTGTCGCGGGCCATCGCGAAGGCCAGCCGGATCGCCGCCGTGTGCACGGCCAGGGCACACACCGTGACCGCGATGAACACGCACCACAGCATGGCCTTGCCCGCGTCCTCACCGAGCACGTCGAGGACGATGAACTGCAGGCCGTCCGTGGACAGCTTGTCGCCCTTCAGGCTGGAGACACTCATCAGGGCGAACAGCAGGACGAGCCCGCCGAGCACGAACGAGGCGATGATGGCGCGGAGGATGGCGCGCGGCGCGTTGCGCGAGGGGTCGACGGACTCCTCGCCGAGCGACGCTGCCGTGTCGAAGCCGTACATCACGTACGCGGACGCGAGTGACGCGATCAGGAACGCGCCGAGGTAGCCGCCGGGCATGCCCGCTCCGGTGCCGTTCGTCTCCAGGACGACCTGCGGACCGCGCGTGATGTGCACCGCGAACAGCACGATCAGTACGACGGTCGCGATCAGCTCGATGAAGACGCCCGCCGTGTTGATCCGGGCCATCAGCTTCACACCGAGGGCGTTCACGAGGGTGGTGAAGACGATGAGTACGGAGGCCAGTAGCACGGCGTTGGTGGCGACGTCGTACTTGCCCGTGCCGTCGCCCACGAACTGGAACACGGAAGAGATCTGAGGAAGCGTCAGCTGATACGCGAGGGCCACGGCGGCGATCGACACGATCGAGGCGAGCAGCATCGTCCAGCCCGCGAGCCAGCCCACGTGCGGATTGCCCACCTTCTTCGACCAGTTGTAGACGGAGCCGGCCACGGGATAGCGGGCGGCGAGTTCGGCGAAGCACAGCGCGACCATGAACTGGCCCACGAAGACCATCGGCCACGACCACCAGTAGGCGGGTCCGCCGCTGCCGTAGCCGAAGTAGAAGAGCTGGAAGGTGCCGGTGAGGATGGAGATGTAGCTGATGCCGGCGGCGAAGGTGTGGAAGTTGCCGAGTGTGCGCTTGAGTTCGGGCTTGTACCCGAACTCCGCCAGTTCCGAGTCGTCGTGACTGTGTTTCTCGGGTGGCTGAGCCGTGGTGGTCATGAGCGGCCTCCTGGGAAGGGGGAGTTCTCCCGGACGGGTAGGGGAGTGCGGCTCGTGCGGGGTCGTTGGTGCGCGGGTGCTGGTAGGTGGGGATGAGCGGTGAGTGCTGGATCGTACGCCGGTCAGCGGGTGCCGGACCCTACGGTGGATCAGCGGATTCCGACGCGTACGACTCCCATGAGCGGAGTCCCGTGCCGACGGCTGGTGCGTATGACTGTCCTGGTCGGAGTCCGGGTGCCGACGGCTGGTGTGGATGGCTCCCGTGGGCGGAGCTAGTCGAACCAGCCCTGTGGGCTCGGATTCGTCGTACGCCAGATGTGCTTGGTCTCCCGGTACTCGGCGAGACCGGCGGGCCCGAGTTCCCGTCCGAACCCGGACTGTTTGTAACCGCCCCACTCGGCCTGCGGAACGTAGGGGTGGTAGTCGTTGATCCACACGGTGCCGATGCGCAGCGCGGACGCGACCCGCTGGGCCTTCGCCTCGTCGGAGGTGAAGATGCCGCCCGCGAGCCCGTAGATGGTGGCGTTGGCCAGCCGCACCGCCTCCGCCTCGTCGGCGAACCGCTCCACCGTCAGTACGGGTCCGAAGGACTCCTCCTGGACGACGGACATCCCGCCGGAGCACTCGTCCAGCACGGTCGGCGGATAGTAGAAGCCCTCCGGGTGCGGAGGATCGGCGGGCCGCTCCCCGCCGCAGCGCAGCACCGCGCCCTCCTCCAGGCCCTTGGCGACATAGGCCTCGACCTTCGCCCGGTGCGCCGCCGAGATCAGCGGTCCGGTCTGCGCGTGCTCGTCGAACGGGCCGCCCAGCCTGATGAGTCGGGCCCGGCGCACGACCTCGTCGACGAAGCGGTCGTGCAGCGGGTCCTCCACCAGGAGCCGGGCGCCGGCCGAACACACCTGCCCCGAGTGCAGGAAGACGGCGGTCAGCGCCATGTCGACGGCTGTGTCGAAGTCCGCGTCCGCGAAGACGATGTTCGGGTTCTTGCCGCCGAGTTCGAGGGCGACCTTCTTCACCGTCCCGGCCGCGGCGGCCATCAGCCTGCGACCTGTCTGGAGGCCGCCGGTGAAGGACACCAGGTCCACGTCCGGATGGTCGGCCAGTGGTGCGCCGGCCTCGGGTCCGGCGCCCAGGATCAGATTGGCGGCGCCCGCGGGCAGCCCGGCCTCCGCCAGGAGACGCATCAGATGGATCGCGGTGTGCGGGGTCAGCTCGCTCGGCTTGAGGACGAAGGTGTTGCCCGCCGCGATCGCGGGGGCGACCTTCCACGCCGTCTGGAGCAGCGGATAGTTCCACGGAGTGATCAGCGCGCAGACCCCGACCGGCTCGTACACGACACGGCTGTCGACACCCGCCGATCCCGTCTCCACGACCCGGCCGGCCTCGCTCGCCACCAGCTTCCCGAAGTAGCGGAAGCAGTTCACGATGTCGTCGATGTCGTACTCGCTCTCCACCAGGCGTTTGCCGGTGTCGAGCGATTCCGCGCGGGCGAGCGCGTCCTTGTCGCGTACGAGGAGGTCGGCGACCCGCAGCAGCAGATCGCCGCGCTCGTTCGCGGGTGTCCGCGGCCAGGGGCCCTCGTCGAAGGCGCGGCGGGCGGCGGCGATCGCGTCGGCCGTGTCCTGGCCGCCCGCCTCGTCCACCTCGGCCACCAGCGAGCCGTCGGCCGGACAGCGGATCTCGCGGGTCCGTTTCTCCCGGGCACTCGTCCAGGCGCCGTCGATAAAGAGATCAGCCATCCATGCCTCCCAGCATGCCTATGAGCCACTCGTGGAAGATCCCGATGTGGTGCTCGGTGGGCACCAGGACCCCGCCCCGCCGGTAGGCGCGGGACGCCATCGCGGGCTGCGTACGTTCGCAGGCCTCGAAGTCCTGGGCGTTGACCCGATGGAAGAGTTCCACGGACTTCGACACATCGGCGCCCGACGCGACGACCTCCGGAGCGTAGAGCCAGTCGCACTCCACGACCGTGCGGTCCTCGGCGAGGGGGAACATGCGGTGCAGGATGACATGGTCCGGGACAAGGTTGATGAATACGGTCGGTTTGACGGTTATCGCATAGTAACGACGGTCCTGGTCCTCCGCTACCGCTGGCAGCTTCCCGAAACCCTCGCTGCCGTCGACCGTGAAACCCTTGATCTCCGCACCGAACTCGGCGCCGTGACCGACGTAGTACTGGGCGGCATAGCCCTCCGCGAACTCCGGGAGTACGTCCGTGAGCTCGGGGTGGATCGTCGCGCAGTGGTAGCACTCCATGAAGTTCTCGACGATCAGCTTCCAGTTCGCCTTCACGTCGTAGGTGATGCGCTTGCCGAGAGCGAGGTTCTCGGTGCCGTAGTGCTCGATGGCGGCCGCGTCGCCGAGCCGCTCCACGGCCGCGCCCGTCACCGTCTCCTCGAAGGACGCCGGCTCGTCGGCCAGGCACACCCAGGCGTACCCGAGCCACTCCCGCAGGGCGACCTTGACCAGGCCGTATTCGGTGCGGTCGACGTCCGGCATCCTGACCAGGTTCGGCGCGGCGATCAGTTTTCCGTCGAGGTCGTACGTCCAGGCGTGGTACGGGCACTGGAGATTGCGGCGGACCTCGCCCGCCTCCTCCGTGCACAGCCGGGCCCCGCGGTGGCGGCAGACGTTGAGGAAGGCGCGCAGTTCACCGGTGCGCGAACGGGTGACCAGGACGCTCTCCCGGCCGACCTGGACCGTGCGGAAGGCGCCGGGCCTGCCGAGCTCGGCGGAGCGGACGGCGCAGAACCACATCGACTCGAAGAGTCGCTCCTGCTCCTGCCGGAAGATCTCCGGGTCGGTGTAGTAGTGGCCCGGCAGCGTCGCGATGAGGCTGGGGGGTAGGGGGCTCGGGGAGATGGGGGTCGTCGTCACGTGCTTACTCCTCGGGCGGGCGCGGCGGCGAGGCGGGAGGGGTCGAAGAGGTCGATCGGGTGTTCGGTGGCACCGTTCAGGGCCAGGTCGGCGAGGATCTCGCCGACGACCGGCACGAACTTGAAGCCGTGCCCGGAGAACCCGCAGGCCACCGTGACGGACTCCGGGTGCGCGGGGTGCCGGGCGATGACGAAGTGCTCGTCGGGGGTGTTGGAGTACATGCAGGTGGCGGCCTTCAGGAAGCTGCCGGGGAAGTCGGGGATGCAGCGGGACATGTGGTCCGCCATGCCCCGGATCTCGTCCTCGTGCACGGTCCGGTCGATGTTCTCCGGGGTGCACTCGACGCCCTTGCGGAAGAAGGCGACCTTCGCGCCGAGGTCCGGTCCGTCGATGGCGGGGAAGCCGTAGACCTGGACTCCGGCCGCGTCCTCCCAGATGTAGACGGGATGGTTCTCGGGGACGAAGGGCCCGACTCCCGCTTTCGGCTGGAACCAGTACATGACCTGCCGCTCGATCGTGAACGGCACCCCCAGATCGGTGAGCAGCTGCGGCGCCCACGCCCCTGGGCAGATCACCAACTGGCTTGCCGTGTAGGTGTTTTCGGCCGTGTGGACACGGACGCCGTCCCGGTACGGCTCCCAGCGCGTCATCGGCTCCTCGAAGTGCAGGTCGGCGCCCTGGCGGGTGGCGAGCTGGAGGTGCGCGGCGACGGTGTTCTCGGGGCGGACGAATCCGGCGCGGGCCTCGTACAGCGCGACCTCGTCGTCGTGCGGGTTGAGCGTCGGGAAGCGGCGGCGGATGTCCGCCGCGTCCAGGATCTCGTGCGGCAGGTCCCACTGCCTGGCGGAGCGCAGCGAACCGGCGAAGGTCAGCGAGTCGGGAGGACCGACCATCACGCCACCGCAGAGCGTCGCGATGTCCCGCCCGGTGGCCCGCTCCACCTCGTCGTACAGCTCGTAGGCGCGCAGGAGCAGAGGCACGTACGCCGGGTCCTCGAAGTACGACTGCCGTGTGATCCGCGAACCGCCGTGGCTGGAGCCGCGGTTGTGCACCGGGCCGAACTTCTCCAGGCCGAGCACGCGGGCGCCGCGCGCGGAGAGATGGTGGGCGGCGGCGCTGCCCATACCGCCGAGACCGATCACGATCACGTCGTAGGTCGAAGCCACAGTAGGTCTCCTGATGGTGCGTCAGCAGCGGATACGGGTCATCTTCGGGTCGAAGAGCGGCTCGTCGGCGACGGTCGCGTGGATCTTCTCCCCGAAGTACTCGATGTGCACGCCCGCACCGGTCGGGAGCACCGGCAGCCAGGCGTACGCGACGCAGCGGCCCAGCGTGTAGCCGTACGAGGCGCTGGTCACGTAACCCGCCGGGACGCCGTCGACGTGGACAGGCTCCTTGCCGAGGACGACGGCGGCCGGGTCGTCGAGGAGAAGCGGTGTGAGCCTGCGTGTCGGCTCCGCCCGGGAGATTCCCCGCAGTGCCTCCTGGCCGACGAACCCGTCCTTGTCCATGCGGACGGCGAAACCGACGCCCGCCTCGTACGGGTTGTGCTCGTCGGTCATGTCGACGCCCCAGGCGCGGTAACCCTTCTCCAGACGCAGGGAGTTGAAGGCCGAGCGGCCGGCCGCGACCACGCCGTGCTCCCGGCCCGCCTCCCACAGCGTGTCCCAGAGCCTGAGCCCGAGGTCGGCGCTGGTATACAACTCCCAGCCCAGTTCTCCGACATACGACAGGCGCATCGCCGTCACCGGGACATGCCCGAGGTAGGCCTCCTTCGCGCGGAAGTATCCGAAGCCCTCGTGCGAGAAGTCGTCGCGGGTCAGCGGCTGGACGAGGTCGCGGGCGAGCGGCCCCCAGACGCCTATGCAACAGGTACCGGCGGTGATGTCCCGGATGTGCACGTCGTCCGGCGCGCGCCGGGTCAGCCAGTCGAGGTCCGTGGGGGAGTTGGCGCCCACCTGGAAGCGGTCGGCGGCGAGCCGCGCGACGGTGAGGTCCGAGCGCACACCGCCCGTCTCGTCCAGGAGCAGCGTGTACGTGACCGCGCCGGGCTTCTTGCGGAGGTTGTTGCTGGTCATGCGCTGGAGGAAGCCGAGCGCGCCGGGACCGGTGACCTCGAGGCGGCGCAGCGGGGTCATGTCGTACAGGGCGACCCTCTCGCGGGTCGCCTTCGCCTCGGCGGCCGCGATGGGCGACCAGTAACGGGCCGACCAGGCGTCGCGCTCGGGGAGTGGCGAGAGCGCGTCGACCAGCGGGGCGTTCGCCTCGTACCAGTGCGGGCGCTCCCAGCCGCCCCCCTCCAGGAACCGGGCGCCGAGCTCCTGCTGCCTGGCGTAGAAGGGGCTGACGCGCAGCGGACGGGGCTGTTCCATCGGCTGGAGCGGGTGCAGGACGTCGTACACCTCGACGAACTGCCGCGAACCGCGCTCGCGGACGTACGACGGTGAACGCTGCGCCTCCTCGAACCGCGTCAACTCGCATTCGTGCAGGTCGATGGAGGCGCGTCCGTCGACCATCCATTCGGCGACCGCCTTCGCGACCCCCGCGGAGTGGGTGACCCAGACGGCCTCCGCCAGCCAGAAGCCGCGGAGTTGCCGGGACTCCCCGAGGACCGGCATGCCGTCGGGCGTGAAGGAGAAGACGCCGTTGAAGCCCTCCTCGATCTCCGTGTCGCGCAGGGCGGGGATCAGCCCGCGGCAGTCGTCCCAACTCGGCGCCCAGTCCTCCTCGGTGAAGGGGAACGAGGAGGGCATCTCCATGTCCTTCGCCCGCGCTTCGTCGTAGGGGAGGATCGCGAACGGGTCGACCGGGAGCGGCTTGTGGGCGTAACTCCCGATGCCTATGCGGTCGTGGTGCTCGCGGAAGTAGAGGTCGCGGTCCTGGAAGCGGAGGATGGGTTTCGAGGCCTCGGCCGCCGCCCCGGCCAGCTCGGGGAGTTGCTTCGTCCTCGCGTACTGGTGTGCCAGTGGTTGCAGGGGTACGTCCACTCCGGCCATGCGGCCGATGACCGGGCCCCAGAAACCGGCGGCGGAGACGACATGGTCGGCGGGGAAGGTGCCGCGGTCGGTGACCACGGCGGTGACCCGGCCGTCCTCCCGCTCGATTCCGGTGACTGTGTGGCGGTCCAGGAAGCGGGCGCCGTTCTCGGTGGCCCGTGCCATCTGCGCGCGGGCCGCGAGGAGGGCGCGGGCCAGCCCGTCGTCGGGTGTGTGAAAGCCGCCGAGGACGACCGACTCGTCGATGAGCGGCCAGAGTTCCTTGCAGCGGGCCGCGCTGACGATCTTGCCGCGCACGCCCCAGGAGGCGGCGTAACCGGCCTTGCGGTGCAGGTCGGCCAGGCGCTCCGGGGTGGTCGCCAGTTCCAGGCCACCGACCTGGTTGAAGCAGGAAACCCCGTCCACCTCGAGGGAGTTGAACTTCTCGACCGTATAGCGGGCGAACGCCGTGAGTGTCTTGGAGGGGCTCGTCTGGAACACCAGGCCGGGTGCGTGCGAGGTGGAGCCGCCCGGGGCGGGCAGCGGCCCCTGTTCGAGGACGGTGATGTCTCTCCAGCCGCGGGCGGTCAGCTCGTCGGCGAGTGAACAGCCGACGATGCCGGCGCCCACGATGACCACACGGGGATGGGATTCGAGCGTGCTGGACATGCCCCTCCTTGCCGGGGTGCGGTACGAACGCGCTCAGGAAGTGGGTGGGTTGGGCCACTCGGCGGCGACGGGTGGCACCTTCGGCGACCGGTTGCTCGCAGGACCACCACCGAACGCAGCGAGGACCTCGGGTGGCACGGCTAGCTCCTTTGCTGTTGCGCAATGCACGATGGGTTGCGTGATGAGGAACATATTGAGAACGCCGTCATGGGGTCGTCAAGAGCTGGGGGTTAACCCTTGGCAAAAGGAACGGGCGGTGCGAAACGCGCCCGACACACAGCGGCGCGGGGCCAGGTGATTCCTGGCCTCGCGCCCGGGTGCGGGTGCGGTGCGGGTGCCCGAGGCGGCGCCCCGGGACGGGTCTTGCGGCGCGGGTTTCCCGGCGCGTGGGGTGCCCCCGCCGCGTCGGGTGCCCGCCGCCCGCGATGCGTTGCCCGCGGTGGGCTGAGCGTCGAGCGCTGTGTGTCGACCGCAGTGTGTTCAGCGTCGAGCGCTGTACGTCGACCACTGCGGGCCGGCCGCTGTGAGCCGACCACCGTGTGTCGACCGTTGTGCGTCGACTCCGCGCGTTTTTCCGCCGCTTGGGCCGCCGGGCGTCCCCCGCGGCTTCCGTCAGAAGCCGTAGCCCATCCGGCGGGAGAGCTCGGCCGCGGCGGCGACCGTGCGCTTGGCGAGGTCCGGCAGCCGGTCGGAGTCCAGCCGGTACACCGGCCCGGAGGTGCTGATCGCGCCGATGACCTTGCCGTCGTGGGCGCGCACCGGGGCGGCCACCGCGGCCAGGCCCAGCTCCAGTTCCTCGATCGCGAACGCGTAGCCCTGTTCGACGACCGCCTCCAGTTCGGAACGCAGCGCGGCCGTGCCGGTGATGGTGCGTTCGGTGAACCGTCGCAGCGGGCGGGCCAGCAGGCCCTCGCGCAACGTGGGCGGAAGGTGCGCGAGGAGGACCTTTCCACTGGAGGTGGCGTGCAGGGGTGTGCGTCTGCCCAGCCAGTTCTGCGCGGTGACGGAGGCGGCGCCGCGGGCCTGCATGATGTTGACCGCGGCGTAGTCGTCGAGGACCGCAATGTTGACGGTCTCGCCCAGCTCGTCGGCCAGTTCACGGCAGACCGGTACGCCCTCCTGCGAGATGTCCAGACGCACCGCCGCCGCCCCCGCGAGGCGCAGCACGGCGGCCCCCAGGTAGTACTTCCCGCGGTCCTTGGCCTGCGCCACCAGGCCGCGGTTCTCCAGGACGCCGAGCAACCGGAACGCGGTGGACTTGTGCACCTCCAGCTCGTCGGCGATCTCGGTGACACCCGCCTCGCCGAGCCGCGCGAGGATCTCCAGCACGCTAACGGCGCGGTCCACCGACTGGACGGCGCTGCCGGCCGTCCTGCCCTGTTTCTCCGCCGTCGCCCCGTCGGCCTCGGTCCCCTCGTTCGGCTCGGACTGCTTCTGCGCGCGGGTCATAGCTCGACTCTCACCACCTGGCGGCCCTGTTTGAGCCGCATCTGCGGGAAGCCCTTGACGTGACGGGACCCCCGCGCGGATTCTGTTGCGCATAGCGCTCCCTCGTGCGCCATGCGAAACATCATGTTATCGAAGCGTCCGGAACCCGACAGGACTCGAAGACGAGCACCTCAGGATCGGTTCCCGGACTACCTGGACCTGAGCGGCCGGACGACGTGTCCGGACCGAGAGGGGGGCCCATGATTCCCGTTTGCCGCCTCGAAGACCTCCCCGTGGGCGAATCCGCCCGGATCGAGAGCACGCCGCCCATCGCCGTGTTCAACGCCGACGGAGAGCTGTACGCCATCGACGACACCTGCACCCACCAGGACGCCTCGCTCTCCGAGGGCTGGCTGGACGGCTGTCTCGTCGAATGCCCGCTGCACGCCGCCTCATTCGATCTCCGTACGGGGCAGCCGACATGCCTGCCCGCGCGCCGCCCCGTCCGCACCCATCGGGTCACCGTCGACGACGGCGTCATCCACGTCCACCTGGCCGCGGAGGAGGGCACCGCCGCATGACGTACGAGACCACCGCCGACCACGAGTGGACCGCTCCCGGCGTCGACCACGAGTGGACTGCTCCCGAAGCACCGCCCGGAGCCCGCCTGGCTCGGTGTGCCGCCGACGGGACGGACCTCGTCCCTGCCGTAAGGCACCGAGGGCGCGCCTCATGAGGACCGTGACCGTCGTCGGTGCCTCCCTCTCCGGGATGTACGCGGCCCGCGAACTGCGGGCCCAGGGGTTCGACGGACGACTGGTGATCGTCGGGGACGAACCGCACCGACCCTACGACCGCCCGCCCCTTTCCAAGGACTTCCTCACCGGCCGCGCCGACGAGGACCAACTCGCCCTCACCGACGACGAGGAGCGCGCCGAACTCGACGCCGAGTGGCTCCTCGGCGTACGTGCCCGCGGCCTCGACGTCCGAGGCCGCACCGTCCTCCTCGACGACGGCCGCACCGTCTCCACCGACGGCGTGGTCATCGCCACCGGCGCGGCGGCCCGCCGCCTTCCCGGTGACGACCTCGCCGGCGTCCACACCCTGCGCACCCTCGACGACGCCCGTGCCCTGCGCGCGGAACTCACCCGAGGCCCTCGCCAAGTCGTCGTCATCGGGGGCGGCTTCATCGGCGCCGAGACCGCCTCCTCGTGCGCCGCGCTCGGCCACGACGTCACGGTCGTCGAGGCAGCCGCGCTGCCTCTCGTCCCCCAACTCGGCCCCGACATGGCCGCCGTGTGCGCCGCGCTGCACCGCCGGGGCGGCACCGGTCTCGTCACCGGCACCGGAGTGGAGAGCTTGCGGGGGAGCGGCGCCGCGCGTACGCACCGCGACTCCACCGCGACTTCGCACCATGGTTCCTGCGCCGGGCAGGGGACCGCCGAGGGCATCGCGTCACGGCGTACCGTCACCGGCGTACGGCTCACCGACGGCCGGACCCTTCCCGCGGACGTCGTGATCGTGGGCATCGGGGCCACCCCGAACACCGGCTGGCTCGCGGGCTCGACGCTCGCCCTGCGGGACGGAGTGCTGTGCGACGACGGCTGTGCGACCGGACTCCCGCAGGTGGTCGCGGTCGGTGACGTCGCCCGCGTCGGCGGAACGCGCGCCGAGCACTGGACCTCTGCCACCGAACAACCCCGTGTCGCCGTACACAACCTGCTCGCCGGACGCACCGTGGACACCGTGCGATCGCTGCCCTACTTCTGGTCCGACCAGTACGGCGCACGCATCCAGTTCGCGGGCCGACGGGACCAAGCCGACACCGTCTGCATCACCGAGGGCGCCATCGAGGACGGCGCACCGGCCGAGGGCGGCTTCCTGGCCCGCTACGAACGTGACGGCCGTACGACAGCCGTCCTCTCCGTCGACCGTCCTCGTCCCTTCATGCGGGCGCGCCGCGAACTCGCCCGTGACGCGAGTCCGGTGGAACCGGCGGCACGGTGAGGGCCTGACCGGCCACCGGACGGTCAGCGCCGGCGATCCGCCCGTCGGGCGAGGGCGGCACCCCTAGGGGGTGTCGTTCGGATCGGCCCGGGTCCGCGACGCCTGGCACGGCACCTCGCCGCGTTGTCGCATCACCCGAGTACGTCCAGTACGCGGATGACGCTCCGCCTCGCGACGCACCGCACCAGACGCCGCGGCCTGATCCGGACCGATCCGAACGACACCCCTAGGAGTGCGACAACCGACCGGCCCCGCTCTGCCGGCGTATCCGTTCCTGGGCGCGCTCGTCCGTCCGTGCCTGCCGCCGAGCCCTGCGCACCTCACGGCGCAGCGCCCGCGCGGTGCTGCTCGGTACCGACACCACTCCGTTCCGCTGGTTCCACACCTGACGTGTCACCCAGACGTCGAGGGCCGCCCAGGTGGCCACGACCGTGCTGGCGACGCTGCTGAGGACCATCGGGAAGGCCAGCCAGGATCCCGCGAGGGTGGACAGGAAAGCCACCATGGCCTGGATCAGGGTCACCGAGATGACGAGGAGCGCCCGCACGGCCGCCGTGCGCACCGGATCGGGCAGCCGTCGCCTGGTGGCGGGCTCCTCGACCCACAACGGCCGGTAGTACACCCGCTCTTCGTACCCCTCCGCAGCCGGGTCCTGCCCCTTCGTGGCGCCACGCCTCTCCGCGGTGCCATGGCCCTCTGTGGCGCCATGGGTATCCGGCGCGGGGCGCCGCTCTTCCGTGAGGCCGGACGCGTCTCTCGCGCGGCTGTGCGTCTGCCTCTGTGCCGGGCCGGGCCCGCCCGGCTCTGCCGTGCGGCTGTGCCTGTCCGCGGTTCTGTCCAGCCCGTCCGTGTGGCTGCGCCCAGCCACCGCGACGCCCTGCCCGTCCACCTCGAAGTACCCGCCCGTCACCCCGTGCCGCTCGTCCGACCGATCGTGCCCGTCCGCCGGGATACCGCGATCCGTTGCCTGCCTGGCTGGTTGTACCGCCTCGGGCTCCGCAACGCTGACCCCCGGCGCCCCGCCCCGCTCCGCCGTGTCCATCAACTCGTCACTCCCCACCGCCCAGCAGACCTGTCGCACCGGTGTCAGCTGACCCCGGCTCCCCTTTGGCTGCCCGGCTTGCGCTGTATTACGCCGCCTGGACGCGGCATGCGGCACCTGTGGCCGATTCCGCCCCGTCCCCCGTACAGAAAGACGAACAACGTGCCCTGAAGATTCCCAAGAAGCGAAAAATTCCGGCCAACTGACGATGTTCGCCTCTCCGATGTGATCCGGCCGCGATGCCGGATTCGGGGAGGCAATCTCCCTCAATGAACGGACAACTCCCCATGTTTCGTTCCCTGGATGGGGCGGGTGCTCCTGGACGGGTCTTCGAGTTCCCCGTACGTCGGTAGTAGGCTCACGCCGTTTGTTGACACATGTGTACCCCCGGGCCGGAGGGGGTCGAGCTGGGGGAGGCCATGCGCTTTCGCGGGAAGTCCATCCGCCGGAAGATCGTGGCGCTGCTCCTGGTGCCGCTGGTTTCCTTGACCGCGATCTGGGCGTTCGCGACGGTTCTCACCGGGCGTGAGGCCAACAACCTGTTCAAGGTGTCGGACGTCGTCGAGAAGGTCGGCTATCCCACCGAGGACGCTGTCCGTGTCCTTCAGCAGGAACGCCGCCAGACTCTCGTCTATCTGGCCGATCCCCGTGCCTCCGACGCCCTCGCGGCGCTCAAGCGCAGCCGGACGGCCACCGACGACGCCGTGGCGAAGGTCCGCGAGAACGCCAAGGACCAGGACGTACGCGAGGACATGGGCGAGGGCACGTCCGAGCGCCTCACCACCATCCTGGACGCGTTCGACGGAATCGACTCGCTGCGCCGGAGCGTCGAGGAGGGCACCGTCAACCGGTCCCAGTCCCTCGACCTCTACAACCGCCTGATCGACCCCTGCTATGTCCTGATGACCAACATCCATCTGCTCAACAACGTGGAGATGGACAAGCAGGGCCGCGCACTGGTCAACCTCGCCCGGGCCCGTGAACTCCTCTCCCGCGAGGACGCACTCCTCGGCTCCGCACTCGTCGCCGGCCGCATCACCCAGGACGAGATCCGCGACGCCTCCGACCTCATGGCGCAGCGCTCCCTGATGTACGAGATGAGCCTGCCGCTGCTGCCCTCCTCGGATCGCGAGCGTTTCGAGCGCTACTGGAAGAACGCCGACACCGCGCCCCTGCGGGTGGCCGAGCAGGCCGTCGTCACCTCCGAGCCGGGCTCGCCCAGCGGCGTCACCGCGAAGAGCTGGGACACCGCGGCCGGACATGTCCTCGGTGAACTCGGCACGCTCGACGACCAGGCGACCGACCGCTACCAGGACCGGGTGCACCCCGTCGCCATGGGCGTCATCCTCAAAGCGGCCATCGCGGGCGTCCTCGGTCTCATCGCCGTGCTCTTCTCGCTCTTCATGTCGGTACGCATCGGCCGCGGCCTCATCCGCGACCTCGGCCGGCTGCGCCTCGAGGCCCACGAGGCGTCCGGTGTCCGGCTGCCCAGCGTCATGCGCCGCCTGTCCGCGGGCGAAGAGGTCGACATCGAGACCGAAGTGCCGCGGCTGGAATACGACAGGAACGAGATCGGCGAGGTCGGCCAGGCCCTCAACACCCTTCAGCGCGCAGCCGTCGAGGCCGCCGTCAAACAGTCCGAACTGCGCGACGGCGTCTCCGAGGTCTTCGTCAACCTCGCCCGCCGCAGCCAGGTACTGCTCCACAAACAGCTCACCCTGCTCGACACCATGGAGCGCAGGACCGACGACACTGACGAACTCGCCGACCTGTTCCGCCTCGACCACCTGACCACACGCATGCGCCGCCACGCCGAGGGCCTGGTCATCCTCTCCGGGGCCGCCCCGTCCCGGCAGTGGCGCAAGCCGGTCCAGCTCATGGACATCGTCCGCGCCGCCGTCGCCGAGGTCGAGGACTACGAGCGCATCGAGGTACGCCGTCTGCCGCGGGTCGCCGTCACGGGCCCCGCCGTCGCCGACCTCACGCACCTCGTCGCCGAACTGCTGGAGAACGCCACGGTGTTCTCGCCCCCGCACACGGCCGTCCAGGTCCTAGGCGACCGCGTCGCGAACGGCTTCACCCTGGAGATCCACGACCGCGGTCTGGGCATGGCGGCCGAGACACTTCTCGACGCCAACCTGCGGCTCGCCGAAACCCCGGAGTTCGAGCTCTCCGACACCGACCGGCTGGGGCTCTTCGTGGTCAGCCGGCTCGCGCAGCGGCAGAACGTCCGTGTCTCCCTCCAGCCTTCCCCGTACGGCGGTACCACCGCGGTCGTCTTCATCCCCGACGCGCTGCTCACGGACGAGGTCCCGGACACCAACGGCATCGGCTTCCGTCTCGACCGCGTGCTGCCCACCCGGGAGGGCGAGGTCGAAGCGGATCTCAAGGCCGCGTCCTCCCGCCTCCCGGGCCTGCCCGCCTCGATCCTGGACGGGCCCGTCGAACTGGAAGCACCGGTCGACCTGGACACCCTCAGCGGCTTCCCCAGCGCCCTCGGCGACGACGACAGCGAACGCGGCGGTCTGTTCCGCCCGCGCCGCTCCATCACCGGTGTCCCGGGTGAGCAGCACCAGCAGGTCCGCGACAGCCGGGGCGAGCCCGCCCGATCCGGTGACAGCGGCGAGCCGGACGGGCCGGTGCCGCTCCCCAGGCGCAGGGCGCCCAAGCTCGTCAGCTCGCACGGTCGGCCTGTCGCCCGGACGCGGTCCCGCCGTGACGGGGACGAGGGAGCGGCGGAGGGCTTCGAGCCGGAAGAGGGCCTGGAGCCCGCTGAGGGCCCGAGGCAGGGGGAGCGACGCGGCGTGGCGGAGCCTGATGGCGCGCGGCCGCTCGCGGCCCGGCGCGTCGAGCGCGCTGACACCTCGGCGCGGCGCGGGAGCCCCGAGTCCCCGGAGCGGGGTGGAGCCGAACTCTCGGAATCACTCGGTCCCGTGAAGGCGCCCGGGCAGCGTGAGGCTTCCGGCCGCCAGGCGCCCGAGCTTCGGGGGGCCGCAGAGCTTCGAGAGGCGCCCGCGCTGCCCCAGCGCAGCCGTCGCGCCACCTCGGCACCCGGCCCGCGCGAGACGACCTCGGCCTCCGGGACCACCCCGCGCCCCGAGGCCGCGACAGCGGGGGAGGAACCGGGCGTGGGGCCGCTGCCCCGCCGCGTCCGACAGGCCAGCCTGGCCCCGCAACTGAAGAACGACCACGAGCGGCGCACCGGGCGCGGCAAGGTCCGTACCGGCGACGGCACGGACCCCGCCGAACGCGACGCCGACGAGGTACGCAGCCGGATGGCCTCGCTCCAGCGCGGCTGGCAGCGTGGCCGCGAGGAGAACGCCGCGGGCGACGAGCCCCACGACGGCACAGCACCAGGAACGACAAAGGGGGACGGTCGATGACCGCACCGAAGGCCAACGGGTCCACCACGACGGGTAAGGGGTCGGGGGAGCTGAACTGGCTTCTCGACGACCTGGTGGACCGCGTCGCCAGCATCCGCCAGGCGATCGTGCTCTCCGGCGACGGCCTTCCCACGGGGGTCTCCAAGGACCTGCCCCGGGAGGACGGCGAGCATCTGGCCGCGGTCGCCTCCGGCTTCCACAGCCTCGCCAAGGGCGTCGGCCGTCACTTCGAGGCCGGCAACGTCCGCCAGACGGTGGTGGAACTGGACGAGGCCTTCCTGTTCGTCACGGCCGCGGGCGACGGCAGCTGCCTGGCCGTCCTCTCGGACGCCGACTCGGACGTCGGGCAGGTCGCCTACGAGATGACACTCCTGGTCAAGCGGGTCGGTGTACATCTGGCCGCCGCTCCACGCACCGATCTGCCCTCCGACGGGTAGTGGGGTGACATGAGTGTGAGCGTGAGCGGAGACAGCCAGGGAAGACCCCACTGGTTCGACGACGAGGCCGGACCGGTGGTCCGTCCCTACGCCATGACACGCGGCCGCACCACCAGTACGGCCCAACACCGCCTCGACCTGATCGCGGTGGTCGTGGCGGAGTCGTTCGCCGACGATTCCGAGGCGGACCAGTCGCTGTCTCCGGAGCACGTGGACATCGTCCAACTCTGCCGCGACGCCCCTCAGTCGGTCGCCGAACTCGCCGCCGAACTCGACCTTCCCGTCGGGGTGGTCCGGGTTCTCATCGGGGACCTCGTGGACGAGGAGATGGTCCACGTGACACGTCCCGTACCCCCCGCCGAGCTGCCGGACGAGAGTATTCTGCGCGACGTGATCAACGGCCTCCGGGCGCTCTGAGCAGGGCGGAAGCGGGGAACAGACGTGACAGGCTGGCAGTTCTGGGTCGACCGACGCGGCACCTTCACCGACGTCGTCGCGCGGCGTCCGGAAGGCGGCCCGCTCACACGCAGACCGCTGTCGAAGAACCGGGTGAGATACGCCGACGCGGCGGTCGCGGGTGTATGGGAGTTCCGCGAGGAGGGCGCCGACCGGTCCACTTCCCGGGGGTGTTCGGCCCGGACGGCGACCAGCCACTCGACGAAGCGACCGTCCGCGACCGCGGCCCGCGCCGAACTCCGAACCGAGGACGTGCCCGAGGGCCGCATCCGGATCACCCGCCGGGCCCGACTCCGCTACGACGCCACGGACACGGCACTCACCGTCGAGATCGCCGGAAGTGACGCGACGGACGTCGGCCCCGGCGACGTACTCGTCATCGAAACCCCCGGCGGTGGCTACGGGCCACCGCCGCTCGACCCCCATCAAGCAGGAGAAGAATTCGATGATCTTCGGGCGTTCTGAGCGCGGCAAGCCCCCGGTCGAGCCCGTCACGCTCAAGATCCTCGTGGCCGGCGGATTCGGCGCGGGCAAGACGACCCTCGTCGGCGCGGTCAGCGAGATCAAGCCACTGCGCACCGAGGAGGTGCTCACCGAGGCGGGCCGCCCCGTCGACGACACCAGCGGTGTGGAGGGCAAGCACACCACCACCGTCGCCATGGACTTCGGCCGCATCACCCTCCGCGAGGACCTGGTGCTCTACCTTTTCGGAACCCCCGGGCAGAACCGCTTCTGGTTCCTGTGGGACGAGCTCGCCACCGGCTCGCTGGGCGCCGTCGTGCTCGCCGACACCCGCCGCCTGGAGGACTGCTTCGCGGCCGTCGACTACTTCGAGCGGCGGGCCATACCCTTCGTCGTCGGCGTCAACTGCTTCGAGGGCGCCGCTCAATACCCTCCCGAGACCGTCCGCCAGGCCCTCGACCTCGACCCCGAGGTGCCCGTCGTCCTCTGCGACGCGAGGAACCGGGACTCGGCCAAGGAAGTCCTCATCGGCGTCGTCCAGCACGCCATGGCTTCCGCGTCCGAACAGCGCCAACCGGTCACGACCTGACCTACGGGAGCCGGCTTCGGCCGACTGCCCACGGGTACGGCCCGTACCCCCGCCGACCGGGGTACGGGCCGTAGTCGTGCCACGCGCGCGTGGCTCACGACGAACGCACTCGCGCGTGGACCCTGTTTCAGCTCGGGCCGTCCTCGTGCCAGCCGAAGCTCTTCTCCACCGCCTTGCGCCAGTTGTCGTACTCGCGGTCGCGCACCGAGGACTCCATGGCCGGCGTCCACTCGACGTCCTTCTGCCAGTGCGACTTCAGCTCGTCGAGGTCGTTCCACACCCCGGTCGCGAGACCGGCCGCGTACGCGGCGCCCAGGCACGTCGTCTCGGAGACCTTGGGCCGGATCACCGGTACCCCGAGAACATCCGCCTGGTGCTGCATCAGCAGATTGTTCTTGGTCATGCCGCCGTCCACCTTCAGGGTGGTGATCTGCACCCCGGAGTCCTGGTACATGGCGTCGACCACCTCACGCGTCTGCCAGCTCGTCGCCTCCAGGACCGCGCGGGCCAGGTGCGCCTTCGTGACGTACCGCGTGAGCCCGGTGACCACACCCCGCGCGTCGGAGCGCCAGTAGGGCGCGAACAGGCCGGAGAACGCGGGCACGATGTACGCGCCGCCGTTGTCGTCGACGCTCGCCGCCAGTGTCTCGATCTCGTCGGCGTTGCGGATGATGCCGAGCTGGTCACGGAACCACTGCACCAACGCACCGGTGATCGCGATCGCCCCCTCGAGGCAGTAGACCGGCGCCTCGGTGCCGATCTTGTACCCCATGGTCGTCAGCAGGCCGTTCTTCGAGGGAACAGGCCGGTTCCCGGTGTTGAGCAGCAGGAAGCTCCCCGTGCCGTACGTGTTCTTCGCCGTACCCACGTCGTAGCAGGCCTGCCCGAACACCGCGGCCTGCTGGTCGCCCAGCGCCGACGCGACAGGCACACCGGCGAGCTGGCCCACCGCGCTGCCGTACACCTCGGCCGACGACCTGATCTCGGGGAGGATCGCTTCGGGCACGTTCATCGCGGAGAGGATGGACGGGTCCCACTGGAGTGTCTCCAGGTTCATGAGCATGGTGCGCCCGGCGTTGGTGACGTCCGTGACGTGCCGTCCGCCGTCCGTGCCGCCCGTCAGGTTCCAGATCAGCCAGGAGTCGATGGTGCCGAAGGCGATCTCACCGCGCTCGGCACGCGCGCGCAGCCCCGGGACGTTGTCGAGGAGCCAGGCGGCCTTGGGCCCGGAGAAGTAGCTGGCGAGCGGAAGCCCGGTCTGTTCGCGGAAGCGGTCCTGCCCGTCCGTGCCGCCGAGTTCACTGCAGAGGGCGGACGTACGGGTGTCCTGCCAGACGATCGCGTTGTGTACGGGTTTGCCGGTGGCGCGGTCCCAGAGGACCGTCGTCTCACGCTGGTTGGTGATCCCGAGCGCGCTCAACTGGTCCGCGCGCAGTCCGGCCTTGGCGAGCGCGCCCGCGACCACCGCCTGCACCTTCGACCAGATCTCGGTGGCGTCGTGTTCCACCCAGCCCGGCTTGGGGAAGATCTGGCGGTGTTCGCGCTGGTCGACGGCGACGATCGCGCCGTCGTGGCCGAAGACGATGCAGCGGCTGGACGTGGTGCCCTGGTCGATTGCGGCGACGTACTTCTCGGCATGGTCCGTCATGACGTCCCCTTCGTCAGAATGCTGCGTTGTAGATCAGGGCCCCGATGACGGCGCCGACGATCGGCCCTGCCACCGGGATCCAGGAGTAACCCCACTCCGAGGTGCCCTTGTTGGGAATCGGCAGCAGTGCGTGCGTGAGCCGCGGCCCGAGGTCACGGGCCGGGTTGATGGCGTACCCCGTGGGGCCGCCGAGCGAGAGGCCGATCCCGACGACGAGGAGGGCGATGAGCAGGACGGGCAGCCCCGCGTCCCCGATGCCCGCCACGTGCTTGTCGCCGCCGACCATGGCCAGAATGGGCAGCATCAGGGCGACGGTGGCGATGATCTCGGTGATCAGGTTCTGCACCGGGTTGTTGATCTCGGGCCGGGTCGAGAAGATCCCGAGCGTCTCGATGGACTCCTCCTCCCCGGCGTTGAGGTTGAACTGGCCGAGGTAGAGCAGCCAGCACAGCACGGCCCCGATGATGGAGCCGGCGAACTGCCCGAGGACGTAGAAGGGCACGTCCTCCCACTTCGTTGAGCCCTCGACGGCGAATCCGATCGTCACCGCCGGGTTGATCTGGCCTCCCGAGAGCGGCGCCGCCGTGTAGGCGCCGGCGAGGACGCCGAAGCCCCACCCGAAAGCGATGACCACCCATCCCGCGCCCCGCGCCTTGGACTTGTTGAGGGTGACCGCGGCGCACACTCCCGCGCCGAACAGGATCAGAATGGCGGTGCCGATCAACTCGCCCACAAAGATGTCTGCGTTGCTCATGGCGGCTCCTAGGCCTGGCCCGGGGCGATCGGCTCCGGACCACCGGGCAGGATGCGTTTCCCACGTTTCCCATGGCTGCTTCAGCCGAAGGCGGGGAGGTCCCGCTCCCTGCCCGGTATCCGTGACGAGCGTGTCGGCGCAGTGGAATCGCCCGTGGGAATGGCCCATGGCGCAGGTCGGAAACCCGAGCGGCGCGATGCGTGAAGACGCCCGAATGCGGCGATACCGACTGACACCCGGAAGTGTTCACCGGTGCCCAGGAGGCGTCAAGGTCGAGGACAGCAACGGTTGGAGGCGTCCCGCGGGGCGGCATCGCGGGGGCGAGCCTGGCCGGAAACGGGCTGCCGCGCGCGGTCGGCGCTCACTTGGCTCCACGTGTTCTCAGCCGTCAGCCGTCAGCTGTCAGCCGTCAGCTCTCAGCCGACGAGGTCCGCCGGCCGGGGGTCGAGAGGCGACCGACGGCAGGTGCGCGAACCGGTTACCGCGCGCCCGCGTCCAGGAGGGCGTGCTGCGGCACGTGGGTGTACGGCGGACCTACGTCGACCGTCACCTCCCACGGCAGCCGTCCGGTCTCGCGGCACCGCGTCACGCAGTGCCGCGAGCCCGCCGAGGTCTGCCAGGGTTCCGGCGAACACGTTGACGTGCAACGGCAGCAGGGTCTCCTTGCCGGCCGCCGCCCGGATCGCCAACGCGGCCAGCCGGCCGTCGAGTTCGGGATCGCGGCGGGCCTGGGCCAGGATGTCACCGGCTTCCGGGCGGGCGAGTATCTCCAGTGCGGCAACCCCTCCGGTCGTCAGATTGACGACCCCAGCTGAAAGGCGAAGCGGAGCGTATCCGACAAGGAGGGCACGTCAGCATAATGGCGCCCCCGGCGCACACCCGGTCGCGATTCACGAGCTGTTCACGCAGCAAGTCCCGCTCGTCACAGTGGGTGTGTGGGCCAGCAAGGTCACCGCACGGCGACGACCGACGAACCGTGCCCGAACAGCCCCTGGTTCGCGGTGATCCCCACCCGGGCCCCCGCGACCTGCCGGTCACCGGCGGTGCCGCGCAACTGCCAGGTCAACTCGCACACCTGGGCGATGGCCTGCGCGGGAACCGCCTCCCCGAAGGAGGCCAGCCCGCCGCTCACGTTCACCGGTATTCGCCCGCCCAGGGTCGTGGCACCCTCCCGCAGCAGCTTCGCGGCCCCGCCCTCCGCACACAGCCCCAGGTCCTCGTACCACTGCAACTCCAGCGCCGTGGAAAGGTCGTACACCTCGGCGAGGGAGAGATCCTCCGGCCCGATGCCCGCCTCCTCGTACGCCGCCCGCGCGATGGACGTCCGAAAGGTGTCGGCCGCGGGTTCCACCGAGACCGCGGAGTCCGTGGCGATGTCCGGCAGATCGAGCACCGTGTTGGGATAACGCGGCGTCACCGTGGACACCGCGCGGATCCGCACCGGGTCCGCGACACCGCTGCGCCGCGCGAAGGCCATGCTGGACAGCACGACGGCCGCGCCGCCGTCGGAGGTGGCACAGATGTCGAGCAACCGCAGCGGATCGGCGACGACCGCGGAGCCGGCGACCTCCTCGGCGGTGACCCTCTTCCGGTACCTCGCATTCGGATTCAGCGCCCCCAGGGCGGCGTTTTTCACCTTGACCTGCGCGAAGTCCTCCAGAGTGTCACCGTGCACGGCCATTCGCCGCCGCGCGTACAGCCCGAAGTACGTCGGGTTGGTCGCCCCCAGGACGCGAAACCGCAGCCAGTCCGGATCGTCCGGCCGGTCTCCGCCCGCGGGACGGAAAAACCCCTTGGGCGCCGCGTCGGCACCCACCACGAGCACGACCTCCGCGAGACCCGAAAGTATCTGCGCCCGCGCCGTGTTGATCGCCTGCGCCCCCGACGCGCACGCCGCGTACACACTCGCGACCCGCGCCCCCTGCCAGCCGAGCGCCTTCGCGAACGTCGCTCCGGCCACATACCCCGGATATCCGCCGCGCACGGTGTCCGCGCCCACGATCGAGCCGACATCCCGCCAGTCCAGGCCGGCGTCAGCAAGCGCGGCACGCGCCGCCACGACCCCGTACTCGACGAAGCCGCGCCCCCACTTGCCCCAGGGGTGCATGCCCGCGCCGAGCACCGCCACCTCGCCGCTCACACCGTCACCCCCGTACGCCACACGCCGCTCATGCCGTCAGCCCCATCGGCCGCCAGTGCCATGTCGTCCACGTCGTCTCCTCGTCCTCGTTCAGCACGCCGGGGACGACCTCCACCTCCATGCCCACCGTCAGATCGGCGACGGTGATCCCGGGGACCGTCTGGCCGAGGAGCACGATCCGCTCGCGTTCCAGCTCCACAGCGATCAACGCGTAGGGTTCCCAGGAGAGTTCCGGATCGCTCACATACGGTGACGGCGGCCGGTACCGGCTGTCGGTGTACGACCAGACGCGGCCGTGTCGTGACAACGGCACCTCGGCCAGTTCGCCGCCGCCCGGGCAGCCCGGATTGCGGCAGAAGGCGTCCTCGCGGGGGAAGAAGACCGAGGCGCATACCGAACAGCGCGTACCGAGAAGACGGAAGTCGTCACCGTCCCCGGCGAACCACCCGGCGACCACAGGCGTGCGTGAACGCGACAAGGCCCCTCCCTGACAATGGATCTGACGGAACGTCAGAAGTGTGCCACGGGGGACGGGAAATGGGCAGCCGTCGAGGAGAACCGCGGAAGCGTCCCGGGCGTCGGAGTATCGGTAGGGACGGCCGGGGCCCACGGGGGTGGTTCCGGCCGCCCCTCGCGGCCCGAGGCGCATCAACCGCCGTACCAAACGCCCGTTGGTGTCTTCGCCCTCCGGGGTACGGGGCGCACTCCTACTGAAGATGCCCCTCAAGCGATCGGATACAGTCCGCAGCGTGTCAGCATCCCCATCCCCACACCCAGCCGCCGAGTTCGCGCCGCACTCACACTGTTCGAGCTGTGGAGCACCCTACGAAGAGGGCGTCTCCGGCTGGCCCCGCAACTGTGGCGTCTGTTCCAGCGTGGCCTACCGCAACCCCTTGCCGGTCGCCGTCGCCGTCCAGCCCGTGTACGACGCCGAAGGCACCTCCCTGGTCGTGATCACCCGGACCATCGCCCCCGCGCGCGGGGGCATCGCCCTGCCCGGCGGATTCATCGACCACCAGGAGGACTGGCGGCACGCGGTCGTCAGGGAACTCAAGGAGGAGACGGGCATCGACGCGGCGGGCCGTGAGGTACGGCTCGCCGACGCGATGACCTCCCCGGCCGGACACCTGCTGCTCTTCGGGCTCCTCCCTGAACGCCCCGCCGCCGAACTCCCGCCGTCCGCCGCCACCGACGAGACGGCCGGCTGGCACCTGTTGCGCAGACCGGCCGAACTCGCCTTCCCGCTGCACACCCTGGCTGCACAGGCATGGTTCGACGGGCGGTACATCTGAGCGGACGGTCCGCCCGAAGGTGCGTGCTGTCGGCGCTCAGCGAGCCGCTATGGCGCCTGGAGCCCTCGCACCCGCACCGGATACGCCGGCGCGCTCAGCCCGCCCTCTCCGTCCCGCCGTACGACCACCCGCCGCCCCTCCCAGCGCGTCACATAGCGCTCGATCTCCGGCTCGTCCCACCCATCGGCCGTGTCCGCCACGACGAGCCCGCCCCCGACACGCCCTCGCGCGGGAGCCCACACCTCAAGCTCAAGTCCGCCGTCGGAACCCCGGACGGGCACGACGGCACCGGCACGCGCCAACACCGGAATCCGCGACAAGGGGGCGTCGATCAGGATCTGGGCCGGCCCTTCGTAGGCCTCCTCGGTGACCGTGTCGTACCAACGTCCTCGCGGCAGCTGCACCGCACGCCGGTCCGCCCCGTGGTCGAGCACCGGCGCCACCAGCAAGGAGTCGCCGAGCAGGAAGGCATCCCCACAGTCGCGCAGCGCACGGTCCTCGGGCGTGCCCCACCACACGGGCCGCACGTACGGTGCGCCGGTACGCCGGGCCAGATGCGCCAGGGTCATGAAGTACGGGAGCAGCCGCCGCCGTTCGACGAGCGCCACGCGCGCGTGCTCCAGGACGTCGTCACCGAACTCCCATGGCTCCCTGCGCCCCGCCCGCAGACTCGCGTGCGTACGGAACAGCGGGAGATACGCGCCGAGCTGGAACCACCGCAGATACAGCTCGGGCGACGGACTCCCGTCGAAGCCGCCCACATCGGGCCCCGAGTACGGCACCCCGCACAGTCCGAGCCCCAGCACGAGAGACAGCGACGCCCGTAGTCCCGGCCAGCCGGTGGCCACATCTCCGGACCAGGTCCCTCCGTAGCGCTGCATTCCGGCCCACCCGGAGCGCGAGAGGATGAACGGCCTCTCCTGAGGCACAAGTTCGCGCAGTCCTTCGAAGCCGGCCCGGGCCATGCCCAGCGCGTACACGTTGTGCGCCTCCCGGTGGTCACCACCGCGCTCCTCCAGGGAGTGCAGGGCCGAACGCGGCAGCGTCGACTCCCCGAAGGCCGTGAACGACGTCGGCTCGTTCATGTCGTGCCAGAACCCGGCGAAGCCCTGCGCGAGCCGCTCCTCGTAGAGCCCGCCCCACCACCGCCGCACGCGCGCGTGGGTGAAGTCCGGATGGACCGACTCGCCCGCCCACACGACACCGCGCACGAGCCGCCCCGACGCATCACGGACGAAGGCGTCCTCGGCCATACCACTGTCGTACACCGCGTTGCCGCGCTCCGCCTTGACCGCCGCGTCGACGATCGACACCAGCCGCACACCATCGCGGCGCAGATCCTCCGCGAGCTCCGGCAGCTTCGGGAAGCGCTCCCGGTCGACCGTGAACACCTGGTGCGCGTCGTAGTGGTCGATGTCCAGGTGGACGGCATCGAGCGGAAGGCCACGCTCCTGATAACCCGCGACGATCCGCCGCACCTCCCGCTCACTCCCGAAACCCCACCGTGCGTGATGGTGCCCCAGCGCCCACGCGGGCGGCAGCGCGGGCGCCCCGGTGAGCGAGACCCAGGTGTGCAGCACGCGCGCGGGGGTGCCCACCATCACCCAACAGCGCAGCGGCCCACCGTCCACGCGCAGCTCGCACGACCCGTTCCTGTCGTGCCCGGAACCGGCGCCCTCCTCGCCCTCGCGCAACGTCACCGCGCCGTCCCACGAGGTGTCGTGGAACACGAGATGCGTCGCCGCGTCGGCGACCACCAACTGCACGGGCATGGTGATGTACAGGGGATCGTCGCCGGGTACGAAGGGCCGCCCGGGATCCGTGTTCCACAGCTGGTACGTCCCCTCGCGCAGCCGGGGACCCGCCGCACGCCCGCCCAGGCCGAAGAACCGGGCGTCGGCGGCCACCTCGGAGCGCTGCATCCAGCGTGCCGTGCCGCCGCCGACCGGCTCCCACCAACGGGGCGGCAGCTCGCGGCGCAGCATCACGCCACCGGGGGTGAGCACCTCGACGGCTCCGTGCCGCGACACGGCGACCGTCGCGCGCTCGGCGACGACCCGCCAACCGCCGTCCTTGTCGGGCTCCAGGACGGCCCGTGGGTCCGGCTCCGGACAACGGCCGGCGAGCGCGTACGACGGCTCGGGTTCCGCCCCGTCCCAACCCCAGAACACGGCCCCGTTCACCGCGACCATGATCCGCAGCTCGGAGCGGGCGAACCGGACGACTCCACCGCCGGGACCCGGTTCGACGCCTCGCACCGGTCCCGGCACCCTCGCACGTTCGGCGCCCCGCCGGGGCAGCCCGACGGCATCGGCACGCTTACTGCGCCAAGCGGCGCGCACGGTACGCAACCCCTGGGCCGCCCCCGCCGAACCGACCACCTTCACCGAACGCACCAGGTCACGACCGTTCATGCTGCTCAGCCTGCCATTGACAGGGCCATAAGTGTGAGTCGTTCAACTGCCGTTCACCCGTGGTCAGGGCACATCTTCACGTCGGCGACCATGTGCCACGAACCCTGGTGCCGAAATCGATCACGTGGCATCGTCCATGTCAGCCGCGTGACGCGCACACCCCAGCTCGTGCGCGACAGACGCCCACGACGCGCACAGCCGGGAGCCGCCCCATGACCACCTCCAACCCCTCGCCGCTCTGGCAGCCCACCACGGAGCGCGTCGCCCAGGCGCAGATCACGAAGTTCCAGACCTGGGCGTCCGAGCGGCACGGAGCCCCGTCCGAGGGCGGCTACGCGGCACTGCACCAGTGGTCGGTGGACGAACTGGACACCTTCTGGGAAGCCGTCACCGAATGGTTCGACGTACGGTTTTCGACCCCCCACGCGCGCGTGCTCCAGGACCGCTCCATGCCCGGTGCCAAGTGGTTCCCCGGGGCGACCCTCAACTACGCCGAGCACGCCCTGCGCGCGGCGGACACCCGTTCGGACGAACCGGCGCTCCTGTACGTCGACGAGACCCATGAGCCGGTCCCCATCAGCTGGGCCGAGCTACGGCGCCAGGTCGGCTCCCTGGCGGCCGAACTGCGCGCGCTGGGCGTACGCCCGGGGGACCGGATCTGCGGTTACGTCCCGAACGTTCCGCAGGCCGTGATCGCGCTCCTCGCGACAGCCGCCGTCGGGGGTGTGTGGACGTCCTGCGCCCCCGATTTCGGCGCCCGCAGCGTCCTCGACCGCTTCCAGCAGGTCGAACCCGTCGTGCTCTTCACGGTCGACGGCTACCGCTACGGAGGCAAGCAGCACGACCGCCGCGACACCGTCGCCGAACTGCGCCGCGAACTGCCGACCCTGCGCGCGGTCGTGCACATCCCCCTGCTCGGGACCGAGGCTCCCCAGGGCGCCGTGGAGTGGTCCGCCCTGACCTCCGCCGACACGGAGCCCGTCTTCGAACAGGTCCCCTTCGACCACCCCTTGTGGGTGCTGTATTCCTCAGGCACGACCGGCCTCCCCAAGGCGATCGTCCAGTCCCAGGGCGGCATCCTCGTCGAGCACCTCAAGCAACTCGGTCTGCACTGCGACCTGGGCCCCGAGGACCGCTTCTTCTGGTACACGTCCACTGGCTGGATGATGTGGAACTTCCTGGTCTCCGGGCTCCTCACGGGTACCACGATCGTCCTGTACGACGGCAGCCCCGGGTTCCCGGACACCGGCGCCCAGTGGCGCATCGCCGAACGCACGGGAGCGACACTCTTCGGCACGTCCGCCGCGTACGTCATGGCGTGTCGCAAGGCGGGCGTCCGCCCCTCCCACGACTTCGACCTCGCGCGCGTGCAGTGCGTCGCCACCACCGGCTCGCCCCTGCCACCCGACGGGTTCCGCTACCTCCACGACGAGGTCCGCGACGACCTGTGGATCGCCTCCGTGAGCGGCGGCACCGACGTGTGCTCCTGCTTCGCCGGCGCCGTCCCGACGCTGCCGGTGTACCTCGGGGAGCTCCAGGCGCCCGGCCTCGGCACCGACCTCCAGTCCTGGGACCCCAGCGGCAAGCCCCTCGTCGACGAAGTCGGTGAGCTCGTGGTCACCAATCCGATGCCGTCCATGCCCATCCGCTTCTGGAACGACCCCGACGGCAGTCGCTACCACGACAGCTACTTCGACACGTATCCCGGAGTGTGGCGCCACGGTGACTGGATCACCGTCACATCGCGCGGCTCCGTCGTCATCCACGGCCGCTCGGACTCCACGCTCAACCGACAGGGCGTGCGCATGGGTTCGGCCGACATCTACGAAGCCGTCGAGCGCCTCCCCGAGATCAGGGAGTCGCTCGTCATCGGCATCGAACAACCCGACGGCGGTTACTGGATGCCCCTCTTCGTACACCTCGCCCCTGGTGCCGCACTCGACGAAGCCCTGCTGACCCGCATCAAACAGACCATCCGCGAGCAACTCTCACCCCGTCATGTCCCGGACGAGGTCATCGAAGTCCCCGGCGTCCCCCATACCCTCACCGGCAAGCGCATCGAGGTCCCGATCAAACGCCTGCTGCAAGGCGCCGCCCTGGAGAAGGCCGTCAACCTCGGCTCTGTGGACAACGTCGAACTGCTGCGCTTCTACGAAGACCTGGCGAAAGAGCGCGCCTGACCAGCTCACGACGTGCCGCACGCCCCGACCGCTCGTCACCGGCGACGCGGAGGACCGCCCTCGTCCGCCGACGTTGTCAGTGCCGCCAGTTACTGTGAGTGAGCATTGATCGACTGTGCACAGGGGGAAACATGGCGCACACCCAGCACCAGACCATGCGACGCGTCCTGCGCCGCGAAATCGCGGGCACCATCGGCCTGTTGACCGACGAGGCGGACTTCACGGCGATGCGGTGCTACCGCACGTTCACCTTCGACGACCACACCACCTACCTCAAGCAAGTGGAGTCCTTGCTCAGGACGCTCGCCGCGCAGGGCGGCCACACCACGGTGGCGCTCTTCGACCCAGCGGAATACGCCGAGTTCTGCGCGGACAGTGGCATCGAGCCCGACGCCCCGTCCAGCCGGACACGCTTCACAGCCGAACTGGCGGCGACCGGCCCCACTGTCATGTACGAGGGCCAGCCCTTCGAGGAACTCGTCCCCAACCTGGTCGACGAGGCCGTCCGCCGGGCGACCTGGGAGTACGCGACCACACTCCTGGCCCGCATCGGCGACTGCGCGTCCTGCGGAGAGGACATCGGACGCGCGTCCTTCGCCCGCGCCTCCCACCTGCTCACCCGCATCCTCGAAACCGCGGGATCCGGCGAACTCCATCTCGTATGCAGCGTCTCGGCGGCACCCGAAACACTCCTCGCCGTACTCCGAGCCCACGACGACGCGGGCACCGTCCACCTCGACGAATCAGAAGCCCTCGAGTTCAGCACCGTCCTGGCCCTCGGCATCGCCACTCGGAGCGCCGGCGGACTAGTCATGCGCACCACAGCCCCCGACACGACCGACCGCGTCTACGGATGGCGACTCCGCGGCGAGGACCTGGAGCCCCTCACCGCGGCGGAGGTTTTCGACGCCTACTGCACAGACATGGATTCCGGAGACCTGGTCTCCCCGGAATCAGGTGTCGACTACTGCGTGCCACCCAACCTCGGTGAAGACGGAGGAACGACGGGCCACACGCACTGAACCCGAAGGGGCGCCCCACCGGCAGGTGGAGCGCCCCTCGGCACCAGTCGAACGACGACACTGTCGGGCTACTCGCCGGACAGCACCGCCTGCGCCGCCGAGCGGGCCTCTTCGGCGGTGTCCGCCGCACGCGCGGCGGCGGCGGCCCGCTCGCACTGCGCCATCGTGTACTTGGCGAGCGCTGTGCGGACGTACGGAATCGACGCGGCACCCATCGACAGGGAGGTGATCCCCAGACCGGTCAGCACACACGCGAGCAGCGGGTCCGACGCGGCCTCACCGCAGACACCACAGCTCTTGCCCTCGGCCTTGGCCGCCTCGGCGGACAGCGCGACCAGGTCGAGCAGCGCGGGCTGCCACGGGTCCTGCAGACGGGACACCGCACCCACCTGTCGGTCGGCAGCGAAGGTGTACTGGGCGAGGTCGTTGGTCCCCAGGGACAGGAACTCGACTTCCTGAAGGATCGACCGCGCCCGTAGCGCGGCCGACGGAATCTCCACCATCGCGCCGAACTTCGCCTGGAGCCCGGCCGCCCGGCACGCGTCCGCGAACGCCTTGGCGTCGGTGCGGTCCGCGACCATCGGCGCCATGACCTCGAGGTAGACCGGCAGCCCCTCGGAAGCCTTGGCGAGGGCGGTCAGCTGCGTACGCAGCACATCGGGGTGGTCGAGCAGTGAACGAAGACCCCGAACACCCAGTGCCGGGTTCGGCTCATCCGCCGGAGTCAGGAAGTCCAGTGGCTTGTCCGCACCCGCGTCGAGCACACGCACCACGACACGGCCCTCGGGAAACGCCTCGAGAACCTGTCGGTACGCCTCGACCTGCTTCTCCTCGGACGGCGCCTGCTTGCTGTCGTCCAGGAAGAGGAACTCGGTACGGAACAGACCGACGCCCTCAGCTCCGGCCGCGAGTGCGGCAGGTACATCAGCCGGGCCGCCGACATTGGCCAGCAGCGGCACCTTGTGCCCGTCGGACGTGGCGCCGGGACCGGTGGAGGCGGACAACGCCGACTTGCGCTGCGCCGCGGCGGCCTCCAACTGCGCCTTCTTCTCGGCGCTCGGTTCCACGAAGACCTCACCCGTGCTGCCGTCCACAGCGATCACCGTGCCCTCGGCGATCTCGCCGGCACCAGGCAGCGCGACCACGGCCGGAACGCCGAGCGCCCGGGCCAAGATCGCGCTGTGGCTGGTCGGCCCACCCTCTTCGGTGACGAATCCGAGCACCAGAGTGGGATCGAGCAGTGCGGTGTCCGCCGGCGCGAGGTCGCGAGCGATAAGGACATACGGCTCGTCGCTGTCCGGGACACCGGGCATGGGAACCCCGAGCAGCCGCGCGACGATACGGTTCCGCACGTCGTCGAGGTCGGCCACGCGGCCGGCGAGGTACTCGCCGGCACCGGCCAGAAGCGCACGGTACGAGGCGAACGCGTCGTAGATCGCGCGCTCGGCCGTGCTGCCGACAGCGATCCGCCGTTCCACATCCGCCATCAGCTCGGGGTCCTCGGCCATCATGGCCTGCGCTTCGAGCACTCCCTGAGCCTCGCCACCCGCCAGATTGCCGCGCGCAATCAGGTCCGCAGCCACAGCCTCGACGGCTTTGCGGGCACGCCCCTGCTCGCGCTCCGCGTCCTCCGTCGGGATCTGCTTGGCCGGCGGTTCGAGAACCGCCGTTCCCATGTGCCGAACCTCGCCGATCGCCACACCGTGGCTCACACCGACGCCTCGCAGCGTTGTCTCCATCTCACCCGTCTCCGATTGTGCGGCGGATCGCGCCGCTGTGGTGGTTGTCCTACTTTTCGCCCACGAAGGCGTAGATGTCACTGCCACCCGAAGAGCGCGTCTCCGGCCTTGACATCGCCGTCCTCGCGGACGTCGGAGAGGGATTCGGCGGTGGCCTCGAGTGCCACGACCGGACACACCGGGGACTTGCCGGCCGCCTCGACGGCGGCGGGGTTCCAACGCACGACGGCCTGGCCGCGCGTCACGGTGTCACCCTTGTTGACGAGCAGCTCGAAGCCCTCGCCATTGAGCTGCACGGTGTCGATTCCGAGGTGCGTGAGCACACCATGGCCTTCGCTGTCGACGACGACGAAAGCATGCGGGTGCAGCGAGACGATCACTCCGTCAACGGGAGCGACGGCCTCCGAGGGCTCACGCACTGGGTCGATCGCCATACCGGGGCCGACCATGGCCCCGGAGAAGACGGGATCCGGAACCGCGGCGAGTCCGATGGCGCGTCCTGCAAGAGGGGACGTCACGGTGGTCATGGGAAGCCTCCCGGGGGCGGAGATATATACGGGCCGTCACTGACTGTCCCGGACGGCGCACTGCTCAGCAGCGTATGTCATATGAAGTGCAGGTTCCCTGCGAGAGGACCCGGTTGGCGGCCGTCGAGCAGAGCGGAAACGATTTGCGCCCGCTCCGGCGCCGCATGTAGAGTCGTACTCCTGCTTGGGGCTGAGTGACGCGATCAAGTGTCCTTGCCTGGCAGCATCCAACTTGTCAGATCCTATCTCGGGGTCAACTTCTGCATGTCCGCAGAACGTTGGTCAGAGAGACGGAAATTCACTGATAGTGTTTGGGACACAGAAGGGAAGCGCCCGGAGGAAAGCCTGAGAGAGTCTCTCGGGTGAGTACAAAGGAAGCGTCCGTTCCTTGAGAACTCAACAGCGTGCCAAAAATCAACGCCAAGT